>JAHBZV010000003.1 GCA_019635275.1 Burkholderiaceae bacterium | reverse complement strand
CGCGCGCACGATCGGCCAGAACAGGCCGATGAGCGCCAGGACCATCACCACGCCGCTGATCGGGCGGCGGAACAGGATGGTCCAGTCGTTGTCGAAGCTGACCATCAGCGTCATGAAGTTGGTCTCGGCCAGCGGACCGAGGATGGTGCCCAGCACCAGCGGCGCGATCGGAAACCTGAAGCGCTCGAACAGGTAGCCGACGAGCCCGAAGGCGGAGATCACGTACAGGTCGGACAGGCTGTTGCGCGCGGCGAACGCGCCGACGAAGCAGAACACGACCACGAACGCCGAGACGATGGCTTCGGGCGCATCGAGCACCTTGCACAGCGGCTTGATCGCGAAGTAGCCCAGCACGCACATGCCGATGACCGACAGGAACACCGCCGCGAACACGGTGTAGACCAGGTCGGTGCTGCTCACGAACACCTGAGGCCCGGGCTGGATGCCGTGCAGCAGGAACGCCGCCAGGATGATCGCGGTGGCGCCGCTGCCCGGGATGCCCATCGCCAGCAGCGGCACGAGCGCGCCGCCGACCGACGCGGTGGCCGCCGACTTGGCGACGACGATGCCCTCGGGCGCGCCGGTGCCGAGCTGCTTGCGGTTCTTGCCGTACTGGCTCTCCAGCCCGTAGGCGACGAACGCGGAGACCGTCGCCCCGGCGCCGGGCACGATGCCGACCACCACGCCGGTGAGCGTGCCGCGCAGCAGCGTGTACTTCATCCGCACGATCTCGGCCCATCGCGGCAGCGCCGTGCGAAAGCGCGCCTGCCCGTCGCCGGCCTCGCCGGGCTCGGCGGCGAAGCCCGCGCGCAGCCGCGTGAGCACCTCGCCGATCCCGTAGGCGCCCACCATCACCAGCAGGAACTCGATGCCGTCGAGCAGGAACGGCTGGCCGAACGCAAAGCGCTCGGCGCCGTAGATCGAGTCGACGCCGACCGTCGCGATCAGCAGCCCCATGCACAGGCTGATCAGCGAGTTCACCACCGAGTCGCCCGACAGCGCGACCACGCTGATCAGGCCGAAGAACACGATCGCGAAGAACTCCGGCGACGAGAAGCTCAGCGCCATGTGCGCCACCGGCTCGGCCATCGCCACCATCATCACCGCCGAGGCGATCCCGCCGATGAACGAGGCCATCAGCGACCACCCGAGCGCCTTGGCAGCCTGCCCCTTGCGCGTCATCTCGTAGC
The DNA here is from genome assembly GCA_019635275.1 of Burkholderiaceae bacterium. Classification (GTDB taxonomy): domain Bacteria; phylum Pseudomonadota; class Gammaproteobacteria; order Burkholderiales; family Burkholderiaceae_E; genus Zeimonas. The sequence goes on along the minus strand of JAHBZV010000003.1, from coordinate 181,258 downwards.
CGTCCCACAGCAGCGGAACGTCCATCGGCTCGCCGGGGATCCGGAACAGGATCGACGTGATCGCGCCGGCGTACGTGCCCGACGCGTACATCGCCGTGAGGAGGATCAGCCCGGGACCCACCCCCATCTTGTAGGTGAACGGCAGCGCGAGGACGACGCCCATCACCAGCGTCAGCCCGGGCAGCACCGCCACCAGCATGCCCAGCACCAGCCCGATCAGCAGCACGAGGAAGTGAACCGGCGAGAGCACCGTGAGGATGCCGCCGAACAGGTGCGTCAACACGTCCATCGCGGTCGCCTCCTCAGCTCACGCCCAGCAGGCGCAGCAGCGCCAGCGACAACTCGCGAAAGGGCCCCGCACCCAGCGGCAGCGAGATGTAGGCCACGCGCATGAAGATCACGATCAGCAGGAAGCTGCCCGCGACGCCGATGCCCGCTGCCAGCAGCGGGCGCCTGAACCCCCCGATCAGCATGAACGCCACCAGGAACACCGCCGTGGCCACGAAGAAGCCGAGCCAGTCGACGCCGAGCGCGAACGCTGCGATGAGGACGATCCCGGCCAGCAAGCGTCCCGGGTGCTCGCGCTGCGCCGGCGGCGCCACCTCGGCCTCCGGCGCCGGCTCGGCCGGCGCCGGCTCGGCCGGGTTGTGGTCGACGTCGCCCGTGAGCCCCTCGGCGGTGAACGTCGTCTTCACGAGCAGGCGCTTGACGACCTCGTAGACACACAACGCGCCCATGATGACGATGATCGCCTTCGGCCAGAACTCCGGGCCGATGCGCCGACCGCCCTCGGCGCCACGCGTGTCGATCTGCAGCGCCGCCCAGTACAGCAGCACCGAAACCAGCAGCATCACCAGGTGCGGCAGCACCCGCCTCATGCGGTGGGTCATCGCAGCGGCTCCGTGCGCCCGCCGGCCTCAGGACTTCGCCGGCATGTTGGCCTCGATCCGGTCGAGCTCGCCCTTCAGGAACGCGGCGGCCTTGTCCGCGGGGATGTAGCTGTCGGCGAAGGCCAGTTCGTCGGTCAGGTACTGCTTGAAGTCGTCGCTGCGCGCGACCTTCTCGATCGCGGCGGCCAGCGTCGCGACGTGCTTCGGGTCGGTGCCCGCGCGGACGACGATCGCGCGGAACTGGCTGATGACGATCGGGAAGCCCGAGTCCTTCGCCAGCGGAATGTCCGCGTAACCCGTCTGCGGCTGGTCGGCGAAGAACGTGACCGGTCGCATCTGCTTGTTCGCGAGGAACGAGCGCACGTCGCCGGCCTGCTCGATCACGATGTCGGCATGGCCGCCGAGCACCGACGTGTAGCGCTCGCCCGGCGCCGCAAACGGTACGACGCGGAACTTGTAGCCCTTCGCATTCATCTGGTTGACCAGGATCTCGTCGACGCTGCCGAAGCCGGTGACGCCGACTTTCAGCTCGTGGTTGCGCGCGTCGGCGAGCAGTTCGGCGAAATTCTTCCACTTCGCGTCGGCCTTGACGAACAGGCCGCTCGGCTGGCGGATCATGATGCCCAGCGGCGTGATGTCCGAGAGCTTCCATCGGCCCTTGCCGCCGGCCAGCGAGGCCAGCGTGTCGCCGATGAACACGCAGATCGTGTAGCCGTCGGCCGGCGCCGACAGCATCTTGGCGGTCCCGGTGTTGCCGGTGGCGCCGGCGATGTTCAGCACCGGCAATGACACCTTGAGCTCGGCCTCGAGCAGCTTGCCGGTGCGACGCGCCAGCTGATCGGCGCCGCCGCCGGCCCCCCACGGCACGACGAACTCGATCGGTCGCGAAGGGAACTTGTCCTGGGCCCGCGCCAGCGCCGGCGCAAGCGCAAGGGCGCCGGCTGCGCCAAGCAGCGTGCGGCGCGTGGAGTTCGGTTCGCGGGAAGGGGTGGTTGGCTGTTGCGCAGGCATCGTTGTCTCCTCGTCGGGGCGACCGTCGCGGTCGGATGTCCCGGGCGGCAGGCCTCTTGCACGGCTCATTGGGCCCTTGGCCGACACGGGATTCGCATCATGTTATGGCCGAACGCGGTGCAGTGGCGTCCCGATTAGTGTATTTTCAGATGCAACGCGAAGGTGCAACGGCAGGGGGAGGCGACCGATGCAGAGCAACCAGGCGAACGCGGCGGCAGTGCGGGCGTTCCGCGTGCTCGAGGTCGTGGCCGCGCGCGTGGACGGCTGCACGCTGGCCGAGATCGTCGAGGCGATCGCGCTGCCGAAGCAGACCGTGCACCGGCTGGTCGGCCAGCTGCAGCAGGCCGGCCTGCTGATGCGCGAGCCGACGGGGCGGCGGCTGCAACTCGGCGTGCGCGTCGAGCGGATGGCGCTCGACGCAATGATGAACGGGCCCGCGCGCCAGGAGCGCAGGGCGATCCTGCAGCGACTGGTCGACACGATCGGCGAGACCTGCAACCTCACCGCGCTCGCCGGCACCGACGTCGTCTACCTCGATCGGGTCGAGACCTCCTGGCCGCTGCGGATGATGCTCGCGCCCGGCTCGCACGTGCCGCTGCACGCCACCTCGAGCGGCAAGCTGCTGTTGAGCCTGCTGCCGAAGGCGCAGCGCGAGCGACTGATCGCACAGCTGTCGCTACGCGGCTACACGGGTGCCACCATCGTCGATCGCGAGGTGCTCGAGCGCGAGCTGGTCGAGACGCGCCGGCGGCGCATCGGCATCAATCGCTCGGAGCACCTGCGCGGCCTCAATGCGATCGCCGTTCCGGTGATGCTCGATCGGCAGCGGGCTTGCGCGGCGGTAGCCGTCCAGGCGCCCGAAGGGCGCATGACGCTCGAGGATCTGCTGGGGCAGGTGCCGCGTCTGCGCGAGGCCGCCGACGCGATTCGCGCGACGCTCGCCTAGCCCGAGCGGTCGATCACCCGGCATTTCCCCTCAGTTGACAGGCCGCCGGGGCGCCACGCATATTGAGAATCGGTCACAAGTAGAAGACGGCACGCGCCCCGCAACGGGGCGTGCTCACGACAGGGGAGACAGCATGGCAAAGACGGTCAGGATGGGCGCCGCCCTGGTGGCGGCACTGGCGTTCGCGTTCGGCGCGAACGTCGGCGTCAACGCGCAGGAAATCAAGATCTCGCACCAGTTCAAGGCCAACGCCGACGGCCGCGACCTCGCCACACGGGTGTTCGTCGACGAGGTGACCAAGCACGACAAGAGCATCAAGTTCCGCATCTTCCCGTCGAGCTCGCTGGGCATCAAGCCGGTCGCGCAGTTCGACGCGCTGCAGAACGGCACGCTCGAGATGGCGGTCTTCCCGATGTCGTACGCGGTGGGCAAGGCGAAGGAGTTCTCGGCGGTCATCCTGCCGGGCACGATCCCGAACCTCGACTTCGCGATGAAGCTGAAGAACTCGCCGTACCAGCAGAAGCTGCAGGCGCTGGCGCACAGGAACGGCGTTCACATCGTGACGTGGTGGTGGACGCCCGGCGGCTTCGCGGCGAAGGACCGCGACATCACCGATCCGAAGTCGGTGGCGGGCCTGAAGATGCGCGCGGCCGACCCGACCTTCGAGTCGATGCTGAAGACCGCAGGCGCCTCGGTGGTCAGCATGGCCTCCAGCGAGCTCTATCCGGCGCTGCAGTCCGGCGTGCTCAACGCGACGCTGACCTCGGCCGAGACCTTCGTCAGCATGCGCCTGTACGAGCAGACGAAGCACGCGACGGTGCCGGGCGACTACACGCTGTGGATGCTGATGCAGCCGCTGGTGATGTCGAAGCAGCACTGGGACAAGCTCACGCCGGCGCAGCAGAAGATCTTCGAGGACGCGGCGAACAAGTCCGACGAGTACTTCCTGAAGCTGCAGCGCGAGGCGGGCGAGAAGATGGCCGAGGCGTATCGCAAGGCCGGCGGCAAGGTTCATCAGATGACCAAGGCCGAGTTCGACCAGTGGCTGGCGCTGGCCAAGGACACCTCGTGGAAGGAGTTCGCCGCGATCTCTCCCGAGGCGAAGGACCTGATGGACGCGCTGCTGCAAGTCAAGTAAGCGGCGCATGCGCCCCTTCGTCCGGGCGGTCGACCGCCTCAGCGACGCGCTGGCGGTCGTCGCCGCGGTGCTGCTGATCGCCGCGTCGATCGTCATCACCTGGAGCGTCGTCTACCGGGCGCTGGGCAACTCCACCTTCTGGGAGATCGAATTCTCGGTCTACATGATGGTGGCGTCGCTGTTCCTCGCATCGCCGTACACGCTGAAGACCAGCGGCCACGTCGGCGTCGACCTGCTGTCGCACTACCTGCCCCAGCGCTGGCGCACGAGGCTGGCGATCGTCGTGGCGATCGTCGGCCTGCTGGTCTGCCTGTACCTGGCCGTGCTCGGCGGCGAACTCACCTGGGAATCGATGCTGCGCGGAGAGCGCACCGAGAGCACGTGGGCGCCGTACAAGTGGCCGCTGTTCCTGATGATGCCGCTCGGGCTGGGCCTGACCGCGGTGCAGTACCTGGCCGAGCTGGTGCGCTCGCCCGAACCCGAGAGCCTCGCGCATGAGTGAGATGCAGGTCGGCCTGCTGATCCTGGTCGTCACGCTGTTCGTGCTGTTCTCCGGCCTGCCGATCGCCTGGGGCCTGACGCTGGTGTCGGTGGGCTTCCTGATCGTGTTCCAGGGGTTCGCCAGCATCGCCAACGTGCCGATCGTGATGATGGACGAGCTCTCCTCGTTCGCGCTGCTGACGATCCCGTTGTTCGTGCTGCTCGGCGCGGCGATCGGCTCGTCGGCCGCCGGCCGCGACATCTACGAGTCGCTGCATCGCTGGCTGGCACGTGTGCCGGGCGGGCTCGTCATCGCGAACATCCTCGCGTGCGGCGTGTTCTCGGCAATCTGCGGATCGAGTCCCGCCACCGCGGCTGCCATCGGCAAGGCGGGCGTGCCCGAGATGCTGCGCCGGGGCGTGTCGCCCGCGCTGGCCACCGGCTCGATCTGCGCCGGCGGCACGCTCGGCATCCTGATCCCGCCGTCGATCACGATGATCCTCTACGGGTTGGCGACCGAGACGTCGATCGGGCGGTTGTTCCTCGCGGGTATCGTGCCGGGCATCCTGCTGGTCGTGCTGTTCTCGCTCTACGCCTGGATCGCGACGCTGGTGTCCAGGCGCGGGCTGGAGGTCGAGGAGCGCGGCTACACGCTGGCCGAGAAGATGCACGGGTTGGGGCGCGTGTCGCCGTTCATCGCGATCATCGTCGCGATCGCCTACGCGATGTACGGCGGGCTCGCGACGCCCTCGGAAGTGGCGGCGATCTCGGCGGTGCTGGCGCTGCTGCTGGTGGTGGCGATCTACCGCGCGTGGCGGGCCGACGACCTGTGGCGGATCATGAGAGAGACCGTGCGCGAGTCGACGATGATCCTGATGATCATCGGCGCCGCGGCGATCTTCTCGTACATGATGTCGCTGCTCTACGTGACGCAGACCGCGGCGCAGGCGCTGGTCGACCTGGGCCTGAACCGCTGGGTGCTGATGCTGGCGATCAACGCGTTCCTGCTCCTTGCCGGCTGCTTCCTGCCGCCGGTGGCGATCATCGTGATGGTGATGCCGATCCTCACGCCGGTGCTCGAGGCCAGCGGCTTCGACCTAATCTGGTTCGCGGTGATCCTCACCATCAACATGGAGGTCGGGCTGATCACGCCGCCGGTGGGGCTGAACCTGTACGTGCTCAAGGGCGTGGCGCCGCAGGTGCCGCTCACGACCGTGCTGCTGGGCGCGATGCCGTTCGTCGCGATCATGCTGCTGACGATGGTGCTGCTGGCGATCTTTCCCGAGATCGCGACCTGGCTGCCGAACCAGATGATGGGCGGGTAGGGTCGACAGGCCCCAGTGTCCTGCGGAGCAGGGCGGTGGGGTGGCGCAGAAACGAAGAGCCCCGCCGCGGCGGGGCTCGTTCATCCGGGCCGAAGGCGAGCTATTTCCTGCGGCGGCGTGCGGCCAGCGCCAGCACCGCTGCGCCGAGCCCGAGCAACGCCAGCGGGCCCGGCTCGGGGACCGTCCGCAACACGACGTTGTCGACACCGCGGGCGCCGCTGGTGCCGCCCATCGCGAAGCCGATGACCAGCGCGTCGAACGACTGTCCGAGCGTGACGTCGAGCGATACCGAGTTCCAGGTCGCGGTCTGCCCGAGCGCCACGCTCGACAGCAGGACGCCGTCGGTGGGGGGCGCCTCGACGTTGAACCACGGCGCGAACGGATCGAGCGAGTTCGACCCGACCGTCATGCCGGCCAGGTACACGGTCGCGATGCGGTTGGAGCTGATGTAGTCGAAGCTCAGGGTCAGGTTCGTGCCGGCGGCGACCGAACCTGCACTCAACCCGTAGAACAGCAGGTTGGTGTTGTCGCTGGTGGGCGGCACGTGCTGGGCGAAGCTGCCGTCGCAGGGCGCGGCACAGATTCCGCCCGACTGGACCGACCAGGTGCCCAGCTTGATCCACTTGTTCAGGTTGTCGTCGGCCGTGCTGGCGTTCGACAGGTTGATCGTCAGGCCGTCGTAGAACGTCGCGCCGGTGAAGGTTTCCGACAGCAGCACTGCCGCTGAAGCTGACGAACTGACAGACAGGCCGAGCGTCAGCGCGATCAGGCTGGCGTGTTGGCGCAAGGTGCGGGCCAGGGACATCGGGGGAACTCCTTCCGCTCGTTGCAATCGAGTCTTCGATGTCAAGCAATAAGCGGGCCGATTCGTGAAATCAATCACTTGGCTGGCCGACCCGCTGGACGGTGTAAATCCTGCCGACAAGGCCGCCAGGGTTGCGGCAGGCCGTGCAGGCGCCGCATTCGGGCAGGTCCGCCGCTGGACCTGGCCGACTAATGGGAAACAAACCGCGTAATTGTTCAACCCATGCACATGGAGTATTCTCGCCAACGTCACTGATGCCGCTGCGACTGTCATGCCCGCGTCTGCGAACCAGGATGCCCCCGCGCTCGTCGACGACCCCGACGCGACCCGGCGCAGCCTGGCCGACGTGCTGGCCTGGATCGAGACGGAGCCCGCGATCGCCGAGCGCGACCGGCGAGCCTTCCGGGGCGCCGCCCGCACGGTCTGCTCGATCCTCGGCGCGCCGCCGGCGTCTGTCCCGGCCGACGCGGCCGACGTCGAGCGCCGGCTCGCCGCCGTGCCGAAGCCGGCACGGGGCCGGTCCGACAAGACGGTGGCCAATGCCCGCTGGCGGCTCAAGCGCGCGATCGCGCTTGGCGTCGACGCCGTCGCGGCGCCGACCCGGGGCGCCGCCCTGACGCCACGCTGGGCCGCGCTGCGGGAGCGGCTCGACATCCCCCGATTGCGCAACGGGCTGTCGCGACTGATCCGCGAAGCATCGGCAAGCGGGGTCGAGCCGGAAGGGGTCACCGTGGCGTTCGTGGAAGCGATCGCTGCGCGCGTTGCGGCGACGCGGGGCGAGGCCAGGGGGCGGGCCTTTCGCAGGCAGGCGATCGCCTGCTGGAACGAGGCCGTCGGATCCGTCGCGGGTTGGCCGTCGACGACGCTCGCGGCGCCAGCGCCGACCGCGCGCCCGGGGCGGTTGCCGGTCGAGGCGTTTCCGATCTCGTTCGGGCGCGATCTCGACAGCTACCTCGCGTGGGCGGCCCATTCCGGGCGCCTGGCTCGCAATGGGTCGCCGCGCAGCCTCTCGCCGGCCACCGTCCGACTCCGCGGCGAGCACCTCCGGCTCGCGGCTTCGGCGCTGGCCCGTCGCCTCGGCTACGCGCGCCGGGTAATCAATCTCGCGACGCTGGTCGAGCCGGTCAATTTCAAGCTCGTCCTCGCAGAGTACCTCGAGGCAGGGCCGGAACGCCGCCCGAGCGCGTTCGTGCAGGGTCTCGCGGGAACGCTGTTCGGGGTCGCACGCCAGTGGGTGAAGGCGCCCGCGTCGCAACTCGACCAGTTGGGCCAGTTCAAGCGACGGCTGGGCAGCCGTCCGGCGGGGTTCGCGGATCGGAACCGCCGGGCCATCGAGCCGTTTGCCGATCCGAAGGTGCTCGCCGCGCTGCTGGCGCTGCCGCAGAGGTTGTTCGCGCAGGCCTCGGGTGGCCGGTCGCTGGACGGGCGAGCCGTGCGACAGGCACAGGTCGGCGTGGCGATTGCGCTACTGCTCTCGGTGCCACTGCGGCTTCGGGAGTTGGCCGGACTCGAGCTCGGGCGCGGGCTGCTACGTCCGTCGGGACGACAGGGGTCCATGTCCGTCGTGCCGGGCAGGGGTGCCGGCGGCGCGTCGCACGCGACCGCATGTCCGATCGTTGGACCCACCAAGGCACTCATCGACGATTACCTCGACGGGTGCCATGCCCGGCTGCCGCCGAGTGCCCGTCACCGGTTGTTCGTGCGTCCCGACGGCGAGCCGGTGCCGGACGCGGCGCTGCGGTACGGCATCGCGACGCAGACGCGGCGGGCGATCGGTGTCGCGCTGACGCCGGGCCAGTTCAGGCATCTCGCGGCCATGCTGGTGCTGCGCGAGCGGCCCGGTGAGCTCGGGCTGGTCAGCAGCCTGCTCGGGCACAGCGATCCTCGCACCACGGCGAACCTGTACGCCGGCATTGGCGTGCGCGGCGCCGCGGCGGCGTACGCCACGCTGCTCGATCGGGCTCGCCCGGCGGACGAGGCGCAGCGCGTTCCGGGGCCGGGGAATGGGGTGCCGGGCTCACGGTGATTGGCGTGTCGACGTGCAGCGCGCCGGCAGCCGTCACCTGACGGCCTCCGCTGCGCGATAGCCTTGCCTGTGCAGGAAGTCGGCGACCAGCGGTTGCCAGAGCGCCGGGAACTCTACGAAGACCCGGTGCCCGTCTTCGCCGGCCGGCGGAAGCTGTACGAACTCTCCGTTGCCGCCCGCCTTGCGGAAGGCGTCGAACCACGTCTTCGGATGTTCGGACCCGAAGAATCGGTCGTTCTCCGCGTAGATCCACAGTGTCGGCATGCGCGCGCGACGACCATATTCGGCGAACAGGCGCTCCATCATGTGCGCGGAGCACGGCCGTCCGGGGCGCAAACTCGGGTTGCCCCCGGCGCCGCCCGCAAAGTTGATCGCCGCGTCGACGCCGGGCGGGGCGAGCGCGGCCACCGCCACCGCGGTTGCGCCGCCGAACGACACCCCGATCACGATCGCACGGTCGCTGCGCACGTCGCTGCGTTCGCGCATTGCCTTCAGAACTGCGAGCGTCTGCTCTGCGGCGGCCGTCAGCCCGGGGCCGAAATTGCGCGCCTCGCAGGGCCCGGGCGTGTCTTCCGCGTCGTCGCCACCGGTCACGCCGTATCCGATGCGCGTCGGCACCGCGACGACGAATCCCATCTGCACCAGCCACCTTGCAGCCACCGGAAAGCGGGCGCGGCCCATCGTCACGCGTTCCTGCGCTTCGGCAGAGCGCCCGTGATCGACGACCGCGACGGGGCGCGGTGCGCCGGCGGCATCGTCGCGGAACACCGTGACGTGGACGTCGTGGGTGATCTTCTTGCCGAACGCATCGGTGACCCGCACCGGCAGGTCGAACTGCTCCTCGACCATTCGCGACCAGGCTGGAGACAGCCAGGCCATCAACCCGAGCGCGAGAACGAGCCTTTTCACGGGGACGCGCACCTTGGGCCAGAACGGCGCCGAAAGGGCAGATGTTAGCTCCGTCCCGGCGCCCCCGGCCGGCGTCGCACGTCGCTCTCAATCCGGGGCGGCTGCGGCGTAGCATGATGGCTTGCCAGCAGACGAGATGGAGTCGCGATGCAGACCGGAATCGAGCCGGCCGCGGACGTGCCGGCGCAGGCGTTGCGACAGCGCCTCTTCGACTGCCGCGCCCGGACGCTGCACCTGATCGACGGACTGAGCGACGCCGACGCCACGGTCCAGTCGATGGACGACGCGAGCCCGGCGAAGTGGCACCTGGCGCACACGACCTGGTTCTTCGAGGAGTTCGTGCTCGGCCCGTTCGTGTCGGGCTACCGGCCGGCGGACCCGCGCTATCGCTTCCTGTTCAATTCGTACTACGAGGCGGTCGGGCCACGCCATGCGCGCCCCAGGCGCGGCCTGCTGACCCGTCCGTCGATCGAAGAGGTCGTCGCCTATCGGCGGCACATCGACGACGCCTTGTCGACGCTGCTGGTCCGTGAGTCGCCGCGGCCGGCGCTCGAGCTGGTCGAACTCGGCATCCAGCACGAGCAGCAACACCAGGAACTGCTGCTGACCGACCTCCTGCACCTGTTCGCGCAGAATCCGTTGCGGCCCGTCTATCGAGCGGCCAGCGCAGAGGAGGCCGTCGCGCCTCCAGCCGCCGAACCCGCGACATGGATCGACTACGACGGCGGCGTGGTGGAGGTCGGGCACGACGGCCCGGGCTTCGCGTTCGATTGCGAGACGCCGCGCCATCGGGTCGCGCTCGCGCCATATGCGCTGGCCAGCTGCCCGGTGACCATCGGCGAGTGGTGCGAGTTCATCGCCGACGGTGGCTACCGCGAGCCGCGGCTGTGGCTCGCCGACGGCTGGGCGAGGGTGCAGGCCGAAGGCTGGCAGGCACCGCTTTACTGGGACAGGCGCGACGGTGCCTGGCTGCAGATGACGCTGTCGGGTGAGCGCGCGCTCGACGTGCAGGCGCCGGTCTCGAACGTGTCGTACTTCGAGGCCGACGCGTTCGCGCGCTGGCGCGGCGCCCGGCTTCCGACCGAGCACGAGTGGGAGGTCGCGGCCCGCGCGCAGCCGATCGCGGGCAACTTCGCCTCGACGGGGCGCTACCGGCCGCGCGCCGCCTCGCACGACGCGCAGGCGCCGCTGCGCCAGCTCTACGGCGACGTCTGGGAGTGGACCGCGAGCGCGTTCGCGCCGTACCCCGGGTTCCGCGTCGCCGAAGGGGCCGTCGGCGAGTACAACGGCAAGTTCATGTGCGGCCAGTACGTGCTGCGCGGCGGGTCGTGCGCGACGCCCGATGGGCATTTGCGCGCCACCTATCGGAACTTCTTCTACCCGCACCAGCGCTGGCAGTTCTCGGGCGTGAGGCTCGCGCGCGACCGTTGAGGCGGCCGGGGTTGGCGTCCGGTGCCCATGCCGGCCGCGCCATTCGTATGCGGATTTCGCGCGCTCGTCAGCCCGCACGCGTCCAGGCGGCGCCGCGAGGGTTAGCGTCACGACGAACGGGGGGTCTCCATGCGCACCATCACGACGATGCTGATTCTCTCGGGCGTGCTCGCTCACGCAGCGATCGCCCAGGCGTCGACGACGGCGGCGGACGCCGGAACGAAGATCGCGCAGGCCGCGACGCAGCAGCCGGCCGGCCAGCCTGCCGATGCGGGTGCGAGCGCCGCCCGGGACAAGCCGAAGGCGGCCGGGCCGCGGCGGCACGCGCGCGCCGCGCGGGCCACCGGAGCCGACCTCAGGCACTGCCTCGATCGGAAGTCCAACGAGGCGATCATCCGCTGCGCCGAGGGCGTGAAATAGCGCGCGGCGGCGGCGGCCGGTCGGGCCGGCCGCCGAGAGTTCTTCATTGGCTTCCCTTCCGCAGGCCGACGGGGAATAATGACCCGCTTGGCCCTGACGGCATGGGAGGTGGACATGCTCGGAAACGCTCCCGTCACGACGATGCTCCCGGTCATCGACCTGGATCGGGCACGCCGGTTCTACGAAGGACGACTCGGGCTGCGCCCGCTGGGAAGTTCACCCGACGGCAAGTTCAAGTACGCGTGCGGCGACGCCACGCTGGCGCTGTTCCCGAAGCCTGAGGGCACCCGCGCGGAGCACACTGCCGTCAGCTTCGAGGTGAAGGACATCGCGGCCGAGATCGCCGACCTGCAGGCGCGCGGCGTCGTCTTCGAGGACTACGACCTGCCAGGGCTGAAGACGGTCGGTCACGTCTGCGTGCTCGGCTCCGAGAAGGCCGCGTGGTTCAAGGATACCGAGGGCAACTACCTCTGCATCCACGAGAACCTCGCCTGAGCGGCCCGGGTCGACAAGTGCCGTCAGCGCGCCCCCTGGCGTTCGCACCGGTTGCGGCTTCCGGGCGGCCGCGGCCGTTCGCCCCATCGTCCACATCGCCGTCCGCGTCGCCGGTCGACACCGACCGTGCGGCGCTGCTGTCGGGCCTGTGCGCGCCTGTCGCGTCGATCGCGCCGAAGTTCTTCTACGACACGCTGGGCTCGGCGCTGTTCGACGCGATCACCGAGCTCGACGAGTACTACCCCACGCGCACCGAGCGCGCGATCTTCTCCGCGCGCGACGCCGAGATCGCGGCGGCGTTCGGCCGCACCGGCTGCACGCTGATCGACCTCGGCGCGGGCAACGGCGAGAAGGCGGCGCGCCTCTTCCCCGTGTTGCGGCCGCGCGAGTACGTCGCGATCGACATCTCGGTCGAGTACCTGCAGCGCTCGCTCGAAGCGCTGCAGCGGCGCTTCCCGCACATCGCGATGACCGGCGTCGGCGCCGACCTCGGCCGCCCGCTCGAATTGCCGGCGCGACTGCCGCGCGAAGGTCGACTGTTCTTCTACCCGGGTTCGTCGATCGGCAACCTGCTGCCGGACGAAGCCCGCCGTTTCCTGCAGGGGCTGCGCGCGCACCTCGACGACACCGGCGCGCTGCTCGTCGGCATCGATCTCGCGAAGGACGTCGCGACGCTCGAGGCTGCCTACGACGATCCGCTCGGCGTGACTGCGGCGTTCAACCTGAACGTGCTGCGCCACGCCAACCGGATCGCCGGCACCGACTTCGCGCTCGCCGACTGGCGCCACGTCGCGTTCTTCGACGCGACGCACGGCCGCATCGAGATGCACCTGGAGGCGCGGCGCGCCGTGTGCGTGAGATGGCCCGGGGGCGAGCGCCGCTTTGCTGCCGGCGAGCGGATCCACACCGAGCACTCGCACAAGTACCGGATCGACGAGTTCGCTGCGTTGCTCGCCCACGCCGGCTTCGCGGTGCAGCGGCGATGGACCGACGAGCGCGAGTGGTTTGCGGTGATGCTGGCGCGACCGGCGCCCGACAGCTAGCCGCGGGCCTCGCGGTCTCGCGCGCTGTCGACAGACTTTACACAGCGGCGCCTCCGGCGCTCCTCGCGCGCGCCAGGTGCTTGTTTCATAAACATTTCGACGAGCATGGTGCGACTCTTGCATGGCGAAGGGTCGGCGTCGAAACGTATCGACTTCGAGCGACGGAGAGGCCCATGATCGGAAGACTGGCCACTTTGGCGGCGGCTGGCCTGTTCGCGATGGCGAACCCGGCACCCGCGCACGCGACCGTGATCACCTATGACGCCGACCTGAGTGGCGTCTCGTCGCCGGGCGTCGGATATGCGCTGGCCACGTACGACGATCTCGCCCACACGCTTCGGCTCGACGTGACGTTCTCCGGACTGCTCGGCCCGACCACGGCGGCCCATATCCATTGCTGCATCGCGCCGCCCGGCACCACCACGGTCGCGACGCAGGTGCCGTCCTTCATCGGGTTCCCGTTGGGCGTCACGTCGGGCACCTACGTCAGCCCGCTGTTCGACCTGACGCACGCTTCGAGCTGGAATCCCGCGTTCGTCACGGCGCATGGCGGAGCGCCCGCGGGAGCCGAAGCGGCGCTGGCGGCCGGCCTCGCGGCAGGGTGGGCCTATCTGAACATCCACACCACCGTCTATCCCGGCGGTGAGATCAGGGGGTTCCTGCAGGCTTGCGGGCCTGGAACCAGCAATGTCTGCGGCACGCCCACGGGTGCCGCGCCCGAGCCTGGCGCGATCGCGTTGCTCGGCATCGGCCTCGCAGGCCTGGCGGCGTCGCGTCGCCGACGATAGTCGAAGCGGCGCTGCGTGGCCCGGCCACAAGCGACAAGGGCCTACCCGAAGGTAAGCCCTTGATCTGACTGGCGCGCCCGGCAGGATTCGAACCCACGACCCCCTGGTTCGTAGGCGCAGCGCGCAATCTTTATAGCTTTATATATCAACGACTTGCAGTGCTTGCCAAGCACTCTACCAAGCAGTTCAAGGCACAATTCGGTCACACCCAACCTGGCTGGAGGCACGTTCGCGGCTCCCGACGTTTGCGCATCGCTCCAGTTTTCCCGGAACGGACGGTTCGAGGGTTCCGGGCCAGGTCGTCGGGCCGCCGACGATCAATGTTTGGCCTATGCGTTGGGCGCGTCGGTTTCTGGAGGAGGGAGGGTCAGGCGACTGAGAACAGGCTTCGCGGATCCTGAGTGAACGATGCCCCAGTACAGGCAACCGCGGCGGATCATGTCTTCGATGTCGCTCGATTGTTCGAAACAGCCGATCCATCGCTCACCCGGAGGAAGGATGTGTGGAGTCTGACCGGCGAAGCGCGAACAGAATGCCAGGAACTGATGCGAGGGGCGTCTACGCAACAGGCGATGAACAGGCGACCGATAGAACTGCCCGACGACGTGCGTAATCGTTGCGGGACGGTCGCCTCTGTTGACAGCAGTCACCGTGACGAACGACTGATTCTTCTCGATGTTCTCGCCTGGTATGACCATTCCCATTCCCGCTTGCGCCTTGACGAAGATCCGCGCACCGCTGCGCGTCCACTTGATTACGTCCCAAGCGAGGGCGAGCGTTCCCGTCGTCGCGCCAATCCATGCCGCAAGTTCTGAGGCGTTCATCGAGTGCTAGCGGAACAAGACGTTCACAGCGAAGGCCGTCGCGACCGCGGAAAGGATGGCCGCGGCTACCGCGATTCCTGTCGACCAGAGGCGATCCGCGCGCTTTGTTTCAAACTGCTCAAGCGCGAGCATGCCGGCAGCTGTGAGGAACAACGGATTGTCGTCCTTCCCCGAGTGCCGGTTGGCTGTGACCCCGCGGTACTCAGTCAATTCGTGCGCGTCCATGTACAGAAGGATGGCGCGAACATCGACGCCGCGAAATGGGTGTGGGACCTTCTCGGGCGTAGCACTTCGGGCTACGTAGCCACCTTCGAGCAAACGCGCGAGCGTAAAGAAGTCGCGATGATCCCCGAAGTAACGGGGGATCAGCTTTCCTACTTCGACTGCATTTAACTCGGCCGATAGGCGCAAGCGCTGAAGAAGATAGATCGCGTCCGGCTCCATTGTCTGGCAAGGCTATCAGACGGGAGGTGACCTTCTTCGGACGTGCGCCGGACGCGAAGGCTCTAGAAGCGAAAGGTCAGTTTCGAGAAACTGGCCAAAGTACTTGATTTTGACGGCGCGGCCGGCAGGGTTTGTACCCACTGCTCCCTGGGTTGATGGGCACCGGAGTCCCATTGTAGGACTGGTTAAGGGGCGCTGAATGCCTAAAACATCTTTGTCAAACAATTACTTGCAGTGCTTGCCAAATCCGTTCCCAGTCTGTTCAACGCACGTCTGTGTCACAACCAACGAAGCCAATGACCGATCTCAGTTTGCATCTAGGCCGCTTCCCCACGGGTGCGACACTTCAAGATGGCCGTCCTCGAGTTCGATTCCGATCGGAACGAAAACGCTCTTTCCGCCCTGCCGCCGTACCTCGTATGCCGCGACCTGATCAGTCGACAATCTCCCCCCTCTGATCTCCTCGAACACTTGGTGAAACAACTCCTTGGAATGCGTCTCGGCGACGATGTGTATGTCCTTTGCGTTCACCGCTTCTTGGAATACGCGCCCCAACTTCTTGGCTGCGCCATGGTGCAGATGGAGTTCAGGCTGCTCGAATAGGAGCGTTGAACCCGCAGGGGCAATACTGCATTGGACTAGGACCGGCAGAACCTGTGAAACGCCGTAGCCGAGGTCGGCGATCGGCAACGAGCTGCCGTCTCGCAGGGTCATGTTCACATAGAACTGATCCGAGCGTCCAACGCGCTGCAGTTCTATCTTCTTGGAAACGCCCAAACGGTTCAGCCAACTGCTAACCTGCTCAAGATGAGGGCGGGAGTGGCTCTGAATGTACTCGTTCGCGAGCATTGCGACAGCATGTTCTCCCATTGCCCCTACTTCGGACGGCGCGGCTCCCATGGTGGGATACGGCCGTTGGGGCGGTTGTCGGAACGGCCCCATGTAGAGCGTCTTACTCAGTGACTTGGCGACCTCTAATTGGATGGCTTCGAGTGACGACCACGTACCGAGAAACTCTTCCTTGAAGCGAGAGGCGGAGTCAAAACTGATAGTGCACAGGAATCCGTTTGCGCGCCTTGCCTTAAATTCTTGGGCGTGTGCGCTGTCGATTGTTCGATAGTGACCCTCCTTTGTCCTCTTGACCTCGATGCTTCGAGTGCCAGCCGTCATAAGGGCATTTTCAAGGTATAGCTCCTGGGTCCGGCGCGTGCTCTTGAAAGCGTAGTCGGCGGCTACTGTGACCGGTGGCGCTGCCGCAGCGTTCTTGGCCCTTAGGGTCATGATGCGAACCCCTGGGATCTCCACGCCGAGGCGAATGGCGTCCTTATATGTTCTAGAGTGGATGACCTCAATGAAACGGCCCAGGTGAACCTGAGCGTATTGGTCATCAAGAACCAAGGCGCGAGTCGGTGCGGATAGCTTGACCGTTTGCGCGAGAGCTGCAAGCCCATGAATGCAGCTGCTTTTTCCAGAGGAATTTGGGCCAATGAAGAGAGTGATCGGACGAATGGGGATCCTCTCCGGGTCCGCGATTCCCTTGAAATTTTCTATATGAAGGGCGCTAATGGGCATGCTTGGCCTCTTGAGATACCGTGGATTCTAGGAGTACTTGGGGGTTTGCCGTATGTCGACGCGTGTGAGGGCGCCGCGTCACCCAACCGCAAGTTGTTCGACCGCGCCGCGAAAGCGAGGCTCTTGGCCATCTGGAGCAAGGCGAAGGCGTGGGAGCATTGGCGACTGATAGTTTTGGATTGCCGTCTTGCGGGCTTGCCGACCTACTGTCGTTGTTGACCTGGTTCTCAGATAGACGGTATCTTAGGGGGGTCTTAAGCAGAGACAAAATACATCTGATCGCCCGGCAATCCCCCCGGGAAGTAGCCCATCTAGCTCATGCCCAGGTGGGGTAGCGAAAACAGGCTTTAGGCCTGCCATTCATTGGGACGCACAGGGCGCATGACTGCTTCGGACTTCATCGCAACTATTGCCATGAGGTTTGGTCATGTGCCCAAGCTCTGCACCGAGCGACGCTCGGTCTTTTCTCGACGACGATATTTCCGCAAGCGCTCTGGATCGGAGCGCGTCCGACTTGCGTCCGATGCCGGCCGCGCTAGCGGCTGGCGCGGACGCGGCGGGTGCTGCACCCAGTAACACAGCACCCCAAAAATACCCAGCTGTCGTGCCGGATCTGCGGCGCGTCCTGCGCGTTGCGATCGACTCGCTGTACGTGAGTTTCAAGGGCTCGCTGGGCCCCGCAACTCGCGCTCGCCTCAAGGATCTGAAAGAACTCGCCCAGGACAAGGAGCCGGCGCGTCGCTCGCTGGCGCAGCTCGAGGTCGGTAGTCGCGTGTTCTCGGTTCTCGGCCACGGCAGGGGGCGGGTGCCGTTCGCGCTCGACCATCCCGACTTCTCGCTCAACGTCGGATCGGGGCAGGGCTACCCGTTGGCAAGCGTCCAGATCAGCAGCGAGTTTCTCGCGTCGGTCGGACCCTTGAACGCTCTGGAGGACGTTCGCTACGTCGTCCGGTCGCTTGCCCCCATTCAGGACCGCGAGGCCGTTAGCCGGGTCGATCTGTGCGTCGACTTCACGCCCGATCGTCCCTTTCAGCTGTTTCCGCCCGAGATGTGGGTGACCCGGGCCGAGCGGATCACGCCGTACCTCAAGCGCAGCGATCTGACTGGATGGTCGATCGGGCAGGGCGGCGATCTCTCCGCGCGGTTGTACGACAAGATCTGCGAGATCTTCGACAAGAGCCACAAGGCGCATTGGTTCGACCTTTGGCTGGCCAATGGTTACGAATGGGCGGACCCGGTCTGGCGCCTCGAGTTCCAGTTCCGTCGCCCGGTGCTGCTGGAACTGGGTACGCCGACCCTTCTGGACGTGCTGGAGAAGCAGGCGGGGCTTTGGGCCTATGCGATGGACTGGCTCTCGCTGCGCCTGCCGACTGCGGATTCGAACCGCTCGCGCTGGCCGGTCGCGTCTACTTGGGCAGCGTTGGCCGGCGTCGATTGGGGTTCGCCGCCGCTGGTGTTGAAGCGCCAGCGCTCGCATGGTGTTGGCGCCTTCGATCGCCAGTCGAGGCAACTGCTGGGCCTGCTGACCTCCTACATGGGGGCTCGCGGGATGACCGACCTAGATGAGGGGATCAGCGCCTTCCTGGACGAGTTCGAAGAGCTCGCGGACTCCATCGGGACGACCGCCACCGCTTTCGTCGAGGCGCGAGCCAGGCTCAAGGGAGCCCGGTTCAGCCGCATCAACAATCGCCGGGAGCTGGGCGTGGATCGCGCAAGCGTTCAACAGGGCGCCCAGGACTATCGCCGGGCCAGGGACGGGGAGGCATGAATGCGATGCGAACCCTTGTCCTGCAGGAGGCGGCGGCGTTCCTCAAGATCCATCCGGAGGAGCTGCGCCGCCGCGCAAAGCTCGGCCAGATACCCGGCGCCAAGGTGGGCCGCGCCTGGGTGTTCCTCGAGGACGACCTTGTCGAGCATCTGCGCTCGCTCTATGCTCGTCCTCGGCAAGCGCTGCAAGTGACACTCGACAAGGAGGTTGCATGTCACTTCGCAAGCGAGGCGGTCTCTACTGGATCGACGTCGTCGCTCCCACCGGGGAGCGAGTACGCCGCTCTACTGGGACTGCCAACAAGGCCCTAGCGCAGGAGTATCACGATCAGCTGAAGGCCCAGATGTGGCGGCTCGCAAAGCTCGGCGAGCGCCCACGCCACACCTGGAACGATGCGGTGGTGCGCTGGCTGAAGGAGTCCACGCACAAGGCAACGATCGAGTCGGACAAGGCGCACTTGCGCTGGCTCGACAAGTACCTGGACGGCAAGGATCTGGACTTCATCAGCCGGGCAGTCGTCGACCGGATCACGGACGCGAAACTGCGCGAGGGGGTCAGTAATGCCACGGTGAATCGGACCCTGGAGATCCTGCGGGCCATTCTCAGACGATGCGTCAACGAATGGGAATGGCTCGACAAGGCGCCCCGGGTACGGATGTTGCGAGAGCCAACGCGCCGGATTCGATTCCTGAATCGGGACGAGGCCCAGCGGCTTCTGGCCGAGTTGCCGGAGCATCTGGCGGACATGGCGGCGTTCTCACTCGCCACGGGGCTGCGGCGAGCCAACGTCACCGGTCTGCAGTGGTCGCAAGTGGATCTGGTTCGCAGGCAGGCTTGGATTCATCCCGACCAGGCCAAGGCGAGGAAGGCGATTGCGGTGCCGCTCAATGCGGAGGCTGTGACGCTCATTCGCAAGCAGGTCGGGCGGCATCCAACCCATGTGTTCAGCTTTCGGGGACGGCCGATCCGGCAGGTCAGCACGAAGGCCTGGTACCAGGCGCAGCAGCGCGCCGGGATCGAGGACTTCCGCTGGCACGACCTTCGGCACACCTGGGCGAGCTGGCACGTGCAGGGCGGCACGCCGCTCTATGCGCTGCAGGAGTTGGGCGGCTGGGAAAGTCCCGAGATGGTCAGGCGCTACGCGCACCTGTCCGTGGAACACCTGGCGCCCTATGCGGATCGCCTGTGCGCCTTGCGGGTGGTGGGAAACGAGGCGGGCGAAGTGATAGAGGCGGCCAATGGCACAAATCTGTCACAGGGCCAGAAACGACAAGGGGCCAGCTCTCGCTAACCCCTTGATCTGACTGGCGCGCCCGGCAGGATTCGAACCCACGACCCCCTGGTTCGTAGCCAGGTACTCTATCCAACTGAGCTACGGGCGCTAAGCCGCGCAGTATAGCACGGTGCCGGAGCCGCTCGGGTGCATGGGCGGCCGCCCCGCGGCAGGCCCTGCGCACAGCGGTTCCTGCGCGCCTGCGCTCAGTGCGCCGCGTTCGGGAAGAACAGCTGCTCGCCGTTGATCTTGTAGCTCGCGATCGTCGCCTGGCCCTCGGGGGAGATGAGCCAGTCGATGAACTTCTGGCCGGCTTCCTTCTTGACCTGCGGGTACTTGGCCGGATTGACGAGCATCACGCCGTACTGGTTGAAGAGGCGCTTGTCGCCTTCGACCAGGATGACGAGGTCGCCGCGGTTCTTGAACGACAGCCAGGTGCCGCGATCGGCGAGCACGTAGGCGTTCAGGCCTGCCGCAGTGTTCAGCGTCGGCCCCATGCCCGAGCCGGTCTCCTTGTACCACTTGCCCTTGCCCGGTGCCAGGTCGACACCGGCGGCGGCCCAGTAGCGCAGTTCGGCCGCATGCGTGCCGCTGCGGTCGGCGCGCGACGCGAACGGAGCGCCGGCAGCGGAGATCTTGCGCAGCGCCTCGAGGATGTCCTTGCCGCCGCCGATCTTCGCCGGGTCGCTCTTGGGGCCGATCAGCACGAAGTCGTTGTACATGACCTCGAAGCGCTTGACGCCCGCGCCTTCGGCGATGAACTTCTCTTCGGCCTTCGCGTCATGGACGAACACCACGTCGGCATCGCCGCGGCGGCCGATGTCGAGCGCCTGCCCGGTGCCGACCGCGACCACCCGGACCTGAATGCCGGTCTTCTTCTCGAACGCCGGCAGCAGGTGGCGGAACAGGCCCGACTGCTCGGTCGACGTGGTCGACGCAACGGTGATCGACGTCTGCGCCTGCGCGACGCCGGTCGAGGCCAGGCCGGCAGCGAAGAGCAGCGTGCCGGCGAAAGCGGCGAGGCCGGCCCGAAGACGGTTCCTCGGCCCGGTTTGCGGATCGGTCCTCGGTCGAGTATTCATCCGGCGTGGGAAAGTTGCCATGGCAGGGCTCCCTGAAGGAATTGGCGGGCCTCGCTGGTGCGAGGGTGATCGAAGAACGCTGCGGTCGGCTGCCGTTCGAGTAGTCGGCCGTGGTGGATGAACACGATTTCGTCGGCGAGGCGGGCCGCCTGGCCCAGGTTGTGCGAGACCAGCAGCACGCGGCAGCCGCTCGCGCGGATGTCGCGGATCAGCTGCTCGACCTGGTCGGTTGCCGACGGGTCGAGGCTGGCGGTCGGCTCGTCGAGCAGCAGCAGCCGCGGCTCGGTGAGCCAGGCGCGCGCGAGCGCCAGTCGCTGGCGCTCGCCGCCGGACAACTTGAGCGCCGGCGCGGCTGCGAGCGTACGCAGGCCGACGCGCTCGAGCATGGCCAGCGCGCGCTCGCGGCGCTCGCGCCGGCTGCGCCCGGCGCCGTCGGGCACGAGCAGCAGGTTGTCCAGCGTCGACCCGCGAAAGAGCGACGGGTGCTGGAAGACCAGCGCCTGTCCCTCGAACGAGAAACCCTTGCCGGGGGGCATGCGGCCTTCGAAGCGCACGTCGCCGGCGTCGGGCTCGAGCAGGCCGTGGATGGTCCGCAGCATCACCGACTTCCCCGCGCCGTTGGGGCCGATCAGCGCGCAGGTGCGCACGTCGTCTCGCCATTCGAAGTCGATCGAGTCGAGCACCGACCTTCCGTTCGGGCGGAAGCCGATCGCGCGCAGGCTCAGCAGCGGCTCAGTGGCCATACCGGTGCATCGCCACGGCGCGCACGCCGCTGGCGACCAGGTTCAGCGCGAGCACGAGGCCCATCAGCACGATGCCCAGCGCGATCGACAGCGCCAGGTCTCCCTTGCTGATCTCCAGCGCGATCGCGGTGGTCATCACCCGGGTCGCGCGGTCGATGTTGCCGCCGACGATCATCACGGCGCCCACTTCCGAGAGCGCGCGGCCGAGCCCCGCCAGCACGACGGCGACCAGCGAAAAGCGGCAGTCCCAGAGCAGGATCTTCACGCGCGAGACCATCGGCACGCGCAGCGAGCGCAGCGTCTCGCCGTGCTGGCGCCACGCGTCCTCGATCGTCTGGCGCGTGAGCGCCGCGATCAGCGGCAGCGTGAGGCAGGTCTGCGCGACGATCATCGCCGACGGCGTGAACAGCAGCCCGAGCGGCCCGAGCGGGCCGCTGCGCGACAGCAGAAGGTAGACGACGACGCCGACGATGACGGCCGGCAGGCCCATCGAGCTGTTGAGCAGGACGACCGCGGCGCCGCGCCCGGGAAATCGCGACACCGCGACCAGTGCGCCGAGCGGCATGCCGATGAGGGTCGCGAGGGCGACGGCGCTCAAGCTCACGCGCAGCGACAGCGCGACGATCTGGACGACGTCGCTCTCGAAGGACTGCAGCAGGCCGACCGCCTGCACGAGGGATTCGGTGAACACCGCGCGAGTATAGAAAAGTCGTCTTGCGTATGATTCAATAGGCATTCATTTGCATATTGGTGGGGCCGTGCTCGAGATTTCGCACCGGATCGCGCTGCGGGTCGGCGGCGACACGCTGGATCTGTCCGAGCTGGCGCGGCTGCTTGCCGCGCTGGAGGCGGCCCCGCGCGTGAGCGCGGCGGCGCAGTCGCTGGGCATGTCCTACCGCAGCGCCTGGGGCAAGCTCGTGCGCGCCGAGCGGCTGCTCGGCGTCGCGCTGGTCGAGCGGGTGAAAGGGCACGGCACCCAGCCGACCGCGGCCGGCACGGCGGTCGCGCGGGCCGGCGCACGTTTCGAGCGCGAGGCCGCCCGGCGCCTGGCGACGCCGGCCGAATCGATCGCCGAGGCGCTCGAGTCGCTGCGCGACGCCGCGCCCGCCGCGCTCGGGCTCGCCGCGAGCCACGACTTGCTGCTCCAGGAGGCCTTGTCGGCCGGCGAGGCGTCGGGCGTGAACGTCCGCTTCGTCGGCTCGGAGCTCGCGCTGGCCGCGCTGGAGCGCGGCGAGGCCGACCTCGCGGGTTTCCATCTCCCCGAGCCGCTTGCGCCGCCGCGCGCGCGACCGGCGCCGTTCCACGACGCGCGGCTGTTCGTCGAGCCGGTGATGCGCCGCGAGCAGGGCCTGATCGTGGCCCGCGGCAATCCGCTGCGCGTGCGCGACGTCGCCGACCTGGCACGCACCGGATTGCGCTTCGTGAACCGGCAGCGCGGCGCGGGCACGCGCGCCTGGCTCGATCGCCTGATCGCCGAGCGCGGGTTGCGGCCCGGCCAGATCCACGGCTACGAGCAGGAAGAGTTCACGCACTTCGCGGTGGCGGCGGCGGTCGCCGCCGGCGCAGCCGACGCAGGATTCGGCCTGCGCGCGGCCGCGCTGCAGTTCGGGCTCGATTTCGTGCCGGTGGGCACCGAGGTCTACTACCTCGCCGGGCAGCGACCGCTCGCCGCGTCCGCGGCGGTCAAGGGCCTGGTCCGGGCGCTGCGCGCGAGGGCCCGCGCGACCCCGGGTTACGGCCCGATCACTCCGCGCGCGAAGCGCCGGCCCTGAGCGCGATACGCATCAGGTCGGCCATCGTGCGAGCGCCGAGCTTGTCCATGATGTTCGCGCGGTGCGCCTCGACGGTCTTGATGCTGATGCCGAGGTCGTCGGCGATCTGCTTGTTCAGCCGCCCGGCGACGATCAGGTCAAGCACCTGGCGCTCGCGGCCGGTGAGCCGTTCGATGCGCTCGCTGGCCTCGCGGTCGTCGCGCAACTCGCGGTGCGCGGCCTCGGCGCGGGCGAGGCACTCGGTGACCAGTTGCCGCAGCTGCGCGTCACTGAACGGCTTCTCGAGGAAGTCGTGCGCGCCTTTCTTCATCCGCGACACGGCCATCGGCACGTCGCCGTGTCCGGTGATGAAGATCAGCGGCAGCGCCGAGCCGCGTCGCACCAGTTCCTCGTGAAGCTCGAGCCCGGACATGCCCGGCATGCGCACGTCGAGCAGCAGGCAGGCAATCGGTTCCGGGTCGGGCAGGCGGGCGAGGAACTCCTCGGCGCTGGCGAAGCTGCTCACCTGGAAGCCGTTGGCCTCGAGCAGCCAGCGCATCGAGTCGCGCACCGCCTCGTCGTCGTCGACGACATAGACGAGGCCTGCGGCGCCGGCCGGCGGGTTGGCGGGGGTCCTGGAATCGGGCGTGGAAGGGGTGCTCATCGGGTGCAGGTTCGGAAACGGAGTCATGCGGTGTCGGCGACGGCGGCGACCTCGGCGACCACCGGCAGGGTGAATCGGAAACTGCATCCGCCGCCTGCGGTGGTCTCGGCCCACAGGCGGCCCTTGTGCGACTCGACGATCGAGCGGCAGATGTTCAGGCCGATGCCCATGCCCTCGGCCTTCGTCGTGAAGAACGGCTCGAACAGGCGCTGCTGCGCGTCGCGCGCCAGCCCGTTGCCGTGGTCGGTCACCCGGAACTCCGCGTGCCCGTCGGCGAGCTCGACGGCGAGGCGCACTTCGCGCGGGCGATCGGGGGGCACGTCGCGCATCGCCTCGATGCCGTTCTTCAGCAGGTTCAGGAGCACCTGCTCGATCAGGATCGGGTCGACGTAGAGCGGCGGCAACTCGGGCGCGAGCTCGGTGACGACCTGGATGCCCAGGCGCCGCGCGTCGATCTCGGCCAGCCCGACCGCATCGGCGACGATCGCGACCACCTCGCAGCGGCGGCGTTCGGGTTCGCTGCGTTTGACGAAATTGCGAATGCGGCGGATGACTTCGCCGGCGCGTGCGGCTTGCGCGGCGGTCTTGGCGAGCGGCTCGAGCAACTCGTCGGCTTCCATGGGCTGGCCCGCGCCGGCGCGGGCGCGGATGCGCGCGGACAGCCCCATGCAGTAGTTGGCGATCGCGGTCAGCGGCTGGTTCAGCTCGTGCGCGAGCGACGACGCCATTTCGCCCATCGTCACCAGGCGCGAGGTGCGCTGCAGCTTGCGGTCCTGCTCGCGCTGTTGCTCCTCGATCTCGTGCCGGCGCGTGACGTCGGTCGCGACCAGCATCTCGACCGCGCTGCCGTCGACCCAGCGGATCTGCCGGCTGCGCACCTCGAACCAGCGCCCGAGCGTCGCGTCGAAGATCTCGCTCGGGCTGTCGGCCAACCCGACGTCGCGCGCGGCGAGCAGCGATTCATGGCGGCGACTGTCTGCACCGAACAGGCTGCGGTACATGCGGTTGGCAAACAGCAGCTCGGCGTGGTCCACCGAGCCGTCGGGCGGGCGCGCCACGACCGACACCGCCGCATCGAGCTCGTCGAGCACCGTGGTGAAGCGCTCGTGGGCGGCGGCCAGTTGCTCGCGGATGCGCTTGGGCTCGGTGACGTCGGTCATCGATGTCATCCAGCCGGTCTGGTGTCCGTGCCGGTCGATCAGCGGCGAGACGTACATCCGGGCGTCGAACAGCGACCCGTCCTTGCGCCTGACCTTGACCTCGAACCCGCTGGTGGGCGTGTCGCCGCGCAGCACGCGCGACAGGTTCTCGCGGTTCGCCTCGGAACTGCCGGCGGGCCAGTAAGGGTAGGGCGGCAGCGCGCCGACCAGTTCGCTGGCGTCGAAGCCGACCATCTGGCAGAACGCGCGATTGACGTAGCTGATGCGCCCGTCCATGTCGAAGGCGCGCATGCCGGTGAGCATCGAGTCTTCCATCGCCTGCCGGAACGCGGTCTCGGCGGCCAGCGCCAGTTCGGCGTTGCGGCGCTCGGTAACGTCGCGCGCAACCGCGTACAGCAGCGGGCGAGGCGCGTCGGCGTCCGCGTCGCGACGCAGCGACCAGTGCAGCCAGCGCCACGGCGTCGGCGAGCCGGCAGTCTGCGATCCGGCAGTGGGCGCCGCGTTCGCTGCCTGCGCGGGGTCGAGCGCGCGAAAGCGCGCCTCGAAGCTCGCCGACGAGGCGCCCGGCTGGCCGATCTGCGCCAGCGCCGTCGCGACCTGGTCGCGATCGTCCGGGTGGACCCAGCGGTCGATGCGGCGTCGCCGCTCGCCGGCGCCCAGCACGGTCTCGAAGGCGGGATTGCCGCGCACCAGCGTGCCGTCGGTCTCGAACACGCACAGCGGGTCGGGCGACAGCGTGAACAGGCGGTCGCGCTCGTATTCGGCAAACAGGCGCCGACGCGCGTGGCGCCACAGCATGACCAGCGTGACGAGGATCGCCAGCGACAGGCCCACCACCGCCGCCACCAGCGACCGGTCGATCAGGTGCGGCTGCATGTCGTAGGCGAAGGCGCGAAGCCGCACGCCGTGGCCCGGCGGGTCGAGCGGTAACTCGTAGCTCAGGTGGGCGAGGTCGATCTCGAACAGCGACGAGCTGACCAGGCTGTTGCCGTCCCGATCGACGATCGACAGCTGGTAGCGGTCGCGGATCGTCTGCAGCAGCGACCCGCCGAGCACGCGGTTCAGCGAGTAGCCGACGATGACGGCGCCGGTGAAGCCGGTGTCGTCGTAGACGGGTGCGTGCAGTTCGACCAGCACGTCGCTCGCGGCGGCCGAGAACGGGCGGGTGAACACCGCGCGCTGGCGGCGACGGATCTCGTCGAAGGCTTCGCGGCCCGCCGCGTCGGAGACCGTCGCGCCACGCGCTCGCAGCGCGATCGGCACGACGCCGCGCGCGTGCAGCGTGTGCGTGACCCGGCCGTCGGCGTCGATCAGCGCGACGTAGACGGCCGAGCTTCGGCGCGCGAGGAAGTCCTCGATGGCCTTGTCGGCTGCGATCGGGCTGCGGCGCGCGCGCGTCGACCACTCTTCGGCCACGAGGCCGATCTCGTCCTGGTCGTCGCGCAGTTCGCGGCGCAGCGCGGTCTGCGCGCTGGCGACGTCGCGATACAGCGCCTGCTTCTGCTGGTCGATCTCGACCGCGCGCAGATACCAGAGGAACGCGCCCATCAGCAGCACGAACAGGCCGATCCCGAACGCGTGCGACAGCGACAGCCAGCGGATGGCGCGCATCTCGGTACGTCGGGTCGAAGGGTCGTTGCGGTTTTTCATGGCGCGATGAGGCAGTGTACCGAGTGTAGGCAGCACGCCCGTGCAGGGTCCATGCGCATCGACCCTACGGCGTCGACGAAATACCACAATATGGGATGAAATTCCTCAATACAAAAATTTTCCTTGTCATTTGAGGGGTGGCTTCCTAGAATCGGCCGGAAACGAACCATCAACGGAAGGAGGAGATCCCATGTCAGCGCTTCCGACCCGGCTGCCTGCCGCCGACGATCCGACCGACCCCGATGTCGTCGAGACGCGCGAGTGGCTCGACGCCCTCGAGACGGTCATCGACCGCGAGGGGCCGGAGCGCGCGCACTTCCTGCTCGAGCGGATGATCGAGAAGGCGCGCCGGTCGGGAGCCTTCATCCCGTTCTCGGCCAACACCGCCTACGTCAACACGATCCCCGCGCACCTCGAAACGCACTCGCCGGGCAACGCCGAGTACGAGGAGCGCATCCGTTCGTTCATCCGCTGGAACGCGATGGCGATGGTGGTGCGCGCGAACAAGCACAACCCGCCCGACGGCGGCGACCTCGGCGGGCATCTCGCGTCGTTCGCGTCGCTGGCGACGATGATCGGCGCGGGGATGAATCACTTCTGGCACGCGCCGCACGAGGGCCACGGCGGCGACCTCGTCTACTTCCAGGGGCACTCGGCGCCGGGGCTGTACGGGCGCGCGTTCCTCGAAGGTCGCCTCACCGAGGAGCAGCTGGCCAACTTCCGCCAGGAGGTGGGCGGCAAGGGACTGTCGTCGTACCCGCATCCGAACCTGATGCCCGACTTCTGGCAGTTCCCGACGGTCTCGATGGGCCTCGGGCCGCTGATGTCGATCTACCAGGCGCGCTTCCTCAAGTACCTGCACGCGCGCGGGATCGCCGACACCAGCAACCGCAAGGTCTGGGTGTTCTGCGGCGACGGCGAGATGGACGAGCCCGAGTCGCTGGGCGCAATCAGCCTCGCCTCGCGCGAGAAGCTCGACAACCTGATCTTCGTTGTCAACTGCAACCTGCAGCGGCTGGACGGCCCGGTGCGCGGCAACGGCAAGATCATCCAGGAGCTCGAGGGCGATTTCCGCGGCTCGGGCTGGAACGTGATCAAGCTGATCTGGGGCTCGTACTGGGATCCGCTGCTCGCGCGCGACAAGGACGGCATCCTGCAGCGGGTCATGGAGGAGACCGTCGACGGCGAGTACCAGGCATACAAGGCCAACGACGGCGCGTTCGTGCGCAAGTACTTCTTCGGCAAGCATCCGAAGCTGCTCGAGATGGTGTCGCGGATGACCGACGAGGACATCTGGCGCCTGAATCGCGGCGGGCACGATCCGCACAAGGTCTACGCGGCGTTCCACGCGGCCTATCACCATCGCGGCCAGCCCACCGTGATCCTGGCCAAGACGGTCAAGGGCTACGGGTTGGGCCGGGCCGGCGAGGCGAAGAACCCGACGCACCAGCTGAAGAAGCTCGACGCGAGCTCGATCCGCGAGTTTCGCGACCGCTTCGCGATTCCGATCCCGGACGACCGGCTCGAGGAGATCCCCTTCTACAAGCCGCCTGCGGACTCGCCGGAGATGAAGTACATGATGGAGCGACGCCACGCGCTGGGCGGGTCGCTCCCGCAGCGGCGGCGCCGCTCGAGCGAGTCGCTCGCGGTGCCTGGGCTGGAGGCGTTCCAGGCCGTGCTCGAGCCGACCGCCGAGGGCCGCGAGATCTCGACCACGCAGGCCTTCGTGCGCGTGCTCACCGCGCTCACGCGCGACAAGACGCTCGGGCCGCGGGTGGTGCCGATCGTCCCCGACGAGGCGCGCACCTTCGGCCTGGAGGGCATGTTCCGGCAGCTCGGCATCTACGCGCCCGAGGGGCAGAAGTACACGCCGGTCGACAAGGACCAGGTGATGTACTACCGCGAGGACGCGGCCGGCCAGATCCTGCAGGAGGGCATCAACGAGGCCGGGGCATTCTGCTCGTGGCTCGCCGCGGCGACGTCGTATTCGACGAACGACCGCATCATGATCCCGTTCTACATCTACTACTCGATGTTCGGGTTCCAGCGCGTCGGCGACCTGGCGTGGGCGGCCGGCGACATGCAGGCGCGTGGCTTCCTGCTGGGCGGCACCGCGGGGCGCACGACGCTCAATGGCGAGGGCCTTCAGCACGAGGACGGGCACAGCCACATCCTGTCGTCGACGATCCCGAACTGCGTGTCCTACGACCCGACCTTCGCGCACGAGGTGGCGGTCATCATCCACCACGGCCTGAAGCGCATGGTGCAGGAGCAGGAGAACGTCTACTTCTACCTGACCGTGATGAACGAGAACTACGCTCATCCGGGACTGCACAAGGGCGACGAGGAGGGCATCGTCAAGGGCGGCTACCTGCTGCGTGCGGGGCCGAGGAAGGCCGAGCACCGCGTGCAGCTGCTGGGCTCGGGCACGATCCTGCGCGAGGTCATCGCCGCGGCGGACCTGCTCGAGCACGACTGGGGCGTCGCCGGCGACGTCTGGAGCATCACCAGCTTCACCGAGTTGCGCCGCGACGGCCTCGACTGCGAGCGCTGGAACCTGCTGCACCCCGCCGACAAGCCGAAGCAGCCCTACGTGTCGAAGCTGTTCGAGAAGACGCACGGGCCGCTGGTCGCGTCGACCGACTACATGAAGCTGTTCGCGGAGCAGATCCGGCCGTTCCTGCCCAAGGGACGCACCTACCACGTGCTGGGCACCGACGGCTTCGGCCGCTCGGACTTCCGCGCCCGGCTGCGCGAGCACTTCGAGGTCGACCGGCACTTCGTCGTGGTCGCCGCGCTGAAGTCGCTGGCCGAGGAGGGCGCGATCCCGGTGAAGAAAGTCGCCGAGGCGATCCGCAAGTACGGGATCGATCCGGCCAAGACCAATCCGCACCACGCCTGACGGGCGCCTTCACGGGGCAATGTCGAGATGGCAATCATCGAAGTGAAGGTTCCCGACATCGGCGACTTCAAGGAAGTCGAGGTGATCGAGGTGCTGGTGAAGCCGGGCGACCGGGTGAAGGTGGAGCAGTCGCTGATCACGGTGGAGTCCGACAAGGCGTCGATGGAGATTCCGTCGTCGTCGGCCGGGGTCGTGCAGGCGCTGAAGCTGAAGATCGGCGACAAGGTTTCCGAAGGCTCGGCGATCCTCGAGCTGGAGGCCGACGGCGCAACGGCCGAGGCGGCCTCGCCGGCCGAGGCTGCGACGAGCCGTGCAGGGACCGAGGCGCCGCCGCCCGCAGCGCCTGCATCGGCGGCCGCGGCCCCCGCGGCCGCGCCCGCGCCCGCGCCCGCGGCTGACGAGGCGAGCGTGCCGCCCGCAACGGCTGCGCCGGCTCTGGCGCGCCCTGCGCCCCCCGCGGCGAGCCTGGCGGGCAACGGCCACGACGCAGTGGTCAAGCCGCATGCGTCCCCGTCGGTGCGGCGCTTCGCGCGCGAGCTCGGCGTCGACCTGTCGCTGGTGCGCGGCTCGGGCCCGAAGCAGCGGATCCTGCACGACGACGTGCGCGACTGGGTCAAGGGCGTGGTCCGCCAGGCGGGCGCGCCGGCAGCGGCGGCCGCGCCGGCCGGCGACGGCGGCGCAGCGCTCGGCCTGCTTCCGTGGCCGAAGGTCGATTTCGCGAAGTACGGGCCGATCGAGACGAAGCCCATCCAGCGCATCCGCAGGATCTCGGCGGCGAACCTGCACCGCAACTGGGTGATGATCCCGCACGTCACCAACCACGAGGACGCCGACATCACCGGGCTCGAGGCGTTCCGGGTGCAGCTGAACCGCGAGCACGAGAAGCAGGGCACGAAGGTGACGATGCTCGCGTTCCTCGTCAAGGCCTGCGTGTCGGCGCTGAAGAAGTTCCCCGAGTTCAACGCGTCGCTCGACGGCGAGTCGCTGGTGCTCAAGCACTACTATCACGTGGGGTTCGCCGCCGACACGCCCAACGGACTGGTCGTGCCCGTGATCCGCGACGCCGACCGCAAGGGCGTGCTCGAGCTGGCGCGCGAGAGCGCAGAGCTGGCGTCGAAGGCGCGCGAGGGCAAGCTCATGCCGTCCGAGATGCAGGGCGGCACGTTCACGATCACCAGCCTCGGCGGCATCGGCGGCACCTACTTCACGCCGATCATCAACGCGCCCGAGGTCGCGATCCTCGGCGTGTGTCGCTCGGCGATGCGGCCGGTGTGGGACGGAGCCGCGTTCCAGCCGCGGCTGATGCTGCCGTTGTCGCTGTCCTACGACCACCGCGTGATCGACGGCGCCGCCGCCGCGCGGTTCAACGTCTACCTGTCGCAGCTGCTCGCCGATTTCCGGCGTGCGATGCTGTAGCCCAGACACCGCAACGAGCCGCCCATGAGCCAGACGATCGAAGTGAAGGTGCCCGACATCGGCGATTTCAAGGACGTCGAGGTCATCGAGGTGCTCGTGAAGGCGGGCGATCCGGTGAAGGTCGAGCAGTCGCTGATCACCGTCGAGTCCGACAAGGCGTCGATGGAGATCCCTTCGTCGGCGGCCGGCGTCGTGAAGGCACTGAGAGTGAAGGTCGGCGACAAGGTGTCGCAGGGATCGGTGGTGATCGAACTCGACGTCGAGGCCGGGCAGGACGAGTCGCCGGCTGCGGTCGCCCCGGCCGTGGCTGCCACAGCCGCAGCCGCAGCCGCAGCCGCACCGGTCGCGAGCGCGCCACCTGCGCCGGTCGCAGGCGGCGCGTCCGAGACCGCTGGCTCTCCCGGGCCCGCGCCGCAACGCGGCGCCGCCGGCATCCGGGCCGACCTCGAATGCCGGGTGCTCGTGCTGGGCGGCGGCCCCGGCGGCTATTCGGCGGCGTTCCGCGCCGCCGATCTCGGGCTCGACACGGTGCTCGTCGAGCGCTACGCGACGCTGGGCGGCGTGTGCCTGAACGTCGGCTGCATCCCGTCGAAGGCGCTGCTGCACGTCGCGTCGGTGATCGACGAGGCCCGTCATTTCGCCCGGGCAGGCGTCGAGTTCGACGCGCCGCGCATCGACCTCGATCGGCTGCGCGCGCACAAGTCGGCGGTGGTGGGCAAGCTCACCGGCGGGCTCGCCGGGATGGCGAAGTCGCGCAAGGTGCGCGTCGTGCGCGGCTACGGCCATTTCCTCGACGCCCACCACGTCGAGGTCGAGCTCACTACCGGCGAGGGCCAGGACAAGACCGGCGAGAAGGCGGTCGTGCGCTTCGAGCAGGCGATCGTGGCGGCCGGGTCGATGCCGGTGCGGCTGCCGTTCCTGCCCGAGGACCCGCGCATCGTCGACTCCACCGGCGCGCTCGAGCTTCCCGCGCTGCCGAAGCGCATGCTGGTGATCGGCGGCGGCATCATCGGCCTCGAGATGGCCACTGTCTACTCGACGCTGGGCGCGCGCATCGACGTGGTCGAGATGCTCGACGGGCTGATGGCAGGCGCCGATCGCGATCTGGTGAAGGTCTGGCAGCGGCACAACGAGAAGCGCTTCGACCGCGTGATGCTGCGCACGAAGACGGTCCGCGCGGAGGCGGCCGCCGAGGGTATCCGCGTCTGGTTCGAAGGCGAGGGTGCGCCGGCCGAGCCTCAGGTCTACGACCTGGTGCTCAGCGCAGTCGGGCGC
This sequence comes from Burkholderiaceae bacterium, assembly GCA_019635275.1. GTDB lineage: Bacteria > Pseudomonadota > Gammaproteobacteria > Burkholderiales > Burkholderiaceae_E > Zeimonas. Next base: position 149,027 of record JAHBZV010000003.1, on the reverse strand, counting down.
GCGCCGAACGGCCGCAAGATCGGCGCCGAGCGCGCCGGCATTGCGGTCGACGAGCGCGGGTTCATCTCGGTCGACCGGCAGATGCGCACCAACGTGCCGCACCTGTTCGCGATCGGCGACATCGTCGGCCAGCCGATGCTGGCGCACAAGGCAGTGCACCAGGGGCACGTCGCGGCCGAGGCGGCCGCCGGCGAGAAGAGCTTCTTCGACGCGCGCGTGATCCCGTCGGTGGCCTACACCGACCCCGAGATCGCCTGGGCGGGTCTGACCGAGGACGAGGCGCGCGCGCAGGGGCTCGCGATCGGCAAGGCGGTATTCCCGTGGTCGGCGTCGGCGCGCGCCATCGCCAATGGCCGCGACGAGGGCTTCACCAAGCTGCTGTTCGACGAGGCCTCGCACCGGATCGTGGGTGGCGCGATCGTCGGCACGCACGCCGGCGACATGATCGGCGAGATTGCGCTGGCGATCGAGATGGGCGCCGACGCCACGGATCTCGGCCGCACCATCCATCCCCACCCGACGCTGGGCGAGTCGATCGGCATGACCGCCGAGGTCTACGAGGGAACCTGCACGGACCTGCTGCCGCGGCGCAAGCGCTGATGCGGGGCGAGCGGACGAGCCGATTGTCGCCGCGGCGACGAACCTCCGGGCGTGCGGCGCCGGTCGCCGCGAATCCAACAGGATTGATACTCGTTTTCCACTAGTGTCCGCGCCGCGGGCCCGGTGGCGGGTTACGATCGCCGCCGGCGGCGGTTACAATCCGCCACCATTCCGCGTGCCGTCACGCGGCGCAGCGGCCCAAGCCGAGCCTGCTGCGAATCCCGATCCTTCATACCCAGAGGAGCTCATCGATGGACCGTCGTTCGATTCTGAAGAAGGGCCTGACCGCGACCGCTGCCGCGGGTGCTGCCACGCTTTCCGCCCCGGCGATCTCGCAGGGCAAGCTCGAATGGCGGATGGTCACCACGTGGCCGAAGAATTTCCCCGGTCTGGGCGTGGGCGCCGAGAACCTGGCTAACCGCATCAACACGATGTCGGGCGGCCGGCTGACGGTGAAGGTCTACTCGGCGGGCGAGCTGGTACCGCCCCTGCAGGCGCTCGATGCCGTCATCGGCGGCACCGCCGAGATGAGCCACGGCGCGGCCTACTACTGGCAGAACAAGAACGCCGGCCTGTCGTTCTTCACCGGCGTGCCGTACGGCATGACTTCCCGCGAGCTCGCGGCATGGGTGCGCTATCTCGGTGGGCAGCAGATCTGGGACGAGATCTACGACCAGTTCGGCGTGCAGGGCTTCCTGTCGGGCGACACGGGCACCCAGGCGGGCGGCTGGTTCCGCAAGGAGCTCAAGGGGCTGGACGACATCAAGGGCCTGCGCTTCCGCACACCGGGCCTGGGGGGCCAGGTCTGGCAGAAGCTCGGCGCTTCGGTGACCAACCTCGCCGCCGGCCAGATCTTCCAGGCACTGCAGACCGGCACGCTCGACGCGGCCGAGTTCGTCGGCCCGTACAACGACCTCGCGCTGGGCTTCTACCAGATCGCCAAGAACTACTACTTCCCGAGCTTCATCGAACCGGGGCTGGCCACCGAGGCGGTCGTCAACAAGTCGAAGTTCTCGGCGCTGCCGAAGGATCTGCAGGAGATCGTCCGCACCGCGTGCCAGGCCGAGTACGACCAGGTCGCGTCCGACTTCTATGCCAACGACCCGCGCGCGCTCGAGACGCTGGTGTCCAAGCACGGCGTCAAGGTGCTGCAGTTCCCCGACGCGATCCTCCAGGCCGGCGCCAAGGCCTCGGTCGAGGTGCTCGAGGGGGTGCGCAGCAGCGACAACGCGCTGGCGAAGAAGACCGCCGAGAGCTTCGTGTCGGCGCTGAACCTGTTGCGCAAGCGCACCGAGGGGACCGACACGCCGTTCCTGCGGGCACGCGAGAAGTATTTCCACCTGAAGTAATCGCAGTTCGCCGATCGGGCGCGGGGGGAGGGCCGCGAAGGCCCGGCGCCTCTCCCGGTGCCGTTGCCGCGGCGCGGGCATGTCCCGCGCCGCCGCCGCGTGATGGCGCGACACGGCAGCGGGCACGGGCGACCGGTCCGGCTTCCGGCCTGTCAGCCGGACACCGACCATGCGCGCGCTAGCCATCTTCGTCACCGCGGTCGGCCGCCTGAACACCTGGGTCGGCCAGTTGTTCTCGTGGCTGGCCTTCGCTTCGCTCGTCCTGTGCTTCGTCGTCGTGGTGCAGCGCTACGTCTTCGCGACGACGCACCTCTGGATGCAGGACCTGTACGTGTGGCTCAACGGCGCGATGTTCATGGCCGTCGCCGGCTACACGCTGCTGATCGACGGCCACGTGCGCGTCGACATCCTGTACCGGCCGGCGAGCCTGCGCGCCAAGGCGATCTGCGACATCGTCGGCGTGCTGGTGTTCCTGTTGCCGTTCTGCACGGTGGTCGCGATCTGGGGCCTGCCCTACGTCGAGCAGTCGTGGTCGCTGCGCGAGGCCTCGGAGAATCCGGGCGGCATGCCCGGGCTGTTCATCCTCAAGGGCTTCATCATGGTGTTCGTCGTGCTGGTCGGCCTGCAGGGGCTCGCGATGCTCGCGCGCAGCCTGCTGGTGCTCGGCGGCGGCGAGAACGAGCTGCCGGTGCAGTTCCGCTACCGGCCGGAGTAGGCAAGCATGGCGACGCAACTGATCGGCGAGATCCTCGCTTGCCTGATGTTCCTGGGTGTCATCGGGACGCTGCTGCTCGGCTTCCCGGTGGCGTTCTCACTGGCTGGCACCTCGCTGGTGTTCGCGCTGGTGGGCTGGCTGTTCGGCGCCTTCGACCCGACCAATTTCGGCGCGCTCGCGTCGCGCTACGTCGGCTTCATGACCAACGAGGTGCTGGTCGCGGTGCCGCTGTTCATCTTCATGGGGGTGATGCTCGAGCGCTCGAAGATCGCCGAGGAGCTGCTCACGACGATGGGCAAGGTGTTCGGGCGCCTGCCCGGCGGCCTGGGCCTGTCGGTGGTGGTGGTCGGCGCGATGCTGGCGGCCTCGACCGGCGTCGTCGGCGCGACGGTGGTCACGATGGGGCTGATCAGCCTTCCGGCGATGCTGCGCGCCGGCTACGACCCGAAGCTCGCCACCGGCGTGATCTGCGCATCGGGTACCCTGGGGCAGATCGTGCCGCCGTCGACGATCCTGATCTTCATGGGCGACATGCTCGCCGGGATCAACGCGCAGGTGCAGATGGCCAAGGGCAACTTCGCGCCGTCGCCGGTCTCGGTAGGCGACCTCTTCATCGGAGCGGTGTTGCCCAGCGCGGTGCTGATCGGGCTGTACCTGCTCTACGTGATCGGCAAGGCGATCTTCGATCCGAAGAGCTGCCCTGCCACGCCCGCGACCGCCGAGGAGCGCAAGACGCTGGGCCGCGACGTCCTGACCGCGCTCTTTCCGCCGCTGTTGCTGATCATCGCGGTGCTGGGCTCGATCATGGCGGGGATCGCGACCCCTACCGAATCGGCGTCGGTCGGCGCGATCGGCGCGATGGTGCTCACCGCGGCCAAGCGCCGTTTCAGCTTCGGGATCCTGCGCGAGGTCACGGTCGCGACGGCGACGGTGACCTCGATGGTGTTCGTGATCCTGCTCGGCGCCGCGGTGTTCTCGATCGTGTTCCGGATGATGGGCGGCGACGCGCTGGTGCACGAGTTCCTCGGCAACCTGCCGGGCGGCGCGATCGGGGCGCTGATCGTCGTGATGGCCGTGATGTTCGTGCTCGGCTTCATCCTCGACACCTTCGAGATCATCTTCATCGTGATCCCGATCACCGCGCCGATCCTGCTGCACATGGGCGTCGACCCGCTGTGGCTCGGCGTGATGGTCGGCGTGAACCTGCAGACCAGCTTCATGACACCGCCGTTCGGCTTCTCCCTGTTCTACCTGCGCGGGGTCGCACCGCCGACCGTGACGACCGGGCAGATCTATCGCGGCGTCATCCCGTTCGTTGCGTTGCAGGTGATCGCGCTGGCCGTGCTGATGGAATTCACCGAGCTGGCGACCTGGCTGCCGCGGGTCGTGTTCGGCAACTGACCGGGTCAGGTTGGCGGGCGGCGATCGTCCGCCGGCGGGGGCGACGGGCTCTGCGGCGGCGATCCGGGATCGACCTCGCGCATCTCGACGTCGATCACGTCGTTGCCGCGCGGCGCTTCGGGGCCCTGCGGCGCGCGCCGTGCGGCGCGCAGGCCGAAGCGACTGCCGAGCCAGAGCGCCGCGCCGATTGCGAGCGCGGCCGCCAGCGTGAGCGCCGCGAAGAGGGCGGCCAGCAGCACGCCGAACAGCAGTGCGGTGACGGCCGCGATGCGACGCAGCAGCGTGCGCAGGAAGTCGATCATCGGCGCGACTCCTTCACGACGGATCGGATTGGGCGGGACCGTCGTCGGGCGTCGGCGCGAGAGGGATCTGCGTGGCCATCACCTTGTCGACCCGCTTGCCGTCCATGTCGACGACCTCGAAGCGCCAGTTCTCCCAGGTGACGGTGTCGCCGGTCTGCGGCATGCGCCCGAGCATCAGCATCAGCATGCCGCTGAGCGCCTGGTAGCGCTCGCGCTCTTCCTCGGGCAGCGCGCGCAGCCCGAGGCGGTCCTTCAGCTCGGGGATCGGGATCAGGCCGTCGAGCAGCCACGAGCCGTCCTCGCGCTGGTGCGCCCAGCTGTCGGCCTCGTCGCCGGTGGCGAACTCGCCGGTGATCGCTTCCATCAGGTCCTGCAGCGTGATCAGGCCCTGCACCTCGCCGTACTCGTCGATCACCAGCGCGATCTGGGTGTTCGACGATCGGAAGTTCTCGAGCAGCTCCATGCCGGTCAGCGTCTCGGGCACGTACAGCATCTCGTGCAGGCCCTGCGTGAGGTCGATCGGCACGCCGCGCAGCGACTGGGCGAGCAGCTGCTTGGTGTGGATGAACCCGAGGATCTCGTCGATCCCGTCGCGACAGACCGGGAACCGCGAGTGCGCGGTCTCGGCGACCTTCGCGAGGTTGACCGGCACCGGGTCGGCCACGTCGAGCCAGACGATGTCGGCGCGCGGGATCATCAGCGACGAGATCTGGCGATCGTCGAGGCGGAACACGTTGCGCACCATTGCGTGCTCGGTCTGCTCGATGACGCCGGCGTCCGAGCCCTCGGCGAGCAGCGCGTGGATCTCCTCCTCGGTGACCGACGGCACGCGGTCGCTGCGCGCGCCGAGCGCGCGCAGCACCACCTCCGTCGAGACCGAGAGCAGGCGCACGAACGGCTTGGACACGGTGGCCAGCAGCGTCATCGGATGCGCGACCATCCGCGCGATGCCCTCCGGGTTGATCTGGCCGAGCCGCTTGGGCACGAGCTCGCCGACGACGATCGACACGTAGGTGACGACGACGACCACCAGCGCAGTGGCCGCGTAGCCCGCCCAGGGCGGGCGAACGCCCAGGCTCTCGAGCCATTCGGCGAACGGCGCAGCGAGCGCGGCTTCGCCGAAGATGCCGTTCAGGATGCCGATCGACGTGATCCCGATCTGGATCGTCGACAGGAAACGGTTCGGGTCCGAGCCGAGCGCGAGCGCGGCTGCGGCCAACCGGTCGCCATCGTCGACCTGCTTTTGCAGGCGCGCCTTGCGGGCGGTGACCAGCGCGATCTCGGCCATCGCGAGCAGGCCGTTGAGCACGATCAGCGCCAGGAGGATCGCGATTTCCATCAGGCGATCCGCGCTGGAAGCGGGCAGGGCCGCCGAGGCGGCAGGGCGTCGCGACGACGCGATCGCGGCACGGGTGCGTACATTCGGTCGGTCCTGGCGGGCTGCCGCGAGGGGAGGCCGCCGGACCGGAGAAGGCTGTGGACGCCCGGATTATACCGATCGACCCTTCCCGCGGCTCGGGGGATTCCCTGAGCGCGGTGCTGCGGGGCGGGCCGTATCATCCGCAGGTTACCGACTCGAGGAGCGAGAAGATGATGAAGGGCATCGTGAAGGGCATCCTGGTCGCGGCCGCGCTCGGCGTCGCCGCGCTGGCCTCGGCGCAGAGCACGCGCCTGTCGATCGGCACCGGCGGCACCGGGGGCGTCTATTACCCGATGGGGGGCGGCATGGCCGCGATCCTGTCGAAGTACGTGCCGGGCTGGGAAGCGACGGCCGAAGTCACCGGCGCGTCGGTCGCCAACCTGCAGCTGATCGGGCAGGGCAAGCAGGACTTCGGCTTCACGATGGCCGACGCCGCCTTTGACGCGGTCAGCGGCCTCGCCAAGTTCAAGGACAAGAAGGTCGAGGCGCGCACGCTGATGGTGCTCTACCCGAACAAGATGCACGTCGTCACCACCGAGGCGAGCGGCATCAAGACGCTCGCCGACCTCAAGGGCAAGCGCATCTCCACCGGCGAACCCAACAGCGGTACCGAGGTGATGGCGATGCGGCTGCTCGAGGCGGCCGGCATCGACAAGGACGTGCAGCGCGAACGCCTGTCGGTCGCCGAGGGGGTCAACGCGATCAAGGACCGCAAGATCGACGCGCTGATCTGGGTCGGTGGCCTGCCCACTGCGGCGATCACCGATCTTGCGACGACGCCCGGCATCACGCTGAAGCTGATCGACCACGCGCAGTACGCCGACGCGATGAACAAGAAGTGGGGCCCGCTGTACGTGAAGGGCACGATCCCGGCCAATACCTACAAGGGCCAGACGGCCGACGTCGGCAACCTCGACGTCTGGAACCTGCTGGTGGCCGACAAGAAGATGAGCGACCAGCAGGCGTACACGATCGTCAAGACGCTGATCGAGAAGAAGGACGAACTCGTTGCCGTGCACCGCGAGGCGAAGAACATCACGCTCGACGCACAGGCAGCCGCCTCGCCCATCCCGTTCCACCCGGGCGCGCGCAAGTACTTCGAGGAGCGCGGAGTGAAGTTCGCCCACTGATCGCCGCGCAACCTGCCCCCCGCCGCCCGACCGGAGCGATCGATGACCTCCAGCCACGAAACGCCCGGCGGGCCCGGGGCGGTCAGCGACGAGCGGCTGCGCGCCGCCGAGCGCTTCGTCGAGGAAGAAGAGGGCGCCGTCAGCCGCTTCGGCGGCGCGCTCGAGACGCTGATCACCGCGCTGCTGGTGATCATGTCGCTGTTCCACCTGTACGCCGCGGTCTCGATCGTGCCGACGCTGACGCTGCGGCCGGTGCACGTGGGATTCATGCTGCTGCTGGTGTTCCTCATCTACCCGGCAACGCCGCGGCTTCGCAACCGGCTGATGTGGTACGACGTCGTGCTCGCGCTGGTCGGCGTGGCGACGATCGTGCACATCCTGATGGGCAGCGACGACTTCTGGGACCGCAGCACGATGCCGGACCGCGCCGACCTGGTGTACGGCATCGTCTTCGTGGTGCTCGTGCTCGAGGCGGCGCGGCGCTCCACCGGCTGGATCATGCCTGCGGTGGTGTTGCTCTTCGCCGCCTACGCGTTCCTCGGGCCCTGGCTGCCCGGGCACTGGGCGCATCGCGGCTACGACGTCGAGAGCATGATCGGCGTGATGTACATGTCGCTCGAGGGGATCTTCGGCACCGCGATCGACGTGTCAGCGACGCTGATCATCATGTTCACGATCTTCGGTGCGTTCCTGCAGCACTCGGGCGCGGGCAAGTTCTTCCTCGACTTCAGCTTCGCGCTGATGGGCGGGCGGCGCTCGGGGGCAGGGCGCACCGTCGTCCTGTCGTCGTTCCTGCTGGGCGGGCCGTCGGGGTCCGGGGTCGCGACCACCGTCACGATCGGCACCGTCGCCTGGCCGATGCTCGAGCGGGCCGGCTACGACCGCAACGCGGCGGGCGGCCTGCTGGCGGCCGGCGGACTGGGCGCGATCATCTCGCCGCCGGTGCTGGGCGCGGCGGCGTTCCTGATTGCCGAGTTCCTGAAGATCTCGTACCTCGACGTGCTGAAGATGGCGGTCATCCCGACCTGCCTGTATTACCTGTCGCTGTTCCTGATGGTCGAGATCGACGCGCGCAAGTTCCACTCGGCTGCCGCCGAGGTGCGCCTGACCGCCACCGCGGGACAACTGGCGCGTCGCTTCTGGTTCCACTTCCTGTCGCTGGTCGCGATCATCGGCTTCATGGTCTACGGCTTCTCGCCGCTGATGTCGGTGTTCTGGGCGACGGTCACCGCGTTCGTGGTGAGCTTCTTCGCGCGCGAGACCGCGATGTGGCCGAAGAAGCTGATCGCGGCGCTCGCCGACGGCTCTCGGCAGGCGCTCAACGTCGCCGCCACCTGTGCGGCCGCCGGCATCATCGTCGGCGTGGTCGGCAAGACCGGCCTGGGCCTGAAGTTCAGCTCGATCGTCATCGCGTACGCCGGCGGCAACCTGCTGCTCACGGCCATCTACACGTCGCTGATCGTCTGGATCATCGGGCTGGCCGTGCCCGTCACCGCGAGCTACATCATCTGCGCGGTGATCGCGGCGCCCGCGCTCACCAAGCTGGGCGTGCCGGACTACGCGGCGCACATGTTCATCTTCTACTACGCGGTGCTCTCCGAGGTGTCGCCGCCGACCGCGTTGTCGCCGTTCGCCGCGGCTGCGATCACCGACGGCGACCCGTACAGGACGACGCTGCAGTCGTGGAAGTACACGCTGCCCGCGTTCCTGCTGCCGTTCGTGTTCGTGCTCGAGCCGGCCGGCGCGGGGCTGCTGCTGATGGCGCCGAAGGACGTCGCCTGGTGGCAGGTCACGTGGATCGTGCTGACCGCCACCGCCGGTATCGCCGCACTGGCCGGCGGCGCGCAGAACTGGGTGCTGGTGCGCTGCCTGCTGTGGGAGCGGCTGGCGATGATTGCCGCGGGCCTTCTGCTGGTGTATCCGCACCCGATGGCCGACGGGATCGGACTGGCGTTGCTCGCCGCGGCGCTCGTCTCGCAGTGGGTGCGCAGCCGCGGTGCGAAAGGCGCGGCCGGCCCCGGCGCCGTGAGCCGGGCCTAGGAGGCGGGGCGGCGTTGCGCCGCCCGGGGTCCTAGCCGGACTCGCCCGGGCCGCCGGGCTCGCCGGACAGCCGCAGCCGGTGCCGCGCGATCGCGGCGCGCACCTGCCTCGGAGCCGTGCCGCCGACGTGATCGCGCGAGGCGACCGAGCCTTCCGGCGTGAGCACCGCGCCGACGTCGGCGTCGATGAGCGGGCTGAACTCGCGCAGCTCGTCCAGGCCGAGCTCGGCGAGGTCGACGCCACGCTCCGCGGCGGTGCGCACGGCGCGCGCGACCGCCTCGTGCGCATCGCGAAATGCCAGTCCCTTGCGGACGAGGTAGTCGGCGAGATCGGTGGCGGTGGAGAACCCCTCGGCGGCCGCCTGGCGCATCCGCGCCGGGCGCACCTGGATGCCGCCCACCAGGTCGGTGAAGATCCGCAGCGTCTCGAGCAGCGTGTCGGCCGTGTCGAACAGCGGCTCCTTGTCTTCCTGGTTGTCCTTGTTGTACGCGAGCGGCTGCCCCTTCATCAGCGTGAGCAGTGCCACCAGGTGGCCGAAGACACGGCCAGACTTGCCGCGCGCGAGCTCGGGGACGTCGGGGTTCTTCTTCTGCGGCATGATCGACGAGCCGGTACAGAAGCGGTCGGCGAGGTCGATGAAGCCCACTCGCGGCGACATCCAGAGGATGAGCTCCTCGGACAGGCGCGACACGTGGACCATGGCGAGGCTCGCCGCCGCGCAGAACTCGATCGCGAAGTCGCGATCGGAGACCGCGTCGAGCGAGTTCTCGCAGACGCCGTCGAAGCCGAGCGTGCGCGCAACGCGCTCGCGGTCGATCGGGTACGAGGTGCCCGCAAGCGCCGCAGCGCCCAGCGGGAGTCGGTTGACGCGGCGCCGGCAGTCGGCGAGCCGATCGGCGTCGCGTGCGAACATCTCGACGTAGGCCAGCAGGTGGTGGCCGAACGTCACCGGCTGCGCGACCTGCAGGTGCGTGAAGCCAGGCATGATCGTGTCGGCGTGGCCCTCGGCCAGGTCGACCAGCGCGCGCTGGAAGACCGCGAGCTGCGCGCGCAGCTCGTCGATCGTGCCGCGCAGCCATAGGCGGATGTCGGTGGCGACCTGGTCGTTGCGCGAACGCGCGGTGTGCAGGCGCTTGCCGGCGTCGCCGGCCAGCTCGGTCAGCCGTTTCTCGATGTTCAGGTGCACGTCTTCGAGGTCGACCGACCAGGCGAACTGCCCGCGCTCGATCTCGGCGAGGATCGTTGCCATTCCCTGGCTGATCGCCGCGTGATCGTCGTCGCCGATCAGGCCGGCGGCATGCAGCATCGCGGCGTGCGCGAGCGACCCCTCGATGTCGGCCCGGGCGAGCCGGTGGTCGAACGAGACGGAAGCCGTGTAGCGTTTGACCAACTCGCTGACGGGCTCCGAGAAGCGGGCAGACCACGCTTCGGATTTCTTGGCAAGCTGATCTGTCATAATCGTCCGCGGCAGAGGAAGGACCTCGAGAGCCGAATTATACGGATCGCCCCGACGGCATCGGCCGGGGCAGACGATCCGGCGCAGCAAGGGAACCATCGATGAGCGATCCGGGGTCGGTCGTCTCGGCCGAGGGGATGTCCGCAGGCGCGTCCGCGCAGGCGTCCGGACCGCCGCGGCGACGCCTCACCGACGGCGCAGACCTCCCGGTCCTGCCCGACTGCTGCAATCTCGGCACCATGGTGCGCGTCCTGCTGCCGCTCAACCTCGGCGTGGTGCTGCTGGGCTGGCTGCTGCCGGCGGCCGGCGTCGACTACTGGCCGATGCTCGAGACGGCGCTGCGGGTCGACGCCGTCGCGGCCGCCTCGCTGCTCACGCTGTGCCCGTTGCGGCGTTCGGTCAACGGCGCGCCGCGCTGGGCGCAGTGGGTCGTCGGGCTCGGCGTGCCGTCGGCGTTCACCGTCGTCGTCGCGGTGGCCAGCGCCCAGCCGCCGGCGCCGGGCATGGCCGTCTTCGCCACCTGGCTGATGCCGCGCGTGCTGCTCGCGGCCGGCGTCGCCTGGGCGCTGATCGAGTACCTTCGCCTGCGCCAGCTCTCGCTGCAGCCGTCGCAGGCCGAGGGGCGGCTGCAGGCGCTGCAGGCGCGCATCCGTCCGCACTTCCTGTTCAACAGCCTGAACACCGTGCTCGGCCTGATGCGCAGCGACCCGCGCAAGGCCGAGCGCACGCTCGAGAACCTGGCCGACCTGTTCCGCGTGTTCATGAAGGACAGCCGCGAACTGGTGCCGCTCGACGACGAGGTGCTGCTGTGCAAGGAGTACCTCACGATCGAGAAGTTGCGCCTGGCCGACCGGCTCGGCGTGCGCTGGGAGCTCGACGGGATGCCCGGCGACGCGCTGCTGCCTTCGCTGCTGCTGCAGCCGCTGGTCGAGAACGCCGTCCACCACGGCATCGAGCCCAACCAGGCGCCCGGCGAGATCCGCGTGAGCATCGTCAAGTCCGGCGATCGAGTGCGCGTCGAGATCGCCAATCCGCTGCCCGATGCGCCGCCCACCCGCCCTGGCAATCACATGGCATTGTCGAACGTGCGCGAGCGCCTCGACCTCACCTTCGACGTCGAAGGCCAGCTCGAGACCTCGAGCGCGGACGGGCAGTTCCGCGTGATCGTCCAGTTTCCCTACCGCAAAGAGAGAAGACGCCGAAATGCCAGACGCCCCTTCGATCCTGATCGTTGACGACGAACCGGTCGCGCGCTCGCGCCTTCGCGAGCTGCTGGCCGATCTCGCCCCGGAGTTTCCTCACCGCATCGTCGGCGAGGCGCCGAATGCGCCCGAGGCGCTGTCGCAAATCGAGGTCGCGCAGCCGCAGATCGTGCTGCTCGACATCCAGATGCCCGGCATGACCGGCATCGAGCTGGCCCGCCACATCTCCGCGCGCGCGCAGTCGGGCGACACGCCACGGCCGATGCCGCTGATCATCTTCGTCACCGCGTTCGACGAGTTCGCGGTCGACGCGTTCGAGGTGAGGGCGATCGACTACCTGCTCAAGCCGGTGCGCGCCGAGCGCCTGAAGCAGGCGCTGCAGCGCGCGCTCACGCGGATGCCCCAGGAGCACGCCCAGGCGATCGACCAGCTCGCGCGCGCGACCAACACGCGGCGCCGCCACCTGTCGGTGCACGAGCGCGGCCGCGTCATCCTGGTGCCGCTCGAGCAGGTGGTCTACCTGAAGGCCGAGCTGAAGTACATCACCGTGCGCACCAAGGAGCGCGAGTTCCTGATCGAGGAGTCGCTCACGTCGCTCGAAGAGGAGTTCAGCGACCGCTTCGTGCGCATCCACCGCAACGCGCTGGTGGCGCGCCCGTCGATCGCCGGCTTCGAGCGGGTGATGCCGCAGGGCGAGGCCGACGGCGGCGATCCGTACTGGCAGGTGGTGCTGCGCGACGTCAACGAGCGGCTCCCGGTGAGCCGGCGGCAGTGGTCGACGGTCAAGAACCTGGTCAGCTGAACGTGGGCGGCGTCGAGGCGCCCGCGCGGCTCGTCATCGCGTCGCGACAGAGCCGCTTGGCGATGTGGCAGGCCGAGCACGTGCAGGCGCGCCTGCGCGAGCTCTATCCGCGGTGCGAGGTCGAGATCCTCGGCATGACCACCGAGGGCGACCGCGTGCTCGATCGCGCGCTCAACGAGATCGGCGGCAAGGGCCTGTTCATCAAGGAGCTCGAGGTCGCGCTGCTGGAGCGGCGCGCCGACCTGGCGGTGCACTCGCTCAAGGATGTCCCGATGGAGGTGTCCGAGCCGTTTGCGTTGGCGGCGATCATGGCACGCGAGGATCCGCGCGACGCGTTCGTGTCGGCGAAGCACGCGTCGCTCGAGTCGCTGCCCGACGGGGCGCGCGTGGGCACGTCGAGCCTGCGCCGCGCGGCGCAGATCCGGCGCGCCTTCCCCAAGCTCGACGTGCTGCCGCTGCGCGGCAACGTCAACACCCGCCTGGCGCGGCTCGACGAGGGGCGCTACGACGCGATCGTGCTTGCCGCGGCCGGGCTCAAGCGGCTGGGGCTGGCCGAGCGGATCCGCGCGATCGTGCCGCCGTCGCTGTGCCTGCCGGCGGCGGGGCAGGGAGCGCTGGGCATCGAGACGCTCGCCACGCGCGACGACCTGCGCGCGTGGCTCGCCCCGCTCGACGACGCGCGTACCGCAGTCGAGGTCCACGCCGAGCGCACCGTTTCGCGGTTGCTCGGCGGCAGCTGCCGGGTTCCGCTGGCCGCCTGGTGCGTCACGACGCCGCAGGGCGGCCTGAAGCTGGTCTCGCGCGTGGCCGCTGAAGACGGCTCGGCAATGGTCGAGGCGGTGGCCGAATGCGCCGGGGCCGACCGCGAGGCGGCGGGGCGGATCGGCGAGGACGCGGCGCGCTCGCTGCGCGAGCAGGGCGCCGCCCGATGGCTCGGGTCGTCCTGACGCAGCCCTGGCCGCGGGTGCGCGGCGTCGAGCAACGGCTGCGCGCGCTCGGCCACGAGCCGCTGGCCGTGCCGCTGTCTCGCATCGTCGAACTGGCCGCCGACCCGCGCGTCGTCGGCGTCGCCGCGCGCCTGGCGCAGTTCGACTGGGTGGTGCTGGTCAGCCCCGCGGCGGTCGCCGCTGCCGCGCGGATGGCGGCCGGGCGATGGCCTGCGGCGACCGGCGTCGCGGTGGTCGGCCCGGGCAGCCTGCAGGCGATCGCCGACAGCGGGATGGCGGTCGACCCCGACCGGGTGCTGCGTCCGGCGGGACCGACGTTCGACGCCGACGCACTGGTCGACACGCCGCCGTTGTGCGCACCGCAGGGCCTGCGCATCCTGGTCCTGCGCGGCGAGGGCGGCAGCGAGGGCTGGATCGAAAGGCTGCGCGCCGCCGGCGCACGGGTCGAGACCTGCGAGGTCTACCGCCGTGAACCGCTGGAGCCTTCCGCCGCGACACTGGCCGCGCTGCGGGCGCTGCTCGAGCGCGGTCCGGCGCCGGTGTTCGTCTTCACGCAGCGCGAGGCCGTGGACCGGCTCGAGGGCACGCTCGAGCGCGCGTCGCTGGCCGGACGCGCGCACGCGTCGCTGGCGCTGGCGATCCACGCGCGCATTGCCGACGCACTGCGGGCGCGCGGGTGGATCGACGTGCGGGCGATCGAGCCCGGCGATCGGGCCCTCGCGGCCGCGCTAGAATTGCCCCCGGATTCCCCGAGCAGCCACTGTGTCTGAGCCGGACAAGGTCGTACCCGAAGGAGCGCCGCGCTCCGCCGCGCCGCTTCCCGAACCGACGCATCGTCCCGCGCTGGCACGCGCCGCGGGATGGGGCGGCTGGGTCGCATGGGCGGCGCTGGCGCTCGCCATCGCGTCGGCACTCTGGACCGGCTCGCGCCTGGGGCTGCTCGAGTCCGAGGCCACGCGCCGGCTGCAGGCCGGCGACCAGCGCATCGCGCAGCTCGAGGCCTCGCTCGGCCATGCACAGGCGCAACTGCGCGACGCGCTCAGCCGAACCGCGGTGCTCGAGAGCAAGGTCCTCGAGACCGCCGGCCTGCAGGCGCAGCTCGAGAAGCTGTATCGGAGCCTCGCCAACGACTCGACCGACGTGCTGCTCGCCGAGATCGAGTCTGCGCTCGCGCTCGCGAGCCAGCAACTCGCGCTCGGCAGCAACCCGCAGGCGGCGCTCGGCGCGCTGCAGGAGATCGAGGCTCGGTTGCGCCGGCAGGACGACCCGTCGCTGGGGGCTGTGCGGCGCGCCCTGCAGCGGGACATCGATCGCCTGAAGGCCTATCCGGCGGCCGACATCGTGTCGCTCGCGATGCGACTCGACGGGCTGCTCGCCTCCATCGACCAGTACCCGCTGATCGCTTCGGTGCGCATGCCGGGCGCACAGGCGCCCGAAGCGGGACCGGCGGGGCGCTCCGCGGCGCGCGGCGGTTCGTCCGATGCCGACGTGCGCCGTCCCGCATCGGTCGGCGAGGCCACGAGCCGGGCGACCGACGCGGCCGCCGCCGGGCTGAGCGCGCTGCGCGACGAGTTGCAGCAACTCTTCCGCGTGCGGCGGGTCGATACGCCCGACGCGGCGCTGGTCGCACCCGAGCAGGCCTACTTCCTCCGCCAGAACCTGCGCCTGCTGCTGCTCAATGCGCGGCTCGCGCTGCTCTCGCGCAACGAGTCGCTGTTCCGCAGCGACGTCGAGCGGGCGGTCGGTTGGCTGCGAAGCTACTACGATCCCGACAACCGCGGCGTGAGCAGTGCGACGGCGCAACTGCGCCAGCTGCTCGGCGCGCGCATCGCGCTCGAGCCGCCGACGCTCGCCGAGAGCCTCGCTGCGGTGCGCGCCGCGCGCGCCGCGCGCGAGGCCGGACGCTAGCGCGGCGCCGGGGGCGACGAAGATGCGGCGCGTCATCTGGAGCATGCTGATCGTGTCGGCCGCCGTCGGGCTGGCGATGCTGATGCGCTTCAATCATGGCAACGTGGCCGTCCTCTGGCCGCCGTACCGCGTCGACGTGTCGGTGAACTTCGCGGTGCTGATGCTGGTGGTCGCCTTCGTGATCGTCCATCTGCTGCTCGTCGCGCTGTCGAACGCGCTGAACCTGCCTGCGCGAGTGCGCGAGTATCGCGAGCGGCGGCGCCGCGAGACCGCGCTGGCCGGGCTGCGCGACAGCCTGCTCGCGCTCTTCGAAGGGCGCTTCGGGCGGGCCGAGCGGCTCGCGCAGTCGGCGCTCGGCGATCGCTCGCTGGCCGGCGCTGCGTCGCTGGTGGCCGCCCGCGCCGCGCACCGGATGCGCGAGAGCGAGCGCCGCGACCGCTGGCTCGACTCGGCGCGCGAAGAACCCGGCGCCGCGAACGCGCAGCTCATGACGGCGGCGGAACTCGCCGTCGAGGATCACCGCGCGGGCGACGCGATCGCGGCGATCGAGACGCTGCAGGCCGCTGGTCCGCGCCACATTCACGCACTGCGCATCGCCCTGCGCGCGTACGAGCAGTCGGGCGACTGGCAGGCGGCGATCCACGCGCTGCGGCAGATCGAGAAGCGCAGCGCGCTGCATCCCGCGGCAGTCCGCGGGCTGAAGATTCGTGCCTACCGGGCGCTGTTCGCCGCGCGTCGCGACGATCCGGGCGCGGTGCAGCAGCTGTATGCGTCGCTCGCGCCCGCCGACCGCGACGTCGACGAGATCATCGAGGCTGCCGCGCAGGCCTTCGCTGCGGCAGGGCGACCGGAGCAGGCCGCACGCATCGTCGAGCAGGCGCTCGAATTGCGTCTCGTCGTGCCGCTGGTGTCGCTCTACGCGCAGCTCGAGGCGGTCCCGGCGCGCGAGCGGCTGCGCAGGGCCGAGGCCTGGCGCGGGCGCTACGGCGACGATCCGGTGCTGCTCAGGGCGCTTGGCCGCCTGTGCGCGGCGCAGGGGCTGTGGGGCAAGGCCGAAGAGTTCCTGGTGCTGGCCGCGGGCATGGCGCCCGATCGGGAGACACACCTGTTGCTGGCTCAGCTCTACGAGCGGCTCGGGCGTGCCGGCGAGGCTCACCAGCACTACCGCCTGGCCGCGCTCGCCGGCCCCGAGGCGACGGCGCTTGCGCCGGCTGCGACCGTCGTGCCCGACGCGACCTGAGGGCGCTGCGCCGGCGCGGCGCGCACCTATCCGTGGCGCAGCGCGATGGTCTTCAACGTCGTGAACGCGTACAGCGCCTCGAAGCCCTTCTCGCGGCCGTAGCCGCTTCGGCCCACGCCGCCGAACGGCAGCTCTACGCCGCCGCCCGCGCCGTAGTTGTTCACGAACACCTGTCCCGCGCGAAGCTGGCGCGCCACGCGCAGCTGGCGCGCGCCGTCGCGTGTCCAGAGCCCCGCCACGAGGCCGTACGGCGTGCCGTTGGCGATGGCCACCGCTTGCGCCTCGTCGTCGAAGCGCGTGGCCGCCAGCACCGGGCCGAAGATCTCCTCCTGGGCGAGGCGGTGCGCCGGCGGAACGTCGGCGAGCAGCACGGGCGCCTGGTAGAAGCCGTCGGGCGGCGCGTCGTCGACGACGACCCCCTGCGCCGCAAAGTCGAGGCCGCTGGTCTGCGCCTCCGAGAGGAAATCCCAGACGCGCTGCTGCTGCCGGCGCGACACCAGCGGCCCGAGGTCGAGGTCGTCGTGCGCCGGGCCGGCGCGCAGCGCGTTGAAACGGTCGGCCAGCATGCCCACCACCTGGTGGTAGATCGACGACTCGATCAGCACGCGGCTGCCCGCCGAGCAGGTCTGGCCGGCGTTCTGCACGATCGCGTTGACCAGCACCGGCAGCGCCGCGTCGATGTCGGCATCGGCGAAGACCAGCTGCGGCGACTTGCCGCCCAGCTCGAGCGTGACAGGGCAGTGGTGCGCGGCCGCGGCCTGCGCGACGCGCCGGCCGGTGTCGGGCGAGCCGGTGAACGAGACGTGATCGATCCCGCGATGTTCGGCGAGCGCCTGCCCGGCCTCGGCTCCCAGCCCGGTCACGATGTTCAGCGCGCCGGGCGGCAGGCCCGCCTCGGCGCCGAGTTGCGCGACGCGCAGCAGCGACAGGCACGCGTCTTCGGCCGGCTTGACGACGCAGGCGTTGCCGGCGGCGAGCGCCGCCCCGACCGAGCGGCCGAAGATCTGCATCGGGTAGTTCCACGGGATGATGTGGCCCGTGACGCCGTGCGGCTCGCGCAGCGTGAGCACCGTGTAGCCGTGCCGGTACGGGATCGTCTGGCCGTGCAGCTTGTCGGCCGCCCCGGCGTAGAACTCGAAATAGCGCGCCAACGCCTGCGCATCGGCGCGCGCCTGGCTGAGCGGCTTGCCGGTGTCGCGCGATTCGATCGCGGCCAGTGCGTCGCGGTGCGACTCGACCAGGTCGGCCCAGCGGCGCAGCAACCGGCCGCGCTCGGCCGCGTCGGTACCTCCCCAGGGCCCCGTGGCCGGTTCGGTGCCGGTGCCGTCGTAGGCCTTGCGCGCGGCGCGCACCGCACGGTCGACGTCGGCGGCCGCGCCACGGGCGATCTGCGCGTATGCGCGCCCGTCGGACGGGTCGATCACCGGCAGGCTCTCGCCGGAGGATGGCGCGACCGGCTCGTTGTCGATGAACAGCGCGTAGCGATCGGAAACCTCGAGCATGCGGCACCTCTTCGGGTCGTGGGCGGTGGCGCGCCTCGCTCGGCGGCCGGGCACAGGCCGACATTATCCGCGCTGCGTTGCCGGCGCCGCGCCGGTTCGCGAAGTCCGATAAACTTGCGCGTCTCGCGGCAACGCGGCCGCGCCCCGCCTGTGCACCCGCCATGAACCTCGACCGTGTCGGTCCCGGCAGCCGCCTGCCGGGCGAGTTCAACGTCATCATCGAAATCCCGATGAATGCCGATCCCATCAAGTACGAGGTCGACAAGGAGACCGGCGCACTGTTCGTCGACCGGTTCATGACGACCGCGATGCACTACCCGTGCAACTACGGCTACGTCCCGCACACGATCGCCGGCGACGGCGACCCGGTCGACGTGCTGGTCATCACGCCGTTTCCGGTCGCCGTCGGCGCAGTCGTGCCGTGCCGCGCGCTGGGCATGCTGAAGATGGAAGACGAGGCGGGCGGCGACGCGAAGCTGCTGGCGGTGCCGATCGACCGCATCCTGCCGATCTACAAGCACTGGAAAAAGGCGACCGACATCGCGCCCGAGCGGCTGGCGACGGTCCAGCACTTCTTCGAGCACTACAAGGATCTCGAGCCGGGCAAGTGGGTCAAGGTGCTGGGCTGGGGCGACGTCGCCGAGGCGACGCAGGAGATCGTGTCGGGCCTCGCGCGCTACGAGGCGGCGGCCGAGAAGCCGAAGTTCTGAGCGTGCGCGGCGTGCGTGCGCGCTCAGCGGCGCCGCGACGCCACGTGCGCGCGTACCAGCGGACCGGGATCGGGGCCGATCAATCGCTGGCCGCGATCGAGCAGCCAGACGCGCACCAGGCCCGACAGGAACACCGTCGTCTCCAGCGCCGCCAGGTCGGGGTCGAGGCCGGCGCGCAGCAGCCCCTGCGCGCGGGCGCGCCGGTACGCGTCGCGAAGCTGGTCGCGCAACTCGGCGTGGCGGTGCCGCTGCCGCTCGAGCTCGGGCGCGAGGCCGTCGACGTACTCGCAGCCGAACGACAGGATCTCGAACGTGCGGCGCGTCGTCTCGCAGCCGCCGATCGTGGCGATGACCGCCAGCATGTAGCGCTCGATCGCGGCGAGCGGGTCGCCGTCGTGCTCGGACAGCAGCCCGGGGCCGATGCGGTCGATCAGCGGCAACTCGACCTGGTCGCGCATCGCGCGAAAGAGCGCCGCCTTGTCGGCGAAGTGGAAGTAGACGGCCCCGCGCGTGAGGCCCGCCGCGCGCGCGATCTGCTCGAGCGTGGTGTTCGCGTAGCCGTGCCGCTCGAACTGCGAGCGCGCGGCCTCGATCAGGCGGGCGCGCGTCTGGGCGGACTCTTCCTTCGTGCGACGTGCCATCGTTTCGTATTTACATACATACGAGAATGTATATACTTTCCGCTTTCCTGTCCAACCAGCCGCCGCCGTCCATGCCCATGACCGACATCCCGTCTCCCATGCGCCTGCCCCTGCTCGCGTCGTCGCTCGTGGCCGCCGCACTGCTCGTTGCCGGATGCGACCGCGGCGCACAGGGTCCGGCCCAGGGGCCCGGCGCCGGCGCGCCGCCGCCCACGCCGGTCACCGTGCTCGAGATGCAGCCACGCAAGGTGCCGGTCCTGCTCGAGGCCGTTGCGCGCACCGAGGGATCGCGCGAGGTGGAAGTGCGCGCGCGGGTCAGCGGTATCCTGGAGAAGCAGGTGTTCCGCGAGGGCGAGCCGATCAGGGCGGGCGCGCCGATGTACCGGATCGAGCGCGCGCCGTTCGAGATCGCGCTGTCGCAGGCGCGCGCCGCGCTGGCCGAGGCGCAGGCCCGCGCCGAGCGCGCGCAGATCGAGGCCACGCGGCTGCAGAAGCTTCTGGGCGATCGAGCGATCAGCCAGCGCGAGTACGACGACGCGCAGTCGTCGCGGCAGCAGACCCAGGCGTCGCTGCTCGCGGCGCAGGCGCGCGTGCGCGAAGCGCAGCTGAACCTGTCCTACACGGCGGTGGACGCGCCGATCTCGGGCATCGCGGGCCGGGCGCTGCGCTCCGAAGGCAGCCTCGTGACGCCGGGCGCGGACAGCAGCCTGCTCACCACGCTGACGCGCACCGACCCCATCTGGGTGCGCTTCTCGCTGTCGGAGTCCGAGTACGGCCAGCTGCGCGGGGTCGACGAGCGAGCTGCCAGGGTCAGCCTGACGCTGCCCGACGGCAGCACCTATGACCGGACCGGGCGCCTGAACTTCACCGGCTCGACCGTCGATCCGAGGCTCGGCACCGTGCAGTTGCGCGCCGAGTTCGCCAATCCGTCGCTCGCGCTGCTGCCGGGCCAGTACGTGAAGGCGCGCGTCGAGATCGGCGAGCGCGAGGCGTTCGTCGTTCCGCAATCGGCCGTGCAGCAGACCGATCGCGGGCGCTTCGTCTGGGTCGTCGACGCGTCGAACCAGGTCGCGCCGCGACCGGTCGAGACCGGCGGCTGGGTGGGCCGCGACTGGGTCGTGAGCAAGGGCCTGCAGCCGGGCGAGCGCGTCGCGGTCGACAACCTGTTGCGGCTGCGTCCCGGCGCGACGGTGCAGCCGAAGGCGCCGGGCGACGCGCCGGCTGGCGCAGCGGGCGGCGCACCGGGCGGCGCACCGGGCGGCGCAGCGGCGGCCGGACAGGCGCCGGCCGCTTCCGCCCCTGCGTCCCGGCCCGCCGCCGGCGGCGCACGCTGAGTCGCGGGGCCCGAATGTCGCGCTTCTTCATCGATCGCCCGATCTTCGCTGCCGTCCTGTCGATCGTGATCGTGCTCGCGGGGTTGGTGGCTTCGCAGGTGCTGCCGGTCGCGCAATACCCCGAGATCGCGCCGCCGACGGTGACGATCACGACCAGCTATCCGGGCGCGAGCGCCGAGACGCTGGCGAAGACGGTGGCCGCGCCGATCGAGGAGCAGCTCTCCGGCGTCGAGGGGTTGCTCTACTTCAACTCGAGCTCGTCGTCGAACGGCACAGTGACGATCACCGCCACCTTCGAGGTCGGCACCAACGTCGACCAGGCCACGTTCAACATGAACAACCGCGTGCAGCTCGCGCTGCCGCGACTGCCCGACGAGGTGCGCCGCAACGGCGTGACCGTCCAGAAGCGATCGAACGACATCCTGCTGGTGGTCGCGCTCAGTTCGCCCGACGGGCGCTTCGACACGCTGTACCTGTCGAACTATTCGTCGCTGAACGTGGTCGACGAGCTCAAGCGCCTCCCGGGCGTCGCCGACGTGACGATCTTCGGCGCTCGCGACTACTCGATGCGCATCTGGCTCAAGCCCGACCGGATGGCGCAGCTCGGTGTCACCGCCTCCGAGATCGCGGCGGCCGTGCGCGCGCAGAACGCACAGTACGCGGCGGGCAAGATCGGCGCCGAGCCGGCATTGCCGGGGCAGAGCCTGGTCTACACGGTGACCGCTCAGGGCAGGCTGGTCGAGCCGGAGCAGTTCGGCGAGATCGTGGTACGCGCGGGGGGTCCCTCGGGCGTGTTGCGCCTGAAGGACGTGGCGCGCATCGAGTTGGGCGCGCTCAACTACGACGCGTTCAACACGCTCGACGGCAAGCCGACGATCGGCACCGCAGTGTTCCTGCAGTCGGGCGCCAACGCGCTGGACGTCGCGCGCTCGGTCAAGGCGAAGATGGCCGAGCTGAAGAAGAACTTCCCGGAGGGGCTCGACTTCATCATCCCGTTCGACACCACCCGCTTCGTGCAGTCCTCGATCCACGAGGTCACGAAAACGATCCTCGAAGCGGCCGTGCTCGTCATCCTGGTGGTGTTCATCTTCCTGCAGACCGCGCGCGCCACCTTCATCCCGATGATCGCGGTGCCGGTGTCGCTGATCGGCACCTTCGCGGGGCTGTGGCTGTTCGGCTTCTCGATCAACACGCTGACGCTGTTCGCGATGGTGCTGGCGATCGGCATCGTCGTCGACGACGCGATCGTCGTGCTCGAGAACGTCGAGCGTCTGATGCGCGAGCAGAAGATGTCGGCCTACGATGCGGCGGTCGAGGCGATGCGCGAGGTCTCGGGCGCGATCGTCGCGATCGTGCTGGTGCTGTGCGCCGTGTTCGTGCCGGTCGCCTTCCTCGGCGGCATTGCAGGCCAGCTCTACAAGCAGTTCGCGGTGACCGTCGCGATCGCGGTGGTGCTGTCGGGGTTCGTGGCGCTCACGCTCACGCCGGCGCTGTGCGCACTGATGCTCAAGGCCGGCGACCACGAGTCGAAGCTGTTCCACCCGTTCAACGTCGGGTTCAACGCGGTTACCCGGGTGTTCCTCGGCTCGGTGAACCTGGCGCTGCGCCGGCGGCTGCTGTCGCTGCTGGCGTTCCTGGGCATGCTCGGGCTGCTCGCGCTGCTGTTTACCCGCATTCCGGGCAGCTTCGTGCCGCCCGAAGACCAGGGCTACGTGATCGGCGCGGTGATCCTGCCCGATGGAGCGACGCTGGAGCGCACCGGCAAGTCGGGCGCGAAGCTGCAGCAGATGTTCGCCGACCATCCCGCGATCGAGCACATGTTCGTCGTCAATGGCTTCGACCTGATCGGCGGCGGCAACAAGACCAACGCTGCGACGATCTTCGTGCCGCTGAAGGACTGGTCGCAGCGCACGCAAAGCGCGCCGCAGGTCGCCGGCGAGATCTTCATGCGCGGCATGGCACTGACCGACGGCATGGCGCTGGCGTTCAATCCGCCGGCGATCCGCGGCCTGGGGACCGCTGGCGGCTTCGAGGTCTACGTGCAGGGGCGCGCGGACCCGGACCCGATGCGCCTGCAGCAAGTGGTGCAGGCGTTCATCGCCGAACTGTCGGCGGACCGCAGGCTGCAGGGCATCAACACGTTCTTCCGGCCGACGGTGCCGCAGCTGCAGGTCGAGGTCGACCGCGAGAAGGCGCTGTCGCTCGGCGTGCCGGTGCAGGACGTGTTCGACACGCTTCAGAGCACGATGGGCACGCTGTACGTGAACGACTTCAACAAGTTCGGCCGCACCTACCGGGTTCAGCTTCAGGCGGATGCGCCTTACCGCGCCAAGCCCGACGACCTGGGCAACGTGTTCGTTCGCTCGACCGCCAGCGGCGAGATGATTCCGCTCAAGGCGCTGATCACGACGCGAAGCGTGGTCGGGCCGGAGCAGCTCGAACGATTCAATGGCTTCGTCGCGGCGAAAGTGCTCGGCGCCGGCAAGCCGGGAGTGAGCTCCGGTGACGCGATCCGGGCGGTCGAGGAGGTTGCCGCGCGCACGTTGCCGGCGGGCTACCAGATCGCCTGGACGGGCCAGGCGTTCCAGGAGAAGCGCGCCGGCAGCGCGTCGGTCTTCGCATTCGGCTTTGCGATCGTGATGGTCTACCTGATCCTCGCCGCGCTCTACGAGCGCTGGGGCCTGCCGGTGGCGGTGCTGCTCGCGGTGCCGTTCGCGATCACCGGGGCACTCGGGTTCGTGTTCCTGCGCGGGCTCGAAAACGACATCTACTTCCAGATCGGGCTGGTCGTGCTGATCGGGCTGGCGGCGAAGAACGCGATCCTGATCGTCGAGTTCGCGCAGCAGGCGTTCCTCGCCGGCAAGACACCGATCGAATCGGCGCTGCAGGCCGCGCGCCTGCGGTTCCGCCCGATCGTGATGACGTCGTTGGCGTTCGTGCTCGGGGTGGTGCCCCTGGTGCTGGCTTCGGGAGCCGGCGCTGCCGCGCGCCGCTCGATGGGCACCGGCGTGTTCGGCGGCATGATCGTGGCCACCTTCGTCGCGACGATCTTCGTGCCGCTGTTCTTCACGGTGACTGCCCGGCGCCGTCGCGAGCGCGACGCGCCGACCGCCGGCGAGGCCGGGGGAGACGCCCGATGAGCGCCGCGACTGCAGCAACGGTGCGCCCGTCGGGCGCTCGCGCGACGGGCCTGCCCGACGCTTCGGCGCGGTGGCGTCGCGCTGCCGCAGCCTGCCTCGCCGCGCTCGCGCTCGCGGGCTGCACGGTGGTCGGGCCCGACTACCGGCGCCCGGAGCAGGCGCTGCCGGAGCGCTTCGTCGACGTGATGCCGTCGGACGCTGCCGTGGCGGGCGCGCCCGGCGCCGCGCTGCCCGTGGACTGGTGGACGCTGTATCGCGACCCGGCGCTCGACGCGCTGGTCGACGCTGCACTGGCGCGCAATCCCGACGTGCGCCTCGCGATCGCGCAGGTCGAGGAGGCCGAGGCGGCGCTGCGCGAGGCGTACGCGGTGCTCGTGCCGCAAGTCGACCTCGGCGCGTCCAGCACGCGCTCGCGGATCACGTCGCTGGGGGCGACGCCGGTGCCGCCGAGCGTGCCGCTGGCGCGATCCGACCAGCGCATCGCGCTGTCCACCGCGTTCGAACTCGATCTGTGGGGCAAGCTGCGGCGCGGCGCCGAGGCGGTCGACGCGCAGCTGGCGGCGAGCCGCTACGCCCGCGACGTCGTCGCGCTGAGCCTGGCCGGAACGACCGCGCAGTCGTGGTTCGCGCTGCGCTCGCTCGACGCCCAGATCGCGGTCACCCGCGAGAGCGTGCAGACTCGCACCGAGAGCCTCGAAGTGGTGCGCGCCCGGGCGCGCGGCGGCGTCGTGTCGGACCTCGACGTCAACCAGGCCGAGGCGGCGCGGGCCGAAGCGGCGCTGCAGCTGATCGAGTTGCAGCGCCAGCGTGCCGCGGTCGAGCGACAACTCGGCGCGCTCACGGGCCAACCCGGCCTGCGCGTGCCCGCGGGCGACCTGCGCGCGATGCCGGTGCCGCCGTTGCCGCCGGCCGGCCTGCCGTCGACGCTGCTCGACCGTCGCCCCGACATCCGCCAGGCCGAGGCGGCACTGCAGGCTGCCAATGCGCGCATCGGCGTCGCGCGCGCGGCGATGCTGCCGACGATCTCGCTGACCGGCTCGTTCGGCGGGCAGAGCGCCGAGCTCTCCGACCTGCTGCGCAGCGGCGCGCGGATCTGGTCGCTGGGCTTCGGGCTCGCGCTACCGATCTTCGACGCCGGACGCTTGCAGGCGCGCGCCGAGCAGGCCGAGGCGCGGCAGCGGCAGGCGCTGGCCGGCTACCAGAAGTCGATCGAGACGGCCTTCCGCGAAGTCGGCGACGCGCTGACCAACAACGAGCGCAGCGCGGCGGCCGAAGGCGACCTGCAGGCGCGGCTCGACGCGGCGCGCAACAGCACGCGGCTCGCACGCGCACGCTACGAGTCCGGTTATTCGGGCTACCTCGAGCTGCTCGACGCGCTGCGCACGCAGAACGACGCCGAGCTGGCGCTGATCCGCAACCGCCAGGCGCGGCTCGGCTACAGCGTCGACCTGATGAAGTCGCTGGGCGGCGGCTGGCGTCAGTCCGACGCCGAGGCGTCGTCGCCGGCCGCAGCGTCCGCGCCGGGCACTGCGTCGGCGGGTGCTGTGTCCGCGCCGGCGGGCACCGCACGGTAGGGCGACCGCTCGCGCAGCTCGTCGAGATACGCACCGACCATCGCGTCCTCGCGCTGCAGGAAGCGGTCAACGGCCTGCGCGAACGCGGGTTCGGCCAACCAGTGCGCCGACACGGTCGGCACCGGGTCGAAGCCGCGCGACATCTTGTGTTCGCCCTGCGCACCACCTTCGACGACGCGCAGGCCGGCCTCGATCGCGGTCTCGATCGCCTGGTAGTAGCAGGCCTCGAAGTGCAGGCAAGGCACCGGCTCGATCGCGCCCCAGTAGCGGCCGTACAGCCGCTCGTCGTCGTGCACCAGCAGGCTGGAGGCGACCGGGCGGCCGTCGCGCTCGGCCATCACGAGCACGAGGTGCTCGGGCATCGCCTCGCCGATGCGCTCGAAGAATTCCAGGTTCAGGTACGGCGTGGACTGGTGCGCGGCGTAGGTCGACTCGTAGCACCGGTTGAAGAACGCCCAGTCCGCGCTGCCGATCTCGCGCCCGCGCAGGCGGCGCAATCGCACGCCCGCTTCGGCGACCTTGCGGCGCTCCGCGCGGATCTTCTTGCGCTTGGGCTGCGCGAGCGTCGTGAGGAACGCGTCGAAGTCGGCGTAGCCGGCGTTGCGCCAGTGGAACTGGACGCCGTGGCGCAGCATCAGGCCGGCCTCGCGCAGGGCCTGCGCCTCGTCCGGGCGCGGGAACAGCACGTGAAGCGACGACAACTGCAGCGATCGGGCGACCTCGAGCAGTGCGCGAGCCGCCGCGCTGCGGGCCGGCGCATCGCGTGCGCCCAGCCGGGTGCCGGGCACGGGCGTGAAAGGAATGGCCGACAGCAGTTTCGGGTAGTAGCGCAGGCCGTGGCGCCGGTAGGCGTCCGCCCAGGCCCAGTCGAACACATACTCGCCATACGAATGCAGCTTCAGGTAGGCGGGCACGGCTGCGGCCGGCGCCCCGGCGGTGTCGCGCAACAGCAGGTGGCGCGGGATCCAGCCGGCGGCTTCGCCGACGCAGCCGGCCAGCTCGAGCGCGCGCAGGAACTCGTGGCGCAGGAACGGCTGAGGGCGCGCGCGGCCGGCGCCGGCCGCGACCAGCGCGTTCCAGTCGGCCGCGCCGACGCCCGAGAGATCCTCGAGAACCTGCGTGCGATAATCGACACCCACCCGACCGAGCGACAAAGAGCTTCCCTCCGATGCGAATCGCCGCTGCGCAGCTGAACCAGGTCGTCGGCGACTTTCGCGGCAACGCCGACCGGATTATCGCCGCTGCCAGCGAGGCGGTCGCGCGCGGCGCGCGGGTGCTGCTCACGCCCGAGCTGTCGCTCACCGGCTATCCCCCCGAAGACCTGCTGCTGCGCGACGCGTTCCACGCCGGCTGCGAACGCGCGCTGGCCTCGCTGTGCGAGGCGACGGCTTCGCTCGATCTCCACCTGCTGGTGGGGCACCCGCGGCGACGCGGGGGGCTGCGCTACAACGGCGCCAGCCTGCTGCATCGCGGGCGCGTGATCGGCGAATACAACAAGCACGACCTGCCGAACTACGACGTGTTCGACGAGGAGCGCTACTTCGAGCCCGACAACCGGCCGCTGGTGTTCGAGGTCGACGGCGTGCGCTTCGGCGTGCTGATCTGCGAGGACTTCTGGTACCGCTACGCGCCCGAGTGCGCACAGGCGGCGGGCGCGCAGGTGATCCTCGCGATGAACGCCTCGCCGTTCCACATGGACAAGCAGCACGTGCGCATCGACGTCGCGCGCGACAACGTCGCCCGGCTCGGCCTGCCGATGCTGGCAGCCAATCTCGTCGGCGGACAGGACGAACTGGTGTTCGACGGCCTGTCGTTCGCGCTCGACGCGCACGGCGAGTTGCGCGCGCAGGCGCCGGCCTTTCGCGAAGACCTGCTGGTCGTCCAACTGTCGGAGGGTGCCGCGCCGGGCTTCGCCGCCGGCGAGATCCAGCCCACGCCGCCGCTCGAGGAGCAGGTCTATTCGGCGCTGGTGCTGGGCGTGCGCGACTATCTCGGCAAGAACGGCTTTCCCGGGGCGATCATCGGGCTCTCGGGCGGCATCGATTCGGCGCTGACGCTGGCGATCGCCGTCGACGCGCTCGGCGCCGAGCGCGTGCGCACGGTCATGATGCCGTCGCCGTACACCGCCGAGATCTCGCTGGCCGACGCGCGCGAGATGGCGCGCCGCGTCGGCGTGCGCTACGACGTGATCCCGATTTCGGGCTGCTTCGACGCGTTCCTGGCCACGCTCGCCGACGAGTTCCGCGGGCTGCCGACCGACACCACCGAAGAGAACATCCAGGCGCGCATCCGCGGTACGCTGCTGATGGCGCTGTCGAACAAGTACGGCTCGATCGTGCTCACCACCGGCAACAAGAGCGAGATGGCGGTCGGGTACTGCACGCTCTACGGCGACATGGCCGGCGGCTTCGCGGTGATCAAGGACATCGCCAAGACGATGGTGTACCGGCTGGTGCGGTGGCGCAACGCACAGGGCGATATCGTCCCCGAGCGGATCATCACGCGGCCGCCGTCGGCCGAGCTCAAGCCGGACCAGACCGACCAGGACTCGCTGCCGCCGTACGAGGTCCTCGACGCGATCATGAAGATGTACATGGAGGACGACCGCAGCGTCGAAGAGATCGCGGCTGCCGGCCATCCCCGCGAGGCGATCGAACGGGTCGTCAGGCTGATCCGGATCAGCGAATACAAGCGCCGCCAGGCGCCGGTGGGCATCCGGGTGACGCACCGGGCCTTCGGCCGCGACTGGCGCTACCCGATCACCTCGAAGTTCCGCGACTGAGCGCGGGGCGACGCAGCGCGCCGCGGCTGTGGCCGACCGCCCGCGCGCCCCGGCGTGACGGCCGTCGCCGCGGGGGCGCCGGACTCAGGTACGATTGGCGGATGCGACTGACTGGAAACCCGGAGCGACCATGAAAAAGATTACGGCGATCATCAAACCGTTCAAGCTCGACGAGGTGCGCGAAGCGCTCGCCGAGGTGGGCGTGACGGGTCTGACCGTGACCGAGGTGAAGGGCTTCGGGCGCCAGAAGGGCCACACCGAGCTGTACCGGGGCGCCGAGTACGTGGTCGACTTCCTGCCAAAGGTGAAGGTCGAGGTCATCATCGCCGACTCGGCGGTCGAGTCGGTGATCGACGCCATCGTGCGGGCCGCCCGCACCGGGCGGATCGGCGACGGCAAGATCTTCGTCGCCAACGTCGAGCAGGTGGTGCGCATCCGCACCGGCGAGACCGGCGAAGCCGCCGTCTGAACGGGCGCGAACCTGCCCGCCGGGGCGCTTCGGGCGCGCCCCGTCAGCACGGGTCGGTCAGGCTGGCTTCGTCCCGAACAGCCGGCGCAGCCCCCGCACGACGAGCCTGATCAGCAGCGCAGCGCCGATCACGAACAGCAGCAGCGCGATCAGGAACAGCAGCGGGTGCTGGACGGCCAGCCAGGTGCCGCCCAGCACCAGCACGTCCTCGCCCATCGAGACCGCGAGGTTCGAGAGCGGCTCCGGCGACGTATTGACCACCGCCCGGGTGCCCGATTTCGCGAAGTGGGTCGTGGCGGTGAGCGTGCCGCCCAGCAGGCCGGCCGCGAGCGCCGCTGCGGCGCCCGAGTCGCCGAACACCGCGGCCGCGAGCGCCGCCCCGGCGGGGATCCGCACGAACGTGTTCAATCCATCCCACAGCGTGTCGAGCCAGGGCAGCTTGTCGGCGAACAGCTCGACGATCGCCATGAACCCCGAGGCGCCGAGCACCAGCGGGTGCGCGAGCAGTGTCAGGTGCTCGGGTAGCTCCCACCAGCCGAGCCGCGCGAGCAGGCCGAACAGGAACACCACCAGGTAGAGCCGCAGCCCGGCGCCCCAGGCGAGCGCGCCGGCCAGCGCCAGATCGGGCAGGTGGCGCATCAGCGGCTCGGGCAGCTGGCCGACGAGCGCTGCGAACAGCGCCGCGAAGTCAGGCATGGCGAGTCTCGCCGCCCTGGGCGCTTGGTACACTGGTTCGCATGGAGTCCATTGTGCCAGCGGGGGGGCCGCCTGCGCGCGTCGGCGCGCTGCTGCTGGCTGCCGGGCGCTCGTCGCGGATGGGCGGCCCGGACAAGCTGCTCGTCGACATCGACGGCGAACCGATGGTGCGGCGCGCGCTGCGCACGCTGCAGGCGGTGCCGCTTGCCCCGATCGTCGTCGTGCTCGGCCCGGCAGCCGGCGCGGTCAGGCAGGCGCTGGCCGGCCTGGCCGGCTGGCAGGCCTGCAGCGCGCCGGAGTCGGCCGACCACCAGGTCTCGGTCGATGCGGGGCTGCGGGCGCTGCCTGCGGACCTGGATGCGATCCTCGTCATGCTGTCCGACCAGCCGCTGCTCGATGCCGCCGACCTGCGCTGGCTCGTGGAGCAATGGCGCGCGCTGCCGCGCGGCTGCGCGCTGGTGCCGGTCTTCGAGGGCCGGCGCGGCAACCCGGTGATCGTCGACGCCGCGATGCGCGCGCCGATCCTCGAGTCAGGCCCGGGCGTCGGCGCGCGCGGCTACCTCGCTGCTCACCCGGCGCTGGTGCGCCGTGTCGAGGCGCCCAACGACCATTTCGTCGTCGACATCGACACCGTCGACGACCTCGCGCAGCTGGCCGGACGCGGCCTGCGTGCCGCGATCTCCAGGGAGGGATGAGCCATGCTCGCGCCGACCGTTCTCGATTGGGCCGTAGCAGACGTTTCGCGCGTGCCCTACCGCGCCTATACCGATCCCGGCCTGTACCGCCGCGAGCTCGAGCGTCTGTTCTATCGCGGGCACTGGAACTACGCCGGCCTGGCCTGCGAGATCCCGAACCCGGGCGACTACCGCACGACCTGGATCGGCGAGCGCTCGGTGATCATGGTGCGCGACCACGACGGCACGATCAACGTCGTCGAGAACCACTGCGCGCACCGCGGCGTGCGCTTTTGCCGCGCGTCGCACGGCAACGCCCGCGACTTCGTCTGCCCGTATCATCAGTGGAACTACGACCTGAAGGGCAACCTGGTCGGGGTGCCGTTCCGGCGCGGCGTGAAGACGGTCGAGGACGGCAAGGCGCGCGTCCAGGGCGGGATGCCGCCCGACTTCCGCCTCGAAGACCATGGCCTGAATCGCCTGCGCGTCGAGACGCTGAACGGCCTGGTGTTCGCGTCGTTCGACGACGACGTCGAGCCGCTGCGCGACGCGATCGGGCCGAAGGTGCTGCCGTGGGTCGAGCGGGTGTTCGACGGTCGCGCGCTGACGCTGCTTGGCTACTCGCGCCAGCGCATTCCGGGCAACTGGAAGCTGATGCAGGAGAACATCAAGGACCCGTACCACCCGGGGCTGCTGCACACGTGGTTCGTCACCTTCGGGTTGTGGCGCGCCGACCAGCGCTCGCAGATGGTGCTCGACCAGCACGGCCGGCACGCGGTGATGATCTCGCGGCGCAACGACGGCGGCCGCGCCGACGTCACGCAGGGGGTCACCAGCTTCAAGGAGAACCTGACGCTGAACGACGCGCGCCTGCTCGACGTGGTGCCCGAGCCGTGGTGGAACGGCCCGACGGTGACGATGATCACGCTGTTTCCGTCGCTGATCATCCAGCAGCAGGTGAATTCGCTGTCGACCCGGCACATCGTGCCGCGCGGCCCCGGCGTGTTCGACTTCGTCTGGACGCACTTCGGCTTTGCCGACGATACGCCCGAGATGACGCAGCGCCGGCTGCGCCAGGCCAACCTGTTCGGCCCGGCCGGCTTCGTGTCGGCCGACGACGGCGAGGTGGTCGAGATGTCGCAGCAGGGCTTCGCGCAGGATCCCGACGGGCGCACGATCAGCGCCCTGGGCGGGCACGGTGTCGGGGATGCCGACCACATGGTGACCGAGACGCTGATCCGCGGCATGGTCGCGTACTGGCGCCGGGTGATGGAGGTCTGATCATGGGCGCGCAGGAACCGGTTTCCGGGTCCGCAGTTGCAGGGCGCAGCGTCGCGCTGCGGGCCGACGATGCGATGGCCGTGGCGAGGCTGTACGCCGACTATGCGGCGGCGCTCGACGAGGCGCGCTACGACGACTGGGTCGCGCTGTTCGCGCCCGATTGCCGCTACCTGGTGCAGCCGCGCGAGAACCACGACCGTGGCTTGCCGCTGGCGACGATGGCGCTCGAGGGGCAGGGCATGCTGCGCGATCGCGTGCACGCGGTGCGCAATACGCTGTTTCATGCGCCGTACTACCAGCGTCACGTGATCGGCGCCGCGCGGGTGCGCGCGGTGCTGGCGGGCGACACGGCGAAGCCGCTGCGCGTGGCGACCGAGGCCAACTACGTGGTGTTGCGCACGCACGTGCAGCAGCCCGCGGAGATCCTCAGCGCCGGGCGGCACCTGGACGAACTGGTGCGCGTCGGCGACGACTGGTGTTTCGGGCTCAAGCACGTTGTCTTCGACACCGAGCTGATTCCCAACTCGCTGATCTACCCGATCTAGCCTTTGCTGCGCGGAGCCTGCCGATGAACGAGCCCACCGAGTGGATCGACGTGGCCGCGGAGGCCGAGCTGATCGACGCCGACGTCGTCGCGGTGCCGGCGATGGGCCGCGAGATCGCCCTCTACCTGGTCGAAGGCGAGGTCTACGCGACCGACAATCGCTGCACGCACGGCGACGCGCGGCTCTCGGAAGGCTTCGTCATCGACCACTGCATCGAGTGCCCGCTGCACCAGGGGCAGTTCGACGTGCGCACCGGCGAGCCGCTGTGCACGCCCGTGACCGAACCGCTGCGGGTCTGGCGGGTGCGGCGCGAAGGTGGCCGGATCCTGGTCGCGCTCGATGCGCCGGAGGGCGGCGCCCCTAGCGCGCCGGAAGCCTGAGCAAGACGATCAGCGCGCCCGAGCCGCCGTCGTTCGGGCGCGCCTGGCAGAACGCCAGCACTTCCTGGCGCTGCACGAGCCAGCGCGGCACCTTGGCCTTGAGCACCGGCTCGCGGCCGGCCGAACCGAGCCCCTTGCCGTGGATCACGCGCACGCAGCGCCACTCGTCGCGCAGCGCGCGGTTCAGGAACGCGCCGAGCGCCTCGCGCGCCTCGTCGGCGCGCAGCCCGTGCAGGTCGATCTGGCCCTTGACCGTCCATTCGCCGCGGCGCAGACGGCGGACGACGTCGGGGCCGATGCCGTGGCGCCGATAGGACAGCGCCTCGTCGGTCTCCAGGTACTGCTCGATGCCGATCTCGTCGGACAGCGAGGCGTCGAGCACCGCGCGCTCGTCGAGTTCGCGCTGGCGCGGCACGGTCGCAGGGGCGGGCCGCTTCGGGTCGGCGCGTCCGGTCGGGGGCAGGGGGACGGCGTCGGCGACTTCGTTGCGGAACAGGTTCGCCTCGCGAGCGAGCCGCTGCGCCTGCTCGCGTCGGCGCCGCTCGTCGTCCGCCTTGCGGCGGGCCTGCGCCTTCAGCTCGACGGCCAGCGACCCGAGACCCGCCAGCCCGTCGAGTCGCTCGACGGTGACCGGGCGCCCCCTGCGGTTCATCCTTCCTGCTGTGCCTCGAGGTAGCGTTGTGCGTCGAGCGCCGCCATGCAACCCGTGCCGGCGCTGGTCACGGCCTGCCGGTAGACGTGGTCCTGCACGTCGCCGGCGGCGAACACGCCCGGGAGGCTGGTGGCCGTGGCGTGGCCGGCGCTGCCGCCGCGGGTCACGATGTAGCCGTTGGCCATCTCGAGCTGGCCCTCGAACAGCGAAGTGTTCGGCGAGTGGCCGATCGCGACGAAGACCCCCGACAGCGCGACGTCGCTCGTCTGCCCGCTGCGGTTGTCGCGCAGCCGCACGCCGGTCACGCCCGTCGCGTCGCCCAGCACCTCGTCGAGTTCCTGGAACCAGCGGACCTCGACGTTGCCGTCGCGCGTCTTGGCCATCAGCTTGTCGATCAGGATGGGCTCGGCGCGGAAGCGGTCGCGACGGTGGACGACGGTGACCTTGCGCGCGATGTTCGACAGGTACAGCGCTTCTTCCACCGCGGTGTTGCCGCCGCCGATCACGGCGACGTCCTGGTTGCGGTAGAAGAACCCGTCGCAGGTGGCGCAGGCCGAGACCCCCTTGCCCATGAACGCCTGCTCGGAGGCGAGCCCCAGGTACTTGGCCGACGCGCCGGTGGCGATGATCAGCGCGTCGCAGGTGTATTCGCCGGAGTCGCCCACCAGCCGGATCGGCTTCTCGCCGAGCTTCGCGGTGTGGATGTGGTCGAAGATCAACTCGGTGCCGAAGCGCTCGGCGTGCTTCTGGAAGCGCGCCATCAGGTCGGGGCCCTGCACGCCGTCCGCGTCGGCCGGCCAGTTGTCGACCTCGGTGGTCGTCATCAGCTGGCCGCCCTGCGCCAGGCCGGTGATCAGCACCGGTTGCAGGTTGGCGCGCGCGGCATAGACCGCTGCGGTGTAGCCGGCGGGGCCGGAGCCCAGGATCAGCAAACGGGCGTGGCGAGTGGTAGACATCGGCGGATGAGCGGTATAGACGTTGTAAAAAACTCAACAAATCATTGGCTTAGTGGCCCGATCTTTGAGCGCTTTGTGATATTCGGCACGGGTAGGGCAGAATTATAGGAGTGCCGCGCCATTTCCCTGGCGCGTGGCGGCGTTCATGGCGAGGTGGGTATGGCTCACGAAGAAAACAAGGCGTTCCTGCGAAGGGTACCCTTGTTGTCCAGTCTCAACGAACAACAACTCGAGACGCTGGCGGCCGGCAGCGCGCGTCGCAACTTCCCGAAGGGCCGCACGATCGTCGCCGAGGGCGAGCCGTCGCAGTCGCTGTACATCCTGCTGTCCGGGCGCGCGAAGGTTCAGCGCTCCGACTCCGAGGGCAAGGAGGTGATCCTCGCCGTGCTGGGCTCGGGCGACTTCTTCGGCGAGATGAGCCTGATCGACGAGGCGCCGCGCTCGGCCAGCGTGATCACCCTCGAGTCCTGCGACTTCATGTCGATCAACAAGGAAGCCTTCCGCTCGATGCTGATGCAGAGCCCCGAGATGGCCATGGCGGTCATGAAGGGCATGGTCCGGCGCCTGCGCGAGGCTGACAAGAAGATCGAGACCCTGGCGCTGCTCGACGTGTACGGGCGCGTGGCGCGCGTGCTGCTCGACTTCTCCGAACTGGTCAACGGCGAGCGCATCGTCAAGAACAAGCTGCCGCGCCAGGAAATCGCCAAGATGATCGGCGCGTCCCGCGAGATGGTGTCGCGCGTCATGAAGGGGCTCGAGATCGACGGCTACATCGTGCCGATGCCCGAGGGCCGGCTGATGCTGCGCGAGAAGATCAGCTCGTACATCAGCTGAGCGGCACGGGGAGCGTTCGATCGAGATGGCACGAGCTGCTGCAGCCGCCGCATCGCCCGGGCGGGGAATGCCGGGACGCAACCAGTCGGCCGCCGGGTTCGGCCTGCCCGAGCGCGCGCTGCGCCTCGTGCAGGAGGCGATGTGGATCGCGCTGGCCGCGCTCGGCGCCTTCCTGCTGCTCATCCTGCTCACTTACGACAAGTCCGACCCGGGCTGGTCCCACGCGGTGGTCGCCCGGACGATCTCCAATGCCGGCGGCCGGGTCGGCGCCTGGTTCGCCGACCTGCTGCTCTACCTGTTCGGCCTGAGCGCGTACCTGCTGGTGGCGCTGCTCGGCCTGTCGGTGCTGCGCGGGCTGCGCACGCTGCGCGCGACGCCCGAGGCGTTGCCGTCGCAGCGATTCGCCTGGGAGCGCTGGGTGGGGTTCGGCCTGATGCTGCTCGGATGCGTGGGCATCGAGTCGGCGCGATTGCACAGCCTGCAGATCGACCTGCCGCTCGGGCCCGGGGGCATCGTCGGCGCGGTGGTCACCGATCCGCTCTTCGTCGCGCTGGGCGCAGTCGGCGGCACGCTGGTGCTGCTGGTGCTGGTCGCGGCCGGCTTCAGCCTGTGGACGGGCTGGTCGTGGCTGACGATCTTCGAGCGGATCGGCTTCGCGATCGAGTGGGCGGCTCAGCGCCTGGTGCAGGCGGTGGTCGCGCGACGCGACCGGCGCATCGGCGAGGTCGCCGCGACGGTGCGCGACGAGCAGGTGCAGGTCAAGCGGCGCATCCTCGACGACGACCCGGAGCCGGTGCGCATCGAGACGCCGGTGGCGCGAATCGAGCGCTCCGAGCGCGCCGAGGCAGAGCGGCAGAGCGTGCTCTTCGTCGACCTGCCCGCCGACACGCAGTTGCCGCCGGTGTCGCTGCTCGACGAGCCGCCGGTCGCCGCCGAGGGCGTCTCGCAGGAGACGCTCGAATACACGTCGCGGCTGATCGAGAAGAAGCTGTCGGACTTCAACGTCGCCGCCAACGTCGTGGCCGCCTATCCGGGGCCGGTCATCACCCGCTACGAGATCGAGCCTGCCACCGGCGTGAAGGGCAGCCAGATCGTCAACCTGTCGAAAGACCTGGCGCGCGCGCTGTCGCTGGTGTCGATCCGCGTGGTCGAGACGATTCCCGGCAAGAACCTGATGGGGCTCGAGCTGCCCAATGCGCGTCGCCAGTCGGTGCGACTGTCCGAGATCCTCGCGTCGCAGGTCTACGCCACGAGCGCGTCGCCGCTGACGCTGGCGCTCGGCAAGGACATCGCCGGCAACCCGATGGTGGTCGACCTCGCGAAGATGCCTCACCTGCTGGTGGCCGGCACCACAGGTTCGGGCAAGTCGGTCGGCATCAACGCGATGCTGCTGTCGCTGCTCTACAAGAGCGACCCGACCCAGGTGCGTCTGATCCTCATCGACCCGAAGATGCTCGAGATGAGCACCTACGAGGGCATCCCGCACCTGCTCGCGCCGGTCGTCACCGACATGCGCCAGGCGGGCAACGCGCTGAACTGGTGCGTGGCCGAAATGGAGCGGCGCTACCGGCTGATGAGCAAGCTCGGCGTGCGCAACCTCTCGGGCTACAACCACAAGATCGCCGAGGCCGAGAAGCGCGAGCAGCTCGTCCCGAACCCGTTCTCGCTCACGCCGGACGCGCCCGAGCCGCTGGGTCGGCTGCCGCAGATCGTCGTGGTCATCGACGAGCTGGCCGACCTGATGATGGTGGTCGGCAAGAAGATCGAGGAGCTGATCGCGCGGCTGGCCCAGAAGGCGCGCGCCGCGGGCATCCACCTGATCCTCGCGACGCAGAGGCCGTCCGTCGACGTGATCACCGGCCTGATCAAGGCGAACATCCCGACGCGCATCGCGTTCCAGGTGTCGTCGAAGATAGACTCGCGGACCATCCTCGACCAGATGGGCGCCGAGTCGCTGCTGGGCCAGGGCGACATGCTCTACCTGCCGCCCGGCGGCGGCGTGCCGATGCGCGTGCACGGCGCCTTCGTCGCCGACGAGGAAGTGCACAAGGTGGTCGAGCACTGGCGGCAACTGGCCGAGCCGCAGTACGTCGAGGGCATCCTCGAGGGGGGCGTGCCCGAGGAAGTCGACTCGGGCAGCGCGGTGGGCTTCGGCGGACTGTCGCAGACGCTGGCCGAGGCCGGGGTCGACGGCGAGGCCGATCCGATGTACGACCAGGCGGTGGCGGTGGTCATCAAGCACAAGCGCGCGTCGATCTCGCTGGTGCAGCGGCACCTGCGCATCGGCTACAACCGCGCGGCACGCCTGCTCGAGCAGATGGAGAAGTCGGGCCTCGTCTCGGCGATGGCCTCCAACGGCAACCGCGAGCTGCTCGTCCCGTCGTCGCAGGACGCTTGATGAACACGGGGCTGCGGCGCGCCTTCGCGGCGTTGTCGATGGCGGCGTTGCTGGCGCTGGGGGCCGCGCCCGGCGTCGCCGGCGCCGCGGCGCTCGAGCAGTTGCGCGCGTTCCTGACCGACACCCGCTCGGCGCGCGGCGAGTTCACGCAAAAGGTGCTGCGCTCCGACGGCGGCGTCGCCGAGTCGAGCAGCGGTGACTTCGCGTTCTCGCGCCCCGGGCGCTTCCGCTGGGAGGTGCGCCGTCCCTACGAGCAGCTGCTGGTCGCGGACGGCCAGAAGCTCTACTTCTACGACAAGGACCTGAACCAGGTCACGGTGCGGCGGCTCGCCGACTCGCTGGCGTCGACGCCTGCGGCGATCCTGTTCGGCGACAGCGCGCTCGAGCGCGACTTCGTGTTGCGGGAGCTCGCGTCGCGCGACGGGCTCGAGTGGGTCGAGGCGCTGCCGCGCAACAAGGAGGCGGGATTCGAGCGCATCGTGCTGGGGTTCCGCGACGGACTGCCGGCGACGATGGAGGTCGGCGACGCGTTCGGGCGCACCACCGTATTCGAGTTCAGCGCGATCGCGCGCAACGCCGCCGTCACGCCCGAGCTGTTCCGGTACGTGCCGGCGAAAGGCGTCGATGTCGTCGAGCAGTGACGCCGGTGCGTCGAGTGCGGAGCCCGGAGGGTGCGCGGCGCCCGCCGCGCCGGGCGATCGCCTCGAGCGGGTCGACACGCCGGCGCTGATCCTCGACCTCGACGCGTTCGAGGCCAACGTCGCGGCGCTGCACGCGCACGCGGCGGCGCGAGGCGTGCGCGTGCGCGCGCACGGCAAGGCCCACCGGTGCCCCGGCATCGCGCTGCGGCAGGTCGCTGCCGGCGCCGTGGGCATGTGTTGCCAGAAGGTCGGCGAGGCCGAGGGCTTCGCCGACGCGGGCATCACGGACATCCTGCTCACCAACGAGATCGTCGACGCCGCGAAGCTCGCGCGGCTGGCGCAGCTCGCGCGCCGCGTGCGGCTGGGCGTTTGCGTGGACCATCCCGATGCGGTGCGCGCGCTGGCGCTCGCCTGCGCGCAGCACGATGCGCGGGTCGACGTGCTGGTCGAGCTGGACGTCGGGCAGGGGCGCTGCGGCGTCGCGAGCGTCGACGAGGTGCTCGCGCTGGCGCGCGCGATCGACAGGGCGGGGCCGTCGCTGCGCCTGCGCGGGTTGCAGGCCTATCACGGCGGCGCCCAGCACCTTCGCGCGCCGGCGGCCCGCGCGCAGGCGATCGCCGCCGCCGTCGGGCGCGTCTCGCAGGCGCGTGATGCGCTTCGCGCTGCCGGTTTCGCCTGCGATGAGATCAGCGGCGGCGGCACCGGCACCTTCGCCTACGAGTCGGGCTCGGGCGTCTATACCGAGATCCAGCCCGGTTCGTATGCGTTGATGGACCTCGACTACCGCGCGAACGAAGCCGACCTCGCGGTGCCGGCGATGCGGCAGGCGATCGGCGTGCTGGTCGCGGTGATGAGCGTGCGCGGCGGGCACGCCGTGCTCGACGGCGGACTGAAGGCCGTCTCCGTCGATTCCGGATTGCCCTCGGTGCGGTGGCCGGGATGGCGCGTGCGCGGCGTTTCGGACGAGCACACGGTGATCGAGCCGGTCGTCGCGGATCGAGCCGGCGGCACGGGCGGCACGGCGGCAGGCGGCTCGGGAGCCGCGGCGGCCAGTGGGGTCCCCACGCTCGGACAGCGCTGTGTGCTCGATCCCGGACACTGCGATCCCACCGTGAACCTGCACGACTGGGTCGTCGCGTATCGCGGCGAGCGCGTCGAGGCGGTCTGGCCGGTGCTGCCACGTAGCGCCTCGCGCTGAGCGTCAGTCGCCGCGACGGCGACGGGCCCGCCCCGGCGACGGCGGCCGCCCCGGCTGCGGCTGACCGAGCCTGCGGTAAGCTCGCAGTTTCGACGGCCAGCGGAGGTTCGTTCCGATGAGCAGCGTGGCACCTGCAGCGCCCGGATTGCCCGCGAGCGACGCGCGCGTGATCGCAGTCGTGGGGATCGCGCACAGCGTCTCGCACTTCTTCCACCTGATCCTTCCGCCGCTGTTTCCCTGGCTCAAGGAAGCCTTCGGCCTGTCGTACTCCGAGCTGGGCCTGCTGGTGACGGTGTTCTTCGTCATCTCCGGCGTCGGGCAGTCGCTGGCCGGCTTCCTGGTCGATCGGGTGGGGCCCGTGCCGGTGATGATCGGGGCGATCGCGCTGTTCGCGGTCTCGGCGGCCGTGCTCGCGCTGGCGCCCGGTTACGCCGGATTGGTGCTCGGGGCCGCGCTGGCCGGCGTGGGCAACGCGTCGTTCCACCCGGTGGACTACTCGATCCTCAATCGCAAGGTGTCTGCGCCGCGACTCGGGCACGCGTACGCCGTGCACGGCATCACGGGCAATCTGGGCTGGGCCGCCGCCCCGGTCTTCGTCGTGACCATCGCCCAGTTCGCCGGGTGGCGCGAGGCGTTCGCCGCATCGTCGTTGCTGGCCTTGCTCGCGCTCCTCGTCGTGTGGCTCAACCGCGACGCGCTCGACGTGCCGGTGCATCGCCGCGGCCACGCGGCCGAGCCGGTGCGCGGCTTGCCCGGAGGCACCTTCGATTTCCTGCGGCTGCCCGCGGTCTGGCTGAGCTTCGGCTTCTTCTTCGCCTACGCCGCGGCGCTCGGCGGCGTTCAGACCTTCGCCCCGGAGGCGGCCCGGTTGCTGCACGACGTGCCGCTGCAATGGGTGGCGCTGTGCCTGACGATCTACATGCTCGCGAGCGCCGGCGGAACGGTCATCGGCGGCTTTCTCGCCCGCGACCCCGCGCGCGCCGAGCGGATCATCGGCGTGTGCTTCGGCAGTGCCGCGCTGGTGGCGATCAGCATCGCCTTCGTGCCGTGGCCCGGGGGGCTCGTGCCGGTGCTGTTCGGCGTCATGGGCGTCGCCGGAGGCATCGCCAATCCGTCGCGCGACATGCTGATCCGGCGCGCCGCACCCCCGGGCGCGACCGGGCGGGTCTACGGCGTGGTCTACTCGGGGCTCGACGTCGGCATGTCGATCGCGCCGCCGATCTTCGGGTTGATGATGGACGCGAAGCTGCCGGCGCTGGTGTGGCTGGGGATCGCGTTCGCGCAGGCGACGCTGATCGCCGGCGCGTTTCGTGCCGGCCGCGCCACGCGGGCTCGCGATGCCGCGCCGGACGCGGTCTGAGGGCCCGGCGGCCGATCCACCGGCGGCCGAGGGCGAGCTCTTCGCCGCACTCGCGGGAGACGAGGTACCGCTGGCCGAGCGGCTGCGGCCGCGAACGATCGACGAGGTGATCGGGCAGTCGCACCTGCTCGGTCCGGGCAAGCCGCTGCGGGTGGCCTTCGAGTCGGGCCGGCCGCATTCGATGATCTTCTGGGGCCCGCCCGGCGTCGGCAAGACGACGCTGGCCCGGCTGATGGCCGACGCGTTCGACGCGCAGTTCATCGCGATCTCGGCGGTGCTGGGCGGCGTGAAGGAGATCCGCGAGGCGGTGAGCGCGGCGCAAATCGCGCGCGAGCGCGGTCGCCGCACGATCCTGTTCGTCGACGAGGTGCATCGCTTCAACAAGGCGCAGCAGGACGCGTTCCTGCCGCACGTCGAGAGCGGGCTGTTCACCTTCATCGGCGCGACGACCGAGAACCCGTCGTTCGAGGTCAATGGCGCGCTGCTGTCGCGTGCGCGGGTCTACGTGCTCGAGCCGCTGTCGGCGGCCGAGCTCGACGCGCTGTTCGAACGGGCACTCGCGCACGACGCGAGTCGCGGAGGCGGCGCGGCGGGCGGGGGCGCTGGGGGCGCTGGGGGCGGCGGCGCAGGCGTGGCCGGGGCGCAAGCCGAGTCCGGGGCGCCAGCCGCGGCCGGTCCAGGCGCGATCGCATTCGACGCGGCGGCACGCGAGCGGCTCATCGGCTGGGCCGACGGCGACGCGCGCCGCCTGCTCAACGCGATCGAAATCGTCGCCGACGCCGCGCGCGCGGCCGGCCGCGACGCCGTCGACGGCGCGTTCCTCGAGGACGCGATGTCGCAGAACCTGCGCCGCTTCGACAAGG
This sequence comes from Burkholderiaceae bacterium, assembly GCA_019635275.1. GTDB lineage: Bacteria > Pseudomonadota > Gammaproteobacteria > Burkholderiales > Burkholderiaceae_E > Zeimonas. Next base: position 107,885 of record JAHBZV010000003.1, on the reverse strand, counting down.
GCGGCGAGGCCTTCTACGACCAGATCAGCGCGCTGCACAAGTCGGTGCGCGGCTCGGACCCCGATGCCGCGTTGTACTGGCTCGCGCGGATGATCGACGGCGGCGCCGATCCGCGCTACCTGGCCCGGCGCATCGTGCGCATGGCCAACGAGGACATCGGGCTCGCCGACCCGCGGGCGCTGGCGCTGGCGCTCGACGCCGCCGAGGTCTACGAGCGCCTGGGTTCGCCCGAGGGCGAACTCGCGCTGGCTCAGGCCGTCGTCTACCTCGCCTGCGCGGCCAAGTCCAATGCCGTCTACGTCGCCTGGAACCGCGCGCGCGCCTTCGTGCAGGAGCACGGCTCGGCGCCGGTGCCGATGCACCTGCGCAACGCGCCGACCCGCCTGATGAAGGGGCTCGGCTACGGCAAGGGCTATCGCTACGCCCACGACGAGGCAGGCGGCTACGCCGCCGGCGAGCGCTACTTTCCCGAGGGCGTCGAGCCAGCCCCTTTCTACGAGCCGGTCGATCGCGGGCTCGAGACGAAGATCCGCGAAAAGCTGGCCTGGCTGCGCGCGCGCGACACCGGCGCGACGGGCGAAGAGTCGGGCCGGTAGCGAAAGCGACGGGCTTTTGCGCGCCGTCAAACCGGTCGATGGGCCGGCCCGGCCCAATGGCGAGCGGGCCGCGCACGTCGCGCGGCCAGGGCTCGACCTGCAGGTGAATTCATGGGATCGATCAACGCATTGCGCGCGTTGGCCGCGGCAGCCGTCGTGCTGCTGCTCTGGGGATGCGGGGGCGGTGGAGGGGGCGGGACGACGGCGACGGTGATCGCCGACACTGCGACCGCCTACTGGAACGACGAGGCGATCGGGCGCTGGGCGTTCGTGCAGACCGACAACCGCCCGGGGGCCGCGAGCGGGCGGGTCAACCTCGTGACGGTCGGCACGAAGACCACGATCGACGGGAAATCGGTCGTCGAGTTCAACCAGAGCAGCTCGCTGGTCGACGGCGCCGAGGGCGTCGAATTGCGCTATTTCGACGGGCGCGCGATCTACGACTTCGGCGCGTTCGATCCGAGCACCGGCACGCCGATCGGCGACAGCTTCGTGGAACTGCCGGCGCCGCTGCTCGATGGGGTGCCGACGACGGTGCTCGATCAGACCGGCCCCTTCGGGGACGTCGACTTCGACGGCCGTCCGGACACGCTACGACTGGTCATCGTCACGACGCTGGGCGCCGAAGCGAGCAGGGTCGTGCCGGCAGGCACCTTCTCCAACGTCGTGCGCGCGCGAACCGTCTTCACGGCGACGATCACGTTCAGCAGCCTCGGAACCAGCGTTTCCGCGAATTCGACGCTGACGAGCTGGTACGCACCGGGCGTCGGCCCGATCCGGCGCGAGTACGTCGACCCGAATGGCGACCTCGCCTTCGAGGAACTGTCGGGCGTGTCGCTGGCGGCGGTGAAGGCGGGCATCGTACCCGGCTTCGCCGCACTCGACGCCCTGGGCGCAGCCGACTCGAACCCGGCCGGGATTCCCTCGATCGCCACCGACGGCAGCAACGTGCTGGTGGTGTCGCGCTCGGCCGGCGCGTCGTCGCCATCGGTGGCGGGTGCGATCCTCGCGGCCGACGGCAGCACCGTGTGGAGCGGGACCGTGTTCGCCGGAGGCCCGGAGACCTACCTGCAGTTGCGGACGGCAGCCGCGTTCGACGGCGCCGCCTATCAGGTGTTCTGGGCGCGACCGTCCGACGGCGCGCTGGTCGCGCAGCGGGTGGCGCCCGGCGGCGGGCTGCTGGGTCCGGCGGCCGGCACCGACGTCGTCCCGGGCTCGTCGTCGGTGTCGCTGATCGATGCGGCGAGCAACGGCTCGGGCCTGTTGGTCGCGTGGCAGCGCTACGACGGCACGCGGTCGGCGCACGTGATCGAGGCCGCGATGGTCGACCGCACCGGCACGGTGGTGTCGCCGATCGTCGACCTCGACGCGGTCAGCGGCACCGGTGCCGAAGGGTTGTCGGTCGCGTGGTCCGGTGGCCGGTTCCTGATCGCACGCACCTCGGGCGGACAGGTCAGTTACCGCAGTGCCGACGGCGCAACCGGCGCATTGCTGGACAGCGGCTGGCAGCCATTGCCCGCGGGCGGCACCGACAATCTCGGCGCCCGCGTCGCCGCGCACCCGGACGGTTTCGCGGTCGGCTGGCTGTCCCGCACGTCCATGCAGACGCAGTTGCTCGGACGGCGGATTGGCGCTGACGGATCCGTGCTCGACGCGGCCGACTTCGCGATCGACCCGGTCTACCGCGACCGCACGTCGTTCGCGCTGGCGAGCGGCACGCAGGAGGTCGTCGCCGCGTGGACGCACGACGGCTATTACCCCGACACCGCGCAGCGCGCGGCCGCCTCGCGCGCTGCGCTCGCGTCCGGCGTGCCGGCGTTCGGGGCGGTGCAGTCGACCTGGTACACGCAACCGAACCCCGAGAGCTGGCGCCTGCAGTACGCTGCGGCGACCGCGCCGGCGGGCTGGCTCGCGATCGCGATGCTGCAGAACCACGATGCGGCGCCCGACCGCGTCGTGGCGACGTTCGTGCATCCGCCTGCAGTGCGCTGATGCGCCGGGGCGCCGGCGAAGCGGGGACGGGCGAAGCAGCTTGGTACACTCGTTCCTCTTCGCTTCCCGGCACCCGTCGCCCACCCGCGTCCCATGCTCGACCTCGCCCAACTCCGCAAGGATCCCGACACCGTTGCTGCGCGCCTGGCCTTTCGCGGCTACGCACTCGACCTCGATGCGTTTCGCGCGCTGGAGTCCGAGCGCAAGGCGCTGCAGGTGCGCGCCGAGGAACTGCAGGCGCGCCGCAACGCATTGTCGAAGACGATCGGCCAGCTGAAGTCGCGCGGCGAAGACGCCTCCGCGGTACTGTCGGAGGTCGGCGGACTCGGCGATGCGCTCAAGGTCGCCGCCGAGGAGAACGAAGCGGTGCAGGCGCGACTGCACGAATGGCTGCTGCAGGTCCCGAACCTGCCGCACGAGACCGTGCCCGCGGGCCGCGACGAGCGCGGCAATCGCGAGGTGCGTCGCTGGGGCCCCGACGGCCCCGACCCGAAGCCGCCCACCTTCGCCCCGCGCGACCACGTCGACGTCGGCGCGCCGCTCGGTCTCGACTTCGAGACCGCGGCGAAGCTGTCGGGCTCGCGCTTCGCGGTGATGAAGGGACCGATCGCCAGGCTGCACCGCGCGCTCGCGCAGTTCATGCTCGACGTGCAGACCGGCGAGCACGGCTACACCGAGTGTTACACGCCGTACATCGTCAACCGCGAGACGCTGCGCGGCACCGGGCAACTGCCCAAGTTCGAACAGGACCTGTTTGCCGCGAAGAAGGGCGGCCAGGAAGGCGAGGGCGAGACGCTCTACCTGATCCCGACCTCCGAGGTGTCGCTGACCAACTTCGTGCGCGACGAGATCGTGCCGGCCAGCGCGCTGCCGATCCGGCTCACCGCGCACACGCCGTGCTTCCGCTCGGAGGCCGGCTCGTACGGACGCGACACGCGCGGCATGATCCGCCAGCACCAGTTCGACAAGGTCGAGATGGTGCAGATCGTGCATCCCGACACCTCGTACGATGCGCTCGAGCAGATGGTCGGACACGCCGAGTCGATCCTGAAGAAGCTCGGCCTGCCGTACCGCGTGATGCTGCTGTGCGCCGGCGACATGGGATTCGGCGCGGCCAAGACCTACGACCTCGAGGTCTGGCTGCCGGCGCAGCAGGCGTATCGCGAGATTTCGTCGGTGTCGAACTGCGAGGCGTTCCAGGCGCGACGGATGCAGGCCCGGTTTCGCGGCGCTGACGGCAAGACGGGCCTGTTGCACACGCTCAATGGCTCGGGGCTCGCGGTCGGGCGCACGCTGGTCGCGGTGCTCGAGAACTGCCAGCAGGCCGACGGCTCGGTGCGGGTGCCCGACGTGCTGGTACCGTACATGGGCGGGCTCAGGCGCATCGCCGCCTGAGCGCGACGGCGCGAGCGGCGGGACCTCTCTCGCGCCGTCGGTCTCTCTGCTACAATGCCGGGCTTCGCGTCGCGACCCGCGCGATACCCGGAAAGGTGGCAGAGTGGTCGAATGCGCCGGACTCGAAATCCGGTTTACGGTTACACCGTAACGTGGGTTCGAATCCCACCCTTTCCGCCACCGCCGCGACCGGCCGGCATCCCCGGCGCCCGATCGCGGCGGCGCTCCGACACAACGTCGGGGCGCTCATTCGAAGCTACGCAAGGTCGAATCGGTCGAGGTTCATCACCTTGTGCCAGGCCGCGACGAAGTCCCGAACGAACTTCTCCTTCGCATCATCGCAGGCGTAGACCTCGGCGAGTGCGCGCAACTCCGAGTTCGACCCGAACACGAGGTCGACGCGGGTACCGGTCCACTTCACCTGGCCCGACGAGCGATCGCGTCCCTCGAACACTCCGTCGGTCGACGAGGGCCGCCACTCGATGTTCATGTCGAGCAGGTTGACGAAGAAGTCGTTCGTGAGCGTGCCCGGGGCGGAAGTCAGGACCCCGTGCTTCGACTGTCCGGAGTTCGCACCGAGCACGCGCAGGCCGCCGACGAGCGCGGTCATCTCGGGAGCGGTGAGCGTCAGCAGTTGCGCCCGATCCAGAAGGAGATGCTCCGCCGGAGCCGTCAGCCCCGCGCGGGCGTAATTGCGGAAGCCGTCCGCGATCGGCTCCAGGACGGCGAACGACTCCACGTCGGTCTGTTCCTGCGACGCGTCGGTTCGCCCCGGCGAGAAAGGAACTTTCACATCGTGGCCGGCCTGCCTTGCGGCCTGCTCGACGCCGGCGCAGCCGCCCAGCACGATCAGGTCGGCCAGCGAGACCTTCTTGCGGCCCGATGCCGCGTTGAACTCCTTGCGGACGGCCTCCAGCCGTTGCAGGATCGCGGCGAGTTCGGCCGGCTGGTTGGCTTCCCAGTCCTTCTGCGGCGCGAGGCGGATGCGCGCTCCGTTGGCGCCGCCGCGCATGTCCGAACCGCGGAACGTCGCGGCCGAGCCCCAAGCGGTCGTGACGAGTTGCGCGACGGAGAGCCCGGAAGCGAGCAGCCTGGCCTTCAGCGCCGCCACGTCCTGCTCGTCGATCGATTCGTGATCCGCGGCGGGAAGCGGGTCCTGCCAGATCAGCGCTTCGGCGGGAACCTCGGGCCCCAGGTAGCGCGAGCGCGGGCCCATGTCGCGATGCGTCAGCTTGAACCAGGCCCGGGCGAAGGCGTCGGCGAAGGCTTTCGGGTCCTTGTGGAAGCGGCGCGAGATCGGCTCGTAGACCGGATCGAAGCGAAGCGACAGGTCCGCCGTCGTCATCATCGGGCGGTGCTTCTTCGACGGATCGTGCGCATCCGGGATCATGTCCTCGTCGGCGACGTCCTTGGCCAGCCACTGCCACGCGCCGGCCGGGCTCTTGACCAGCTCCCACTCGTAGCCGAACAGCATGTCGAAGTAGCCCATGTCCCACCGGGTGGGGTGCGGCTTCCACGCTCCCTCGATGCCGCTGGTCGTGGTGTGCGCGCCCTTGCCGGTGCCGAACGCGTTCTTCCAGCCCAGGCCCATCGCTTCTAGGGGCGCCGCCTCCGGCTCGGGGCCGACCAGCCTGGGATCGCCCGCGCCGTGCGCCTTGCCGAACGTGTGGCCGCCGGCCACCAGCGCGACGGTCTCCTCGTCGTTCATCGCCATGCGGGCGAAGGTCTCGCGAACGTCTCGACCCGACGCGACCGGGTCGGGCTTGCCGTTGGGGCCTTCGGGGTTCACATAGATCAGGCCCATCTGCACCGCGGCCAGTGGATTCTCCAGGTCGCGGTCGCCGCTGTAGCGCTTGTCGCCCAGCCACTCGGTTTCGGAGCCCCAGTAGATGTCTTCCTCGGGCTCCCAGATGTCGACGCGGCCGCCGGCGAAGCCGAAGGTCTTGAAGCCCATCGACTCGAGCGCGCAGTTGCCGGCCAGGATCATCAGGTCAGCCCAGGAAATCTTCTTCCCGTACTTCTTCTTGATGGGCCAGAGCAGCCGGCGCGCCTTGTCGAGGTTGGCGTTGTCCGGCCAGCTGTTGACCGGCGCGAAACGCTGATTGCCGGTACCGGCGCCGCCGCGCCCGTCCGAAATGCGATAGGTGCCCGCGCTGTGCCAGGCCATGCGGATGAACAGGCCGCCGTAGTGCCCCCAGTCGGCGGGCCACCACGCCTGCGAGTCAGTCATCAGCGCGTGGAGGTCCCGCTTCACGGCGGCGAGGTCGAGCTTCGCGAACTCCTTCGCGTAGTCGAACTGCTCGCCCATCGGATTGGACTTCGCCGAATGCTGGTGCAGGATCTTCAGGTTCAGGCGGCTGGGCCACCAGTCGCGGTTGGATTGGGCGCCGACGGTCGTTCGCGCACCGTGCGCATGGTCGAACGGGCACTTTGCCTGGCTGGTCATCGCTTGCTCCTTCGTCGTCGAGTCATTTCGTCGTTCGATTCTGGCTTCCTTGCGACGATTGCTCCAATTCATTGTGTCGATCGAATCGATAGTCATTGCGCAAGGCTCGAGTTCGCTCCTGCCATAGCGGATGGATATGGCGGCCGCCGGAAATCCGTATTGGACTCGCCGGGGCCGCAGTGCAATGCTCGCGCCGAGCAAGGCGCGCGAGCCCCCTGCAGCCGCCCGCCTGGTCGGCGACAAGATGTCGGCAAGCCTGGGCCAGCCGGTCATCGTCGAGAACAAGCCGGGCGCCGCCAGCAACATCTCCATCCGGTTGCTGCTCGGCAGCCCGCCGGACGGCCATACGGTGATGCTGGTCGCCAACGGGCTGACGGCGAATCCGTTCCTGTACACGCAGCAGCCGTTCGATCCGACCCGGGACGTCACGCCGGTCCCGCTGATTGCGCGCCGGCCGGTGGTGATCGCCGCGAACGCGTCGTCGGACCTCTCCACGATCGCCGATGTCCTCGGCGGCCAGCTTCCGCTGGTGGCCGTGAACGCTGTCGAGGTGCTGCCACACGTGAAGGCGGGCAAGCTGCGCGTGCTCGCGGCGCTGAGCGCCGAGCGCGTCTCGACGCCGACCACGCCGCAGAAGCTGGCCGCGCTCGTGCGCACAGAGTACGAGCGCTATGGCAGGCTCATCCGCGACGCGAACGTCATGGCGAACTGAAGGGCGCGCGACGGCGCGAGGCGGGGTAGCGCGCCTGACCCATTGCCGTGCATCATCCGGGATCGCCAGTCGAGGCGGAGGCCCAGCGTGCACACAGGCAACGCGTTCGAGCGGGACAAGCTGATCCGCTTCCATCACTGCGATCCGGCGGGGATCGTCTTCTATCCGCAGTACTTCATCCTGTTCCACGAACTGGTCGAGGACTGGTTCAACCACGGGCTGCAGCACGACTACGCGGAGCTGGTCTACCGGCAGCGGCTCGGCTTGCCGATGGTGCGCGTCGAGTGCGACTTCCTGTCACCGAGCAAGATCGGCGAGATGCTGAAGCTGAGCCTCGGCGTCCAGCGGATCGGGCGCAGTTCGCTCGGGCTCGCCGTCGAGGGGGTCGCCGGCGGGGTACCGCGCGTGCGCGCACGGCTCACGGTGGTGCTCGCGCACGTCGATGAATTGCACTCGGTACCGTTCCCCGACGCGCTGCGCGCCGGGATCGAGCGCTACCTGGTGCCCTGACCGGGCCGGCCGGCTGGACGCCGGTCGCCGCGAACCGTGTCGAAAGTCCGGTTCATCGCCCCGGTTGTCGGCGGATTTGACACCCGCCCGGCTAACTTGTTCACTGATCGGGCACCCCCCATCCGATAGCATCGCTCCTGTCGCAACGAGCCCTGTCGGGCGGTCCGGATCCCGGACCCCACGGCCGGCGGCTCGCGCCAGAAGAAGTCGATGATCGAATCGGACCTTTCGCTCCCGAGACCGCCACCGCGTTCGCTACTGTTCGCGCGTACCCGCGAATCGCTCGCCGACAGCCTGTCGGCCGCGGTCACGGACGCATTGCCGGCGATCGCCGAGGAGCTCGACGCGGCCGCCGACCGCGCGCTCGACGGTCGCGAGCGTCAGGGCCTGCTCGGTGCTGCGCAGCGTTTGCGGCGCGAGACGGCGACGCGCGTGACGCAAGTCGCCGACGCGCTGGCGCGCCGTGCGAACCGCTGCCTCGAAGCCACGCGCCGGGCCGACGAGGAGCTCGACGTCCAGGGGCTCGCGCTGATCGACGAGGACGAGCTCGAGACGCAGATTCTCGCGGCCGACCTCGCGCGCGCCGCGCGCGATCGCGCCGGACTCGCCTATCCCCGCTACGTCGCCCGGTTGCGCCAGGTGGTCGAGCGCGACTGGGGCGACGACGACATGAACCCGCTCGGCGCGCGCACGCTCGCCAGCGCTGCGGTGGCATCGCTGGACGGCATCGCCGACGGTGCCCGGACTCGCGCCGTGCTGCGGCAGCTGGCGCTGGCCGCGCTAGCCGCGCCGATCGCCGAGGCGATCGAGCGCGCCGACCGCCTGCTCGATGAAGCAGGCGTGGCGCCGCTCGAACCGCTCCCGGCGCCCGAGGCGCCCGGGCGCGTCGAGGCCGGCGAGCCCGAGCCCGAGCCCGAGCCCGGCGTGCGCGAGCGCGAGCGCGCTGCGCCGGAGCCGCCCTCGATCGTCACCGCGGGCGACGACGACGGGGCGATGCCGCTCACGGCGCCCGAGTTGCCGACCGCAGCACCCGAAGAAGGGGGCGCGCCCGCCTTCGAAGAGCCGGCTCTCGCAGAGGCGCCGGCCGACGATCAGCAGGCCTGGCGCGAGCCCGGGCAGGAGTCGCCCGGCGTCGAGCGCCGCGGAGGCGACGCGCCCCGGACCGTTGATGTCACGCTGCAGGCCGAGCGCGATGCCGCGACGCTGGGAAGCTCGCCGCTCGCCGGCACGCCGCCGGGACAGCGCCTGCGGGTGCTGCCCACGCTGCAGCCGGTGGTCGAGATCGAGCGCGATGCGGTGGCCTTCGCGCACGCGATCGGCGCGATGCCGTACAGCCGTCAGGCGCGCGGCGAGTTCTTCGGCAACGTGCGCACCCGCATGCGCGAGGCGGGCGCCGCGCCGGCGCAGGTCGCGGTGGTCGACCTGGTGGCCGCGATGTTCGACTACGTGATCGACGATCGCCGCCTGCCCGAGGCGGCCAAGCCGCTGGTGTGGCGGCTGCAACAACCTGCGGTCTCGCTGACGCTGCTCGATCCCGCCTATCTCGGCGACGATCCGCGGTCGCTTCGCAAGCTGGTCGAGCACTTCGGCGCGATCTCGACCGCCTTTGGCGACGACATCGTGCGCGGCAGCGAGCTGTACCGGCGGCTGGAGACCGTGGTGCGCGCCGTCGAGATCGTGTCGAGCGCGCTGCAGTCGCGCTCGGCCGTCATGGCGCAGCAGGTCGAGAAGGAGTATTCGCGCGCGGCGCGCAGCGTCGGCCAGCTGATCGACCGGGTGGTGCGCGAGCGCCGAACGCTCGAGGAGACGCCGAGCCGGCGCAATCGGCGCGACTACGCCAGGCGTCCGAGCCGCGAGCGCGAGCGGCTCGTCACCGAGCACCTGCGCGCGCTGCTCGCGGAACGGCTCGACCGGCACCAGGCGCCCGAGTCGGTGCGCGACTTCGTGACCAACGTCTGGCTGCGCCACATGCGCACCGCCGCGCTGCGCAACGGCGAGGAGAGCGCCGAGTTCCGGGTGTCGCTGCAGGTGGTCGACGACCTGCTCTGGAGCCTGGACGAGGGCGACGAGCGACGCAGCCGTCGCGAGCTCGCGCAGCGCATCCCGCCGCTGATCCGCCTGATGACGCAGGGCGTTCGCGAAATCGGCGCGAAGGACGAGGAGTTCAAGTCGTTCTTCGACGAGCTGTTCCTGATCCACCTGCGCCGCATGCAGCGGCGCGAGCGCGAGCGCGGCGCGACGACGCGGGCGCGCTTCGATGCCGGGACGGGGATCGACACGGCCGTGCCCACGCTCGCACAGCCAATGGGCCCCGAGACGGCAGGCGGCGGCGCGGGGTACGCGCCTGCACCCGCCGCGCCCGCCGAGCCTGCGCCGTTCGGGGCGCGTGCGCCGGCACCGGGGCAGCCCCCGTCGCCCGGTGCCGCACCCCGAGAGCCCGAAGCGGGGGCCCGCGAGCCCGAGCGGTCCGACGAGGAGGGCACCGAGCGACGCCTGCTCGAAATCCTCGACTCGCTCGACCTGGGCGACCTGCCGTCGAGCCCTCGGCGCCGCGAGCTCGCGCCCGAACAGGCCCTCGGGGAGATGCGTCGCGGCGACTGGGTCGAACTGGTGGCGCGCGACGGCAGCAGTGCCTACCTCAAGGTGGCGTGGATCAACCGGCGGCGCACCGTCGCGCTGCTCGTGCGTCGCGCCGACCGTCGTGCGATGTCGCTGCGCATGGAGGAATTGCGCGCGCGGTTCGACCAGGCGCGCGCGTTCCTCGTCGCCGAGCGCTGATCTCGCGTCGATCGCTCGCAAGCCACGTGCGAGGCTGCACTATAGTGCTTGACATGGACCGTTGAAGGAATTACGGTTCATGCGCCGCGCGACCGCGAGACAAGGTCGCCGGTGCGTCGCTCGTCGCCCGTGCCCCCTCGAAAATCGATTCGGGAAGCCCCGCGGTTGCGCTCGTCTCGCTGACGGCGCAATCTTCGTCGGCTGTCTTTAGCAGGTCGTGGTTCGCGCGGTTCGGGCACCGTCGCAAGCGGGTCGACGGCGGCCCATCCGTTTGTCAAGCAGAGGAGATTTCGATGCACAGGAGATACGCAGTCAAGCTGGCCGCGGCCGCCGTGGTCGCGGCGATGGCGGGCGCAGCCGCGGCGCAGGGCAAGCCGGTGAAGGTCGGCTTCATGCTGCCGTACACGGGTACCTATGCCGCGTTGGGCAATGCGATCGAGAACGGCTTCCGCCTGTACGTGCAGGAGCACGGCGGCAAGCTTGGCGGCCAGGCGATCGAGTTCGTTCGCGTCGATGACGAGAGCGATCCCTCCAAGGCTACCGACAACGTCAACAAGCTGATCAAGCGCGACCAGGTCGACGTGGTCGTGGGAACAGTGCACTCCGGCGTGGCGATGGCGATGGCCAAGGCCGCGAAGGACAGCGGCACGCTGCTGATCGTGCCCAATGCGGGCGCCGACGCGGTCACCGGCCCGATGTGCGCGCCGAACATCTTCCGCACCTCGTTCTCGAACTGGCAGCCCGGGTTCGCGATGGGCGAAGTGGTCGCCAAGCGCGGTCACAAGACCGCGGTGACGATCACCTGGAAGTACGCCGCGGGCGACGAGAGCGTCAACGGCTTCAAGGAGAGCTTCACGAAGGCCGGAGGCAAGGTCATCAAGGACCTCACGCTGCCGTTCCCGAACGTGGAGTTCCAGGCGTTGCTGACCGAAATTGCCTCGCTCAAACCGGACGCCGTCTACACGTTCTTTGCCGGCGGCGGCGCGGTCAAGTTCGTGAAGGACTATGCCGCGGCGGGTCTCGGCAAGACCATCCCCCTCTACGGAGCCGGCTTCCTGACCGACGGCACGCTCGAAGCGCAGGGCGACGCCGCGCAGGGTCTGCTCACCACGCTGCACTACGCCGACGGGCTCAACAACCCGAAGGACAAGGCGTTCCGCCTCGAATACGCCAAGACCTACAAGCTGCAGCCGGACGTCTACGCCGTCCAGGGGTACGATGCCGCGCAACTTCTCGGCGCCGGACTGGCGGCGGTCAAGGGCGACATGAGCAAGCGCGACCCGATGTACGCTGCGATGGCCAAGGCGCGTATCGACAGTCCGCGCGGCGCGTTCACGTTGTCGAAGTCGCACAATCCGGTGCAGGATATCTATCTGCGCAAGGTCGAAGGCAAGGTGAACCAGGTGCAGGGCGTGGCCGTCAAGGCGCTTGCCGACCCGGGTCGCGGTTGCCGCATGTGAGTCGACGCTGCCCCTGCCTTCGGACGGGGGCGGCGCGCGCCCATGGGTGCGGCCGCGCGCCGCGGGCCTAGCGCATGGATCCAGTCGTCTTTCTCGTTCAGTGCCTGAACGCCGTCCAGTACGGCCTGTTGCTGTTCCTGGTCGCCAGCGGCCTCACGCTGATCTTCGGGATCATGGGCGTGATCAACCTGGCGCACGGCAGTTTCTACATGATCGGCGCGTACATGGCGTTCGCGCTTGCGCCGATGGTGGAGCAGGCGATCGGCGGGGGGTTCTTCGCAACGCTCGCGGTGGCGATCGCGGCCTCCGTGGTGTTTGGCTACATCCTCGAGTGGTGCTTCTTCAGCTATCTGTACGAGCGCGAGCACCTGCAGCAGGTGCTGATGACGTACGCGTTGATCCTCGTGTTCGAGGAAACGCGAAGCATCCTGGTGGGCAACGACGTGCACGGGGTGCGCGCACCCGAGTGGCTGGCCGGCACGGTGCCGCTCGGCGGATTGATGACATATCCGGTCTACCGGCTGTTCATTTCCGCGGTCTGCGTGCTCGTGGCACTCGGGCTCTTCTGGGTCATCACGCGAACGCGACTCGGCATGACGATTCGTGCCGGCGCCTCGAACCGCGAGATGGTCCAGGCGATGGGCGTCAACATCAAGCTCTTGTATCGGGTGGTCTTCTCGGCCGGCGTCGCGCTGGCCGCGCTCGCCGGCGCGATCGCCGCGCCGGTGTCGTCCGTCTACCCGGGCATGGGCAACCAGGTGCTGATCATCTGCTTCGTGGTCGTGGTGATCGGCGGCATCGGATCGATCCGGGGCGCGCTCGTGGCGGCGTTGCTCGTGGGCTTCGTGGACACCTTCGGGACGGTGTTCTTCCCACAGGCTGCGGGCGTACTGGTCTATGTGCTGATGGCGATCATCTTGCTGTGGCGGCCCGAGGGCCTGTTCCGGACCGCCTGAGCAGCACCGAATGAACAGCGTCGTTTCCCGCTCGGTTCCGGTCCTGGCCGCGGCTTTGTTGCTCGCGGCGTTCCCGCTGTTCGGCGGCAAGTTCGCGCTCGACCTGATGACGAAGATCATGATCCTCGCGATCTTCGCGTTGAGCCTCGAATTGCTGGTGGGGCAGACGGGGCTGGTGTGCTTCGGGCATGCGGCCTTCCTTGGCATCGCCGCGTACGTGGCCGCGCTGTTGAGCCCGCAGGGAGAGCCGGCATCGCTGGCGATCCTGCTTCCCGCGGCGGTGCTTGCATCCGGGCTGTACGCCCTTGCGGTCGGCGCCTTGTCGCTGCGCACGCGCGGAATCTACTTCATCATGGTGACGCTCGCGTTCGCGCAGATGGCGTACTACGTGTTTCACGACACGAAGCTCGGGGGCGGCAGCGACGGCATCTATCTCTACTTCCGACCCGTGCTGTCGATCGCAGGGTGGCAGCCGTTCGATCTCGACAGCGGCCACACGTTCTACTATTTCGTGCTGGGCTGCCTGGCGTTCACCTTCGGCCTGCTCGCGCTGCTGGTTCGCAGCCGCTTCGGGCGCGCGCTGGCGGGAATCCGCGTCAACGAGCAGCGCATGCGCGCCGTGGGATTCACGACCTTCTGGTACAAGCTGGCCGCGTTCGTTCTCGCGGCGATGCTCGCCGGACTAGCGGGGTTCCTGTACGCGCTGAAGGACGGATTCGTGAACCCCGAGCTGCTGTCGTGGCACCAGTCGGGCGCGGTGCTGATCATGATCATCCTGGGCGGGCTGGGCCATCTGCGCGGCGCGGTGATCGGCGCGTTCGCGTTCGCGCTGCTGCAGGAGTTGTTCCAGTCGGAAGCGATCTTCGGAGGCCTGGCCCAGCACTGGCAGCTGACCCTCGGCTTCGCGATCATCGCCTGCGTCGCATTGATGCCCGACGGCATCGTCGGCATCGGCAAGCAGCTCGCCCGGCGGGTCTCGCACCTGAGAAGGTGGCGCCATGCCTGAGAACGTCGGCGAGGTGCTGCTGCGCGCGCGAAACGTGTCGCGCAGTTTCGGCGGCCTGAAGGCGGTCGACGACGTCTCGGTCGCGGTGCGCCTGGGCACGGTGCACTCGGTGATCGGCACCAACGGTGCCGGCAAGTCCACGCTGATCAACGTGCTGTGCGGCGAGATCCAGGCGACCGAGGGAACGGTCGAGCTGCTCGGACACGACGTCTCGCGATGGTCGCAGCCCCGCCGCGCGCAGGCCGGCCTGGGCCGCAGTTACCAGCGCAACACGATCTACGCGCCCTTCACGGTTTTCGAGAATTGCCGCCTGAGCGCGCAGGCCAGGCTCCAGCGCCCCTGGGACTGGCTCACGCCGGCGACCTCGTGCGAAGTGAGCCGCGCCGCGGCGACCCAGGCGCTCGAGCGCGCGGGGCTCGCCGCGCAGGCCCACCTCGTCGCGGGCACGCTGTCGCATGGCCAGAAGCGCCAGCTCGAGATTGCGATGTGCCTGGCCACCGGCCCGCGCGTACTGGTTCTCGACGAGCCGCTCGCGGGCATGGGGGCCGAGGAGTCCGAGCGGATGCTCGCGCTCCTCGAGGGCTTGAAGTCCGGGCACGCGATCCTGCTGGTCGAGCACGACATGGACGCGGTGTTCCGCGTATCCGACGAGATCACCGTGATGGTCAACGGCCGGGTCATCGCCAGCGGCACGCCCGAGGCGATCCGCGCCAATGCCGACGTGCAGACGGCCTACCTGGGCGAGGAGGGCGTGCACTAGCGCGCCGGGCGAGCCCGCACGTCGCACGCGCATCGATCATGGCCGAGCCGCTCATCGAGATCACCGACCTGCACGCCTATTACGGCGCCAGCCACGTGCTGCGCGGCGTGAGCCTGCGCATCGACGCCGGCGAGGCGCTCGGTCTGCTCGGCCGAAACGGCATGGGCAAGACGACGCTGATCCGCGGCATGCTCAGGCTGATGCGCGCGACCACGGGCCGGATCGTCGTGCGCGGCCGCGACTGCAGTGCCGAGCGTCCCGATCGCGTGGCGCGACTGGGCATCGGCTACGTCCCGGAGGGGCGCGGCATCTTCCCCAACCTGTCGGTTCGCGAGAACCTGCTGATGGCTTCGCGCCCCGGGCTGCGCGGCCAGACCGACTGGACCCTCGAGCGGGTGCTCCAGACGTTTCCTCGCCTGACCGAGCGGCTGCACCACGGCGGCAACCAGTTGTCCGGCGGCGAGCAGCAGATGCTCGCGATCGGCCGTGCGCTGATGACCAATCCCGACCTCATCGTGCTCGACGAGGCGACCGAAGGATTGGCGCCGCTGATCGTGCGCGAGATCTGGGGCATCGTCGCCGGCATTCGGGCCAGCGGCATCGCGTCGCTGGTGGTCGATCGCAACTATCGCGCGGTGCTGGCGCACACCGATCGCTGCGTCGTGCTCGAGCGGGGCCAGGTCGCGCTCGAAGGCAGTTCGAGCGCGCTGGCCGGCGACGAGCGGGCGTTGCAGGCCTACCTGGGCGTCTGAGTCGGCGGCTGAGCGGGCGCCTGCGCGCCGGCCTCGGGGCTGAAGGTCACGATGTGATCGGCGTCGAAGCGCACGCCGATGCGCTCGCCGACGGCGTGGTCGTGGTGGCTCGGCACCAGCGCAAGCAGCATCTGGCCGCTGGCCAGCCGCAGCGTGTACAGGAACTGCGCGCCGCGAAACGCCTTGCGCACCACCTCGCCCTGCAGCGGGCTGCTGTCGTCGTGAACCACGTCATCGGGGCGCAGCAGGACGATGACCTCGTCGCGGGCGTTGGCGCTGGCCCCCGCGATCGCCTGGTCGGTGCGCGCGCGGATCGGCAGGGTGCCCAACTCGAGGTGCACGAGCGTGTTGCCATCGCGGTGCTCGAGGCGGCCCGGAAGAAAGGTGCCCAGGCCGACGAAGTCGGCGACCAGCCGCGTCGCGGGCTGGTGGTAGAGCCGGTACGGGGTGTCCCACTGCTCGATGCGGCCGGCATCCATGACGCCGACCCGGTCGGCGAGCGCGAACGCCTCGTACTGGTCGTGCGTCACCAGCAGGGCCGTCGTGCCGTGCCGCTTCAGGATGTCGCGCAAGTCGAGCGCCAATCGCTCGCGCAGGTCCGGGTCGAGGTTCGAGAAGGGCTCGTCGAGCAGCAGGATCGACGGCGCTGGGGCGAGCGCGCGCGCGAGCGCGACCCGCTGTTGCTGGCCACCGGACAACTCGTGAGGGAAACGGCGCGCGATCTCGGGAAGGCCGACCAGCTCGAGCATGCTCGCCACGCGGGCGGGGCGATCGGCGGCCGGCATCGAACGCAGCCCGAACGCGACGTTGGCGGCCACGTCGAGGTGCGGGAACAGTGCGTAGTCCTGGAACACCACGCCGACGCCGCGCTGCTCGGGCTCGATCCATCGGGTCGGCGAGGCCACGCAGCGCTCGCCGATGTAGACGGCCCCCAGGTCGGGCCGGACGAATCCGGCGATCGTGCGCAGCGCGGTGGTCTTGCCGCACCCGGAAGCGCCGAGCAGGCAGCCGATCTCGCCGGGGCGCAACTGGAACGACAGTCCGACGAGCACATGCGTGCTGCGCGAACCCTGCGGGAAGGCGACGTGGAGGTCCTCCACGCGCAGCGCGGCTGCGTCGGGCGTCGCGGGCGGATTCGAAGGCATCGCAAATACCTATAATTCTCAGTCCCGGATTGTAGTGCCAGTCACCCAGTGCCGAATCGCTCGCCCGACCTGCCTTCCGCCCGCCGCTGGCTGCGCATCGATCCCTCGATGGGGTTCTCGCCGCGCCTGCTGGCTTTCGGCTCGGTGCTGGCCGCGCTGGCCGTCGCAGCGCCCATCGTTGCGCTGGTGTGGCTCGCCTTCGCACCGGCACCGGCCGAACTGCGCGTCGACGGCGCGCTCGCGCACCTGTTCGGCACGGTGCTGCCTCGCTATGCGCTCACGACCGCAAAACTGGCGGCGGTCGTGCTCGCGGTGGTGCTGCTGGTCGGCGTGGGCACCGGCTGGCTGGTGGCCGCCTACGAGTTCCCGGGCCGGCGCGCACTGTCGTGGATGCTGGTGCTGCCGCTGGCGACGCCCGCCTTCGTGATGGCCTACGCGTACACCGACTTTCTCGCCAGCTTCGGGCCGCTGCAGACCGGCCTGCGCACGCTGACCGGCTGGGAGGTCGGCGACTACTGGTTCCCGGACATCCACTCGTGGCCGGCCGCAGGCGTCTTCCTCGGCCTGGCGCTGTACCCGTACGTGTACCTGCTGTCGCGCGCAGCGTTCGCCGACCGCAGTCCGTCGCTGGGCGAGGCGGCGCGGTCGCTCGGCCTGACCCGGCGGCGCGTCTGGTGGCGCGTGACCTGGCCGGTGGCCCGGCCGGCGGTGGTCGCCGGCTGCGCGTTGGCGTTGATGGAGACGCTGGCCGACTTCGGCACGGTCGCCTACTTCTCGGTCGACAGCTTCACCGCCGGCATCTATCGGGCGTGGCAGGGCATGGGCGATCGCGCGGGCGCTGCGCGGCTGTCCGTCATGTTGCTGGCGATCGTGATCGTGATGCTCGCACTCGAGCGCGGCCAGCGCGGGCGGATGCAGTTTCACGTGCGCAATCCGCGTCCCGCGCCGCGCCGCCCGCTGCGCGGGGGGGCCGCCTGGCGCGCCACGCTGGCCTGTGCGGTGCCGGTGGTGCTCGGCTTCGCGCTGCCGGCGATGCTGCTGCTCGGAGCCTGGATCGAAGGGGGCGCGGCGCTCGACGCGAGGCTGCCGCGCTGGATCGGCAACACGACGCTGCTGGCGATCTGCGGCGCGGCGATCGTGCTGCCGGTCTCGCTGGTGGCGGCGTACTCCGCGCGCGTGGCGTCCTCGTCGACGCTGCGCGCCGCGCTGCTGTTCTCGAACACCGGCTACGCGCTGCCCGGCGTCGTGCTCGGCGTCGGGTTGCTGATCCTGTCGGGCGCGGTCGATCGCGCGCTGTCGCCGCTGACCGGCTGGCTCGGCGTCTCCGCAGTGCTGGCCGGCGGCAGCGTCGCCGCCATCGTCTACGCGTATGCGGTGCGCTTCTTCTCGGTGGCCTACCAGGGGGTCGAGTCGGGCCTGAAGCGGATCAGCCCGTCGATGGACCACAGCGCACGCAGCCTCGGCCGGCGTCCGCTCGAGGTGCTGCGCGAGGTGCACTGGCCGCTGATGCGCCGCAGCGTCGGCGCCGCGGCGCTGCTGGTCGCGATCGATTGCCTGAAGGAGTTGCCGGCCACGCTGGTGCTGCGGCCGTTCGACTTCGACACGCTCGCGGTGGTCACCTACCAGTTCGCCTCGGACGAGCGGCTCGCCGAGGCGGCCTTGCCGGCGCTGCTGATCGTGCTGGTCGGGGTGGTGCCGGTCGTCTGGCTGTCGCGCGTCGCACTCTCGGAGCGGCGCCGACCTGTTGTATAATTTTCGTTTGCAGGCGCGTAGCTCAGCTGGTTAGAGCACCACCTTGACATGGTGGGGGTCGTTGGTTCGAGTCCAATCGCGCCTACCAGGACACCGCAGTGCGCACCGGCGCCGGCCGACCGGCCCGCCGGGCGCGCGGAGGTCCGGCAGGAAGTGCGGCCTGGCCGCACTTTTCGTTTCCAGCGTCCGTTTCCGGCGCGCCCCGAGCCGCCACCCGAGATTCGCCCGACATGGTCGTGATCACGCTCCCCGATGGTTCGCAACGGCGCTTCGACGCGCCGCCGACGGTGGCCGAGGTGGCGGCCTCGATCGGCGCCGGGCTGGCCAAGGCGGCGATTGCGGGCAAGGTCGACGGCCGGCTGGTCGACACCTCGCACCGTATCGAGTCGGACGCGACGCTGGCGATCGTCACCGAGCGCGATCCGGAAGGCCTGGAGATCATCCGTCATTCCACCGCGCACCTGCTCGCGTGGGCGGTCAAGTCGCTGTTTCCCGACGCGCAGGTCACGATCGGGCCGGTGATCGAGAACGGCTTTTACTACGACTTCTCGTACAAGCGCCCGTTCACGCCCGAAGACCTCGCCGCGATCGAAGCGAAGATGACCGAGCTCGCGAAGGCGAACCTGCCGGTCGTCCGCGAGCTCTGGGACCGCGACGAGGCGGTGAAGTTCTTCGAGTCGATCGGCGAGAAGTACAAGGCCGAGATCATCGCGTCGATCCCGGCCGGCGAGTCGATCACGCTGTACCGCGAGGGCGACTTCGTCGACCTGTGCCGCGGGCCGCACGTGCCGTCCACCGGGCGCCTGAAGGTCTTCAAGCTGATGAAGCTGGCCGGCGCCTATTGGCGCGGCGACTCGAAGAACGAGATGCTCCAGCGCATCTACGGCACCGCCTGGGCGAAGAAGGAAGACCAGGACGCCTACCTGCACATGCTCGAGGAGGCCGAGAAGCGCGACCACCGCCGGCTCGGCCGCGAGCTCGACCTGTTCCACATGCAGGAAGAGGCGCCCGGACTGGTGTTCTGGCACCCGAAGGGCTGGGCCATCTGGCAGCAGGTCGAGCAGTACATGCGCCGCGTCTACCAGGACAGCGGCTACCAGGAGGTCAAGGGCCCGCAGATCCTCGACCGCAGCCTGTGGGAGCGCACCGGGCACTGGCAGAACTACCGCGAGAACATGTTCACGACCGAGTCGGAGAACCGGCACTACGCGCTCAAGCCGATGAACTGCCCGGGGCACGTGCAGATCTTCAAGTCCGACCTGCGCTCGTACCGTGACCTGCCGCTGCGCTACGGCGAATTCGGCCAGTGCCACCGCAACGAGCCCTCGGGCGCGCTGCACGGCATCATGCGGGTGCGCGGCTTCACGCAGGACGACGGCCATTCGTTCTGCACCGAAGACCAGATCCTCGACGAGTGCGTCGCTTTCACCGACCGCCTGCAGCAGGTGTACCGCGATTTCGGCTTCACCGACATCCTGTACAAGGTCGCGACCCGGCCCGACAAGCGGGTCGGCTCCGACGAAAGCTGGGACAAGGCCGAGGCCGCGCTGATGGAGAGCCTGCGGCGCGCCGGCTGCGAGTTCGACATCTCGCCCGGCGAAGGGGCGTTCTACGGCCCGAAGATCGAGTACACGCTGCGCGACGCGATCGGTCGCCAGTGGCAGTGCGGCACGATCCAGGTCGACTTCAACACCGCCGGGCGGCTGGGCGCCGAATACGTCGCCGAAGACAACACGCGGCGGGTGCCGGTGATGCTGCACCGGGCCATCGTCGGCTCGCTCGAGCGCTTCATCGGTATCCTGATCGAGCACCACGCCGGTGCGTTGCCGATGTGGCTGGCGCCGGTCCAGGCGGTCGTCATGAACATCACCGACGCGCAGGCCGAGTACGCCGCGTCTGTTGCGGAAACGTTGAGAAAACAAGGGTTTAGGGTCCAGACCGATTTGCGGAACGAGAAAATCAACTATAAAATTCGCGAAAACAGCCTGCAGAAGATTCCGTACCTCCTGGTCGTCGGCGACAAGGAGCGGCAGGCTGGCAAGGTGGCCGTGCGCGCGCGCGGGGGGGCCGATTCCGGCGTCCTCGACGTCGGGGCGTTCGCGGCGCGGCTGTCCGAAGACGTCGCGCTCAAGCGATCCAACCCGCAATGACCGGCGAGCCTGGCGTGTTCCGCTGCGCGGAGCAGGCCGGCCTGCGGGTCCTTGTCGCTGCACGGCTGTCGTATTTTTGCTTTTTCAGGAGAACCGAGCATCGCTACAGCTGAACGCGCGCATCGCATCAACGGTGAGATCAACGTGCCCGAGGTGCGGCTCGTAGGCATCGAAAACGAGCCGATCGGAATCGTCAGCCTGAGGGAGGCCATGCGCATGGCCGAGGAGGCCGAAGTCGACCTGGTCGAAATCGCGCCGCAGGCCGTTCCTCCCGTCTGCCGCCTGATGGACTATGGAAAGTTCAAGTACCAGGAGCAGAAGCGGCAGCACGATGCCCGCCTGAAGCAGAAGGTCATCCAGGTCAAGGAAGTCAAATTCCGGCCCGGCACCGACGAAGGCGATTACATGGTGAAGCTGCGCAACCTGCGCCGATTCCTGGAAGAGGGCGACAAGGCGAAGGTCACCCTGCGATTCAGGGGGCGCGAGATGGCCCACCAGGAGTTCGGCGTCCGGCTGCTCGAGCGGGTGCGCACCGACCTCGACGACATCGCGCTGGTCGAGCAGATGCCGCGCCTCGAAGGCAGGCAGATGATCATGGTGATTTCGCCCAGGAAGAAGAAGTAGTGTCGATCGGCGCCTTCGGGCGCCACAGAAGCCGAGCGGGTCCTCGAAGTGCCGGCAGGTCGCCGGACACCCGACAAGGCATTAGAAGAGAAGGCAAGGGGTTGTCATGCCCAAGATGAAGACGAAGAAAGGCGCTGCGAAGCGCTTCCGCGTCCGCGCCTCCGGCAGCGTGAAGCGGGGTCAGGCGTTCAAGCGCCACATCCTGACCAAGAAGACCACGAAGAACAAGCGCCAGCTGCGCGGAACGATGAACGTGCACGACACGAACGTCGATTCCGTCAAGGCCATGCTGCCGTACGCATAAGGAGAGCGCCATGCCCCGAGTCAAACGTGGAGTCACGGCGCGCGCGCGCCACAAGAAGGTCATCGCCGCCGCCAGGGGTTACCGTGGCCGCCGCGGCAACGTCTATCGCATCGCCAAGCAGGCGGTCATGCGTGCCGGCCAATACGCGTACCGCGATCGGCGCAACAAGAAGCGCGTGTTCCGCTCGCTGTGGATTGCGCGGATCAACGCGGCGGTGCGCGAGCACGGCATCACCTACAGCGTGTTCATCAACGGGCTGAACCGCGCGGCCATCGGGCTCGATCGCAAGGTGCTCGCCGACCTCGCGGTGACCGACAAGCCGGCGTTCGCGGCGATCGTCGCGCAGGTGAAGGCCTCCCTCGGCGCGGCCTGAGCCGCACGAGCAGCAGCGTCGGGCGGGGCGGCCGCACGGGCCGCCGGCCGGCGAACACGACGGGGCCTTCGCGGCCCCGTTTTTCTTGCACCACAGGACGCTTTCGCAGCCATGCCGAATCCAGAGAGTTCCCCGCCGTCGACGCCGACCGCGCCCGCGCGCTTCGCCGCGATGGTCGAGCAGCTGTCGGCCGAGATCGGCGCCGCCCGCAGCGCGCCCGAGCTCGCCAACGCCAAGGCGCGCGCGCTCGGCAAGGAAGGCGCGCTGACCGCCGAGATGAAGAAGCTCGGCGCGCTGTCGCCCGCCGAGCGCTCCGCGGTGGGGCGCGAGCTCAACGAAGCCAAGCAGGCGATCGAGCGCGCCGTGCGCAGCCGCGAGGCCGAGCTTGCGCGCGCCGAGCTCGACGCGAGGCTCGCGCAGGAGTCGATCGACGTCACGTTGCCGGGGCGCGGCCTGGGCAACGGCGGCCTGCATCCGCTCACGCTCACGATCGAACGCATCGAGGCGATCTTCCACTCGATCGGTTTCGACGTGGCGGACGGCCCGGAGATCGAGGAAGACTTCTTCAACTTCACCGCGCTGAACACGCCCGAGAACCACCCGGCGCGCTCGATGCACGACACGTTCTACGTCGATGCGCCCGACGGCAAGGGGGGCGGGCTGCTGCTGCGCACGCACACCAGCCCGGTGCAGGTGCGATATGCGCGCGCGCACCAGCCGCCGATCAAGGTGATCGCCCCGGGCAAGACGTACCGCGTCGATTCCGACGCCACCCACTCGCCGATGTTCCACCAGTTCGAGGGGCTCTGGATCGACGAGGACGTGAGCTTCGCCGACCTCAAGAGCGTCTACGCCGACTTCCTTCGGCGCTTCTTCGAGCGCGATGACCTCGACGTACGCTTCCGCCCGTCGTACTTCCCGTTCACCGAGCCGTCGGCCGAGATCGACATGCGCTTCGCCGACGGCCCGCTGGCCGGGCGCTGGCTCGAGGTCAGCGGATCAGGGCAGGTGCACCCGAACGTCGTGCGCAACTTCGGGCTCGATCCCGAGCGCTACATCGGCTTTGCATTCGGCTCGGGCATCGAGCGCCTGGCGATGCTGCGCTACGGGGTGGGCGACCTGCGCATGTTCTACGAGAACGACCTGCGCTTCCTGCAGCAGTTCAACCGATAGGCCGGAGCCCAGGATGCGAGTTCCCGAAAGTTGGCTGAGAAGCTTCGCGTCGCCCGACTGGACGAGCGAGGAGATTGCCGACCGGCTCACGATGGCCGGGCTCGAAGTGGAAGAGGCGAGCGCGGCCGCGCCGCCGTTCCACGGCGTCGTCGTGGCCGAGGTGCGTAGCGTCGCGCGCCACCCCAACGCGGACAAGTTGTCGGTCTGCGAGGTCGACGTCGGCGACGGCGCCCTGCGCACGATCGTCTGCGGCGCGCCGAACGTCGCGGCGGGCATGCGCGTGCCGTGCGCGCTGCCCGGCGCCGAGTTGCCCGGTGGCTTCGCGATCAAGCCGGTGAAGATGCGCGGCGTGGAGAGCCAGGGCATGCTGTGCTCGGCGCGCGAGCTCGGTCTGTCCGAGGACCACAGTGGGCTGATGGCGCTGGAGGGCGATTCGGCGCTGGGCGCCGACTTGCGCGGCGCGCTCGGGCTCGATGAACTCGTCTACACGCTCAAGCTCACGCCGAACCTCGCGCACTGCATGAGCGTCTACGGCGTGGCGCGCGAGCTGTCGGCGATTTCGGGTGCGCCGCTGCGCGAGCCGGCGTTCGAGCCTGCCGCGGTCGGCATCGACGATCGCCTGCCGGTGCGCGTCGCCGCGCCCGACCTGTGTGGTCGATTCTCGGGACGCGTGATCCGCGGCGTCGATCCGAGGGCGCCGACGCCGGGCTGGATGCGCCAGCGCCTCGAGCGCGCCGGCCAGCGCAGCATCTCCGCGCTGGTCGACATCTCGAACTACGTGATGCTCGAACTCGGGCGGCCCACGCACGTGTTCGACCTCGATCGAATCGAGGGCGGCCTCGAGGTGCGCTGGGCCCGCGAAGGCGAGCGGCTGAAGCTGCTCAACGGGCAGACGGTGGACCTCGCGCCCGACGTCGGCGTCATCGCCGACGCGCGCCAGGTCGAGAGCCTGGCGGGGATCATGGGCGGCGACTCGACGGCGGTATCCGACGCGACCCGCAACGTCTACGTCGAGGCCGCGTTCTGGTGGCCCAGGGCGATCGCAGGGCGCTCGCGCCGCTACAACTTCGCCACCGACGCCGGGGCGCGCTTCGAGCGCGGCGTGGACGCGGCGACCACCGTCGCCCATCTCGAATACATCACCCGGCTGATCCTGGAGATCTGCGGCGGGCGCGCTGGCCCGGTCGACGACACCGTCACGGCACTGCCGGCGCGCGAACCGGTGAGCCTGCGCGTCGATCGCGCGTGCAAGGTCATCGGCGTCGACATCCCGGCGGCGGAAATCGCCGCGGTGTTCGAGCGGCTGCGCCTGCCTGCCCGCCGTGAAGGCGGGCGCTTCGTCGTCACGCCGCCGTCGTATCGCTTCGACCTGCAGATCGAGGAAGACCTGATCGAGGAGGTGGTGCGCGTCTGGGGCTACGAGCGACTGCCGCTGCGCCCGCCGAGGAGCGGCGCGTCGATGCGGCCGATGCCCGAGGGCCGGCGCACGATCGGCGCGCTCAAGCGGCAGGTCGCCGCACGCGACTACCAGGAGGCGATCCACTACAGCTTCGTCGCCGGCGCGCTCGATCGGCGGCTGAGCGGGCTCGACCCGATCAGGCTGCTCAACCCGATCGCCGCGCAGATGGACGTGATGCGCACGACGCTGTGGGGCGGGATGCTCGAGACGCTGCGGGCGAACCTGAATCGCAAGGCCTCGCGGGTGCGCCTGTTCGAGCTCGGCCGGGTCTTCCTCGCCGACCCCTCGGTCGTCGCGGGCCCACAGCAGGTCCAGGGCGTGGCGCAACCGCGCCGGGTCGGGCTGCTTGCATACGGGCCGCAGCTCGACGAGCAGTGGGGAGCGAGCGCGCGCCGGGTCGACTTCCACGACGTCAAGGGCGATCTCGAGGCGCTCGCCGGTCCGGCGCTGAAGGTCGAGCCGGCCGCGCACCCGGCATTGCACCCGGGCCGCAGCGCCCGCGTCCTGATCGGCGATGCGGTAGCCGGCTGGCTCGGCGAACTGCATCCGGCACTGGTGCAGGAGCTGGAGTTGCCGCTGCCGCCGATCGTCGCCGAGATCGACCTCGAGCCGCTACTGGAACGTTCCGTTCCGGTCTACGAAGAGGTGTCGAAGTTCCCGCCGGTCATTCGCGACCTGTCGATCGTCATCGAAAGCGAGCGTTCGGCCGCCGAAGTCCTGGCCGAAATCGCGCTGGCGGTCGCCGACGAGCCTGCGGCCCAGGTCGTTAAAAACGTCAAGCTGTTCGACGAATATCGCGGTAAGGGATTGGAAAATAAGGAAAAAAGTCTTGCCTTCCGGTTGTGGATGCAAGATACTCGTCGCACGTTGAGCGAGGCAGAGGCTGCCGGCGCGGTCGACGCGATCGTCGCCCGGCTCGAGCGCACGATCCGGGCGCGGCTTCGCACCGGCGGCTGATCCCCGACCCAGATCCTGCAAGCAGATTCGATGCGAATGGCGGATACGATGACCCAGCTTGGCCAGGCGGTTCCGGACCATCTGCACGACGCGCCCGGCGAGCCGCAGGCGGCCGGCGTGCAGCCCGAGGGCCCCGTCGCGGACCATGATGCGGGCGCGGAGGCGTTCACCCTGACGAAAGCCGAACTGGCCGAGATGCTGTTCGAGCGGGTCGGGCTGAACAAGCGCGAGGCGAAGGACATGGTCGAGACGTTCTTCGACGAGATCCGCGACGCGCTCGAGCGCGGCGAGAGCGTCAAGCTGTCCGGGTTCGGCAACTTTCAGCTGCGCGACAAGCCCCAGCGGCCGGGGCGCAATCCCAAGACCGGCGAGGAGATCCCGATCTCGGCGCGACGCGTGGTCACCTTCCACGCCAGCCAGAAGCTGAAGTCGCAGATCGAGGAAGCAGGCCACTGACGTCACCGCGGGGTGCGTCGAGGCTTCCCATCCAGCACGGTCGAGCATGCAGAACAAGTCCGAACACAAGGCGCCCCTGCCGCCGATCCCGGCCAAGCGCTACTTCACGATCGGCGAAGTGAGCGAGCTGTGCGGCGTGAAGCCGCACGTGCTGCGCTACTGGGAGCAGGAGTTCACCCAGCTGCGTCCGATGAAGCGGCGCGGCAACCGGCGCTACTACCAGCATCACGAGGTGCTGCTGGTGAGGCGCATCCGCGAGTTGCTCTACGAACAGGGATTCACGATCAGCGGGGCGCGCAACCGGCTCGGCGACAGCACGCAGAACGGCAAGCTGCGCGAGCCCGCGCCGATCGAGGCGGGCGCCGCACAGGCTGCGCAGGTCGAGGTGCCGATCCCGGGTGGCGTCGACCTCGACGCGGTCCGCGACGACCTGCGGCGCGCGCTCGATCTGTTGCGCTGAGCACGGGCCGCCGCGGCCCGGCGCGCCTGCCGTGCCTGCTATAATTCGCGGCTTCGGGGCGTAGCGCAGCCTGGTAGCGCACTTGCATGGGGTGCAAGGGGTCGCGAGTTCGAATCCCGCCGTCCCGACCAATGAAATCGAAGGGTTAGACCTCTCAGGGGTCTAACCCTTCGGCCTTTCTGGCGCCTGGGGCTGGCTCAGGTCAGGAGATGGCCAACCCGACCGCTGACGTGGTCCATGAACGCGTGTACCTTGCGCGATTGGCGGCGATTGAGCAGGTAGACGAAGTGAATGCCTGTCGCCTGCATCGTGCTGGCGAGCGGGAAGTCGCGAAGAAGCTGGACGAGCGCCCCGGTGTCCAGGTGCTCGCGGACCAGCCAGTAGGGCAGCAGCGCGACGCCGAGGCCCGATTCGGCTGCACCGAGGAGTACTTCGACGTCGTTGGCGAAGAAGTCCCCCTGCGGGAGATGCTCGATCGTCTCCCCCGAATCCGGCCGCGCGAAGTGCCAGGCCACGCGTTCGCCGGAACGCCGGTACCGAAGGCAGTTGTGCCGCGCGAGGTCTGCAGGAACCTCTGGAGCCTCGCGTCCGCGGAGGTACGAGGGTGCGCAGACCGCGACGCGACGATAGCGGCCAAGCGGACGGCTGACGAGACTCGAGTCGCCCAGGGCACCAATGCGGATGACCACGTCGGTGTCGGTTTCGACCAGGTCGACGTAGTCATCGGTCAGCGAGAGCTCGAGCGTGACCCGCGGATAGGCCTCGAGGAAGTCCGGAACCAGTGGCGCGACGAGCCGTTTGCCAAATACGCGGGGAGAGCTGACCTTCAGCCTTCCGCGGGGCTCGTCGCCGAACGCCGCGATGCTCTCGTTGACCGCCTCGAACTCCGCCAGCAGGTTGTCGACCTGAGCCTTGCAGGCGGCTCCCGCCTCGGTCAGCGAGAGCCGGCGCGTGGTGCGGGTCAGCAGCTTCACGCCGAAGTGCTCCTCGAGGGCGTCGATCTGTCGAGACACGCTGGACGGTGCCAGGCCAAGCAGGTCGCCAGCCTCCGTGAAGCTCAGGGTCGTTGCCACCTTCTGGAAGACGCGCATCGCCCCCAGCATGTCCATGTGGTGGCTCCTTCAGGACGACGCGTGCGCAAGGAGCACGTCTGCAGCCCCATCGGCGAACTTGGTGGGGCTGAATTCGATAACCTGGTACTGCGCCACTTTCGCCCCGTAAAAGGGGTCTGCGGCCAGGATTTCATCGAGCTCGCTGCGCGAGCCGACACGGGCCAGGATGACGCCACCGATGCGGGGAACCTGCGGGCCCGATGCGACGAACCGACCTGCGGCGAAATGACGGTCCAGGAACTCCCGGTGCTCGGCGAGATGCGTCTCCACGACCGCGAGTGGCTGGATGTAGTGAAGCAGGACGATGAACATGGCAACCCTCAAACCGTCATGACGATCTTGCCCAGCCCGCGACCCGACGCGAGCGACCGGTGAGCTTCGACAGCGCGTTCGAGCGGCACGACCTGCTGGACGTGGGGTCGCACCGCTCCGCTGGCCAGCAGTTCCACGACGCGATCCAGGTCCTTGCGTCCGCTGCCACGGCAGCCCAGGATCTCGAGCCGCCTGGTGAAGACGGCCTTGAGGTCCAACGGTACCCCGCTTCCCGTGGTGACGCCACCGAGTACCAGTCGGCCATCCACGGCCAGCGACGCGACCGATTGCTCGAACGTGGCGGCCGCAACATGCTCGAAGACGAGCTCGACCCCCTTGCCCCCCGTCAATTCGCGGACTTTCTGTGCCATCCCCTGGCCGGGCTCGACAACGGCGTCGGCGCCTATGCGCAGCAGTGCATCGCTGATCTTTGGTTCCCGGCTGACGGCGATGACCCGCGCACGCATGCCGCGGGCAAGTTGCACGGCGGCATGGCCGAGCCCGCCGTTGGCCCCAAGGACAAGCACCGTCTCGTCGGCGGCCAGGCGGCCCCGCCGAAGCATCGCCGCGGCCGTGGCATAGGTCAGGCCGAAGCTGGCTCCCGACACCCAGTCGACGCCGCTCGGCAACGGCACGGCGTTGCGCGCGGGGATCCTGGCGTACTGGGCGTATCCGCCGTCGATGGTGGATCCCACGGTACCGAACGCCTGGCACAGGTTGTCCTCGCCGCGCAGGCAATGCCCGCATCGTCCGCAAGACAGGATGGGCGCGGCGAAGACGCGCTCCCCGACGTGGCGGTCGGTCACTCCGGATCCGACGGCGACGATCTCGCCGGCGAAGTCGGTACCGGGAATGCGTGGAAGCGGCACCTGGAAGACGTTGCCTTCGCGTAGCAGAAGGTCCAGGCGGTTGACCCCCGTCGCACGTACGCGCACGAGTACTTCGTGCGGTCCGGGCTCGGGCGTTGGGACGTTGACGATGGCGAGCGACTCGGCGGGACCGTAGCGGTCGATTCGAACTGCGAACATGTGACCTCCGTGAAGGGTGGCGAGGGGAATGCGGACCTCACTGTGCAGGCCGCGGGGCGCCGGAAAAAGGCGAGCCCATGCATGAGACTTTTCGACGCTGCGGAGCGCTACTCGCCGTCCCAGTAGTCGACGGCGTCCGCGATGCGCCCCACGTGCTCGAACGGGCGATCGCTACGCGCGCCTCCTGGGGCAGCGCCGACGAAGACCGCGAACTTTCCGCTCTCGGTGTATTCCACGACATCGGGCTCTTCCATCGTGCTGACCGCCAGGTAGCGCAGCGGCGCATCGGAGGTATTCACGAACTGGTGGGCACTCTCGGAGCCACCCGCCGGAGCGGCCACCACATCGCCTGCAGACACGGCGATGTCCTCGTGTCCCCGGCGAAAGGTGCCGCAACCGTCGAGTACCAGGAACATCTCTTCGTTGACGTAGTGATGGTGGAGCGGCCACCCACGCTTGCCAGGCGGCAACTCGATGACCCGGTAGCCGAGCTTGCTGGCGCCGAGGCGCCTTGCGACGGCCGCAATCCGTGCCGAATAGGTCGGCGGATGCGAGACCGCTTCGAAGGTCAGTTCCTCGAGCGACACCTTTGCTTCGATTTGGTTGACGGACACGATTCGATCCACGCGGGAAGTCCAGGTGCCCGGAGCTTAGGAGCGTGTGCGGCGCGGAGCCAGCGCTCGCGCCGCAGAACAGAATTGCGCTTCGCGCAGATCCGGGGCGCATTCGGCTACGGCATAATCCCCCCGCGCCCGCCGCTGCCGGCGCAACCACGTCGCTTTTGCCGGAGCTGCCGCCGAATGGCCGTCCACCCGTTTCACCTGGCGTTTCCCGTCCACGACCTCGCGGCTGCCCGCGCCTTCTATGG
Organism: Burkholderiaceae bacterium; assembly: GCA_019635275.1. Lineage (GTDB taxonomy): Bacteria > Pseudomonadota > Gammaproteobacteria > Burkholderiales > Burkholderiaceae_E > Zeimonas. The sequence goes on along the minus strand of JAHBZV010000003.1, from coordinate 78,349 downwards.
CGGCCTGCTCGGATGCCCGGAGGGGCGCAGTTCCGCCGAGTGGGTCGACTTCGACCTCTACGGCCACCAGGTCGTCGCGCACCTGGCCCCCCACGAGGCGCGCGCGGCGTCGACCAATGCGGTCGACGGCGACCAGGTGCCGGTGCGTCACTTCGGAGTCGTGCTGCCGATGGACGAGTGGCAGGGGCTTGCCGAGCGGCTGCAAGCGGCCGGCGTGCGCTTCGTGATCGAGCCGCACGTCCGGTTCAAGGGCGAAGTCGGCGAGCAGGCGACGATGTTCTTCCTCGATCCGTCGGGCAACGCGCTCGAGTTCAAGGCTTTCCGCGACATCGCTTCGTTGTTCGCGAAGTGACGACGAGGGCAGCTGCCGCGTGGGGCGGCGGGCTCAGCGGCCGGTGACGACAGGCACCCAGATGCCGACCACGGCGGCGAGCACGGCGATCGCGGCGAGATTGAGCCACAGGCCGGTTCGCCACATCTGCCGCATCGTGACGAGTCCGGTGCCGAACGCGATCGCGTTCGGGGGCGTGCCGACCGGCATCATGAACGCGCAGCTCGAACCGAGGGCGCAGGCGACGATCAGCACGACCGGGTCGCTGCCGAGGCCGGCCGCCAACGCGGCGAGCAGCGGAATCATCGTGGCGGCCTGCGCAGTGTTCGACGTGAGCTCCGACAGGAACACCGTGACCACCAGCACCGCGACGAGCACGGCCAGTGCAGGCCAGCCCGCCAGCGCGGTACTGTGCGCACCGACGAATTCCGCGACACCGTTGGCCTGGATGGCCGCAGCGAGCGACAGCCCGCCGCCGAACAGCACCAGTACCCCCCACGGGAGCCTGGCGGCGGTCGGCCAATCGAGCAGGCGCGCGGGCGGCGCGCCCGCAGCCGTGCTGCCTGCGGGAAGCACGAACAGTGCGAGCGCAGCGGCGATCGCGATGCCTGCGTCGGAGAGCGCCGCGAGGGGGCGCGTTCCGCCCAGGTCGAGCGAGGCCAGCGCAGGCCGGAAGATCCACAACGCCGCGGTGGCCGCGCACACCGTCAGGGTGCCGCGCTCCCCGGCGCTCATCGAGCCGAGGCCCGCGGCCGCTTCGGCCAGCGCGTCGTGCGCTTCCGTTGCGCTCGCGACCGAGGGCAGCCGCCGCGACAGCCACCACCAGCAGGCCAGCAGCATCACCGCCGCCGCAGGCGCGGCCATCAGCATCCACTGCGCGAACGAGACCGGTTCGCCGATCGACTGTTCGATCACGCGCGCGGCGATCCCGTTCGGGGGAGACCCGATCAGCGTGGCCATGCCGCCGATCGACGCCGAGTATGCGACGGCGAGCGAGAGCGCGGCGGCGAAGCGGCCGTGGGCCGGCCCCGGCTGGCCGCTCGAGGCGGCCACCGAGGCCGCGATCGGCATCATGATCGCTGCGGTGGCGGTGTTCGACACCCACATGCTGAGGAATGCCGTGGCGACCATCAGGCCCGCGAGCAGCTGGGCAGGGCGGGAGCCCACGCGGGCCAGCACCACGAACGCGATGCGGCGGTCGAGCGCCCAGCGCTGCAGCGCCGCGGCGAGCATGAAGCCGCCGAGGAACAGGAACACCACGTCGGATGCATACGGGGCGGAGGCGTCGGCGACGCTGGCGATGCCGAGCAGCGGGAAGAGCGCGACCGGGAGCAGCGCGGTGGCTTCCACCGGCACTGCCTCGCCGAGCCACCAGACGGCCATCCAGGCCATCATCGCCAGCGTGGCGCGCCCGGCGTCGGAGAGCACGCCCGTCGTGCCGTCGGCCGCGGCGAATTGCGCCGGCACCAGCAACCAGACCAGGGCGAAGGCGAGAGGCCCGGCGACGACGCGGGCACTGCGGGCGAGTTCGGCGGCGTTCATGCGTGCCAGAATGATCGCAGATTCCCCCGATTGCGGATGCCCTTCATGAACCGACGTGTGATCGTCTTCGCCCGCGTGCCACGCCCCGGAGAGGTCAAGACGCGGCTCGCGCGCGCCGTGGGCGACGCCGCCGCGCTGGCACATTACCGGACGATGCTGCGCGACACTCTCGCGGTGGTGCGCGAGGCGCAGGTGCAGTCGCCCGAGCTCGAAGTCGAGCTGTGCATCCTCGGCGACGATCGCGAGGGCGAGTGCGCGCGGCTCGCCGCGATGCACGGCTTCGCGCTCGCGACCCAGCTCGGGTCGTCGGTGGGCGAACGCATCGAGGCGGCGCTCGGTCGCGCGCTCGACGAGGGCAGGGTGCCGGTGCTGGTGGGCAGCGACGTCGTTTCGCTGGCCGCGAGCGACCTGCACGACGCGTTCGATGCGCTGCGCGAGCGCGAGGCGGTGTTCGGGCCGACCGAGGACGGCGGCTACGCGCTGGTCGGTCTCAGGCGCCGCGTCGCGCGCCTGTTCGACGAGATGCCCTGGGGGCGCGATTCGCTGATGGCGGCGACGCGCCGCCGGCTGCAGGAGAGCGGCGTGCGCTGGTCGCAGCTGCGCACCCTGTGGGACGTCGACGAGGAACCCGAGTTGCGGCGCTGGCTCGCCGGCTGAAGAGGCGCTCGCCTCAGGCCGACGACGGCGTCGCGCGCCGCGCCGGCGCCGAGAACAGCTGCTCGAGCGGCGCCGCGCGGCCGATCCAGTCGCCCTGGATGTGGTCGACCCCGATGTCGGTGAGCCGGTCGAGCGTGTCCTGGTTGTGAACGTGCTCGGCCACGGTGCGGATGTTCAGCCGCCGCGCCACGCGCACGGTGGACAGCACGATCTCCTCGTCGATCGGATTCGACACGAGGTTGCGGATGAACGAGCCGTCGATCTTCAGGTAGTCGAGCGGGAACCGCTTCAGGTATTCGAAGGTGGCCAGGCCGGTGCCGAAGTCGTCGAGCGCGATCCCGAAGCCCTCCGCCTTCAGGTCGTCGACCAGCCGCGAAGCGGCCGCCGGATTGCGGATCGCCTCGCTCTCGGTGATCTCGAAGACGATCTTGTCGGCGGGGATCGAGTACAGCGCGCGCTGCTCGCGGATGAAGCCGGCGATCGTGCCGTCGCTCATCGTGAGGCCCGAGAGGTTGATCGAGCACTTCCAGGTGCGCGCCAGCGCATCGGGATGATCGGCCAGCCACGAGAAGATCTGCCGGATCACGCCGCGGTCCATCATCGGCGTCATCTGCGCCTGCACGGCCAGCGACAGGAACTCGGGCGGGCGGATCAGGCCGCCGTCGCGGTCGAGCAGGCGGATCAGCACTTCGTAGGAGAGCATCCCCTCCGGCGCGTCGGGATCGATCATCGGCTGCGCATGCAGCTCGAAGCGCTTGTCGCGGATGGCTTCCCGGATGTGCTCGATCTTGCCCTGGTGGGCGCGTCGCGCGTCGATCATCGTCTGCGACAGCGGCTCGACGAAGAGCTGTGGGTCGCGCACGCTGGCGGCGATCGCCATCGCGTCGGACAGCGACATCAGGCAGTCCTCGCTGTTGATCAGCGCATTGCGGTCGACCAGCAGGCCGCCGACGCACAGCTGCAGCCGCACGCTTCCGTGCTCGGTCTTGAACAGCTGGCCGTTCAACTGCGAGTAGAGCTCTCGCGCGACCGCGCGCACCTCGGCGACCGATTCGGCCTCGATCAGCAGCGCGAAGCGCCCCGCCGACAGCCGCGCGGCCGCCCTCGCGCCCGGCTGCTGCATCAGCATCGCCGCGGCACTCTGCTCGAGCTGCAGCGCCTGGATCGTGCCGCACAGGTCGTTCAGCGTATCGAAGTTCGACAGGTGCACGCCGACGAGGCCGTAGTCGGGCCGGGTGGGCATCGACAGGCGCTCGCCGATCTCGGCGATCAGGCCGCGGTCGTTGAGCAGGCCGGTCGACATGTCCTGGCGGGCCTGCTGCGCAACGCGAGCGAGCGCGAAGCGGCGGTCAGTGGCGATGGCCTGCAGCATCAGCGCGACGATGACCGCCGAGAACAGCAGCACCGAGGCTTCGAGCGCGCGGAAGAAGTCGTCGTGCGCCTGCGCGACCTGGTGCGCGCGGGCGATCAGCAGCGGGATCGCGGTGACGACCAGCGACAGCGCCGTCGCGCGCTCGCTCATCCGGATTGCGGTCCACGCCACGATCGGGAAGTAGAGGAACATCAGCGCGTACGCGTACGCCTGCTGCCCGAACGTCGACACCATCACGCTGGTGCCGGTCACCAGCAGCGTCAGGAAGAATGCCGGCGCGTCGACCAGCGCGCGCTGCGAGAGGCTGGGCTCGGGCTCGGCGAGCGACTCGCCGACCCAGGCGAGCAGGGCCGGCGCGATCAGGAGGATGCCGAGCGCGTCGATCAGCCACCAGACCATGAACCGGTGCGCCGGATGGGTCGTCGTGACGAGTCCGGTGAACTGCAGGCCCACCGTGGCCAGCAGCGCGTCGATCGGCGCGGCCAGCAGCACGACGACGCCGACGAAGCGCACCGCGGCTTCCAGGCGATATTCGGCGGGCTTCCAGTGGTTGAGGCGTCGCAGCACGGTGACGGCGAGGATCGGTCCCGCGACGCTGGCCGCGAAGGTCGCCGCGGTCGGGCCGATCGAGCCGAACTCGACCCAGGCCCAGAGCGCGCCGCCGATCGCCGGTGGCACGGCCCAGCCCGGGCCGTTGCGCCAGGCGAACGCGAAGGCGACGCCGGCACAGGGCCAGACCAGCAGCAGGTCGGACGCGTCGAAGGAGATGAGCTTCGCGAGCAGGCAGGCGACGAAGGCGATGCCGCCCGACAGCAGCAGCCGCGGGAAGGCCGGCAGGCCACCACCCCGGGGATCGGTTCGCGATGTGAGGTCGGACTGGAGCACGGGTTCGGCGGTTCCCTTCGTGCGGGAGTGTAAACGACTCCGCCTTCCGTCGGGCGGATCGGCCGATGGCCGGTCCGCCCGCGCCGTCCGGTCAGGCGGCGAGCAACTCGCGCAGCACGTACGGGAGGATTCCGCCGTGCCGGAAGTAGTCGACCTCGATCGGCGTGTCGATGCGCGACAGCAGCGTGATCGACTTCTTCGCGCCGTCCTTGCCGGTCACCGTCATGCGGATCTCCTGCTGCGGCTCGAGCTTGTCGGGCACGAGGATGTCGAACCGCTCGTTGCCGTGGATGCCGTGCGACTCCCAGCTTTCGCCGGCCCTGAACTGCAGCGGCAGCACGCCCATGCCGACCAGGTTCGAGCGGTGGATGCGCTCGAAGCTGCGGGCGACGACCGCCTTGACGCCGAGCAGTTGCGTGCCCTTGGCCGCCCAGTCGCGCGACGAGCCGGTGCCGTACTCCTCGCCGCCGAACACGACGGTGGGAGTGCCCTCGCGGATGTAGCGCATCGCCGCGTCGTAGATGTACATCTTCTCGCCCGAGGGCTGGTGCAGTGTCACGCCGCCTTCCTCGCGCGTGCCGTCGGCCTTCGGCGGGATCATCAGGTTCTTGATCCGCACGTTGGCGAAGGTGCCGCGCATCATCACCTCGTGGTTGCCCCGGCGGGCCCCGTACGAGTTGAAGTCGGCGCGCTTCACGCCGTTGGCGACCAGGTACTGCCCCGCCGGCGACGCTTCCTTGATCGAGCCGGCCGGCGAGATGTGGTCGGTGGTGATCGAGTCGCCGAAGAGCCCGAGCGCGCGCGCGCCGCGGATCGCGTTGTCGACGGCGGCCGGCTGCAGCCCGAACGAGGCAAAGAACGGCGGCTCGGCGATGTAGGTCGACTTCGGCCAGTCGTAGACCTGGCCCGACGCCGACGGCACCGCGTTCCACAGCTTGTGGTCCTTCGTCAGGTCGCTGTACAGGCGCTTGAAGGTCTTCGCGTCCATCGCGTACTTCATCAGCGCGTGGACTTCGTCCGACGTGGGCCAGACGTCGCCGAGGTAGACGTCGCGGCCCTTTGCGTCCTTGCCCAGCGGCTCGGTCATCAGGTCGATCGACACGCTGCCCGCGATCGCATAGGCGACGACCAGCGGCGGAGAGGCCAGGAAGTTCGCGCGCAGGTTCGGGTGGATCCGCGCCTCGAAGTTGCGGTTGCCCGACAGCACGGCGGCGCAGACCAGGTCGTTGGACGTGATCGCTTCGTTGATCGCCGGCGTGAGGTCGCCGGCGTTGCCGATGCAGGTCGTGCAGCCGTAGGCGGCGACGTTGAAGCCGAGCTCGGACAGGTAGGGCAGCAGCTTCGCCCGCTCGAGATAGTCGGTGACCACGCGCGAGCCGGGGGCGAGCGAGGTCTTGATGTGCGGCTTGACCTTCAGGCCGCGCGCCACGGCCTTCTTCGCCAGCAGGCCGGCTGCGAGCAGCACGCCCGGGTTCGACGTGTTGGTGCACGACGTGATCGCCGCGATCAGCACGTCGCCGTTCTTCAGCTCGACGCCGTCGGTCGTGCGGTAGCTGCGCGAGAGGTCGTCGGGTTTCTTCGCGAAGCCGTTCTGCGCGACCGGCTTCGAGAACAGGTCGGCGAACGTGGACTTCACGTCGCCGATTTCGATGCGGTCCTGCGGCCGCTTCGGGCCGGCCAGCGACGGGGCGACCGTGGCGAGGTCGAGCTCGACCACCTTCGAGTAGTTCAACTCGCCCGCCTTGGGCACGCCGAACAGCTTCTGCGCCCTGAAGTAGCTCTCGAACGCGTCGATCTCGTCCTTCGTGCGGCCGGTGCCCTCGAAGTAGTCGATCGTCTTTTCGTCGACCGGGAAGAAGCCCATCGTCGCGCCGTACTCGGGCGCCATGTTGCCGATCGTCGCGCGGTCGGGCACGGCCAGCGAGCGGGTGCCCTCGCCGAAGAACTCGACGAACTTGCCCACCACCTTCTCGCGTCGCAGCATCTCGGTGATGGTGAGCACCAGGTCGGTCGCGGTGCAGCCTTCGCGCAGCTTGCCCTTCAGGTGCACGCCGACCACGTCCGGCGTCAGGAAGTACACCGGCTGGCCGAGCATGCCGGCCTCGGCTTCGATGCCGCCCACGCCCCAGCCGACCACGCCGATCCCGTTGATCATCGTCGTGTGGCTGTCGGTGCCGACCAGCGTGTCGGGGTAGTACACGCCGTCCTTGCGGTGCACGCCGCGCGCCAGGTACTCGAGGTTCACCTGGTGCACGATGCCGATGCCGGGGGGTACGACCTTGAACGTGTCGAACGCCTGCATGCCCCACTTCATGAACTGGTAGCGCTCGGCGTTGCGTTCGAATTCGAGCTTCATGTTCATCTCGAGCGCGTCGGGGCGGCGGAAGTGGTCGATCATCACCGAGTGGTCGACCACGAGGTCGACCGGCACCAGCGGCTCGATCACCTTCGGGTTCTTGCCCATCTTCGAGGCGACGCCGCGCATCGCGGCGAGGTCGGCCAGCAGCGGCACGCCGGTGAAGTCCTGCAGCACGACGCGTGCCACGACGAAGGGAATCTCGTCGACGCGCTTGTCGTTCGGTTTCCAGTTCGCGAGCTGCTCGACGTGGGCCTGCGTGATCTTCCTGCCGTCGACGTTGCGAAGCACCGACTCGAGCACGATGCGGATCGACACCGGCAGCTTGTTGACGTTGGGGAACTTCTTCGCCAGCGCCGGCAGCGAGTGGAACTGGCCGGTCCTGCCGGACTTCAGCTTGAAGTCCTTCAGCGTGTTGAACGCGTTGCGTGACATGTTTGACCTCTCGGGAAACGAACGTTGTACGGGCTCAGTGATCGAGGGCAGGCGCCGGCGCGGGCCGGCGCGTGGAAAGGTCGGGGCGCGGGCTCATCGGTTGCTGCGCGGCCGCTCGGCGGCGCGTCCACGGGCCGGCGGCTCCGCGCGGAAGCCGCCGTCGAGCATGTTCAGCGTGCCCATTCCGGGCACCACCATGTCACCGGGCTGCTGCCCGGGCGCGCAGGGTCCCAGCCAGGTCGCCTCGAGGGCGTCCTTGTCCTCGCGCCTGACGCCGCCCAGCGGCGGGTCGTAGCTCACGAGGGTGTCGATCCGGTAGCTCGCCTCGAAGTCGCCGGTCGCGATCGAGCGGCTCGTGACGACGGTGCGGCCCTCGCGGCAGGTCGATTCGGCCATCCAGGCCTTGCCGGCGCGTCGGAACGCGCCCAGCGTGCACGAGCCGCGCGTGCCCACCGACCGGTCGAGGTGATTCTGCGCCGAGTCGGTGTTCTCGCCGACGCAGGTGCGCGTGGGCGGCAGGCCGGAGGCTTGCGCACCGACCGAGCGCGTCTCCCACAGGCCGGCGCGGCGCTTCGGAAAGTCTTCCTGGGCGCTCGCCCGCGTGGGCAGCGCGCCGCAGCCGACGGACGCGCACAGGCAGGCCATCGTCAGCGCGCGCGCAGTCGGTCGGGGCATCGAGGCCGCAGGCTCAGATGACGTACAGGTCGACGTACTCGTTGACCGGCATCGCCTCGAGCGCCTTCTGGTCGAGCGAAACGTCCAGGATGCGCTGCTGCTGCTTCGCCGGGAAACGGCGCGCCAGGTTGGTGCGGAACTTCTCGACCAGCACCGGGATGCCTTCCTTGCGGCGGCGGCGGTGGCCGATCGGGTACTCGACGACCACTTCCTTCAGTTTCTTGCCGTCGGAGAACTCGATCGTGATGCCGTTGGCGATCGAGCGCTTGTCCGGGTCGAGGTAGTCCTTGCTGAACTGCTTGTCCTCGACGCAGACCATCTTGTCGCGCAGCGCGTCGATGCGCGGGTCGGCAGCGACCTTGTCCTCGTAGTCCTCGGCGGTGAGCCGGCCGAAGATGAGCGGCACGGCGACCATGTACTGGATGCAGTGGTCGCGGTCGGCTGGGTTGTCCAGCGGGCCCTTCTTGTCGATGATGCGGATCGCCGATTCATGGGTGCGGATCGTGATCTTCCGGATGTCCTCGACCGAGCGACCCGCCTTCTTCAGTTCGCCGTGCAGCGTCATCGCGCACTCCGCCGCGGTCTGCGCGTGGAACTCCGCCGGGAACGAGATCTTGAACAGCACGTTCTCCATCACGTAGCTGCCGTACGGGCGCTGGAACGTGAACTCCTTGCCCTTGAACAGCACGTCGTAGAAGCCCCAGGTCTTCGCGGTGAGCACCGACGGATAACCCATCTCGCCGGTGCGCGCGACCAGCGCCAGGCGCACCGCGCGACTGGTCGCGTCGCCCGCGGCCCAGCTCTTGCGGCTGCCGGTGTTCGGCGCGTGCCGGTAGGTGCGCAGCGACTGGCCGTCGACCCAGGCGAGCGACACCGCGTTGATCAGTTCGTCGCGGGTCAGGCCCATCAGCATCCCGCAGACCGCCGTCGAGGCCACCTTGACCAGCACGACGTGGTCGAGGCCGACGCGGTTGAACGAGTTCTCCAGCGCGATGACGCCCTGGATCTCGTGCGCCTTGACCATCGCCTCGAGCACCTGGCGCATCGTGAGCGGCGCCTTGCCCTGCGCGATCGCGGTGCGGCTCAACCAGTCGGCGGTGGCGAGGATGCCGCCGAGGTTGTCCGACGGATGCCCCCACTCGGCGGCGAGCCAGGTGTCGTTGAAGTCGAGCCAGCGGATCATCGCGCCGATGTTGAACGCGGCCTGCACCGGGTCGAGCTGGAATTGCGTGCCGGGCACCTTCGCGCCGTGGGGGACGACCGTGCCGGGCACCACCGGGCCGAGCAGCTTGGTGCAGGCCGGGTAGGAGAGTGCCTCGAGGCCGCAGCCCAGCGTGTCGATCAGGCAGGCGCGCGCGGTCTCGATCGCCTCCTTGCTGCGCACCTTGTACTTCAGCGTGTAGTCGACGATGTCGACCAGGACCTTGTCCGGCTTCGGCCGGCTCGTCGGGATGTGGGCGCCCATGTTGCGTGTGTCCGTCGGGGTAGGGGATACGGGGAGTCGTTACTTGCGCTTGTCCAGCGGCACGAACTTCAGGTTCTCGGGCCCGACGTAGTTCGCGCTCGGGCGGATGATCTTGTTGTCGATGCGCTGCTCGATCACGTGCGCGGCCCACCCGGAGGTGCGCGCAATCACGAACAGTGGCGTGAACATCGCGGTGGGTACGCCCATCATGTGGTAGCTGACCGCGCTGAACCAGTCGAGGTTCGGGAACATCTTCTTGGCGTCCCACATCACCTTCTCGAGCCGGTCGGCGATGTCGAACATCTTCGTGTTGCCGGCGTCCTTCGAGAGCTTGCGCGCGACTTCCTTGATCACCTTGTTGCGCGGGTCGGAGACCGTGTACACCGGGTGGCCGAAGCCGATGACGACCTCCTTGTTCCCGACGCGGCGGCGGATGTCGGCTTCGGCTTCGTCGGGGGTCTCGTAGCGCTTCTGGATCTCGAAGGCGACCTCGTTGGCGCCGCCGTGCTTCGGGCCGCGCAGCGCGCCGATTGCGCCGGCGATCGAGGAGTACATGTCGGAGCCGGTGCCGGCGATCACGCGCGCGGTGAAGGTCGACGCGTTGAACTCGTGTTCGGCGTAGAGGATCAGCGAGGTGTGCATTGCCCGCACCCACAGCGCCGACGGCTCGCGGCCGTGCAGCAGGTGCAGGAAGTGGCCGCCGATCGAGTCGTCGTCGGTCTCGACCTCGATGCGCCTGCCATTGGTGCTGTAGTGATACCAGTAGAGCAGCATCGGGCCCAGCGAGGCCATCAGCCGGTCGGCGATGTCGCGGGCGCCGGCGACGTTGTGGTCGTCCTTCTCTGGCAGGTTGCACCCCAGCGCCGAGACGCCGGTTCGCATCACGTCCATCGCGTTGGCCGAGGCCGGCAGCCACTCGAGCGCCGCCTTGACGTTGGCCGGCAGGCCGCGCAGCGCGCGCAACTTCGTCTTGTAGCTGGCCAGCTCGGCGCGATTGGGCAGCTTGCCGTGCACCAGCAGGTGCGCGATCTCCTCGAACTCGGCCGCGTCGGCGATGTCGAGGATGTCGTAGCCGCGGTAGTGCAGGTCGTTGCCGGTGCGGCCGACGGTGCACAGCGCGGTGTTGCCGGCGGTGACGCCCGACAGCGCGACCGATTTCTTCGGCTTGAAGCCGGGATTCTGCGTCTCGTTGCTCATGGCTCTTCCGTGTGGAGCGGGCTCACTTCGAGCGCGCGAACAGTTCGTCGAGCTTGCGCTCGTAGTCCCAGTACCCGATCGAGTCGTACAGTTCCTGGCGCGTCTGCATCGTCGCCACGACCGCCTGCTGGGTGCCGTCGCGGCGCAGCGTGCGATAGACGTTGTCGGCGGCCTTGTTCATCGCGCGGAACGCCGACAACGGGTACAGCGCCATCGCGACGCCGACCTCGCGCAGTTCGTCCACGGTGAACAGCGGCGTCTGCCCGAACTCGGTCAGGTTGGCCAGAACCGGCACCTTCACCGCCTCGGCGAAGCGCCGGTACATCGACAATTCGGTCATCGCCTCGGGGAAGATGCCGTCGGCGCCAGCCTCGGCGCAGGCCACCGCGCGCTCGATCGCGCGATCGAGCCCTTCGACCGCCAGCGCGTCGGTGCGCGCCATGATGAAGAAGTCGGGGTCGGTTCGCGCGTCGGCCGCCGCCTTGATGCGGTCGACCATCTCGTCCTGGCCGACGATCTCCTTGCCGGGCCGGTGGCCGCAGCGCTTGGCGCCGACCTGGTCCTCGATGTGCATCGCGGCGGCGCCCGCCTTGATCAGCGACTTCGTGGTTCGCGCGACGTTGAACGCCGACGCGCCGAAGCCGGTGTCGACGTCGACCAGCAGCGGCAGGTCGCAGACGTCGGTGATGCGCCGGACGTCGACCAGGACGTCTTCCAGTCCGGTGATGCCAAGGTCGGGAAGGCCCAACGAGCCGGCGGCGACGCCGCCGCCCGACAGGTAGACCGCGCGGAAGCCCGCGTGCCGGGCCAGCAGCGCATGGTTGGCGTTGATCGCGCCGGGGATCTGCAGCGGCCGCTCGGCGGCCAGCGCATCGCGAAACTTGCTTCCAGGGGTGCTCATGGTGGGCTCACGGGTGGGAGTCGATGTCCGGCCGCGCGTGCGGCCGGCCCCGGGCAGGCGCGTGGCGCGGCCGTCGCCCGCGCCGCGGCGCTGCCTCAGCCCAGCAGGTGCTTGACGCCTTCGCGCTCCTCGAACAGCTCCTTGAGCGTCAGGTCCATGCGTGCGCGGCTGAATTCGTCGATCTCGAGGCCCGTCACGCGGGTGTACTCGCCGTTGGCGCAGGTGACCGGCACCCCGTAGATCACGTCCTCGGGGATGCCGTACGAGCCGTCCGACGGGATGCCCATCGTGACCCACTTGCCGTTCGTGCCGAGCGCCCAGTCGCGCATGTGGTCGATCGCGGCGTTGGCGGCCGAGGCCGCCGACGACAGGCCGCGCGCCTCGATGATCGCGGCGCCACGCTTGCCGACCGTGGGGATGAACGTGTCGCGGTTCCACGCCTCGTCGGCGATCATCGCCTTGACCGACTGCCCGCCGACGGTCGCGAAGCGGTAGTCGGGGTACATCGTCGGGCTGTGGTTGCCCCAGACGATCATCTTCTCGACCGCATCCACCGGCTTGCCGATGCGCGCGGCCACCTGCGACAGTGCGCGGTTGTGGTCGAGCCGCAGCATCGCGGTGAAGTTCTTCTTGGGCAGCCCCGGGGCCGAGCGCATCGCGATGAACGCGTTGGTGTTGGCGGGGTTGCCGACCACCAGGATGCGGCACTCGCGGCTCGCGGCCTCGTCGAGCGCGCGGCCCTGCACGGTGAAGATCGCGCCGTTGGCCTCGAGAAGGTCCTTGCGCTCCATGCCCTTGGTGCGCGGGCGCGCGCCCACCAGCATCGCGTAGTCGGCGTCCTTGAACGCGACCTTGGGGTCGTCGGTGACGACGACGCCGGCCAGCAGCGGGAACGCGCAGTCTTCGAGCTCCATCACGACGCCCTTGACCGCGGGCAGCGCCGGCGTGATGTCGAGCAGCTGCAGGATCACGGGCTGGTCCTTTCCGAGCATGTCGCCGTTGGCGATCCGGAAAAGCAGGCTGTAGCCGATCTGGCCGGCAGCGCCGGTGACGGCGACGCGCTTGGCGGGCTTGGACATGGGGGGTGACCTTTCGTGGGGAGGGTGGAACCGGAGACGGCCGTTAGTCTAGGAGGCGGGTGCTGCGGTGTCAAGCGTGATAGATATCTTATATAAGACATAAGAAACTGGACTTTTCGGGCTCGCAGTGGTTGAATCCAGGTCATGAACGAGGCGTCCCGGACAGCGCGGCGAGACGGCGACACGGCCCGGCCTGCCGAGCCCGGGCCGACGTTCGCCCCGCTGTACCGGCAGATCCGCGAGCTGCTGCTGCGCGGGTTGCAGTCGGGCGAGTGGAAGCCCGGCGAGCCGATCCCGAGCGAGACCGAGCTGGCCGCGCGCTACCGCGTCAGCCAGGGCACCGTGCGCAAGGCGATCGACGAGCTGGCCGCCGCGAACCTCGTGGTTCGCCGCCAGGGCCGGGGCACTTTCGTCGCCTCGCACCGCGAGGTGCGCACGCAGTTCCGCTTCCTGCGACTGCGTCCCGACGAGATCGAAGCGGGCGCGGCCGCCCAGGGCGCGGGCGGCGCGCCCGGCGAATCGGGCCCCGGAATGGTGATGACGAGCCGCGTGCTCGAGTGTCGCCGCCTGCGTGCGCCGAGCGAGGTGGCGCGCGCGTTGTCGCTGCGCGCCGGCGAAGCAGTGGTGCTGATCCGGCGCCTGCTCGAGGCCGACGGCAATCCCACCGTGCTCGACGAGATCTGGCTGCCCGGCTCGCGCTTTCGCGGGCTGTCTGCCGAGCGGCTCGATGCCTGGCACGGCCCGCTGTACCTGATGTTCGAGACCGAGTTCGGCGTGCGCATGATCCGCGCCGTCGAGCGCCTGAAGGCCGTCGCGGCCGACCGGGCTCACGCGCGGACGCTGCAGGTGGGCGAGGGCGCGCCGCTGCTGCTGGTCGAGCGCGTGTCGCACACCTACGGCGACCAGCCGGTCGAGTTGCGACGCGGCTATTGCGTCACCGACCGGCATCACTACTACAACGAACTGAGCTGAGGAAATCGGACCGGCGCCGGTGCGGGCAATTGGTGCATTGCGCCAAATTGGTTCAGAATACGAAGGTTTTGCGATCAACGGGGGCGATATGGCCGACGCGGTGGACAAGTCACTGGGCAATACGCAGCGCAGAGCGCGGCCCGAGTTCCGCAACATCCACGTCACCCAGATCGCCCGCTACCGGCTTCCGCTCGCCGGGCTCGTCTCGATCCTGCACCGCATCAGCGGGGCGCTGATGTTCCTCGTCGGCCTGCCGTTCGTTCTCTACCTGTTCCAGCAGAGCCTGACCTCCGAGCTCAGCTTCGACGCCTACCGCGCGATCGTCTCGCACTGGTTCGCGAAGCTGGTATTGCTCGGCCTGATCTGGGCCTATCTGCACCACTTCTGCGCCGGGCTGCGTCACCTGCTGATGGACATGGACATCGGCGTGAACAAGGAGGCCGGGCGTACGTCGGCGGCGATCGTGCTGGCGGTGAGCCTCACGCTCACGCTGATCCTCGCGCTGAAGCTGTTCGGACTGTTCTGACCACGGTTGCCCACCATGACTACCAAACGAATCGTCGTCGGCGCGCACTACGGCATGCGCGACTGGCTCGCGCAGCGCTTCACCGCGGTCACGATGGCCGTCTACACGCTGGTACTCCTCGGCTGGCTGGTGATGCTTCCGGAGCTGAGCTACGGCACCTGGGCCGGCATGTTCGCCTCGGGCTGGATGAAGGTGCTCACGCTGCTGGCGCTGATCGCGCTCGCCTGGCATGCGTGGGTCGGCGTGCGAGACATCTTCATGGACTACATCAAGCCGATCGGCCTGCGCCTGGCGCTGCAGGTGATTACGGTCGTGCTGCTGCTCGGCTACGCGTGCTGGGCGGTCATCATTCTCTGGAGCGTCTGAGATGGCCGACGTGCTGAACCACCTCTCGAACAACCTGCCGCGGCGCAAGTTCGATGCGGTGATCGTCGGGGCCGGGGGCGCGGGCATGCGCTGCTCGCTGCAGCTGGCCGAGGCGGGCTACAACGTGGCAGTGCTCTCGAAAGTGTTCCCCACCCGGTCGCACACGGTTGCCGCGCAGGGCGGCATCGGCGCTTCGCTCGGCAACATGAGCGAGGACAACTGGTACTGGCACATGTTCGACACCGTGAAGGGGTCGGACTACCTCGGCGACCAGGACGCGATCGAGTTCATGTGTCGCGAGGCGCCGAAGGTCGTCTACGAGCTCGAACACTTCGGCATGCCGTTCGACCGCAACCCCGACGGCACGATCTACCAGCGGCCGTTTGGCGGCCACACCGCCAACTTCGGCGAGAAGCCGGTGCAGCGCGCCTGCGCGGCGGCCGACCGCACCGGCCACGCGCTGCTGCACACGCTCTACCAGCGCAACGTGCGCGCGCGCACGCAGTTCTTCGTCGAGTGGATGGCGCTCGACATCATCCGCGACGCCGACGGTGACTGCGTCGGCGTGATCGCGCTCG
This sequence comes from Burkholderiaceae bacterium, assembly GCA_019635275.1. Taxonomy (GTDB): domain Bacteria; phylum Pseudomonadota; class Gammaproteobacteria; order Burkholderiales; family Burkholderiaceae_E; genus Zeimonas. Next base: position 63,012 of record JAHBZV010000003.1, on the reverse strand, counting down.
AGATGGAGACCGGCGAGTTGCTGGTGCTCGAGTCGAAGGTCACGGTGTTCGCGACCGGTGGGGCGGGGCGGATCTTCGCGGCGTCGACCAACGCGTTCATCAACACCGGCGACGGCCTGGGCATGGCGGCGCGCGCCGGCATCCCGCTCGAGGACATGGAGTTCTGGCAATTCCACCCGACCGGCGTCGCCGGGGCGGGGGTGCTGATCACCGAGGGCGTGCGCGGCGAGGGTGGCATCCTGCTGAACAAGCAGGGCGAGCGCTTCATGGAGCGCTACGCGCCGACGCTGAAGGACCTGGCGCCGCGCGACTTCGTTTCGCGCTCGATGGACCAGGAGATCAAGGAGGGCCGAGGCGCGGGCCCCGACGGCGACCACGTGCTGCTCAAGCTCGACCACCTGGGCGCCGAGACGATCATGAAGCGGCTGCCGTCGATCCGCGAGATCGCGATCAAGTTCGCCAACGTCGACCCGATCACCGACCCGATCCCGGTGGTGCCGACCATCCACTACCAGATGGGCGGCATCCCGACCAACTACCACGGCCAGGTAGTGGTTCCGAAGGACGGCAACCCGAACGCGGTGGTAGGCGGCCTGTACGCGATCGGCGAGTGCGCGTGCGTGTCGGTGCATGGCGCGAATCGCCTGGGCACCAATTCGCTGCTCGACCTCGTTGTCTTCGGCCGCGCCGCAGGCAACCACATCGTCGCCTCGAAGCTGCGCGACGGCAGCCACAAGCCGCTGCCGCGCGACGCCGGCGACGCGGCACTCGCGCGGCTCGCGCGCCTGGACGGATCGACGTCGGGCGAGAACACGCAGGACGTGGCCAACGACATCCGCCGCTCGATGCAGACGCACTGCGGGGTGTTCCGCACCGCCGAACTGCTCGCCGAAGGGGTGCGCCGCATCGACGAGATCGGCTCGCGCGTCGACTCGGTGCACCTGAAGGACAAGTCGCAGGTCTTCAACACCGCGCGCGTCGAGGCGCTCGAGTTGCACAACCTGATCGAGGTCGCGCGCGCGACCATCGTGTCGGCCGAGGCGCGCAAGGAGAGCCGCGGCGCCCATGCGCACCGCGACTATCCGCAGCGCGACGACGCGAACTGGATGAAGCACACGCTGTGGTACTCGGACGGCAGCCGCCTCGACTACAAGCCGGTGAACGTCAAGCCGCTGACGGTCGAGACCTTCCAGCCGAAGGCCCGCACCTTCTGAGACATACGACATACCCCGAAGCGCAGGAGCCCCGATGAGCGCAGTGGTCGAATCCCCGGTGAGTGCCGCGCCTGTCTCGCAAGGCAAGCGAGTGGTCAGGTTCTCGATCTATCGCTACGACCCCGACAAGGACGCGCGGCCGTACATGCAGGATCTCGAGGTCGAGCTCGAACCGACCGACAAGATGCTGCTCGACGCGCTGATGCGGATCAAGCAGGTGAAGGACGATTCCGTCGCGTTCCGCCGGTCGTGCCGCGAGGGCGTCTGCGGCTCGGACGCGATGAACATCAACGGCAAGAACGGCCTGGCGTGCATCACGAACCTGCGCGACCTGAAGCAGCCGATCGTGCTCAAGCCGCTGCCGGGCCTGCCCGTGATCCGCGACCTGATCGTGGACATGACGCAGTTCTTCAAGCAGTACCATTCGATCCGCCCGTACCTGATCAACGACACGCCGCCGCCCGAGAAGGAGCGGCTGCAGTCCCCCGCGGATCGCGAGGAGCTCGACGGCCTGTACGAGTGCATCCTGTGCGCCTGCTGCTCCACCGCCTGCCCGTCGTTCTGGTGGAATCCGGACAAGTACGTCGGCCCGGCGGGGCTGTTGCAGGCCTACCGCTTCATCTCCGACAGCCGCGACCAGGCGACCAGCGAGCGCCTGGACGACCTCGAGGATCCGTACCGCTTGTTCCGCTGCCGCTCGATCATGAACTGCGTCGACGTCTGCCCGAAGGGGCTGAACCCGAACCGGGCGATCAACAAGATCAAGGACCTGATGGTCCGCCGCTCGGTCTGAGCGTCCAGGGCCGGCCGGGAGCGGGAGCATGTCCGCGGGCGCGCACCAGGCCGACGAGGCGCGCAGGCGGCGGCTGCGCTGGCGGGCGCGCCGGGGGCTGCTCGAGAACGACCTCGTCATGGCGAGGTTCTTCGACCGGTTCGAGGAGAGCCTCACCGACGCCGACGTGGCGGGGCTCGACCGGCTGCTCGACCTGGCCGACGGCGAGCTGCTCGACCTGATCCTCGGGCGTCGCGAGCTCGAGGGCGAGGCGGCGACACCCTCTGCGCAGCGCGTGCTCGGGATGCTGCGAAGCGTCTGAGGCGCACGGCAACACGATGAAACCTCCGGGGCAGCATCGCCCGGACCCTCAACAGCAAGGAAGAGTCCAATGACCGTCCAGCACAAAGCCACGCTCTCCTTCTCGGACGGCACGCCGTCGATCGAGTTCCCGATCTACAACGGCACGGTCGGCCCGGACGTGATCGACATCCGCAAGCTCTACGGGCAGACGGGCAAGTTCACGTTCGACCCGGGGTTCATGTCGACGGCGGCCTGCGAGTCGAAGATCACCTACATCGACGGCGACAAGGGCGAGCTGCTTTACCGCGGCTACCCGATCGAGCAGATCGCCGAACACTGCGACTACCTGCAGACCTGCTACCTGCTGCTCAACGGCGAACTGCCCGACGAGGCGCAGCGGATGGACTTCCACCAGCGCGTGATCCGGCACACGATGGTGCACGAGCAGATGGCCCGCTTCCTGCAGGGCTTCCGGCGCGACGCGCACCCGATGGCCGTGCTGGTCGGCATGGTCGGCGCGCTGTCGGCCTTCTATCACGACTCGCTCGACATCAACAATCCGGAGCACCGCTTCATTTCGGCGATCCGCCTGATCGCCAAGATGCCGACGCTGGTGGCGATGGCCTACAAGTACTCGAACGGCCAGCCGTTCATGTACCCGCAGAACCACCTGTCGTACGCGGCGAACTTCATGCGGATGATGTTCGCGACGCCGTGCGAGGAGTACCGGCCCAACGACGTGCTGGTGCGCGCGCTCGACCGCATCCTGATCCTGCACGCCGACCACGAGCAGAACGCGTCGACCTCCACGGTGCGACTGGCCGGCTCGTCGGGCGCCAACCCCTTCGCCTGCATCGCCGCCGGCATCGCCACGCTGTGGGGCCCGGCGCACGGCGGCGCCAACGAGGCCTGCCTGGTCATGCTCAACGACATCCAGAAGATGGGCGGCGTCGAGAAGATCGGCGAGTTCATCGACCAGGTGAAGGACAAGAACTCGGGCGTCAAGCTGATGGGCTTCGGCCACCGGGTCTACAAGAACTACGACCCGCGCGCCAAGCTGATGCGCGAGACCTGCCACGAGGTGCTCGAGGAGCTCGGCCTGCACGACGACCCGCTGTTCGCGCTGGCGATGAAGCTCGAGCGGATCGCGCTCGAGGACGACTACTTCGTCAAGCGCAAGCTCTACCCGAACGTCGACTTCTACTCCGGCATCGTGCAGAAGGCGCTCGGAATCCCCACCGAGATGTTCACCTGCATCTTCGCGCTGGCGCGCACCGTCGGCTGGATCTCGCAGTGGAACGAGATGATCGCCGATCCGGACCAGAAGATCGGCCGCCCGCGGCAGTTGTTCACCGGGCACGTGCGCCGCGACGTGACGCCGCTGCCGGGCGCCGGCGGAAAATAAAGTGCATTTAGAACAATTGGTTATAGAAGTTTCTTCAAGCTAGAAGTAGCTTCAATGATCGTCGGCGAAGATGGCTGAGTTGATCGTCCGCCGCCTGCTGGTCGACCTGGACGCACCGTTCGGGCGGCACTGGTGCGGCGGCGATCCGTTCCGTACCGCGCTGTTCAACGCGCTGTCGATGAGCTTCCCGGTCGGCGAGCAGTTCTTCATCGATGCGGTGCGCCGCGGCCTCGCGGCGCTCGATGCCGGGCGACGACGGGCCTTCGAGCCCGAGGCCCGTGGCTTCATCGGACAGGAAGCGACGCATCGGCGGGTCCACGCGCTCTTCAACGCGCAGCTCGAGCGCCAGGGGCTGGTCAACGACTGGGAGCAGCGCGCAGCTGCGCGGCTGGAGCTGCTGCAGGGCGTCGACCCGCGCCACTGGCTGGCCATCACCGCCGCCAACGAGCATTTCACCGCGATCCTCGCCGAATGGCTGCTGCGCAACGCTGACCTGCTCGGCGACACCGAGCCGCGGCTCAGGACGATGTGGCTGTGGCACAGCGCCGAAGAGTCCGAGCATCGCAGCACCGCCTTCGACCTGTACCGCGCGCTGGGCGGCGACGAAACCTGGCGGCTGCGCTGGTTCCGCCGCATCACCGTCATCTTCGTCGGCGACACGTTGCGCCAGACGGTGGCCAACCTCCGGCGCGACCGCACGCTGTGGCAGTGGCGCACCTGGCGCAGCGCGGTGGCGTTCCTGTTCGGGACCCGCGGGCTGGTGCGCCAGACTTTCGCGCCGTGGCGGGCCTACCGGCGCCGCGACTTCCATCCGGACGAGCTGCGCAGCGACCTGTCGAGCCGGTGGCTGCGCGACAACGCGTCGGCCTGGTCGGCAGTCGGCGCCTCCGCAGCGCTCAGTTCCAGGTGATCGTGACGGTCAGCGTGTCGGAGTAGACGCCCGCGCCGACCGTCTGGCCGGCCGGAATCACGCCGATCATCGGAATGCTCAGCGGCCTGCGCGGCGTGGTCTTGTTGACGGTGATCGAGCCGGTGGCGGGCACCGAGCCGCCAGTGCCGTCGCCCCAGATGGTCGACGGCGATACCCGGGTCAGGAACACGTTGTAGGCGAGCCGGTCGGGCCGGCCCGGGGCGCGCATCGTGCGCTGCGCGAAGCTGCCCGAATCGCCGGCGCCGATCGCGATCGAATACGAGATGCGGTGCGCCGCGTTCGACGCGATCAGCCGGCACTCGAGCGTGACGCCGCCGTTGACCTGGTTGTCGACGGGGCTCAGCGTGTCGTAGACCCCGAAGCCGAGCGGCGCGACCGCGACGTTGCACGCGACCTGCGCCTGCGCGCCGCCGGCAGCCAGCGCGAGGCACACCGCCGCGAGCAGGCGCTTCACGGCCGCGTGCCGCCGCAGGTGTAGGGGCCGAGATCGAGCACGGGATCGTTGCCTTCGGGAGTCACCGCGACGTCGCACGCCGAGTGGTTCCATTCGACCCTAACCCGCGCCCCCGCGTCGGGCAAACCCGACATGAACACCTGCCCGTCCAGGCCCACGGGAAGCCGTTCGCCGGTGTCGAGATTCGAGACGCGGGCGGCAGGCGGCACTGGCGTGCCGTCGGCCAGCTTCAACCGCACCAGGGCGCTGCGCCCGCGGCGCATGTCGAACTCGACGACGTTCCCGGAGCGCCACATCGGCGTGATTCGCTGCGTCGTGTCGCCGAAGCCGACGCCCATCGGCGCGCTCAACGGGTCGACGGCGATCAGGTTGGGCAGGTAGGCGCGCAACGGTGTGATCAGCAACAGGCCGTCGCGATCGGTCTTGCCAGCCGGTTGGTTCTCCTGCGTCACCGACACCCCTGCGACACCGCCGGTCGACACCAGTGCGAAGCTGTCGACGAGCGGGCGCGAGAGGAACGCGTGACCGCCGACCACGCCGATGCCGCCCTCGACGGCGACGCGCGCCGCAGTCGTACCCCGGGCGTCGGCCACCTCGCCGCGCAGCACCGCGTGCCGCGTGGCCAGCGTCGCGCCCGCCTGGGCGCGGCGATCGCTGTCGCTGTACAGCGAGAACCCGAATCCCTCGCCGTAGGCCGGCGCCGCCTTCTGCAGCGACACCGTCTGGCGGTCCAGGCCGGACCTGCCGGAGACCTCGCCCGCCGTGGTGGCCGCGGCGACCATGCCCTGCCTGCCCAGCGGGATCGAGATGGCGGCGAAGACGGCCGTGCTTCGCACCGGCGAGCTGATCCGGCTGACCGACAGCGTCAGCGCGCCCCACGTGCCCAGGCCGGTCGACCAGGTGAGGACACCGGTGTCGACGCCGGGGCGTGCCGGGTCGCTGAATCGCTGCGACACCCAGGCGGCCCCCAGCGAGCCCAGCGTGCCGAGGTTGACCGCCGCGTGCGCGGCGAGGTTGCGCCGCGGGGTGACGATCAGGGCGTCGTCGCCGGCCTGGCGGAAGCGCTCGCTGGCCACCGCTGCGCGCACGCCGGCGCTGAACCGACGGCCCTGGTGCTCGAAGCCGGCGACGCCAAACGCGCCGGAGCCGGCGTCGCCGTGGCTGGCAGCGATGCCCGCCGACCCGATCCCGAGCCGGCCGACCCGGAAGTCGGTGGCCAGTCCGGCCGAGCGCACCGTCTTGTCGGCCTCGGCCCGGGCTTCGACCGTGATCGCGTCGGTCAGCCCGCGGCGCCACAGCGCCGAGCCCTGCAAGCCGTCGTAGTCGAAGCTCTCGATCCCGTAGTTGCGGCGCTGTGCACCCAGGCTGAAGGCGAAGTCGTCCAGCCCGGCGCCGAGCAGCACCGGGCTGCCGTAGAACGACTGCGAGATGACCTGCTGTTGTCCGAAGGCATCGCGGACGACCAGCTGGATCGACCCGCTGCCGCTGACCGCCGGCACGTTGGTGATCTCGAAGGGCCCCGGTTCGACGGCCTGCGAGCCGACGCGCTGGTTGTTCACGAACACGTCGACGGTCGACGGCAGCGCGGCCGTTCCCTTCAGCGCCAGCAGCGGCGTCGTCACGTATCCCGGTTGCAGCCCGAAGTTGGTGCCGTACTGCAGGCCGCCGATGCGCACGGGTCGTCCATAGAATCCCGGCCGGCTGATCGTGTCGCCGACGACCGTCGTGCGCAGCGAAGCTGGATCGTCGCTGCGCCAGGTCGTGTCCAGGCGCACCGCGTCGCGGGTCTGCCCGCCGGCCGCGGCGGTGTTCAACCCGAAGCTCGCGATGCCGGTGCCGTGGGGCCCGAACACGCCCGCCTCGAACAGGCCCGATGCGTACGACTGGTGGCCCGACGCATATCCGAACAGCGAGTAGTTCAGGAAGCCGCCCCAGGGCGGCGGCTTCGGCGCGGGCGCATTGCCGCCGGCGCGGATGCCGAACATCGATCCGCGCAGGCTCTCCGGGGCGAAGGTCAGCGCGATCGACTGCGCTCGCTCGTCGAACTGGTAGCGGGTGCCGGGGATCGAGTCGACCGCAATCAGCGACGTGCCGTCGACCGATATGCGCTCGACGTCCGCATAGCGGACCCGCCAGTCGCGCAAGGCGCTCTCGTCGATGTACAGGCGATCCGAGTCGTCGCGGGCGGCGAACACCGCGCCGTCGATGCGGCGCGTGTTCACGGTCACCTCGTAGCTGCCGAGGTCCGGCTGGGGGGCCGCCGCGAGCGGCGAAGCGAACGTCGCCGCCAGCGATGCGACGAGCGCTGCGAGACGCGCGGGCTCGAGCTTACCGGTCCTTCTCGACCGGGATCCGGGCTTCAAACGCTTCCCCTGCGGCATCGCCCTTGACCGTGACCGCGGCGGGGATTGCGCCGTTCCTCAGCGGGATCTCCACGGCTCGCATGCCGCCGGGCAGGACACTGATGACCAGCGGGTTGCCGAGCACGCTGCCGGTGCCCGCGTCGGCGACCACGAGGTCGCCGAGCCGCCAGTGACCCGTGCCGTCGTTCGAGGCCAGCAGCCGCAGCGTCGAACCCTCGACGCTGGCCTTGAGGGCACCGCGCGGCCTGGCCTCGCCAGCGACGGGAGCGACGAACACCGGGAGGTCCATCCGCTTGACCAGCCTGACACTCATTGCTGCGTCGGCCTTCGCGGGCTCGTCCGCCTGCGGCACCTCGGTGAAGTGCATCCGGTACCCGGTCTCGCGTTCGCGGTCGGGCGCGGCGCGCAGCGCGACCCGGACGACCTGCGACTCGCCCGGCTGGAGCCGGACGATCGCCGGGTTGACCAGGAATGCGCGCGTGTCGCCCAGGACGTCGCGGCCCTGTTCCTGGCGCCACGCGCGCGGCTGCGCCTGGATCACGACCGGCATGTCGCCGGAGTTCGTCAGCACGTACGAAGCCATCGGCTTCGCGGCCGAGAGATCGAGCCTGAGCGGGGAGATGCCGAACCCGCTGGCCGCCCAGGAGGCTGGCGCAAGGCCCAGCAGCGCGATGGCGGCCAGCGGTCGAAGGCATTTCATCCTGTCTGTTCCCCGCCGTGGCTCAGTACGTCACCGTGACCACGACCGTGTCGCCGTAGCTGCCCGGCGACGCGTCGGCCTGCGGCGTCTCGAGCAGGCCGCACAGCGTGATGTCGCGCGGACCGCCGGTGGCGCTCCACAGGCTCGACACATCCATCGACGTCGCGGCGAGCTCGGCGCCGGCCGCGATCGTCGCCGGGCAGGTGCTGAAGCCCGCCCCGGTCGCCTGCAGGATGCTGTACGCGAGCACGTCGGTGTTCGACGCGTTTTTCATCCGCTTCTGGGTGCCTGACGCGTTCAGGCCGTTGTTGGCGGTGAGGCCGACGGTCGCGCCCTTGTTGCACTGCACCCTCAGCGTGGGGTTCGAGGCCGCGGAACCGGTCGCGAGGACGTCGACGGTTCCGAATCCCATCGTCAGCGAACTCGTCACGACGTTGCACTGCGAGTTGACCGAAGCCGACACGTTGACGGTGGCGGTGGACGATGCAGCCCGCGCCGGAAGCGAGGACAGCGATGTCGCGGCGATCGCGGCGAGCGCGACGGCGGCCGCCGTTGCGCGGGATTTGGGAATCACGGGCGATTTCATGGAACTTCTCCTTCGGGCCGGCAAGCCGGCCGGTCGTATGCAATGTCCAGGGGCAACGGGGTGCGACAGCGCCCCTACCACACTTTTCACGGCCCGGATGCGCGGAATTGCACGGCCGGGACGATGCTGATGATGGGGAAGGACGGAATCGGCGGCCTCGCCGTCCGTCGACGCGATCGCTACGCCGGTCGACTGCGGCCTAAAGTTTTCCCGCGACGCGCACTCGTCAACGACGGGCCGCCGCTCGTCGCCCGTTCAGCCACGGAAACACGGCATCGGGCAGCCATCGGCGGGCGCGGATCGCCCACAGGTGTGGGCACTGCGCAACACGCTGGGCGGTGACAATGGAAGGATCGACGCATGGCGCGCCCGCGTCGCGGACGCGCCATGCCGCAGGGGTCAGCGCAACGACGCGTTGATTCTTTCCAGCATCGCGCCGCCCGGACACAGGGCGACCTCGCCGAGCCGGTTCATCGCGGTCTTCGGGGTACCGATCCGGTCGTGCAGGTCGCCGGCGTCGGGATCGACGAAGAGCAGGCCCGTGACGATCTCGCCCTTCGCCTGATGCGTCATCACGTGGGCCATCGCACCGATCCGGTCGGTCGGATCGAAGTCGGCAGCGAGCTTGCGCAGCCTGAGCGTCGAGCCGTCGTGCTGCACGATCTCGGTGACCTCGCCGGGCGGGTAGTCGGCGGTGATCTCGTCGCGGCCGGGCAGGAAGTCGATCCGGTTGACCGCCTCGTTGTGCTCGCGCACGTAGTCGTAGCTCCGCGTGCTGCCGGCGTGGTTGTTGAAGGCGACGCAGGGGCTGACGACGTCGATGAACGCCGCCCCGCGATGCGCGAGCGCACCCTTGATCAGCGGCACCAGTTGCGCCTTGTCCCCGGAGAAGCTGCGCGCCACGTAGGTCGCGCCGAGTTGCAGCGCGAGCGACACGAGGTCGATCGCCGCGTCGTTGTTGACGGCGCCGCGCTTGGATTTCGAGCCCTGGTCGGCGGTGGCCGAGAACTGGCCCTTGGTGAGCCCGTAGACGCCGTTGTTCTCGACGATGTAGGTCATGTTCACGCCGCGGCGCATCACGTGCGCGAACTGCCCCAGGCCGATCGAGGCGGAGTCGCCGTCGCCGGATACGCCGAGGTAGACGAGCTCGCGATTGGCGAGGCTGGCGCCCGTGAGCACCGACGGCATCCGGCCATGCACCGAGTTGAACCCGTGCGAATTGCCGAGGAAGTAGTCGGGCGTCTTGCTCGAGCAGCCGATGCCCGAGAGCTTGGCGACACGGTGGGGTTCGACGTCGAGCTCCCAGCAGGCCTGGATGATCGCGGCCGAGATCGAGTCGTGGCCGCAGCCGGCGCACAGGGTCGAGATCTTGCCCTCGTAGTCGCGGCGCGTGTATCCGAGCCGGTTCTTCGGCAGCGTCGGGTGGTGCAGGGCGGGCTTGGCGAGATAGGTCATGGCGGCCCTCAGGCGACCTTGCCGCGCTTGAGCGGCTTGACGTTGGCGCCCGACAGGCGCTCGGCGATCGCGTCGGTGATGAAGCGGGCGGTGATCGGCGTGCCGTCGTAGTGCAGCACCGGCACGAGCCGCGCGGGGTCGACGCCCAGCTCGTTGACCAGCATCGTGCGCAGCTGGCCGTCGCGGTTCTGCTCGACGACGAACAGCGTGTCGTGCGCCGCGATGAACCGCGCGACCTCGTCGCCGAACGGGAATGCGCGCACCCGCAGCGTGTCCACCTGCATGCGACGCGCCTCGAGTTGCTCGATCGCCTCGCTCATCGCCGGGCTGGTCGAGCCGTAGTAGATGGCGCCGACCGAAGCCGGCTGCGCCGCGCGCCGCTCGACGGCGGCCGGGACGAGGCTGCGGGCGGTTTCGAACTTCTTCAGCAGCCGCTGCACGTTGGCGACGTAGTCGGGCCCGGCCTCGGAGTAGCGGGCGTACGCGTCCTTGGTGGTGCCGCGCGTGAAATAGGCGCCGCGCTCGGGGTGCGTGCCCGGCCAGGTGCGGTACGGGATGCCGTCGCCGTCGACGTCGAGGTAGCGGCCGAAGTCGCGCCCGTCCTCGAGCATCTGCGCCGTCATCACCTTGCCGCGATCGTAGCGGCGGCTGTCGTCCCACTTGAACGGCGCGGTCAGCCGCTGGTTCATGCCGATGTCGAGGTCGGTCATCAGGAAGACCGGCGTCTGCAGCCGGTCGGCGAGGTCGAGCGCCTGCGCGGCGAACTCGAAGCACTCGTTCGGGTCTTCGGGGAACAGCAGCACGTGCCTGGTGTCGCCGTGCGACGCGTACGCGCAGGCCAGCAGGTCGGCCTGCTGCGTGCGCGTGGGCATGCCGGTGGACGGTCCGCCGCGCTGGACGTCGATGATCGTGACCGGTATCTCGGCGAAGTAGGCAAGGCCGATGAACTCGGTCATCAGCGACACGCCGGGCCCGGACGTGGCGGTGAAGGCGCGAGCCCCGTTCCAGCCGGCGCCGACCACCATGCCGATCGACGCGAGCTCGTCCTCGGCCTGCACGATCGCGAAGCGGTTCTCGCCGGTTTCCTTGTCGACGCGCAGCTTCGAGCAATACTTCTGGAACGCCTCGGCCACCGACGAGGACGGCGTGATCGGATACCAGGCGCAGACGGTGGCCCCGCCGTAGACGCAGCCCAGCGCGGCGGCCGAATTGCCGTCGACGAAGATCCGGTCGCCGACGTTGGCGGCGCGCTTCACGCGCAAGCCGAGGGCGTCTTCGAGGTGCTCCTGCGCGTAGTGGTAGCCCTTGCGGAACGCGTCGAGGTTCGGCGTGAGAAGCTTCTCCTTGCCCTTGTACTGCTCGCCGACCAGTTCGGCGATGACCGCCGGATCGATGCCGATCAGCGCGGCGAGCACGCCGACGTACATGATGTTCTTCAGCAGCTGCCGCTCGCGCGGGTCGCCGTAGGCGGCGTTGCACATCTCGGTGAGCGGCACCGCGATCGTGTGCACGTCGGCGCGGAACTTCGCCGGCGGCAGCGGCCGCGTGCTGTCGTACAGCAGGTAGCCGCCCGGCTCGATCTCGGCGACGTCGCGGTCCCAGGTCTGCGGATTCATCGCGACCAGCAGGTCGACGCCGCCGCGGCGCCCGAGGTGGCCCTTCTCGGTGACCCGGACCTCGTACCAGGTGGGCAGTCCCTGGATGTTCGACGGAAAGATGTTGCGCGGGCTCACCGGGACGCCCATGCGCAGGAAGCTCTTCGCGAACAGTTCGTTGGCCGAGGCCGATCCGGACCCGTTGACGTTGGCGAACTTGACGACGAAGTCGTTGACGGCTTCGATGCGCTTCATCAGGCGGCCTTCCTCTGCGGGGTCCGGCAGCCGGGGCCGGCGTGGGTCACGTTCAGCAGGAACTTGCGCATGTCCCAGGCGCCGGTGGGGCAACGCTCGGCGCACAGTCCGCAGTGCAGGCAGACGTCCTCGTCCTTGACCATCGCGCGGCCGGTCTTCAGGCCGGTGGCCAGGTACAGCGGCTGGTTCGGGTTGAGCGCCGGCGCGCGCAGTCCGGCGCGCAAGGTTCGCTCGTCGCCGTCGGCGGGCAGCATCGTGAAGGTGATGCAGTCGGTAGGACAGATATCGACGCAGGCGTCGCACTCGATGCACTGTGGCGCGCTGAAGACGGTCTGCACGTCGCAGTTCAGGCAGCGCTGCGCCTCGCGCAGCGCAGTCTTCGCGTCGAAGCCCAGCTCGACCTCGACCCGGATGTCGCGCAGAGCCTGGTTGACGTCGCGCCACGGCACCTTCTGCCGCACGTCGCGCGCGACCTCGTTGTCGTAGCTCCACTCGTGGATGCCCATCTTCTGGGAGATCATCGTCACGGCCGGGGCGGGGCGCTCGCGCACGTCCTCGCCCTGCAGGAAGCGGTCGATCGACACGGCAGCCTCGTGGCCGTGCGCGACCGCCCAGATGATGTTCTTCGGCCCGAGCGCGGCGTCGCCGCCGAAGAACACGCGCGGCAACGTCGACTGCAGCGAGACCTTGTCGAGCACCGGCATGCCCGATTCATCGAACTCGACGCCGATGTCGCGCTCGATCCACGGAAAGGCGTTCTCCTGGCCCACCGCGATGAGCACTTCGTCGCAGTCGAAGACCTGGTCGGGCTCGCCGGTGGGCACGAGCTTGCGGCGGCCGCGCTCGTCGAAGCGCGCCTCGACCTTCTCGAAGCGCATCCCGGTGAGCCGCCCTCCGTCGTGCAGGAACGCCTTGGGCACCAGGTAGTTGAGGATCGGGATGCCCTCGTGCATCGCGTCCTCCTTCTCCCAGGGCGATGCCTTCATCTCGTCGAACCCCGAGCGCACGATCACCTTGACGTCCGCGCCGCCGAGGCGTCTCGCGGTGCGGCAGCAGTCCATCGCGGTGTTGCCGCCGCCGAGTACGATCACGCGCTTGCCGACGCGTTCGACGTGGCCGAACGACACCGACGCGAGCCACTCGATGCCGACGCGGATGTGGTCGGCGGCTTCTGCGCGGCCCGGCAGGTCGAGGTCGCGGCCGCGGGGTGCGCCGCAGCCGACGAAGACCGCGTCGTAGCCCTGATCGAGCAGTGAGCGCAGCGAGCCGACGCGCTCGCCGCCGCGGAACTCGACGCCGAGGTCGAGCACGTAGCCGGTCTCCTCGTCGATCACCGCTTCGGGCAGGCGGAAGCGCGGAATCTGCGTGCGGATCATGCCGCCCGCGCGCGCGTCCTGGTCGAACACCGTCACCGAATAACCCAGCGGCGCGAGATCGCGCGCCACGGTGAGCGAGGCGGGGCCGCCGCCGACGCACGCGATGCGCCGGCCGTTCGGCCGCGCCGCACGCCGGGGAAGCCGATGCCGGATGTCTTCCTTGAAGTCGGCTGCAACGCGCTTGAGGCGGCAGATCGCAACCGGCTCGGGCGCCGGGGTCTGCTGCGCCTCGACGCGGCCGCGCCGGCACGCAGGCTCGCAGGGCCGGTCGCAGGTTCGACCGAGAATGCCCGGGAACACGTTCGAGCGCCAGTTGACCAGGTACGCGTCGGCATACCGGCCCGCGGCGATCAGTCGGATGTATTCGGGGACGGGTGTGTGGGCCGGGCAGGCCCACTGGCAGTCCACCACGCGGTGGAAGTAGTCGGGATCACGGACGTCGGTCGCCTGCAACGGTCTCCTCCTGTGCAGCGCTCGGATCGGCCACGCGTGCGCGCGGCGCTTTCTTCGTGTTTTCCGTTTCGCGCAGTCTACTCCCGGGGCAGGGGCGGTGAAAGCTCCGCCCGACGGGCCAGGGCGGCATTGTGTCGGGATCCTGCAACCGGGGCGCGCCGCCGGTTTGCGCGATTCGCGGCGCCGGTGCTACCGTGCCGAGCGGTGTCCTGGTCCCGGAGGGACTTCAACGAGGAGGGGGATGAAATGGTTCATGGCCGTATCGTTCGCATGGTCGCCGGCGCGGTGGTTGCCGGCCTGCTCGCTTCCACCGTCCCGGCGCCGGCCCAGGCGCGCGTCGTGAGCACCGAGGAAGCCCTCACCGCCACGCCGGCGTCCGACCGCGCGGCGCTCGATGCGCTGCTGGCGCGCGAAGACGTCCGGGCGCGCTTCGAGGCGCTGGGCGTCGACCCGGCGCAGGCGCGCGAGCGCGTCAAGGCGCTCGACGACCAACAGGTGCGCGACCTCGCGGCGCGCATCGACCAGTTGCCCGCGGGCGGCGATGTGCTGGGTATCATCGTCACGATCTTCATCGTGCTGCTGATCACCGACATCCTCGGCTTCACCAAGGTCTTCCCCTTCACCCGCGCGATCCGTTGACGCGAAGCCGCGCGCGGCGAAGCGCCGCAGTCGCACTCGCCGCGGCGCTCGCGCTCGGCGGGTGCGCGACACCCCAGACCGACGCCCTGAGGGCGCCCGCCGGTTCGCCCGCGGCAGCGCCCGTCCAGGGGCTGCCTCGGCAGGCGCGGCTGCCCGACGTGCCGTTCCATCCGCAGGAGGATTACCAGTGCGGGCCCGCTGCACTGGCGATGGCGCTCGGCGCCGTCGGCCGCGTCCGCACGCCCGAGTCACTGACCGCGGAGGTGTACCTGCCGGCCCGGCAAGGAACGCTGCAGGCCGAGATGCTGGCGCTGCCGCGACGCGAGGGACTGCTCTCGATCCCGATGCCGGCGACGATCGCCGCGCTGTTGCGGGCGGTGGCTGACGGCTACGCGGTCGTGGTGTTCCAGAACCTGGGTTTGTCGATCATGCCGGTCTGGCATTACGCGGTGATCGTCGGCTACGACCTCGACGCCGACCGGATCTACCTGCACTCGGGCCCGGAGAAGGCGATGCCGATGGGGATCGAGACCTTCGAGCGGACGTGGGGACGGGGCGGCTACTGGGCGATGGTCGTGACCACGCCGCAGCGGATTCCCGCTGCGGCGACGCAGCGCGACGCGCTGCGCGCCGCGGTGTCGCTCGAGCGGGTCGATCGCGCGGCGGCGCTGGCTGCGTACCGGGCGCTGCACGCCCGCGCCCCGGACGACCGGCTTACCGCGTTCGCGCTGGGCAATGCGCAGCTCGCCGACGGCCAGGCGCAGCAGGCGGTGCAGACGTATCGCGCTCTGCTGGACCGCCACCCGGACTTCGCCGACGGCTGGAACAACCTCGCCGAAGCCCTGGCCCGCGCAGGGGATCTGCCGGGTGCGCGCGAGGCGGCCGGTCGCGCGATCGCGATCGGCGGGCCCGGCCTCGAAACCTATCGGGAGACCGCGGCTCGACTGCGGTGACAATGCACGCGGTGATACCATTCACGCACCCGCCAAAGCGTGCCGCCATGACGTAATCCCCCTTCGTCACTACCGCTGAGTCTCGAACCGCCGATCCGGAAGCCGGACGCGGTTCGTCGGCGCCGTACCCACGCGGCTGTCCGAGCATCTTTGACGAGAAACTCGTTCCGAAAGGTGAAGAACCATGATGAAAGCGTTCCAGTCGAACTCGTACCTGTTCGGCGGCAATGCCCCGTATGTCGAGGAGCTCTACGAGAGCTACCTGAACAATCCCGGCTCGGTGCCCGAGGCGTGGCGCACCTGGTTCGACAGCATGCAGGCGGTGCCGGCCGCCGACGGCAGCCCGCAGACGCGCGACATTGCGCATGCACCGATCGTGCAGTCGTTCGCCGAGCGAGCAAAGGAAGGCTCGCTGCAGCCGCGGATGATGGGCGGCGACGCAGCGACCGCCCGCAAGCAGGTGTTCGTGCAGTCGCTGGTGGCCGCGTACCGCAACCTCGGCTCGCGCTGGGCCGATCTCGATCCGCTCAAGCGCCAGGAGCGCCCGGTGATCCCGGAGCTCGAGCCGGCGTTCTACGACTTCACCGAGGGCGAGCACGCCAATATCTACTCGGCGGCGAACACCTATTTCGGCTTCGACAACGCGCCGCTGCGCGACATCGTCAAGGCGCTGCGCGACACCTACTGCGGGTCGATCGGCGCCGAGTTCATGTACATCAGCGACCAGGCGCAGAAGCGCTGGATCCAGGAGCGCCTCGAATCGACGCGCGCGCGCCCCAGCTACAGCACCGACAAGAAGAAGCGCATCCTCGACCGTCTCACCGCCGCCGAAGGCCTCGAGCGCTACCTCCACACCCGCTACGTCGGCCAGAAGCGCTTCTCGCTCGAAGGGGGCGAGAGCTTCATCGCCGCGATGGACGAACTGGTCGCGCGGGCGGGCGAGTTCGGCATCCAGGAGGTCGTCATCGGCATGGCCCACCGGGGTCGGCTGAACGTGCTCGTCAACACGCTGGGCAAGATGCCCAAGGAGCTCTTCGCGGAGTTCGAGGGCCAGCACGCCGACGACCTGCCGAGCGGCGACGTCAAGTATCACAAGGGCTTCTCGAGCGACATCTCGACGCCCGGAGGGCCGGTTCACCTGTCGCTCGCCTTCAATCCTTCGCACCTCGAGATCGTCAACCCGGTCGTCGAGGGGTCGTGCCGCGCGCGGATGGTTCGCCGCGGCGACCGCAACGGCGACCACGTGCTGCCGGTGCTGGTGCACGGCGACGCGGCGTTCGCGGGGCAAGGTGTCGTCATGGAGACGCTGAACCTGGCCCAGACGCGCGGCTATGGCACGCGCGGCACCGTGCACATCGTGATCAACAACCAGATCGGCTTCACGACCTCCGACCCCAGGGACACCCGCTCGACGATCTACTGCACCGACGTGGTCAAGATGATCGAGGCGCCGGTGTTCCACGTGAACGGCGACGACGCCGAGGCGGTCGTCTACGCGACGCAGCTGGCGCTGGAATTCCGGCAGCGCTTCCGCAAGGACGTCGTGGTCGACATCGTCTGTTTCCGCCGGCTCGGGCATAACGAGCAGGACACGCCGGCGATGACGCAGCCGATGATGTACAAGAAGATCGCCGCGCATCCCGGCACGCGCAAGCTCTACGCCGACAGGCTGGTGGCCCAGGAGGTCATCAAGGAGTCCGATGCCGAGGCAATGGTCGCCGGCTACCGCAAGGCGATGGACGAGGGCAAGCACACCATCGACCCGGTCATCACCAACTTCAAGAGCAAGTTCGCGGTCGACTGGCTGCCGTTCCTCAACCGCAAGTGGACCGACAGCGCCGACACTGCCGTGCCGATCGGCGAGCTGCGCCGGCTCGGTGAGCGGATCACGACCGTGCCACCCGAGTTCAAGCTGCACCCGCTGGTCGAGCGCGTGATCAACGACCGGCGCGCCATGGTCGACGGCGACCTGCCGCTCGACTGGGGCATGGGCGAGCACCTGGCGTTCGCGACGCTGGTCGCGTCGGGCTTCGGCGTGCGCCTGTCGGGCCAGGACTCGGGCCGCGGCACGTTCACGCACCGGCACGCGGTGCTGCACGATCAGAACCGCGAGAAGTGGGACCAGGGCGCCTACATCCCGCTGCAGTTCGTCGCCGACAAGCAGGGGCAATTCATCGTCATCGACTCGGTGCTCTCCGAGGAGGCGGTGCTCGGCTTCGAGTACGGCTACGCGTCGTCCGACCCCAACACGCTGGTGATCTGGGAGGCCCAGTTCGGCGACTTCGCCAACGGCGCGCAGGTGGTCATCGACCAGTTCATCGCGTCGGGCGAGACCAAGTGGGGACGTGCCTGCGGGCTGGTGATGATGCTGCCGCACGGCTACGAGGGGCAGGGGCCCGAGCACTCGTCGGCGCGGCTCGAGCGCTTCCTGCAGCTGTGCGCGGAGCACAACATGCAGGTCTGCCAGCCGACCACCCCGGCGCAGATCTTCCACCTGTTGCGGCGCCAGATGATCCGGATGTTCCGCAAGCCGCTGGTGATCATGACGCCGAAGTCGCTGCTGCGGAACAAGGACGCGGTGTCTTCGCTCGACGAGCTCGCGCGCGGCGAGTTCCGCACGGTGATCGGCGAGACGGCCGGCGCGGACCCGAAGAAGGTCAAGCGGGTCGTCGCCTGCACCGGCAAGGTCTACTACGACCTGCTGGCCGCACGCCGCGAACGCGGCGTCGACGACGTCGCGCTGGTGCGTGTCGAACAGCTCTATCCGTTCGCGCACAAGGCGTTCGAGGCCGAGCTCAGGAAGTTCCCGAACGCCACGCAGGTGGTCTGGTGCCAGGACGAGCCCCAGAACCAGGGCGCCTGGTTCTACGTGCAGCACCACATCACCGAGGCGCTCAAGGACGGCCAGAAGCTCGGCTACGCCGGGCGAGCGCCGTCGGCGTCGCCCGCGGTCGGCTACTACGACAAGCACTACGCGCAGCAGAAGGAGCTGATCGCCGCAGCGCTCGGCGAAGGCCGCTCGCGCGCGAAGAAATCGGTCTGAAGCGAATTCCTCCCCGGAGTACAGGCAAATGGCTCTCATCGAAGTCAGGGTTCCGCAGCTGTCGGAATCGGTCGCCGAGGCAACCCTGCTGCAGTGGCACAAGAAGGTGGGCGAGCTCGTGGCCCGCGACGAAAACCTCATCGACATCGAGACCGACAAGGTCGTGCTCGAGCTTCCGGCGCCGTCGGCGGGCGTGCTGGCGCAGGTCCTCAAGGGCGACGGCAGCACCGTCGTCGCCGGCGAGGTGATCGCGATGATCGATCCCGAGGCGAAGGCAGGCGCGACGGCAGCGGCGCCTGCCGTGCCCGCAGTGGCCGCGCCCGCACCGGCCGCGGCGCAGGCGCCCGCGCCAGCCGGCGCGGTCGGGCCGGCGGCCGGCGGGGGGTCGAAGAGCGGCGTGGCGATGCCGGCGGCAGCGAAGCTGATGGCCGAGGCCGGGTTGATGCCGTCGCAGGTGGCGGGCACGGGCCGCGACGGCCGTATCACCAAGGGCGACGTCCTCGGCGCGGCGGCTGGGGCGGCCGCCCGTCCGGCACCTGCGGCGATCCCGACGGGCGTGCCCACCGCCAGCCTGCCGGAGGTGCGGCCGGTGCTCGACGTCGCGAAGCTGCTCGAAGGCCGGCCCGAGCAGCGCGTGCCGATGTCGCGGCTGCGCCAGCGCGTGGCCGAGCGACTGCTGCAGTCGCAGGCGACCAACGCCATCCTCACGACGTTCAACGAAGTGAACATGCAGCCGGTGATGGACCTTCGCAAGCGCTACCAGGAGCGCTTCGAGAAGGAGCACGGCGTGCGGCTCGGCTTCATGTCGTTCTTCGTCAAGGCGGCCGTTCACGGACTGAAGAAGTATCCGGTCGTCAACGCATCGGTGGACGGCAACGACATCGTCTACCACGGCTACTTCGACATCGGCGTCGCGGTCGGGTCGCCGCGTGGCCTGGTGGTCCCGGTGATCCGCAACGCCGACCAGATGAGCTTCGCGCAGGTCGAGAAGCAGATCGCCGACTTCGGCAAGCGCGCGCAGGACGGCAAGCTCGGCATCGAGGAGCTGACCGGGGGCACGTTCTCGATCAGCAACGGCGGGGTGTTCGGCTCGATGCTTTCGACGCCGATCATCAACCCGCCGCAGTCGGCGATCCTCGGCGTGCACGCGACGAAAGACCGCGCGGTCGTCGAGAACGGCCAGGTGGTGGTGAGGCCGATGAACTACCTGGCCGTGTCGTACGACCATCGCATCATCGACGGCCGCGAGGCGGTGCTGTTCCTCGTCGCGATCAAGGAGGCGCTCGAGGACCCGTCGCGCCTGCTGCTGGACCTCTGAGGAGCGCGCGGAGATGCCCCAGACATACGACGTCGTCGTGATCGGCGCGGGCCCGGGCGGCTACATCGCCGCGGTGCGCGCCGCGCAGCTCGGATTCAAGGTCGCCTGCGTCGAGAAGTGGCGCAACCCGAAGGGCGAGCGGGCGCTCGGCGGCACCTGCCTGAACGTCGGCTGCATTCCGTCGAAGGCGCTGCTCGGGTCGAGCGAGGAGTTCGAGAAGGTCCGGCACCACCTCGGCGAGCACGGAATCGCGGTCGAAGGGGTGAAGCTCGACCTGGCGAAGATGCTGGCGCGCAAGGATGCGATCGTCTCGAAGATGACCAAGGGGGTCGAGTTCCTGTTCCGCAAGAACAAGATCGCCTGGCTCAAGGGCCACGGGCGCTTCGTCGGCGCCGAGGACGGCGCGTTCCGGATCGAGGTGCTCGACGACGCCGGGGAAGGCGCGGCCGCGAGCGCCCCGCAGCTGGTCGACGCGGTCAACGTGATCATCGCGACCGGCTCGAAGGCACGGCACCTGCCCGGCGTGCCGGTCGACAACCAGCTGGTCTGCGACAACGAGGGCGCGCTCGCCATCCCCGAGGTGCCCAAGCGCCTCGGCGTGATCGGGGCAGGCGTGATCGGGCTCGAGCTGGGCTCGGTGTGGCGTCGCCTGGGCGCCGAGGTCACGATCCTCGAGGCGTTGCCCACCTTCCTCGGGGCCACGGACGGGGGCGTGCAGAAGGAGGCGTGGAAGCTGCTCACGAAGCAGGGGCTGAAGATCCACCTCGGCGTGAAGCTCGGCGCGGTCCACGCGGGCAAGCGGGGCGTGAAGGTCGAGTGGACCGACGACAAGGGCGCCGCGCAGGTGCTCGAGTGCGACCGGCTGGTCGTGTCGGTCGGCCGCGTGCCCAACACCGACGGGCTGGGGCTCGAGTCGATCGGCCTGTCGGTCGACGAGCGCGGGTTCATTCCGGTCGACGATCACTGCCGGACCGCGGTTCCGAACGTCTGGGCCGTCGGCGACGTGGTGCGCGGCCCGATGCTCGCGCACAAGGCCGAGGACGAGGGCGTGATGGTGGCCGAGCTGATCGCCGGCCAGAAGCCGCACATCGACTACAACTGCATTCCCTGGGTCATCTATACCTCGCCCGAGATCGCCTGGGTCGGCCGCACCGAGGAGCAGCTCAAGGCCGAGGGGCGCGCGTACAAGGCGGGCCAGTTCCCGTTCTCGATCAACGGCCGCGCGCTGGGGGTCGGAGCGCCCGAGGGATTCGTCAAGGTGCTGGCGGACGCGGCAACCGACGAGGTGCTCGGCGTGCACGTCGTCTCGGCGGCGGCCTCCGACCTGGTGGCGGAAGCCGCGCTGGCGATGGAGTTCAAGGCGTCGGCCGAGGACATCGGCCGTGTCTGCCACCCGCATCCGTCGATGTCGGAGGTCCTGCGCGAGGCCGCGCTCGCGGCGACCGACAAGCGCGCGCTCAACATGTGACGATCGCCTCGTCGTGACCGTGATCGAGGCATTCCGGCACGCGCTGGCCGAGCGCGGCTACGTCGCGGACGCCGCGCAGATGGCGGCGGCCGAGCGGCTGCAGCGGATGCACGACGAGTTCGTCGCGTTCAAGTCGCAGCGCTCGAACCGGCTGAAGAAGCTGATCAACCGGCCACCCGTGCCGCGCGGCGTCTGGCTCTACGGCGGCGTGGGGCGCGGCAAGAGCTTCCTGATGGACAGCTTCTACGCCGCGATTCCCGTCGTGCGCAAGACGCGGCTGCACTTTCACGAGTTCATGCGCGGTGTGCACCGCTCGCTGCAGGACCTCAAGGGCCGGCCCGATCCGCTCGACGCGGTCGCCGCGCAGGTGGCGCGGCGCTATCGGCTGATCTGCTTCGACGAGTTCCACGTGTCGGACATCGCCGACGCGATGATCCTCGAGCGCCTGATGCGCGCGCTGTTCGCGCACGGCGTGACGTTCGTGATGACCTCGAACTACCATCCGGACCAGCTCTACCCGGAGGGGCTGCATCGCGTGCGCGTGCTGCCGGCGATCGAGCTGATCAAGGCCAACGTCGACGTGCTCAACGTCGACGCCGGGGTCGACTACCGTCGCCGCTCGCTCGCCGACGTGCGCGCCTATCACACGCCGCTCGGCGCGGGCGCCGACCGCGCGCTGCGCGAGGCCTTCGCCGCGCTGGCCGAGGCCCGCGACGAGGAGCCGCGGCTGATGATCGAGCACCGCGAGATCCGCGCGCTGCGGCGGGCCGGCGGCGTGGTCTGGTTCGATTTCCGCACGCTGTGCGGCGGGCCGCGGTCGCAGAACGACTACCTCGAAATCGCGAGCCAGTTCCACACGGTGATCCTGTCGGGCGTGCCGAAGATGGGCGCAGCGATGGCGTCCGAGGCGCGCCGCTTCGTGTGGCTCGTGGACGTGCTCTATGATCGGCGGGTCAACCTGATCATGTCGGCCGAGTGCCCGCCGGAGGAGCTCTACACCGAGGGGGCGATGGCCGGCGAGTTCCATCGCACGGTGAGCCGGATCGTCGAGATGCAGTCGCGCGAGTACCTCGAAGCGCCGCGCCGGGAGGCGGGCGCCGGCCTCGACGGCCGCGCCTGACGCATGATGGCGCGGCTCGGCGGGCATCGCGCGCGCGCGGAGGCGGCCCGGCGCGGCGGGCCGGCCTTGCGGCCCGTTGTGGCGGCCGTGGCGGTCGTGGCGGCGGTGGCCGCGACGCTGGCGATCGACGCGGCCGCCCAAGGCGCGGATTCGCTGCCGGCCGCAGCGTCGACCGGAGCGGCCCCCGCAGCGGCCTCCGCACCCGCCGATGCCGGCGCGGCGCGGCGCGAGCTGCAGGCGATCGAGCGCGAGCGCGCGCAGCTGACCGCCCGGCGGCGCGCCGACGAGGCCGCGTGCCGGGGGCGCATCCTCGTCAACGACTGCCTGCAGGACGCCCGCGAGCGCGAGCGCAACGACCGCCGGCGCCTGAAGGAGCGCGAGGTGTCGGCACGCGCGGTGCTGCGCGAAGAGCACGCGCGCGCGGAGAACCGCGCCCGGGCCTCCGATGCCGGCGCGCGGGACGCCGAGCAGCGGGCGCAGCAGCGCCGTCGCGACGAGGCGCGCGAACGCCAGCAGGGACGGATCGACCAGCATCGGGAGGCGCAGGCGCAGCGTGACGCGCGCGACGCGCAACGTGCCCGCGAGGCGCAGGTCGAGCGCAAGCGGCGCGCCGAACGCGAGGCCGAGCTCGAGCGGCGCCGGGAGCAGGCGCGCCAGCGCGACGCGGCGGCGGCGGCGAACGCTGCGCGTCATGAGCAGCGGCTTCGCGACGTGGAGCGCCGCAACGCCGAACACGACGCGAGGCTCGCGAAGCAGCGCGCGCAGGCGCTGCGTCGCGATGCCGAGCGCGCGGCAAGGGCGGCGGCGGCGCAGCGTCGCCATCCCGCTGGCCCTGCCCAGGATTGAGTTCCGCCGAGCCTGCGACGTATCATGCAAGGTCGATCCAGCCCGGCAGCGACCTCCCTGACATGACCGAATACCCCGGCCCCGAGTCGCCCAACGCAGGCGCTTTCGCTGCCGACGCGATCCGGCAGCGCATTGCCGAACTGCAACTCGAGCACCGGGGGCTGGACGCGATGATCGCCGCGATGGGCCATCAACCCCGGTTCGACGAGCTGCAACTGCGCCGGCTCAAGAAGCGCAAGCTGCGCATCAAGGACGCGATCACGCTGTTGCAGATGCAGCTGGTGCCGGACGAGCCCGCCTGATGCCCGACCCTGCGGCCGCTGCGCGGCTCGATGCCGCGGTGGCCGCGGCCTTTGCGCCCGACGGCCCGCTGGCGCGCTCTCAGCCGGGGTTCGTCGTGCGGGCGGGCCAGCGCGAGATGGCGATCGCGGTGGCGGCGGCGATCGCCTCGGCCTCGGACCCGGCGCGCGCCGGCGCGGCGGCTGTCGCGGCCGCAGGCGACGGCGGCGCACCCTGCGCCGCGCCGGGCGGCACGCTGGTCGCCGAGGCGGGCACCGGCACCGGCAAGACATTCGCCTATCTGGTGCCCGCGCTGCTGTCGGGCGGCAGGGTGCTCGTCAGCACCGGCACCCGCACGCTGCAGGACCAGCTGTACCACCGCGACCTGCCGCGCGTGCGCGAAGCGCTCGGGGTCGGCACGACGATGGCGCTCCTGAAGGGCCGGTCGAACTACGTGTGCCGCCACCACCTGCGGCGCAATCTCGAAGAGGGGCGATTCGAACGGCGCGAGGACATCGCGGTATTGCGGCGGATCGAGCGTTTCGCCGCGATCTCGGCGAGCGGCGACCGCAGCGAGGCGCCGGGCATCGCCGAGGACGCGCCGGCGTGGGCGCGGGCCACCTCGACGCGCGAGAACTGCCTGGGACAGGACTGCCCCGACCTGGCCGACTGCTTCGTGTTCCGGGCGCGCCAGGCGGCGCAACAGGCCGACGTCGTGGTCGTCAACCACCATCTGTTCTGCGCCGACCTGGCGCTGCGCGACGAGGGCATTGCCGAGCTGCTGCCGAGCGCCGACGCGCTGGTCTTCGACGAAGCGCACCAATTGCCCGAGATCGCGACGCAGTTCTTCGGGCGCAGCGTGTCGACCCGGCAGCTACTCGACTTCGCGCGCGACCTGCTGCGCGTCGGCCTGGCCGACGCACGCGACGCCGCCGACTGGACGCAGCCCACGTCGGCGATCGAGCAGGGGGTACGCGTGCTCAGGCTGGCGGCGGGCCGCCCGGGACGGCTCGACGCGCGACAGCTGCGCAGCCATGCGGCGCTGCGCGAAGCCGTGGCGGACCTCGTCGGCGGGCTCGCGTTGCCCGCGCTCGACGCGGCGGCCGAGCGCAGCCGCGACCTCGCGCGCCTTCGCCTGCGCGCGCAGGAGCTCGCCCAGCGCCTGCAGGGCTGGCTCGACGGGCTCGACCGCGACACCGGCGCGACGGCCGCCGGAGCCGCCGGCGAAGAGCCCGGCGAAACGCCGTCGATCCTGTGGGCCGAGGTACACCAGTCGGGCGTGACCCTGCACGAAACGCCGCTCTCGGTGGCCGAGACCTTTCGCCGTCACCGCGAATCGGCGCCGCGAGCGTGGATCTTCACGTCGGCGACGCTGGCGGTCGCCGGTCGCTTCGACCACTTCGTTTCCGCCATGGGGCTCGAGGGCGCGCGCACGCTGCGCTGGGAGAGCCCGTTCGACTTCGCACGCCGTGCGCTGCTCTACGTGCCGCGCCACTGCGGCGATCCGGCCTCGCCCGGTTTCGCGAGTCGCGTCGCCGAGGCGACGTGGCCGCTGATCGTAGCCAATGGTGGCCGCGCATTCGTGCTCTGCACCAGCCTGCGCATGGTCGAGCAGCAGGCGGCGCTGCTGGGCGCGCGGATCCGCGAGTCGGGGCTGGGCCTGGAGCTGCTGGTGCAGGGCCAGGCGTCGCGGCTGGTCCTGATCGAGCGCTTTCGCGCGCTTCGCAGCCCGGTGCTGGTGGGCAGCGCCAGCTTCTGGGAGGGGGTCGACGTCGTCGGGCCGCAGCTGTCGCTGGTAATCATCGACAAGCTGCCGTTCGCGGCGCCCGACGACCCGATCCTGCGCGCGCGCATCGACGCGATGCGCCGCGCCGGCGGCGATCCGTTCAGGCAGATCCAGCTGCCGGCCGCGGCGATGGCGCTGAAGCAGGGCGCGGGGCGCCTGATCCGGTCGGAATCCGACCGCGGGGTCCTGGCGATCTGCGACGAGCGGCTGCTCGACAAGCCCTACGGGCGCAGCCTCGTGGCCAGCCTGCCGCCGTTCCGGCTCACTCGCGAGGAGAGCGAAGCGATCGGGTTCTGTGGCGACGGGGTGCCCGGCGTCAGCGCCAGACCTGCCACCAGCGGCGATCGTCTTCCGGGAAGCCCTTCGTGAGCAGCTCGCTGTTGGGGAAGCTGCGCCGGAGCACGCGCTCGGCGTCCG
The DNA here is from genome assembly GCA_019635275.1 of Burkholderiaceae bacterium. Classification (GTDB taxonomy): domain Bacteria; phylum Pseudomonadota; class Gammaproteobacteria; order Burkholderiales; family Burkholderiaceae_E; genus Zeimonas. Next base: position 37,281 of record JAHBZV010000003.1, on the reverse strand, counting down.
CGCGCATGTCGTCCAGCCCGAGCTTCTCGTAGGAGCGCACCAGCAGGTAGAGCGCCTCCTCGAGCGCGGGTGCCTCCTGGTAGTCGCGGATCACTTCCTGGGCGCGGTTGGCGGCTGCGACATAGGCGCCGCGGCTGTAGTAGTAGCGGGCGATGTGGACCTTGCCCCGCGCCATCGAGTTCACCAGGTAGCGCATCCGTGACTCGGCGTCGGGCGCGTACTTGCTGTCCGGAAAACGGGTCACCAGCTCCTTGAAGGCGTCGAACGACTCGCGCAGCGCAGCCTGGTCGCGCTCGGAGAGGTCCTGGTTGCCGAAGCGGGCCAGCAGTCCCTCCTGCTCGTTGAAATTGACCAGGCCCTTCAGGTAGAGCGCGTAGTCGAGCGCCGGGTGGTTCGGGTGCAGCTTCATGAACCGGTCGATCGCGGCGAGCGACAGCGCCCGTTCGTTGTCCTTGAACTGCGCCCAGGCGATGTCGAGCTGCGCCTGCTCGGCCCAGTGGCCGAACGGGTAACGTGACTCGAGCTTCTCGAGGAGCTTGATCGCCGCCTGGCGGTTGCCCGAGGCCAATTCGTCGCGGGCCTCTGCATATAATCGCTCGGGTGTCCATCCGATCGTCGGGTCGGGCGGATCGGCGGTGCTGCAGGCGGCCAGCGAAACGAACGCGGCCGCGCTGAGCATGCGAAGCCGGGACACGAAGGTTCTCATGCGCCCGATTATAGCCAAGCCCCCCGAAGATCTCCCCGACCCCGACCTTGCGCCGGCAAAGACCGTCGAGATCGACGCAGCCGGCGCCGCCGGCGAGCGCCTGGACCGATTCGTCGCCTCGCGGCTGCCCGAGGTCTCGCGCACGCGGCTGCAGCGCTGGATTGCGCTCGGGGCCGTGCGCTGCGACGACCGCGTGCTGCCCGGCAAGACGCGCCTGCGCGGCATCGAGACCATCGTCGTCGAGCCGCAGCCGCGCGAGGCCGACACTGCGTTCGCCGCCGAGCCCGTGCCGATCGACGTGGTTCACGAGGACGAACAGCTGCTGGTGCTGTGCAAGCCTGCCGGGCTGGTGGTGCATCCTGCGGCGGGCAACTGGCACGGAACGCTGATGAACGGGCTGCTGTTTCATCGACCTGCGCTCGCCGCGTTGCCCCGCGCCGGAATCGTGCATCGGCTCGACCGGGACACCAGCGGCCTGCTGGTGGTCGCCAAGACCGAGCAGGCCATGGCCGCGCTCGCCGCGCAACTGGCCGATCGCAGCATGGGCCGACGCTACCTGGCGCTGGCGATGGGCCGCTGCCCGGCGAGCGGCAGCATCGACGCCGCGATCGCGCGCGACGAGGTCTCCCGGGTGAGGATGGCCGCGGTGCCGGCGGGTCGCGGCCGCGCCGCGCGCACGTGGTATCGCGTGCTGGCCTACGGCCGCATCGGCGAGCGCGACGTGAGCCTGCTCGAGTGCCGCCTCGAGTCCGGCCGTACCCACCAGATCCGGGTGCACCTGCGAAGCATCGGGCATCCGCTGGTCGGGGACGTGCTGTACGGCGGCGCCGCGCTGGCCGGCTTCGCCCGGCAGGCGCTGCACGCGTGGCAACTGAGGCTGCGCCACCCGGCCGACGGTCGCGCGGCGAGCTGGGTGTCGGCGATGCCGGCTGACATGGTTGCGTTGTGCGAGGCGGCCGGGATCGACGCGGTCGCGGCGCAGCGCGCGGCCGCGGCGCCGTTCGACACCGACGACCGGACGCGATGAGCACGAGCGACCCTGCCGGCAAGCGCGCCCCTGTCCCGGCCTGGGCCCGCTTCGCGGAGTTGCTGCCCGACTGGGACGCGCCGCCGCGCGTCAAGGCGTTCGTCACGGGACGCCGCGGCGGCGTGAGCCGCGGCCCGTGGGGGCTCGCCGACGGCAGCGCCGGAGGGCTGAACCTGGGCATGCACTGCGGCGACGATCCGGCGGACGTCGCCTGCAATCGGGCGCGGCTCGAAGCGTTGCTGCCGTCCCCGCCGCGCTGGCTGCGGCAAGTGCACGGCACGGCCGTCCACGTCGCCTCGCCGGCGCGGGTCGACGCAGCGAGCCGCTCGGAAGCAGCGCGCGAGGACGATCCTCGCGAGCCTGAAGCCGACGCGGCGGTGACGGACGCGGCCGGGGTCGTGCTGGCCGTGCTCACCGCCGATTGCCTGCCGGTGCTGCTGGCCGATTCGCGGGCCCGGGCGGTGGCCGTCGCGCACGCGGGGTGGCGCGGGCTCGCAGCGGGTGTCGTCGAGCGCAGCGTCGACGCGCTGCGCGCGCAGGCCGGACGCGACGCGGAGGTGATCGCCTGGCTCGGGCCGGCCATCGGGCCTCGTACGTTCGAAGTCGGCGACGACGTGGTCCATGCGTTCTGCGACCAGGATCCGGCCGCCGCCGCAGCCTTCGTGCCCGGCCCGCGCGAGGGCAAGTGGCTGGCCGACCTGTACCGGCTGGCGCGCATCCGGCTCGCGCGCGTCGGCGTGAGTCGCGTGAGTGGAGGCGAGCACTGCACGGTGCACGAGCGCGAGCGCTTCTATTCGCATCGCCGCGACCGCGTCAGCGGGCGCATGGCGTCGCTGATCTGGCTCGATTCCCGCTGATCGGTCGCGCGCCCGGAACGCCTGCGCGAGCGAACCGCGGCGATCGATGCGGGATTACGCCTAGCTTCGCTGCGTTGCGTTGACAAAATCATCCCGCGGTGCAGAATGGCCCCAACAGGTGAGCCGGAGCGGGAGCGGAGACGAGGATGCCGGATGCGTCGCGAGGGAAGGCAGCCGCGGTTTCGCGGCGTCGCAACACGAGGGCGTCCGCCGCTGCAGCTTCTCCATCGGACCCCGGGGCGCCGGTAACGAAACGCCCGACCCGCGGCAAGCCGGGCGCCGCGCCGGACACGCCGGCAGCGAAGACAGCGCCACAGGCCGCGAAGGCGCCGCGCCGGGCGACGAAGGCATCACGAGCCGGCAAGACGCCCCGGCGCGCGACCGAGCCCGCCCAGGGCGCTTCCACTGGCACGCAAGGCACCGGGAAACCGCGCGCACGCGGCGCCGCGCCGTCGCAGCCGCAGGCCGCCGCGCGGGGGGGCCACGGTGGGGCGGCCCGGCGGGCGGGCGCCGCGCCCGTGCATCTCTCCGGCGAACGCCTCGGCGAGATCCAGGCCGAATACATGCAGCGGCTGGGCGCGCTGATGAGCGGCGCGCCGGTGCCGGACTCGCGCGATCGGCGCTTCGCCGGCGACGCCTGGAAGCATGGCCCGTTCGCCTGGGCGGCCGGGCTCTACCAGCTCAACGCCGAGTTCATGCAGCGGCTCGCCGACGCCGTCGAGGGCGACAAGCAGGCGCGCAACCGGATCCGTTTCGCGACGCAGCAGTGGGTCGACGCGATGTCCCCGGCGAACTTCCTGGCGACCAACCCCGAAGCGCAGAAGCGGCTGATCGAGACGAAGGGCGAGAGCCTGCGGCAGGGCATGCAGAACCTGCTCGGCGACCTGAACAGGGGGCGCATCTCGCAGACCGACGAGACCGCGTTCGAGGTGGGGCGCAACGTCGCGACGTCTGCGGGCGCAGTCGTCTACCAGAACGAGCTGATCCAGATCATCCAGTACGCACCGTCGACGCCGACGGTCCACTCACGGCCGCTGCTGATGGTGCCGCCGTGCATCAACAAGTTCTACATCCTCGACCTGCAGCCCGAGAACTCGCTGGTCGCGTACGCGGTGGCCCAGGGCCATACCGTGTTCATGCTGTCCTGGAAGAACGTGAAGGCCGACCAGGGGCATCTCACCTGGGACGACTATCTCGAGACCGGCGTCATCCAGGCGATGCGCGTCGTGCGCGAGATCAGCGGGCAGGAGCGGATCAACGTGCTCGGCTTCTGTGTCGGCGGCACGTTGCTGGGCACCGCCGCCGCGGTGCTCGCGGCGCGCGGCGAGCAGTGGATCGAGTCGATGACGCTGCTCACGACCTTCCTCGACTTCTCCGAGCCCGGTGTGCTCGGCGTGTTCATCGACGAGAACTTCGTCGCCTATCGCGAGTCGACGATCGGCCATGGCGGCCTGGTCCACGGACGCGAACTGGCCGTCACCTTCAACTTCCTGCGCCCCAACGACCTCGTCTGGAACTACGTCGTCAGCAATTACCTGAAGGGTGAAGCGCCGCCGGCGTTCGACCTGCTCTACTGGAATTCCGACAGCACCAACCTGCCCGGGCCGATGTACAGCTGGTACCTGCGCCACACCTACCTGCAGAACGAGTTGCGCGAACCTGGGAGACTGATCTGCTGCGGCGTCCCGGTCGACCTGGGCGAGATCGGCGTACCGACCTACCTGTACGGCTCGCGCGAAGACCACATCGTGCCGTGGCATGGCGCCTACGAATCGACGAAACTGCTTTCGGGCCCCCTGCGCTTCGTGCTCGGCGCCAGCGGCCACATCGCCGGCGTCATCAACCCGGCGTCCAAGGGCAAGCGCAATCACTGGATCGGCGAGTCGCTGCCCGACAGCGCCGACGACTGGCTCGCGGCAGCCACCGACCACCCGGGCAGCTGGTGGCCCGATTGGGCTCGCTGGCTGTCCTCGTTCACGGGCGAGCCGAATCCCGCCCCCAGGCAGCCGGGCAATTCACGCTACCGGCCGATCGAGCCGGCGCCGGGAAGCTACGTGAAGGAAAAGGCGGACTAGGGAGGTGCGAGCCAGCAGCAGCGGAAGTCAGTCGCAGTCGCACGCCTACCGGGTGGGCCGCCACGCGCCCGTCCCGAGCCATTCCCTACCAACGAGAGGAAGACACCGATGAGCAAGAAGATCGCCTACGTGACGGGCGGCATGGGCGGGATCGGCACCGCGATCTGCCGCCGTTTCCACGACATGGGCTACACCGTGGTCGCCGGCTGCGGGCCGACGCGCGACCACGCCAAGTGGCTGGCCGAGCAGAAGGCGGCTGGCTACACGTTCCACGCGTCGGTGGGCAACGTCGCCGACTGGGATTCGACGCGCGCGGCCTTCGAGAAGGTGAAGGCCGAAATCGGGCCGATCGACGTCCTGGTGAACAACGCCGGCATCACGCGCGACGGCGTGTTCCGCAAGATGTCGCTCGACGACTGGCGCTCGGTCATCGACACCAACCTGAACTCGCTGTTCAACGTGACCAAGCAGGTCATCGACGGAATGCTCGACCGCAACTGGGGCCGGATCGTCAACATCTCGTCGGTCAACGGCGAGAAGGGGCAGTTCGGCCAGACCAACTACTCGGCCGCCAAGGCGGGCATGCACGGCTTCACGATGGCGCTGGCGCAGGAAGTCGCCAGCAAGGGCGTGACCGTGAACACGGTGTCGCCCGGGTACATCGCCACCGACATGGTGATGGCGGTGCGCGAGGACGTGCGCGAGAAGATCATCCAGACGATTCCGGTCAGGCGCCTCGGCAAGGCCGAGGAGATCGCGTCGATCGTCGGTTGGCTGACGACCGACGACGCGGGCTTCACGACCGGTGCCGACTTCTCGTGCAACGGCGGCCTGCACATGGGCTGATGGAGACGACGCGATGGCGAACGCCACCCGGCTGATCAAGAAGTACCCCAACCGCCGCCTGTACGACACGCAGACGAGCGCCTACATCACGCTCGCCGACGTCAAGCAGCTGGTGCTCGAGAACGAGGACTTCAAGGTCGTCGACGCCAAGAGCAACGAGGACCTGACCCGCAGCATCCTGCTGCAGATCATCCTCGAGGAGGAGGCCGGTGGCGCGCCGCTGTTCTCGTCCGGAATGCTGGCTCAGATCATCCGCTTCTACGGGCACGCGATGCAGGGGATGATGGGCGCATACCTCGAGAAGACGATGCAGGCCTTCGTCGAGATCCAGAACAAGATGCAGGAGCAGTCGAAGGGCTTCTACGACGCCAAGGGCATGCCGAACCCCGAGATGTGGGCGCAGTTCATGTCGGTGCAGGCGCCGATGATCCAGACGATGATGGGCAACTACATCGAGCAGAGCAAGAACCTGTTCGTACAGATGCAGGAGCAGATGCAGGCGCAGACCCGCAACATGTTCCAGAACTTCCCGTTCCCCGGAGCGCCCGCCCAGGGCTCCGGGCAGGCGCCGCCCGACAAGAAGTAGGTGGCGCCGACGCCACCCGTGCCCGGACGGTACAATCCGTCCGACGAATGCCCACGCCGCCTCGCCGCGGCGTTTTTTGTTCCGGGCCGCGCCCGCCCACCGAAGCACTCGAGCGACCGATGAGCTCCGCCGAAAAACCCGCCCGCCGGCGCAGTCGCAAGTCTCCGCCACGGGTCGGGTTCGTCTCGCTCGGGTGCCCGAAGGCGATGGTCGATTCCGAGCGCATCCTGACCCAGTTGCGCGCCGAGGGGTACGACATCGTCGGCGACTACGACGGCTCGGACCTGGTCGTGGTGAACACCTGCGGTTTCATCGACGAGGCGGTGCAGGAGTCGCTCGACGCGATCGGCGAGGCGCTTGCCGAGAACGGCAAGGTGATCGTCACCGGGTGCCTCGGCGCCCGCCGCGGCAGCGGCGGCGGGACGCTGGTCGGCGAGGTGCACCCCAAGGTGCTCGCGGTGACCGGCCCGCACGCGACCGACGAGGTCATGGGGCACATTCACGCGCACCTGCCGAGGCCGCACGACCCGTTCGCCGACCTCGTTCCCGCCGGCGGCGTGAAGCTCACGCCACGGCACTACGCCTACCTGAAGATATCCGAGGGCTGCAACCACCGCTGCACGTTCTGCATCATCCCGTCGATGCGCGGCGACCTGGCCAGCCGCCCGATCGGCGAGGTGCTGCGCGAGGCCGAGGCGCTGGTGAAGGTGGGCGTCCGTGAGCTGCTGGTGATCTCGCAGGACACCAGCGCCTACGGCGTGGACGTCCGCTACCGCACCGGCTTCGTCGACGGGCGCCCGGTGCGCACGCGGATGACCGAGCTGGTGCGCGAGCTCGCGCAGCTCGGTGCGCGCGTGCGGCTGCACTATGTCTACCCGTACCCGCACGTCGACGAGGTGCTGCCGCTGATGGCCGAGGGCAGGGTACTGCCCTACCTCGACGTGCCGTTCCAGCATTCGCATCCGCGGATCCTGAAGCTGATGAAGCGGCCCGCCTCGGGCGAGAAGAACATCGAGCGCATCCGCGCGTGGCGGGCGGTGTGTCCGGAGCTGACGATCCGCAGCACCTTCATCGCCGGATTTCCCGGCGAGACCGAGGCCGAGTTCGAGCACCTGCTCGCGTTCCTGCGCGAGGCCGAGCTCGATCGCGTGGGCTGCTTCGCGTACTCGCCGGTGGACGGCGCGGCGGCCAACGCGCTGCCGGGCCAGTTGCCCGACGAGGTCCGTGAAGACAGGCGCGCCCGCTTCATGGAAGTCCAGTCGGCCATCAGCGCGCGGCGACTGCAGCGGCGGGTCGGCACGACCTGCACGGTGATCGTCGACGCAATCGAGCACGACCCGGAAGCCGGCGCCTGGCGCGCCGCGACGCGCTCGGCCGGGGAAGCGCCGGAGATCGACGGGCTGGTCTACGTCGCGCTCGACGGCGAGCCGCAGGCGCGCGCGCTGCCTGCCGGCAGCGAACTCGCCGTGCGCATCGTCGAGGCCGACGAGCACGACCTGTTCGCGGTGCCGGCCTGACGCCTGCACGGCCGGTCGCGGTCGCCGTCGCGGGCGACTCGGGAACATTCCCCGTCGGTATTTCTTACACGTGCCTCGCGCGAGCCTGCCCATCTCCAATGAAAACAAGGGCTTGTGCCTATGGTATGAAACTTGCCTCGGCATTGTCCCGAGACAACCTGGAGGAACACGATGTCGCAGCGGAGCTTGAAGGTCTGGATGGGCGCGGTCGCGCTGGGGCTGGCGGCGCAGGGTGCGCAGGCCGGCGTGATCTGGGCCTCCAACGGGCACGAGTACGACGTGATCACCGCCGAGGGGATCACCTGGACGGCCGCGCAGGCCGCCACGGCCGCGCTCGGCTCGGGCTGGCACCTCGCGACGATCACCTCGGGCGGCGAGGACTCCTTCGTTGCCAGCCTGCTGCCCGCGTCGCCGGCGTCGCGCTCGCACTACTGGCTGGGCGCGAGCGATGCCGCGGTCGAAGGCACCTGGGCCTGGGTGACGGGCGAGGCGTTCTCGTACACCCACTGGTGGGGCGGGGAGCCGAACAATTCCGGCAACGAAGACTATCTCGCCTACGACTTCCGCAGCGGCTGGGGCTGGAACGACGCGGCCGACACGGTCGGTCGCGACTACGGTTTCCTGCGCGGCTACGTGATCGAGCGATCCGGTTCGGGCGCCGTTCCGCTGCCCGGCACGCTGCCGCTGCTCGCGCTCGGACTCGGCCTGGCGGGCTTCGCGGCGCGTCGCCAACGCCAGCGCTGAGTCGCGCGCTTCAGCGCGGACCCGGCCGGCCGCCGCGGCCGGCCGCGGCGGCCAGCGCGGCGCCTAGCAGAAGCACCGCGGCCGCCAGCCACGAAGGGGCCGCGAACGAGCCGCTGCGCTCGGCGAGCCAGCCTCCGACGGCCGGCCCGGCGATCTGCCCGATGCTGAACGCGACCGTCATTCGCGCGATCGTCTGGTCGGGGCGGTCGGGTGCGAGCTGGCGCGCGGTGGCCAGCCCGAGCGCCGTGATCGCCATGAACGTGCCGCCGAGCAGGGCTGCGCCGACGAGCAGCGCCGCGGCGCCGTGCCCCGCTGCGGCCAGCGCGACACCCGCCGCCTCGAGCACGAAGGCCGCCACGATCGCCGCGTAGGGTCCGGTGCGCTGCGCCACCTTTGCCCACGCCCAGTTCGACGGCGCGCCGGCGAGCCCGACCACCGCCCAGGTCCAGAACTCGAGCGCGCGCGCGTCCGGCATGCGGCGCACCATCACGACGAGGAAGGTGGCGGTGATCACGTAGCCGAAGCCCAGGCATCCGTACGACCAGACCAGCCGGGCGAGCGCGCGGCGATCGGCGCCGTGGCGCGCAGCGTCGGCGCGCGACGGCGGCGAGGCGCCTGGCGGGCGGTCGAGGACGCGCCACGGCGCGAGCGCCAGCAGCGCCGACAGGCCGGCCAGCGCCCACCACAGCCGCGCTGCGCTCCAGCTGGCTTCGCGGCCCGCGAACACCAGCAGCGCCGAAGCCGCGATCCCGACGCCGACGCCGGCGTAGAGCAGGCTGCCCAGCATCGGTCGGCCCTCGCGGGCGGCGATCTCGAACACGATTGCCGAGGTGAACACCAGCACGAACGCGCTCGCGACGCCCGAGGCCAGGCGCACCGCGGCCCAGCCGGAGGCACCGACGTCGAGCGCCATCGCGGCGGTGGTGAACGCGCTCAGCGCCAGCCCGGCGCGCAGCCAGCCGGTCCGCCGACGCGCGAAGAACGCGCGCGTTGCGAGCAGCGCGCCGATCAGGTAGCCGAGGAAGTTCGCCGACGCGACCAGCCCCGCCGCCGACAGCCCGAGGCTGGACTCCTCGAGCATCGCCGGCAGCATCGGCGTGTACGCGAAGCGGCCGATGCCCATCGCCAGCGCGAGCGCGCAGGCGCCGGCGGTGGCGGTTGCGAGGCCGCCGGCTCGGCCGCTCATGGCGCCGCGGGCAGCTGGTCGACGAACCAGTTCAGGATCGCGTCGAGCCCGCAGTGGTTGATCGCGTGCGTGGTCTCCGAGTGCACGATCGGCTTGGCCCGGTAGGCGACCGAGACCCCGGCGATCGACATCATCTTGAGGTCGTTGGCGCCGTCGCCGACGACGATCGCCTGCGCGGGCGTGCAGCCGACCGCCGCGCAGGTCTCCTCGACCACGCGGCGCTTCACGTCGGCGTTGACGATCTCGCCGAGCACGCGCCCGGTCAGCCGCCCGTCGGCGATCTCCAGCGTGTTCGAGCGCGTGAAGTCGAGGTGCAACCGCGCCGCCAGCCGCTCGGTGAAGAACGTGAAGCCGCCCGAGACCAGCAGGATCTTCAGGCCGGCGGCGCGCGACGCGACGATCAGCGCCTCGGCGCCGGGCGACAGGCGCACCCGCTCGTCGTAGACGCGCTGCAGCGTGGATTCGGGAAGGCCGGCGAGCAGCGCGACGCGTCTCCGCAGGCTCTCGTTGTAGTCGGCAATCTCGCCGCGCATGGCCGCCTCGGTGATCGCCGCGACTTCGGCCTTCCTTCCGGCGAACTCGGCGATCTCGTCGATGCACTCGATCGTGATCAGCGTCGAGTCCATGTCGAACGCGATCAGCCGGTAGTCGGACAGCCGCGCCGACAGCGGCACGATCTCGGCATCGACGCCGAGGCTGTCTGCGATCTCGCCGACGCGGTCGCCGTCGATCGTGACCGGCTCCCAGGTGGCGAGTTGCGGCAGGTGCAGCGTGGGCGCGCGGCCGAGCGCGGCGCGGAACGCCGCTACCGCGGCGTCGGAGAGCCGGGGGTGCTGGACGACGAGCCGGCTCATCGCTTCGGCGCCTTGTCGACGAGGCCCGCGAGGATCTCGCGGATGCGCTGCAGGCGCGCGGCGAGGTCCGGGGTCGAAAGCGTGAAGCGCAGCCGGTCGGGGCCGGCGAGCTTCACGTCGCGCCGGCTCTGGATGAAGCGGATGATCGCCGCGGGGTCGATCGGCGGGTTCGGGACGAACTGCACGACGATTGCCTCGGACGCCGCATCGATCCGGGCGATGCCCAGCGGTTGCGAATCGATGCGCAGCCGGTGCGTCTCGACCAGCGCGCGTGCCGCCTCGGGCAGCTTGCCGAAGCGGTCGACCAGTTCTTCGCGCAGGGCGTCGAGCGCGTCCACGGTCGCGCAGTTGGCCATGCGCTTGTACAGCGTCAGTCGCTCGTGGACGTCGGGGCAGTAGTCGGTCGGCAGCAGCGCGGGCACGTGCAGCTTGATCTCGGTGGTGGCGGCCAGTGGTGCCGACAGGTCGGGCTCGCGTCCGGCCTTCAGCGAGCGGACCGCCTCGTCGAGCATGTCGGTGTACAGCGCGAAACCCACCTCCTGCATGTCGCCTGACTGCGATTCGCCGAGCACCTCGCCGGCGCCGCGGATCTCGAGGTCGTGCATCGCGAGGTAGAACCCCGAGCCGAGCTCCTCCATCGCCTGGATCGCCTCGAGCCGCTTGCCCGCGTCGCGCGTGATCGCCGCCTCGTCGGGGATCAGCAGGTAGGCGTAGGCCTGGTGGTGCGAGCGGCCGACCCGGCCGCGCAGCTGGTGCAGCTGCGCCAGGCCGAAGCGGTCGGCGCGGTGGATCACGATGGTGTTCGCGGTCGGCACGTCGATGCCGGTCTCGATGATCGTCGTGCACAGCAGCACGTTGAAGCGCTGCTGATGGAAGTCGCGCATCACGCGCTCGAGCTCGCGCTCGGGCATCTGGCCGTGGGCGACCGCGATGCGGGCCTCGGGCACCAGTTCCGCGAGCCGCGTGCGGCGATTCTCGATCGTTTCGACCTCGTTGTGCAGGAAGTAGGCCTGGCCGCCGCGCTTCAACTCGCGCAGCAGCGCTTCGCGGATCGCGCTGTCGGACTCGCGACGCACGAACGTCTTGATGGCCAGCCGTTTCTGCGGTGCGGTGGCGATCACCGAGAAGTCGCGGATGCCTTCGAGGCTCATCGCGAGCGTGCGCGGTATGGGCGTGGCGGTCAGCGTCAGCACGTCGACCTCGGCGCGCAGTGCCTTCAGTGCCTCCTTCTGGCGCACGCCGAAGCGGTGCTCCTCGTCGATGATGACCAGGCCGAGCCGGGGGAACTTCACGTCGGACGACAGCAGCTTGTGCGTGCCGATGACGATGTCGACGCGCCCGGCGACGATGTCGGCGATCGCCGCCCGGGTCTCCTTCGGCGAACGGAAGCGCGACAACTCGACCAGCTTCACCGGCAGCTCGGCGAAGCGGTCGGAGAAGGTCTGGAAGTGCTGCTCGGCCAGCAGCGTCGTCGGCGTGAGGATCGCCACCTGCTTGCCGTCGGCCACCGCGACGTACGCGGCGCGCAACGCCACCTCGGTCTTGCCGAACCCGACGTCGCCGCACACCAGCCGGTCCATCGGCTTGCCCGAGACCATGTCCTGCACGACGGCGTGGATCGCCGCCAGCTGGTCGGGCGTCTCCTCGAACGCGAAGCCGTCGGCGAAGGCTTCGTAGTCGTGCGCAGCGAAGCGGAACGCGTGACCCGTGCGCGCGGCGCGCCGCGCGTAGAGGTTCAGCAGTTCGGCGGCGGCGTCGCGTGCGCGGCGCGCCGCGCGGGTGCGCGCCTTCTCCCACTGGTCCGAGCCGAGCTGGTGCAGCGGCGCGTCCTCGGGATTGGCGCCGCTGTAGCGTCCGATCACGTGCAGCTGCGACACCGGCACGTACAGCGTGGCCTGGTTGGCGTAGGTGAGGTGCAGGAACTCGGTCGGCCCGTCGCCGAGGTCCATCGTCGCCAGGCCCTCGTAGCGGCCGATACCGTGCTGCGCGTGCACCACCGGGTCGCCGACTTTCAGCTCGGAGAGGTCGCGGATGATCGAGTCGATGTCGGTCTGCGACGCGCGCACGCCGCGGCGCGTGCGCCGCGCGGTGCCGGTGAACAGCTCCGACTCGGTGAGCACGGCGATGCCGGCCCCGGGCAATGCGAAACCCTCGTGCAGTGGACCCACCGCCAGTGCCGACGCCGCGTCGGCGCCTGCGAAAGCGGCCCAATCGTCGAGCGCCGGCAGCGCGAGGCCATGGTCGGCCAGCAGTTGCGCGAGCGTCTCGCGGCGCCCGGGCGACTCGGCGACGATCAGCTTGCGCAGTGGCGAGGCCTCGAAGAACGCGTCGAGCCGCTCGACCGGGTTCGGTGCGCGGCGGTTCACGGCCACGTCGGGCAGCGTGGTGGCGAACGCGGCCTTGTCAGTCTCGGGTCCGGGGGCTTGCGGCTCGGGGCGCGCGATCGACCAGCGCCCGAAGCGGCGCGCCTCGACGAAGAACCGGCCGCCGTCGATGAACAGCTCGTCGGGCCGCAGCAACGGCCGCTCGGGGTCGTGCGACAGGAAACGGAAGCGCTGGCCGGCCTCGTCGGCGAAGCGGCGCGACGCGTCCTCGACGTCGCCGTGCGAGACGACCACGGTCGTGGCGGGCAGGTAGTCGAACAGCGTCGCCGTGCCGTCGTGGAACAGAGGCAGCCAGTACTCGATGCCCGCGGGTGCGATGCCGTTGCCCACGTCGCGATAGACGGTGCTTCGCGAAGGATCGCCTTCGAAGCGCTCGCGCCAGCGGCTGCGGAAGGCCGTCCGCGCGGCCTCGTCCATCGGGAACTCGCGTCCCGGCAGCAGCCGCACCCGATCGATCGCGTACAGGCTGCGCTGGGTGTCCGGATCGAAGGTGCGGATCGATTCGATCTCGTCGCCGAACAGGTCGAGCCGGTAGGGCAGCGCCGAGCCCATCGGGTAGAGGTCGATCAGGCCGCCGCGCACGCAGTACTCGCCGGGATGGACCACCTGCGAGACGTGTTCGTAGCCGGCCAGCGTGAGCTGGCTGCGCAGCGCCGCCTCGTCGAGCCGTTGCCCCTTGTGAAAGAAGAACGTGTGCGACGCGAGGAACGCCGGTGGAGCCAGCCGGTACAGCGCAGTGCCCGCCGGCACCAGCAGCACGTCGCAGTCGCCACGCTGCAGCGCGTAGAGCGTCGATAGCCGCTCGGAGATGAGGTCCTGGTGCGGCGAGAAGGCGTCGTAGGGCAGCGTCTCCCAGTCGGGCAACAGCAGCACGCGCAGCCGCGGTGCGAACCAGCGGATCTCGTCGGACAGGCGCTGAGCGTCGGGGGCGCCGGCGGCGACGATCGCCAGCACGCGCCCCAGGGCGGTCTCGCGCTGCGCGAGGCCGGCGAGAAGCAGCGAATCGCCCGAGCCGTGGCAGGCCGGCAGCGTGCGCACCTGACCCGCTGCGGGCGCGGGATGCGCGGCGAGCAACGCCGCGAGCGCGGCCGCGGCGCGATCGACGTCGTCGCGCGCGGGGTCGGCCAGGGCGCCGGTGGCGGCCGCCCCGGCGGACGGCAGGACGTGAGTGCTCAAGGGAATGGACGGCGGGGAATGTGCGGCGCAGGCGAGACTACAATTCTAGCTTTTCGCCGCGCTCGACGACGGCAGACCCTTCCGACCGTGTCCGATCCTGCCGACCGATACTTCGCCGTGATCCCCGCCGCAGGCGTCGGGAGTCGGCTCGGCGCGACGCAGCCGAAGCAGTACCTCGCGCTGGCCGGCCGGCCGATGCTTCGCTGGAGTGTCGATGCGTTGCTTGCCGCGCCGTGGATCGAGCGTGTCGTCGTCGTGGTCGCGCCCGACGATCGCCGCGCGGCCCCGCTGCTCGCCGGGCTGCCTCGCGTCGTGGTGCTGGCCGCGGGCGGGGCGATGCGGCGCGATTCGGTGCTGGCCGGCCTGCGCGCGCTCGCGGGCTCGGGAGCGGGCGCCACGCAATGGGTGCTGGTGCACGATGCGGCGCGTCCGGGGCTTCGCGTGGCCGACCTCGAGCGGCTGCGCGCCGGCCTGGCGCAATCACCGGTCGGCGGGCTCCTCGCGGTGCCCGTCAGCGACACCGTCAAGCGGGCCGGCGAGGACGGCCGGTCGGTCGCCGCCACGGTGGAGCGCGACCGGCTGTGGCTCGCGCAGACGCCGCAGATGTTCAGGCTGGGGGCGCTGCTCGAGGCGCTCGAGGCGCATCCGGCGGTCACCGACGAGGCTGCGGCGATCGAGCGCGCCGGCCATGCGCCGTGGCTGGTCGAAGGCGGGCGGGAGAACTTCAAGGTGACCACCACCGAGGATCTCGAACTGATGCAGCGGCTGCTGGAGCGACGATGAAGATCCGGATCGGGCAGGGCTACGACGTGCACGCGCTCGTGCCGGGGCGGCGGCTGGTGATCGGTGGCGTGGAAGTGCCGCATGCGCATGGCCTGCTCGGGCACTCCGATGCCGACGTGCTGCTGCACGCGATCACCGACGCACTGCTCGGCGCAGCGGCGCTGGGCGACATCGGCCGGCACTTCCCCGATACCGACGAGCGCTGGCGCGGCGCCGACAGTGCGGCGCTGCTGGCCGAGGCCGCGCGGCGGGTGCGCGCCGCCGGGTGGGACATCGCCAACGTCGACGCGACGGTGATCGCGCAGGCGCCGAAGCTCGCTCCCCATTTGCCCCGGATGGCCGAACGGATCGCAGCCACGCTGTCGATCGGCGTGGAGCAGGTCGGCGTCAAGGCCAAGACCGGCGAGCGGCTCGGCTTCGTCGGGCGCGCCGAGGGGATCGAGGCGCAGGCGGTGGCGCTGCTCGTGGCGCGCGACGCCGGGACTTGAGGCAGGTCAAGGCGCGCCGGGCCGGAGCCGCGCCGACGCCGCGGCGCCGACTCGCGGTTTCGGTACACTGATCCGCTTGTGAGCCGCACCACCCCGTGAAGGCTTCAGGGCGTACGCGCGGCCCGCACGACCAACCACAAGGGGGAGACGACGATGGGCGAACAGACCAAGTACCTGCTCGACGAGAGCCGGATTCCGAAGCGCTGGTACAACATCCAGGCCGACCTGCCGAAGCCGCTGGCCCCGGTGCTGCACCCGGGCACGATGAAGCCCGTGGGGCCGGACGATCTCGCGCCGCTGTTCCCGATGGCGCTGATCATGCAGGAGGTCACCACCGAGCGCGAGATCGACATTCCCGAGCCGGTTCGCGACATCTATCGGTTGTGGCGGCCCAGCCCGCTGTTTCGGGCCCACCGCCTCGAGAAGGCGCTGGGCACGCCGGCGAAGATCTTCTACAAGTACGAGGGCGTGAGCCCTGCGGGCAGCCACAAGCCGAACACCGCGGTCGCGCAGGCGTTCTACAACCGCGAGGCCGGCATCAAGCGGCTGAGCACGGAAACCGGCGCCGGCCAGTGGGGCTCGTCGCTGGCGTTCGCCGGCGCGCTGTTCGGCATCGATGTCACCGTGTTCCAGGTACGCGTCTCGTACGACCAGAAGCCGTACCGCCGGGCGCTGATGGAGTCCTACGGTGCGCGCTGCCTGCCGTCGCCGTCCACCGAGACCGACTACGGGCGCAGCGTGCTGGCCAAGAGCCCGGACCATCCGGGCAGCCTGGGCATCGCGATCTCCGAGGCAGTCGAGGTCGCCGCGAAGAACGACGACACCAAGTACGCGCTCGGCTCGGTGCTCAACCACGTGCTGCTGCACCAGACCGTGGTCGGCCTCGAAGCGATGGAGCAGCTGAAGATGGCGGACGCCTGGCCCGACGTGATCGTCGGCTGCACCGGGGGCGGCTCGAACTTCGCCGGCATCACCTTCCCGTTCATCGGCGACGGACTGCGCGGCGGCGCGAAGCCTCGGATCGTCGCGGTCGAGCCGGCCGCCTGCCCGTCGCTCACGCGCGGCAAGTTCGCGTACGACTTCGGCGACACGGGGCACATGACGCCGCTGGCGAAGATGCACACGCTCGGCTCCACGTTCACGCCGCCCGGCTTCCACGCCGGCGGCCTGCGCTATCACGGCATGGCGCCGCTGGTCTCGCACCTGAAGGAGCTGAACCTGATCGAGGCCGTCGCCTACCACCAGAAGGAGTGCTTTGCTGCCGGCATCCAGTTCGCCCGCTCCGAAGGCATCCTTCCGGCGCCGGAGGCGAACCACGCGGTCAAGGGCGCGATCGAGGAGGCGTTGCGCTGCAAGCGCGAAGGGCGCTCCGAGACGATCCTGTTCAACCTGTGCGGCCACGGCCACTTCGACATGGCTGCCTACATGGCCTACAGCGCGGGCACGCTGACCGACCAGTCGTACAGCGAGCAGGAGCTGGCGATGGCGCTCGCCGGGTTGCCGAGCGTTCCCGAGCCGGCCTGATTCGCCAGGCCGGAGCAAGCCGGCAGCAGCAGCCGGCTTCCCGCCGGGGCGAGCGCGCCCCGGCGGCCATCTTTCGTCCCTCCCCGCCGATCGCCCGGCGCATTGACCCGGATCAACGGTTCGACGCGCAGGCGGCGTATTCCTATCGGCTTGCGAACGGCGTCGTTCCAGTGAAGGAGGAGACCATGCGCGACCGCAACGAATCGCTGCTCTGGATGTACGAGAAGATGGTGGAGATCCGCCACTACGAGGAGACGATGGTCAACGTCTACCTCGAGGGCAAGCTGCCGCCGAAGATCCAGAAGGGGCTGGCCTTCGACATCGGCTCCGGGCCGGTGCCGGGCGAGATGCACCTGTCGGCTGGCCAGGAGCCGGTGGCGGTGGGCGTCTGCGCGCACCTGAAGAAGGAGGACACGGTCGTCGGCACGCACCGGCCCCATCACTTCGCGATCGCCAAGGGCGTGCCGCTCGACAGGATGACCGCCGAGATGTTCGGCAAGGCGGCCGGGCTGAGCAAGGGCAAGGGCGGTCACATGCACCTGTTCGACCCCGAGCACCGGTTCAGCTGCAGCGGGATCATCGGCGCGAGCCTCCCGCCCGCGTGCGGCGCGGCGCTCGCCGCGAAGAAGCTGGGTCGCGACTGGGTCGCGGTGGCGTTCTTCGGCGAGGGCGCCGCCAACCAGGGGTCGTTCCACGAGTCGCTGAACCTGGCGGCGCTGTGGAAGCTGCCGGTCATCTTCGTCTGCGAAGACAACTACTGGGCCATCTCGGTGCCCAAGCCCGCCGCAGCGTCGATCGCGAAGATCTCGGATCGCGCGGTCGCCTACGGGATGCCCGGCGTGCACGTGGCGAACAACGACGCGGTCGAGGTCTGGGAAGCTGCCGGCGCCGCGGTGGAGCGCGCGCGCGGCGGCGGCGGGCCGACGCTGATCGAGGTACGCACCGACCGGTACCTCGGCCACTTCCAGGGAGACGCCGAGGTCTACCGGCCCAAGGACGAGGTGGCGAAGCTGCGGGCCAACGATCCGATTCCGCGGCTGGCCGGTCAGCTGAAGGCGCAGAAGCTGCTCGACGACAGCCAGCGCGCGGCGATCGAGGCGCGTGCCCGGGCCCGCGTCGACGAAGCCTACGCGTTCGCGCGCAGCGCCGAGTACCCGGCGCCGGCCGATGCGCTGGCCGACCTGTTCGTCTGAGACCGCAACCGTCGGGAGACACCAATCATGAGCGAATCACGTGCATTGACGATGGCGCAGGCGATCTCCGAGGCGATCGCCCAGGAAATGGAGCGCGACCCCACGGTCTTCGTGATGGGCGAGGACATCGGGCGCTACGGCGGTATCTTCGGCGCGACGGGCGGGCTGCTCGACAAGTTCGGACCCGACCGCATCATGGATACGCCGATCTCGGAGACGGCGTTCATCGGTGCGGCCACCGGCGCGGCCGCGACCGGCATGCGCCCGATCGCCGAACTGATGTTCGTCGACTTCTTCGGCGTCTGCATGGACCAGATCTACAACCACATGGCCAAGAACACCTACATGGCGGGCGGCAACCTCCGGCTCCCGGTGGTGCTGATGACCGCGGTCGGCGGGGGCTACAACGACGCCGCGCAGCACTCGCAGTGCCTGTTCGGCACCTTCGCGCACATGCCGGGGCTGAAAGTGGTCGTTCCGTCGAACGCCTACGATGCGAAAGGGCTGATGATCCAGTCGATCCGCGACGACAACCCGGTGATGTTCATGTTCCACAAGGGGATCATGGGCCTGCCGTGGATGGCCTACTTCGAAGGCAGCACGACCGATGTGCCGAGCGAGCCGTACACGTTGCCGTTCGGCCAGGCGCGCGTGGTGCGCGAAGGCAGCGACCTGACGATCGTGACGCTCAGCCAGATGGTGCACAAGGCGGCGCTCGCCGCGGTCGAACTCGAGCGCGACGGCATCGATGCCGAAGTGATCGACCTGCGCACGCTGGTGCCGCTCGACCGCAAGGCCGTGCTGAAGTCGGTCGCGAAGACCGGCAGGCTGCTGGTGGCCGACGAGGACTACCTGAGCTTCGGGCTGAGCGGCGAGATCGCGGCGATCGTCGCCGAGAACCTCGACACGGTACGGCTGCGCGCACCCGTCAAGCGACTGGCCGTGCCCGACGTGCCGATTCCCTACAGCCGTCCGCTCGAGCGGTTCGTCATCCCGCAGGTCGAGTCGATCGTCGAGGCCGGCCGCGCGCTGTGCCGCGCGCCCTTCGCGCAGGCGATGCCCGCATGACGGCGATCACGCTCGACGACGCCGCGTGGACGGACGTCGAGGAGGGCACCGAGGCGCTGGTCGATCGATGGCTGGTCGGCGAAGGCGCCGCGGTGCGCGCCGGCCAGCCGGTGGCGTCGGTGGTGCTGGTCAAGACCACGATCGAGGTGCCGGCACCTGCCGACGGCGTCCTCGAGCGCATCCTGGTGGCGGCCGGAGAGACCTTCGCGCGCGGCGCGCCGATCGGCACGCTGCGCGAATCGGGCTGAATGCGGGCCGAGGCGACGATCGCCGACGAGCACGCCTGGGTCGCCGAGGCGCTCGCGGCGCCCGTCGAGCGGGCGCAGTGGCGGGTCTGGCGGTACCCGGCGGCCGAGATCGTGCTCGGGTGCTCGCAACGCGCGCTGCACGCGGAGGTCGGCCGACGGGCCGCACCGGGCATCGACGTATCGGTGCGCCCTTCGGGGGGCGGTGCGGTGCTCGCCGGTCCGTGGATGATCGGCGTGAGCGTCGTGCTCGCGCCCGACGACCCGCTGCTGGGCGAGAGCCTGGTCGCGAGCTATCGCTGGCTCGGCGAACTGCACGTGCGGTTGATGCGCGAGACCGGCATCGAGGCCCGCGCGGTCGAGCCGCAACGGCTTCGCGAAGCAGGGCTCGCGCCCGGTGCGGCGACGTTGCGCTGGGCGTGCTTCGGCGCCCTGTCGCCGTGGGAGGTGGTCGACGCAGCGGGGCGCAAGCTCACCGGGCTCGCGCAGCAGCGCCGGCGCACCGGCGTCGCGCTCTCGGCGGGCACGCTGGTGTCGCGGCCCGACTGGCGGCTGCTCTGCGACGCGCTCGGCGCCCCGGACGATGCCGCGCAACTCGATCGCCTGACGGCGGCCTGCGACGAGGCGCCGGGCGCCGACCGGCTCGGCCCCGACGACTGGGCGCAGGCGATCGACGCGGCGCTGGGTCGGCTGCTCGGCTGACCGTCGCCCCCCCTTTGCCGAGACGTCGTGGTGTTCGAGGGCAATGGCCCCGTCCTCGATGTCTGTGCCCCTGAGGTCTCGAGAGCGGCATTCGGCAGCGGGGGCGCCCGGGGGTCGGGCCACGGCAGCCAGGGGCGGGCGTCCGGCGCTTCGGGCGATGTCGGCGGCGCCGAGCAGCGCAGTCTCGGGGTCGGCGCGCGAAGCGCGCATCGTAATGCTGGCTTGCGGCGCCTTGTCTGAGCGGAGCTCGCGTAGCGAGCGCAGCGAGTTGCGCCGCGCGACCCCGAGGCGAGCAGCGCAGGGAAGTCGGTGCGAAGCACCGACCGCCGTCGTCATCGCCCGAAGCGCCGGACGCCCGCCCCTGGCTGCCGTGGCCCGACCCCCGGGCGCCCCCGCTGCCGAATGCCGCGACGCGCAAGCGCGACCGTCAGCCCATCGAGTGAGCGAACGCCGTGTCGAGCAGCCGCACCGTCCGATCGACGTTCTGCAGCTTGTCGAGCCCGAACAGCCCGATGCGGAAGCTGCGGAAATCGGCCGGCTCGTCGCACTGCAGCGGCACGCCGGCCGCGATCTGCAGGCCCTGCGCGAGCAGCTTGCGGCCCGAATGGACGTCCGGGTCATCGGTGTAGCCGACCACCACGCCGGGCGCGTCGAAGCCCGGGGCGGCGACGCTGCGCACGCCGCGGCTGGCGAGCATCGCGCGGACCTTGTCGCCGAGTTCCTGCTGCTCGGCGCGCGCGCGCTCGAGACCGTAGCGCTGCGTCTCCTGCATCGCGTCGCGCACCCGCACGAGCGACTCGGTGGGCATCGTCGCGTGGTACGCGTGGCCGCCGCCCTCGTAGGTCTCCATGATCTGCAGCCACTTGCGCAGGTCGCAGGCGAAGCTGGTGCTCGTCGTGTGGTCGATTCGCTCGCGGGCCCGCTCGCCGAGCATCACCAGCGCGCAGCACGCCGGCCCGCTCCAGCCCTTTTGCGGCGCGCTGATCAACACGTCGACGCCCAGGGCGGCCATGTCGACCCAGATCGCCCCGGAGGCGATGCAGTCGAGCACGAACATGCCGCCGACCGCGTGCGTCGCTGCCGCGACCGCCCGCAGATAGGCCTCCGGAAGGATCATCCCCGACGCGGTCTCGACGTGCGGGGCGAACACCAGCCCGGGGCGCTCGCGCTCGATCGCGGCGACGACCTCGTCGATCGGCGGCGGCGCGAACGGCGCCTGGTGCCCCGGCTCGACGGGACGCGCCTTGAGGACGATCGACGCCGACGGAATGCTGCCCATCTCGAAGATCTGCGTCCAGCGGTAGCTGAACCAGCCATTGCGGATCACCAGCGCCTTGTGGCCGGTCGCGAACTGTCGCGCCACCGCCTCCATGCCGAAGGTGCCGCTGCCGGGCACCACGATCGCCGATCTCGCGCGGTAGGCCTCCTTCAGCACGGCGGCGATGTCGCGCATGACGCCCTGGAACCTGCGCGACATGTGGTTGAGCGTGCGATCGGTGTACACCACCGAGTATTCGAGGAGGCCGTCGGGATCGACTTCGGGGCGCAGGCCGGGCATGGGACGTTCCGTGTGAGCGATCGGTTCTCGCGCCGCGGGCCGCCTCTCAGGCGAGGTCGGCGACCAGCGCGGCGCGCACCGCGTCCGGCAGCGGGCTCGCCTCGGCGCGGTAGTTCTCGTGATCGACGCCGACCGACAACGTGGCGCCTCGCCGGAGGGCGGCGGCCATGTCGTCGGAGAGCTCGAACCGCACGAAGTGTACCGCCGAAGTCTTTTCCTCGTTCTCGCGTTCGAGGTCCTCGTCGGCGATCGCGAACACACGCGGCGCGCCCTCGACCTGCACCCAGAGCCGGTCCTCGATGCCCTTGAGCCTCGCCAGCTCGCGGCGCCGCACCTCGACGTCGTCGTACTCGATCAGCATCGTCGCCTTGAAGTTGCGGCCGTCGGGGATCAACGGGTTGTAGGCCTCGAGCTCGTGTTCGATGCCTTCCTCCTCGAAGATCTTCTCGATGCGCAGCATCTCCTGGATCTGGTAGCGCACGGTGAGCTCGTCCTCGAACAACAGCGTCACGTGCGCGCCCAGCGCCACCTTGCGGTTCTTCTTGTGCTCGAGCACCTTGCGCCGGAACTCGGGCCTCGCCTTCGCGTAGGCCTCGAGCGTCATCAGCGATTCACGGGTCACTTTTCCCATCTTCGTTGCTTCCATCAGAGCGTTCCCTTCAGTCCGTAAGCCATCCGCAGCAGCGTCAGCGGGTGGGCGAGCTTTCCCTCCACCGTGCGCCCGGCTTCGGTCATCCCCTGTTCGATGTGATGGCCGGCCAACTGGCAGTCGGAGGCGATCCAGTTCGGCTCGCCGCCGGGGTGGTCGCCCATCTGGCGGAACACCGGCTTGCCGATCTTCATCGCGATCTCGTGGAACTCCTTCTTCACGCCCCAGGTGCCGGCGTGCCCCGAGCATCGCTCGATCGTGTTGACGTTCGTGCCCGGCACCATCTGCAGCATCTCGCGCGTCTTCTGGCCCACGTTCTGCACCCGCAGGTGGCAGGCGATGTGGTACGAGACGTTGCCGAGCGGGGCGCTGAAGTCGGTCTTGAGCAGCCCGTCCTTCGCGCGCAGCACGAAGTACTCGAACGGGTCGAACATCGCCTCCTGCACCGCCTTCACGTCCGCGTCGTCCGGGAACATCATCGGCAGTTCCTGCTTGAACATCAGCGCGCACGACGGGATCGGGGCGAGGATCGCGTAACCCGCGCGCGCGAGCCTGGCGAGCGCCGGGATGTTCTTCTCCTTCAGCGCGGCGACCGACTCCAGGTCGCCGAGTTCGAGCTTGGGCATCCCGCAACAGGCTTCCTTGTCGGCCAGCACGTACGGGATCTCGTTGTGGTCGAGCACCTTGACCAGGTCGTGGCCGATGCCGGGTTCGTTGTAGTTGACGTAGCAGGTCGCGTAGATCGCGACCTTTCCGGGTGTGCGCTCGCCGTCGCGCACCGGGTGGGCCTTCGACGGCGCCGCGTACGAACGAAACTTGTCGCTGGTGAACGGGGGCAGCCAGGCATCGCGGTGCACGCCCAGCGTGTTCTCGACGACCTTGCGCACCGCCTTGTTGTGGCTGAGCTTGTTGACGACCTGGACCACCACCGGAATGCCGGCCAGCGTGCCGTTGCGGTCGGTCGACGACAGCTGCTTGTCGCGGAAGCGCGTCGGCGTACCCTGCCGGAACTGGATCGCCTTGCCGCGCAGCATCAGGTGCGGGAAGTCGACGTTCCAGACGTGCGGCGGCACGTACGGGCACTTCGTCATGTAGCAGACGTCGCACAGGTAGCACTGGTCGACGACCTTCCAGTAGTCCTTGCGGTCCACTCCGTCGACCTCGCCGCTGGAGGATTCGTCGACCAGGTCGAACAGCGTCGGGAACGCGTTGCACAGGCTCAGGCAGCGCCGGCAGCCGTGGCAGATGTCGAAGACGCGCTCCATCTCGTCGAGCGCCTTCGTCTCGTCGAAGAACTCGGGGTTTCTCCAGTCGAGCGGGTGGCGGGTCGGGGCTTCGAGCGAACCTTCGCGTGCAGTCATCGTCGTTCTCGCCTCAGCGGGTCGGGCGGGCCGGGCAGGGCGCGCCGCAGGGGAATGAAAAGGGGAGCCCTGGAGCTCCCCTCGCGCCGGTCGCAGGCCGGATCCGGCGCACCTGCCGCCGGCCGGCCCGCTTCGTTCAGGCCAGCGACTCGAGGGCCTTCGCGAACTTGTTCGCGTGCGAGCGCTCGGCCTTGGCCAGCGTCTCGAACCAGTCGGCGATCTCGTCGAAGCCTTCGTCGCGGGCAGCCTTGGCCATGCCCGGGTACATGTCGGTGTACTCGTGCGTCTCGCCGGCGACGGCCGACTTCAGGTTGGCCTGCGACGTGCCGATCGGCAGGTCGGTGGCCGGGTCGCCGACTTCGGCCAGGTAGTCGAGATGGCCGTGCGCGTGGCCGGTCTCGCCTTCGGCGGTCGAGCGGAACAGCGCGGCGACTTCAGGCTGGCCTTCCACGTCGGCCTTGTTTGCGAAGTACAGGTAGCGACGGTTCGCCTGGCTCTCGCCCGCGAAGGCGTCCTTCAGGTTCTGGTGGGTCTTCGTGCCTTTCAGGCTGGGCATGGAAGTCTCCTGTTCGAAAGGGTTGGTCGGAGGATGCTCTCGGTCGCGCCTCGACGGCGACCGACCGGGGCGAATGTATCAAGGTCCGATTGGAAATTCCAATTGGAGATTCAAATGCGATTGATTGGCTTGGGCTATCGCGGGCCTTCGTGCCTGCCTATCGGGACCTCTCCGCGGGGCTCTCGCGCCCGCCTTCCACGATGCCCCCGTAGTCGGGCAGGGTCAAGCTCGCGGCGAGCCCACCGCCGGGCGCGTTGACCAGCCGCAAACTCCCGCCATAGCGGCGGGCCAGCCGCTCGACGATCGCGAGACCGAGCCCGGAGCCGCCGCGTTCGCTGCGTGCGCTGTCCATGCGCGCGAAGGGCTCGAGCAGTCGCTCGAGGTCCGTGTCGGGGACGCCGGGCCCGTGATCGCGGACCTCGATCTCCAGACCGGCCGGCGTGCGCCGAGCAGCGAGTTCGATGCGGGCGGGCTCGCCGGGCGAGGCGCGTCCGTATCGCATCGAATTGTCGATCAGGTTGTTGACCGCACGGTGCAGGTCGGTCGGGTCGCCGATCCAGTGCCGGGCGTCGCCGTGGTCGATCGCGAGCTCGAGCTCGCCGCTGTCCACCGCTGCGCGATAGGCGTGGTCGACGTTGGCGAGCACCGCGGCGACATCGACCCGTTCGGCGCGAGGCGGCTCGGCAGTGCGCGCGTACTGGATGAACTGCCCGACGATGCGGTCGATGCGCTCGATGTCCTCGGCCATCGACGCGCGCTGCTCGGCGGAGAGCTCGGCCAGTTCGATCTCCATGCGCAGCCGGGCGAGCGGGCTGCGGATGTCGTGCGAGATGCCCGCGAGCGCGAGCGAGCGATCGGCGTCGAGCCGCGCGAGGTCGCGGGCGAGCCGGTTGAAGCGGCGGTTGAGCGCCGCGATCTCGGTCGGTCCCTGGTCGGCCAGCGGGGACGGCGCCTGCCCGCGACTGAGCCGCGCGATCGCGCGGCTGAGGTCGGCGAGCGGGCGGTTGACCAGTCGCGAGATGAGCAGCGCGCCGAGCAGCGACAGGCTGGCGGCGATCAGGCCGAGCACCCCGAGCCCCGGGCCGAACTGCCGTTCGACGCGGGCGCGAGGCAGGATCAGCCAGTAGTCGTCGCCGTCGATCTCGAAGCTGATCCACACCGCGTCGACGCCGTTCACGCGGCCGACGACCCGCGTCTGGGCGCCCAGCAACTGGCGCAGGCGCGGCTGCAGCGCGCGCAACCGCGGTCCGGTGGCGCTGTCGTCGATGCGGTCTTCGGGTTCCTTGGGCAGGACCCGGACTTCCTCCTCGTGGGCGAGCTGGTCGAGCAGGCCGAGCCTGCGGTCGGGCTCGGCGCTCACCAGGGCCGAACGCGTCAGGTTGACGACCGAGGCGACCTCCCACGCCAGCCGCTGCTCGGGCGGGGCGCGGTCGAGCAGGCCGGCGATGCCCAGCGTCGCGCCGAGGCTGGCGCCGATCAGCAGCGCGAGCAGCAGGAATGTGCGCCAGAACAGGCTGATGCGCTGCCGGGGCGCCGATGCGCCGGCAGCCGCCGCGTCAGGCGCGGCCCGCGTCATGCGCCGTCCGGAACGAACACGTAGCCGACGCCCCAGACGGTCTGGATGTAGCGGGGTTGTTGCGGGTCGGTCTCGATCAGCTTGCGCAGCCGCGAGACCTGAACGTCCAGGCTGCGGTCGTACGCACCGTACTCGCGGCCGCGTGCCAGCGCCATCAGCTTCTCGCGCGAAAGCGGCGTGCGCGCGTGCTGGACGAGCACCTTGAGCACCGAGAACTCGCCGGTGGTGAGCGGTACGGGCTCGCCGTCGCGGCTGAAGGCTCGCGTGGCGAGGTCGAGGCGGAAGGGGCCGAAGCGAACCTCGATCGGCTCGGCCGACGGGGCCCCGGGCAGCTCGGCAGGTGGCTTGCGGCGCAGCACCGCGTGGATGCGCGCGAGCAGCTCGCGCGGATTGAAGGGCTTGGGCAGGTAATCGTCGGCGCCGACCTCCAGGCCGATGATCCGGTCGACGTCGTCGCCCTTGGCGGTGAGCATGACGATCGGCGTGCGGTCGTTGGCGCCGCGCAACCGGCGCACGATCGACAGCCCGTCCTCGCCGGGCAGCATCAGGTCGAGCACGATGAGGTCGAAATGCTCGCGCAACATCAGTCGGTTCATCGACGGTGCGTCCTGCGCGAGGCTCACCTCGAACTGGTTCTCGCTCAGGTAGCGGCGCAGCAGTTCGCGCAGTTTCGGGTCGTCGTCGACGACCAGCAGCTTGCGGGCGGCGGTGCTCATGGCCGGAATGATAGCCGCCGGCGCGACGGCCGCGTGCGCCGCAGCGCGTTGCTGCAACATCCGCCGTGCGTTCGTTACCCCCTGTTACAGCGTTTACCCCGGCGAGGGCTGCGCGCGCGACCCGCGCTGTCTAGAATGCCCGCATGGTGGAAGACGAGGTCACGACGAGCGGATCGGGGGCGGCGGCGCGGCAGGCAGCGGCGGCCGGTGCGCGACCGCGCGCGTCGCTGCCGGCGAGGCGCCGCATCGGCAAGGCGCTGCTGGCGGCAGCGCTGGCGCTGGCCGCGGGCAGCGCGCTGGCCCAGCCGTTCTTCGCCGGGCGGATGAGTTCCGACGAGCGCGAGCGCTTTCGCCGCGAGTTGCGCCAGCAGCAGGAGCAGGGGCGGCGTGGCGGCGAACCCGACTGGCGCCGTGAGCGCCTGTCTCCGCGCGAGCGCGACCAGCTGCGCCAGCAGCTTCGCGACGCCCGTCCCGACGACCGCCGTGGCCGGGGCCGGCGGCGCGACTGACCGGCTTGCGCGACTGACCGGCTTGCGCGGCGGGCCGGTGGTCCGGCGATAGAATCCGCGCGTGAGTTCCCAGCCATCCGATTCGAGACGCCCCGGGCCCGGCGGTGCCGCTGAGCCCGGCCAGCGGGTGCGCCTGCTCGCGCTGGCGACCTCCGGCGAGTGGTGCTCGGTGGCGCTGCACCGGCACGACGCCGGCATCGACGAGAGCGAATGCCTGTCCGAACGGCTCGGCGCGGGCCAGTCGGAGCGAATCCTCGCGATGGTCCGTGAGCTCTCGGCCAGTGGCTCGACCGCGCTGCACGAGATCGACGCAATCGCCTTCGACGCCGGGCCGGGGTCGTTCACCGGCCTGCGGGTCGGCTGCGCGGTCGCGCAGGGCCTGGGCTTCGCGTTGCGCCGTCCCGTGCTGCCGGTCGATGCGCTCGCCACCCTCGGCTGGCAGCGCTTGCGCGCCAGCGGCCGCGTCGCGGGCGACGTGCTGGTCGCGACCGACGCGCGAATGGACGAGCTCTACGTCGCGATGTATCGGCTGCGGCTGGACGCCGACACGAAATGGGGTGAGGTATTGATCGAGCCGCGGGTCGTCGCGCAAGCCGACTTCCTCGCCGCGGTGGCCGCGTGCTGGCCGGCGCCCGTCGCCACGGGGAACGAAGGCGCGCCGCAACCGGCACGGGTGCTGCCCGGCGGCAACGCGTGGCGCGCGCTCGGCCTGCTCGACGAGTGGTCGGCCCATCACGGGCTCGTCCCCGCACCGCTGGCTCCGGGTGCCGACGAGGCGTACGTGCGGGCCGATGCCCTCGCCGAGATCGCGCTGCGCGACTGGCGCGCGGGGCTGGCGATCGATGCGTCGGCGGCCGCGCCTCGCTACGTGCGCGACAAGGTCGCGCTCGATCGCGACGAACAGCGCGCGTTGCGCCTGCGGCGTGCCGAGCGCACCGGTGCCTGAGGTGCGGCCGCAACCATGAGCGCGCTGCCCAGTTCGCCGCAGGCGCCGGGCCCGGCGCTGCGCGTCCGCGGCATGCGTGCCGCGGACCTCGACGCAGTCACGGCGATCGAGCAGGCGGTCTATCCGTTTCCGTGGACGCGCGGCAACTTCGCCGACTCGCTGAAGGCCGGCTACGACGCGTGGGTCTTCGAGACGACCGATCGGGCGACGGCCGAGGTGGCGGGCTACGCCGTCGTGATGTGGATTCCCGACGAGGTCCACCTGCTCAATCTCAGCGTGGCCGGCCCGCTGCAGGGTCGCGGGCTCGGTCGCGCCATGCTCGACTGGCTGATGCGCGATGCCGGACGCCGGGGGGCGCGGGGCATGATGCTCGAGGTCCGGCCATCCAACGATCGCGCGATTGCGCTGTACCGGAGCGCCGGCTTCGGGCAGATCGGCCTGCGCAAGCGGTACTACCCGGCCGCCGACGGCGCGCGCGAGGACGCCTGGGTGCTCTTCAGGAGGCTCGCCGATGAATGAGTCGCAGCGGCGTGCCTATGCCGCCCTGGGGATCGGGCCGGCCTGGCGGCTGCGTCGTGCGGCGGCCGAGCCCGCGGCCGATGCGTCGGACGCGGCCCGGATGGACTGGCCGCAGCTGCGCGAGGCCGTGTCGCAGTGCCGCGCCTGCGGATTGTGCGAGACGCGCACCCACACCGTGTTCGGCACGGGCGATGAACGCGCCGGCTGGATGTTCGTCGGCGAAGCGCCGGGTGCCGAGGAGGACCGTCTCGGCGAGCCATTCGTCGGCAACGCGGGTCGCCTGCTCGACCAGATGCTCGCCGCGCTGGGGCTGGCGCGCGGGCACGACGTGTTCATCGCCAACGTGCTCAAGTGCCGGCCGCCTCAGAATCGCGACCCGTCACCGGACGAAATGCAGCGCTGCGAGCCGTACCTGAGGCGCCAGATCGAACTCGTCGCTCCGCGCGTGATCGTGGTGGTCGGGAGGATCGCCGCGCAGTCGCTGCTGCGCACCGAGGCTTCGATCGCCAGCCTGCGCGGACGCGTGCACGCCTGCCGGATCGGCGAGCGCGCGGTTCCGGTCGTCGTCACCTACCATCCCGCGTACCTGCTTCGCAGCCCGCAGGACAAGGCGCGCGCCTGGGCCGACCTGTGCCTGGCGCGCCGCGCGCACGACGACGCGACGGCGCCCTAGTGCTTGCTCTGCCCGATCAGCGCGACCGAGTCGAACACGCGCTGGTTGGCTCGGTGCAGCCGGATCACGGCGAGCATCGTCAACGCGACGAAGGCGCCGAAGACCACGATCACGACGTTCACGCCGAGCTCGAGGCGCAGCAACAGCGAGTAGAGCCCGAGCATCAGCAGGATGTTCAGGTTCTCGTTGAAATTCTGCACCGCGATCGAGTGTCCGGCGCTCATCAGCACGTGGCCGCGATGCTGCAGCAGCGCATTCATCGGGACGACGAAGAAGCCGGCCATCGCGCCGACCAGCACGAGCAACGGGAACGCCACCAATTCCGAGGACACCAGCGTCATCAGCGGCACGACCAGGCCCATCGCGACGCCCACCGGGAGCACGCGCAACGAGTCGCGCAGCCGGACCGCGCGCGCCGCCAGCATCGCGCCGACGGCGATGCCCAGCGCGACCACGCCCTGCAGGATGGCTGCCCGGTTGAGCGGCAGGCCCAGCGCGTGGCGCGCCCAGTCGAGCACGATGAACTGCAGCGTCGCACCGGCGCCCCAGAACAGCGTCGTCACCGCCAGTGAGATCTGGCCGAGCTTGTCCTTCCAGAGGATCCTGCAGCAGCCGAGGAACTCGCGCATCAGCCTGAACGGGTTGCGCGCCTGCTGCGGGTAGCGCGCGCCGGTGTCCGGGATGCCGAGATTGAAGGCCGCCGCGATCGCGTAGAACACCGCGATGACCATGATCGCCGACTCGGCCGGCGTGTCGACGCCGGTGTCGAACAGAGGCATGTCGAAGGCCAGCAGCGTGCCGGCGACCGACGGGCTGATCAGCGCGCCCCCCAGTACGGTGCCGAGGATGATCGAGCCGACGGTCGTGCCTTCGATCCAGCCGTTGGCGGCGACCAGCTTCTCCGGGGGCAGCAACTCGGTCAGGATGCCGTACTTCGCCGGCGAATAGGCGGCCGCGCCGAAGCCGACCACCGCATAGGCGAGCAGCGGGTGGATCGTGAAGAACATCAGCAGGCAGCCCGCGATCTTCACCAGGTTGGTCGCGAACATCACGCGGCCCTTGGGCATCGAGTCGGCCAGCGCGCCGACGAACGGGGCGAGCATCACGTACGAGACGGTGAAGAACAGCTTGAGCAGCGGCTTCATCCAGTCGGGCGCGTGCATCTCGATCAGCAATGCGATCGCGGCGATCAGCAGCGCATTGTCGGCGAGCGACGAGAAGAACTGCGCCGCCATGATCGTGTAGAAGCCGCGTTTCATCCGGAAAGGGCTCTCGTGTCTCCGTTCGAGCGCCGGCTTTCCGCACTCGGGGGCGGCTTGGCCGGTCTGCCGGCGCGCCATGCCGTGCGACCGATGATGCCGCTGCTGAGCGCGGTCGGTTTATACCACGATCGCACCGCCGCGCCGTGTGTATAGTTGACGCGTTCGCCCACCTGCCACGATGCCGCGTCCCATCTCTGCCACCGTCTCGATCCCGGCGATGCGCCACAATCTCGCGCTCGCGCGCGCCCGGGCGCGCGGCCGCTTCGTCTGGGCGGTGGTCAAGGCCAACGGCTACGGGCACGGGCTGGCCAACGCCGCGCGCGGGTTCGCCGCCGCCGACGGGCTGGCGCTGGTCGAGTTCGACGGCGCCTCGCAACTGCGGCGCGAAGGCTGGGCCGGCCCGGTGCTGATGCTCGAAGGCGCGTTCGAGCAGGCCGACGTCGAGCAGGCCGCGCGCGAGCGGCTCTCGCTGGTCGTCCACGAGGAACGACAGGTCGACTGGCTCGCCACGATGCCGCCGCACGCGCAGATCGACGTGTTCCTGAAGTTCAACAGCGGCATGAACCGGCTGGGCTTTCGCCACGACGCGTTTCGTGCCGCGTTCGCGCGGATCTCGGGGCTGCCGACGGTCGGCCGGGTCGCGCTGATGACGCATTTCGCAAACGCCGACCTCGACGGCGGTACCGACGACGCCATGCGTCGATTCGAGGACGCCGCCGCGGGGCTTCAGGCGGGCTGGTCGCTGGCGAATTCGGCGGCGACGCTGCAGCTTCCCGGCACCCATGGCGACGCGGTCAGGCCCGGCGTGATGCTCTACGGTGCGACCCCGTTCGGCGAAGGCGATGCGCGCTCGCTGGGGCTGCGGCCGACGATGCGACTCGAATCGCGGCTGATCGCCGTGCAGCAGCTCGAGCCGGGAGACGCCGTCGGATACGGGTCGACGTTCCGCACCGGGCGGCCGATGCGCATCGGCGTCGTCGCCTGCGGGTACGCCGACGGCTATCCGCGGCATGCGCCGAGCGGCACGCCGATCGCGGTCGACGGCGTGCGCACCGTCACCGTCGGCCGTGTCGCGATGGACATGCTGATGGTCGACCTCGAGCCGGTGCCCGGCGCGCGCCCCGGCTCCGCGGTCGAGCTGTGGGGCGACATCGTTCCGATCGACGCCGTCGCGCGGGCGAGCGGGACGATCGGCTACGAACTGATGTGCGCACTCGCGCAGAGGGTTCCCGTGCACGTCGAAGACGGCGCCGCGTCCTGAGCGCCGGACGATCGTGGCGAAGGCGATGGCGAAGGCGAAAACGCACCACGTCTGCAGCGAATGCGGCGGCACGACGGCCAGGTGGCAGGGGCAGTGCCCGCACTGCAGCGCGTGGAACACGCTCGTCGAGGCCCCGCTCGAGAGCCGCGCGGAAGGCCACCGCTACCAGTCGCTGGCGCCCACGCACGAAGTCGTGATGCTCGACGCGGTGCCGGCACAGGAGGCCGAGCGGGTCGGCACCGGCATCGACGAGTTCGACCGCGTGCTGGGGGGCGGCCTCGTCGAGGGCTCGGTGGTCCTCATCGGCGGCGACCCCGGCATCGGCAAGTCGACGCTCCTGCTGCAGACGCTGGCCAACCTGTCGGCGACGCTCGAGGTGCTCTACGTCACCGGCGAGGAGTCCGCGTCGCAGGTGGCGCTGCGCGCGCGGCGCCTCGGCGCAGGCTCGGCGCGGCTGCCGTTGCTGGCCGAGATCGAGCTCGAGCGGATCTGCACCGCGGTGCAGCAGCGCCGTCCGTCGGTGGTCGTCATCGACTCGATCCAGACGCTGTACTCCGCGCAGATGCAGTCGGCGCCCGGCTCGGTCGCGCAGGTGCGCGAGTGCGCGGCGCAGCTCACGCGACTGTCCAAGCAGCTCGGCGTGGCGATGGTGATGATCGGCCACGTGACGAAGGAGGGCACGCTCGCGGGCCCGCGCGTGCTCGAGCACATGGTCGACACGGTGCTCTACTTCGAGGGCGACACGCACTCTTCGTACCGGCTGGTGCGCGCGTTCAAGAACCGCTTCGGCGCGGTCAACGAACTCGGCGTCTTCGCGATGACCGATCGCGGGTTGCGTGGCGTGGCCAACCCGTCGGCGCTATTTCTTTCGCAGCATGCCGACCGGGTACCGGGCTCGTGCGTGCTGGTCACGCAGGAGGGGTCGCGGCCGCTGCTGGTCGAGATCCAGGCGCTGGTCGACACCGCGCACGTGCCCAATCCGCGGCGCCTGTCGGTCGGCCTCGAGCACAACCGGCTGGCGATGTTGCTCGCGGTGCTGCACCGTCACGCGGGCATCGCCTGCTACGACCAGGATGTGTTCATCAACGCGGTGGGCGGCGTGCGCATCGGCGAGCCGGCGGCCGACCTGGCGGTGCTGCTGGCGATCGTCTCGTCGCTGAAGAACCGGCCGCTGCCTCGGGGGTTCGCGGTGTTCGGCGAGGTGGGGCTTGCCGGCGAGATCCGGCCGGCGCCGCGCGGGCAGGAGCGGTTGCGCGAGGCGCTCAAGCTCGGGTTTTCGCGGGTGCTGATCCCGACCGCGAACGCCCCGAAACGCGCGGCGGAGGGACTCGACGTGGTGCCCGTGCAGCGGATCGATCAGGCACTCGACGCGGCCTGGCCCTGAGCCCGGGGCCCGATCGCCGGCTGCGGGCCGTCGCGTCCGCCGAGGTGGGCGACGATGGCATGCGCGGCCTGCTCGCCGCTGCGCACCGCCGCTTCCAGCGTCGCCGGATAGTCGGGCCAGAGCCAGTCGCCGGCCAGCCACAGGCCCGGCGCGCGGCCCGCGTAGTGGTCGCAGGTCAGTCGCGGTCGCCGTGGCGTGCAGCGGAAGGTCGCCCGACGCTCGGTGACGACGCGGACCGCGGCGGCGCGCGGCCCGCCGAACGCCCGTTGCAGCTGATCCGCAATGCCTTCGGCGACGGCTTCGGGCGCCTCGTCGGCGATCCGGCTCGCAGCGCTGACCACGACGCCGGCCACGCGCGCGGCGCCGATGACCCCGCGATCGAACGACCACTGCCCGAAGTGACGCCGCACCGGGTCTTCGTCCAGCATCAGCCAATGCGGCATGCGGGGGGCGTCGTCGGCCGGCCAAATCGCCCAGGCCGTGGCGATCGGCTCGGGCTCGAACGCTCGCAGCGCTGCGACGTCCAGGCCGAGCGGCTCGATGAGCCTTGCCGCGGACCAGGGCGGCAGCGCGAGCAGCAGCGCGGCATGCGCCTCGCCGTCGTCGCCCACGCGCCATCCGGACGGCGACGTCCGCAGTTCGCGAACGGTGGTGCGCAGGCGAACCGCGGCGCCGAGGCGACGCAGCCTGTCCAGCGCAGGTTCCGGCAGCAGCGCCCCCAGCGGCGCGTCGGGCGCGATGAAATCGCAGGCGTCGGCCTCGGCGCCCAGCGTGTCGCGCAGCACGGCGGCGAAGGTGCGGGCGCAGGCTTGGGTCGGCAGCGTGTTCAGGGCGCCCACGCACAGCGGCGCCCACAGCCGCTCGACGAGTCGCGCCGGTTGCCGGTAGCGCGCGAGCATCGCGTCGACCGTCTCGGCTTCGAGCGTCGCCCAGCCCGCGCCGCGCAGTCCGCTCATCAGGCGAAGCAGCGCGGTGCGCTCGCGCCACGCCAGTCCCCGGGCGCGCAGCAGGGCCCATCCCAGGTGCAGCGGCGCCGGCAGCGGCGCGGCGCGCAGCGACAGGCCCGACGACGATGCCAGGTGCATCGGATGCCGATGCAGGCGAGGCGCAGCGCCGAGCCGCTCGACGAGCGCCAGCGTCCGGCGGTACGCGCCGACGATCAGGTGCTGCCCGTTGTCGAGCGCGATGCGGCCGAGAGGCGTCTCGAGCCCGATGGTGCGCGCGCGACCGCCCGCCTGCGGCGCCGATTCGAACAGGGTCACCTGCAGGCCGGCTTCGGCCAGCGCAACGGCGGCCGCCAGGCCCGACCAGCCGGCACCCACCACCGCGACTGCGGGCGCGCCGGCGGCCGGCGAAGCCCGCCGGTCGGCGCACGGGGAGGCGGACGGGGGCACGCCGTGTCAGACGCGGGGTGGACGGCCCGTCACCCAGGTCTTCCACGCGAGCCAGAGCTTGCGGACCGGGGTGAGCGAGGTGCGGTGCGTCAGCACCCGGAAGCCGTCGCGCTCGATCTCGTCGAGCAGCCGCGCGTAGATGGCGGCCATCATCAGGCCCGGTCGCTGCGCGCGACGCTCGGCGGGTTCGAGCAGCGCGAACGCCTGTCGGTAGCAGGCACGGGCGCGCTCGGCCTCGAAGCGCATCAGCGCGACGAAACGATCGCTCGGCCGCGCCGCGAGGATCTCGTGCGCCGGCACTCCGTAGCGCTGGAGGTCTTCGAGCGGCAGGTAGATTCGGCCCTTTCGTGCGTCTTCTCCGACGTCGCGGACGATGTTGGTGAGCTGGAACGCCAGGCCGAGTTGCTCGGCGTAGGCCAGCGTGCCGGCGCTGCGCGCGCCGAAGATGCCGGCTGCCAGGACACCGACCACTCCCGCGACCCGATGGCAGTACAGTCGCAGGCCCTCGAAGTCCGGGTATCGGTCCTGCTCGAGGTCCATCTGCATGCCGTCGATGATCGCGACCAGCGAGGCCCGGTCGATGCCGCAGCGCTCCAGGTGAGGGGCCAGCGCCCTCGTGACCGGGTGTTGCGGATCGCCGGCAAACAGGCGCTCGATCTCGCCGCGCCACCAATCGAGCCGGGCGCGCGCGACCTGCGGGTCGGTGGCCTCGTCGACGGTGTCGTCGACCTCGCGGCAGTACGCGTACAGCGCGGTGATCGCGCGACGGCGTTCGGGGGGCAGGAACAGGAAGCTGTAGTAGAAGCTCGAGCCGCTGCGCGCGGCCTTCTCCTGGCAGTACTCGTCGGGGGTCATTTGGGCGTGCGCCACCACAGCCTGGCCAGGGCCGGTGCATCGTGCCAGCCGAGCGACGGACGATGCGCGATCGGGTCGTGGCCCGTGGCGCGCAGCCGGTCGGCCACGCGCAGGCCGCCGGCGACGATCGCGCGCAACTCGAGCGAGAGCCGCCACGGCACCCGCTGCGCCAGTACGGCGCCGGACTCGAGCATGGCGCGCGCGCGGTCGGTCTGCCCGGACAGGAAGTACGCGAGCGCGTCGCTGGCGTGCCCGTCGGCGACCGAGCGCGCGACGTCGTCCTCGGTCAGGCCCGCATCGTGCAGCTCGGCCAGCGGCAGGTACAGGCGGTCGCGGCGCCAGTCCTGAGCGAGGTCCTGCAGGAAATTCAGCAGCTGCAGGGCGGTACACACCTCGTCGGAGGGAATCCGCGTGAACGCGTTCCATGCGCCGAACAGGCGCAGCATCAGTTCGCCGATCGGGTTGGCCGAGCGGCTGCAGTAGTCGTCGACGCTGCTCCACGATGGGTGGCGCACGGGGCCGACGTCCTGCGCGAAGGCCGACAGCAGCGCGCGCAGCGGCGCCACTGGCAGGGCGTGGGCTTCGAGGTGGGGGCGCAACTGCGCGACCACCGGCGGATCGTGGCCTTCGCCGCGCAGCGCGCGATCGAGTTCATCGAGCGCCGCGAGACGCTCGGACGGCGTCGCGTCGCCCTCGTCGGCGAGATCGTCGGCGTGGCGCGCGAACCGGTAGATCGCGGCGACCGCCGGGCGCAGCTGCGCCGGCACGAGCAGCGAGGCGACCGGGAAATTTTCGTAGTGGTCGACCGACGTGACCAGGGTCCGTGACATGGCCGCGATTGTAGGCGGCGCCGCGTTGACCGCTTCGGGGACTTCGCGTAAATTAATGACTGGCGCGTCAGTTACTAAGGATTCCTGGTCGATGAGAGTGCACCTGCTGTGGTCGGGCGTGCTGCCCGTCATCCTGCTCGCCGGCTGCCAGAAGCAGGCCCCCGTCGCGCAGGAACCGGTTCGCCCGGTGCGCAGCATCGTGGTCCAGGCGCAGACCTCCCCGGTCGAATTGACGCTGCCGGCGGCCGTGCGGCCGCGCGTGGAGAGCCGGTACGGTTTTCGGGTCGGCGGAAAGATCGCGCAGCGCATGGTGTCGGTCGGCGATGCCGTGGCCCCGGGGCAGGTGCTGGCGCGGCTGGATCCGCAGGATCTCGCGCCGGCCGTCGCCGCGGCACGCTCGCAGCTCGACGCGGCGCGCACCGAGCTCGCGCTGGCCCGCGTCGAACTCGACCGATTGCGTGACCTGCGCCAGCGCAGCTTCGTGAGCCAGGCGCAGCTGGATCGCCAGCAGGCGGCAGCCGACGCGGCCGATGCGCGCCGCCGCAGCGCCGAGGCGCAGCTCGCGCAGGCCGGCAACAGCGCCGCGTTCCAGACGCTGCGTGCCGACGTGGCCGGCGTGGTCACCGCGATCGACGCCGAGGCCGGGCAGGTCGTGGCCGCCGGCCAGTCGGTCGTGCGGGTCGCGCGCAGCGGCGAATACGAACTCGAGGTCGCCGTTCCCGAGGGCGACCTGGCCCTGGCGCGCGCCACGCGCACCTGGCAGGCAGTGATCCCGGCGCTGGGCCCGCAGCCGCGCAACGCCGTGGTGCGCGAGGTCTCTCCGGCCTCGGACCCGGCCTCGCGAACGTTTGCGATGCGGCTCGCGCTGCAGGGCGATACCGCCGGGATCGGCCTGGGGATGACGGCCGTGGTGCGCGCCGCCCGCGAAACGGCGCCCGGTTTCGAGGTGCCGCTGTCGGCCCTGTATTCGCAGGACGGCCGGCCGCACGTCTGGCGAGTCGCCGCCGACGGCACGGTCCAGCCGGTGCCGGTGGTCACCGCCGGCTATCTCGACGACGCCGTGCGCATCGCCGAAGGCGTGTCCGCGGGCGACCGGATCGTGACCGCCGGCGCCAACCTGCTCGTGGCCGGCCAGAAGGTGAGGGTGCTCGATCCGGCCGCGGCCGGAGCCGGTCGATGAGCCCGGCGCCGCACGCGCCAGGCACGCCGCCGTCGCGCTTCAACCTGTCGGCCGCGGCGCTGCGCTTTCCGCAGCTCACGCTGTTCTTCGT
>JAHBZV010000029.1 GCA_019635275.1 Burkholderiaceae bacterium | reverse complement strand
TGCTCGTGGCGAGCGCCCCGATGCCGTACGCCGACAGCGCGGCGAGCGCGCACACGCCGTAGACGCCCGCCAGCGGCGCGAGCGCCGCGAGCGGACCGTCGACGTGCGCATAGCCGATCGCGAGCCAGGGAAAACCGGTGAACAGGTAGCCGCGGGCGATCTCGGCGAGCGCCCAGCCTCCCGCGAACACCATGCCCACCGCGGCGGCAGCGCCCGGCGCGCTTGCAGCGACTTGCGCTGCGCGCATTGCCAGCGCGCAGACCGCCGCGGGAAAGAGCGCGAGATAGGCGCCGAACAACAGCAGCGCGAGCGCCGCGATCGGCGCGGGCATTCCGCCGTAGCGGTGCATGCTCACGTAGAGCCAGGCCACCCCGGCGACGAACCACCCCAGCCCGAACGCGAACCCGAGTGCGGCGGCGCGGGCGGCGCCGGTCCCGCCATTCGCCTGCGCTCGCAGGACGAGCGCGACGAGGAATGCCATCGTCGCGGTCTGCAGCCACCACGCGCCGAACGGTGCGAAGCTCGCCGCGTGCGCGATGCCGGCCACGAGCGCGGCTGCTGGCGCAGCCACCCGCTCCGCCGGTGCGCCCGGCGCCAAGCGCAGTCGCACTTCAGGCTCAGTGTTCGCCCGGCTCGGGCTCTTGGTCCGCCGGTGCGGGCAAGCGCTCGACGAGCAGCAACTGAGCCTGGCGCGCGTCGGCGCGCAGCACCTCGAAGCGCACGCCGTCGAGGTCGACGTGCTCGCCGCGGCGGGGTACGCGCCCGAACTGCTCGGTGACGAGGCCGCCCACGGTGTCGAACTCCTCGTCGGAGAATCGGGTGCCGACGGCCTCGTTGAACTGGCGGATTCCGGCGATCGCGCGCACCCGGAAGCGCGGGCCGTGCTCGCCCGGCTCGACCGCCACGATGTGGTCGCTCTCCTCGTCGAAGTCGAACTCGTCCTCGATGTCGCCGACGATCTGCTCGAGCACGTCCTCGATCGTGATCAGCCCGGCCGTCCCGCCGTATTCGTCGACGACGATCGCGAGGTGCACGCGGTTGCCGCGGAAGTCGCGAAGCAGCACGTTCAGCCGCTTCGACTCGGGAATGAACACCGCCGGTCGCAGCAGGTCGCGCACGTCGACGCGCTCGTCGGTGTAGAGCCTGAGCAACTCCTTCGCGTGCAGGATGCCGAGCACGTTGTCGCGGTCGCCCTCGACGACCGGGAAGCGCGAGTGCGCCGTCTCGATCACGCGCGGAAGGAACTCCTCGCGAGGCTGGCTGATGTCGATCACGTCCATCTGCGCGCGCGGCACCATGATGTCTCGCGCGGCGAGCTCCGAAACCTGCAGCACGCCCTCGATCATCGAAAGCGCTTCCGCATCGAGCAATGCGCGCTCATGCGCCTGCCGCAGCACGGCGAGCAACTGCTCGCGGTCTTCGGGAACGCGCAGCAGCAGCGCCGCCAGGCGTTCGAGCAGGGGTCTTCGTGGTTCGCTGCCCGAGTGGGGGCCGGACATGGGATGGAGGGGGGTTGCCGTGCGGCCGAGCATACCCGAACGCTCTGCGCGCTGCCAAGCGTGCCCGCGGCCGCGCAGGCGAGGCCGCCTCGGGCGCGATGCGCAGCCTAGCGGCGCGCGCGCCAGGGATCGGCGATGCCGAATCGCGCCAGCAGTGCGATCTCGGTCGCCTCCATGCGTTCGGCCTGCTCCGGCGCTTCGTGATCGTGGCCGCACGCGTGCAGCACGCCGTGCATGACGAGGTGCGCGAGGTGGGCGGCCGGCGGCTTGCGCTGTTCGCGCGCTTCGCGCCGTACGATCGGCATGCAGATCACGATGTCGGCGCTCACGCGCCCGTCGTCGCCCGGGTACGCGAAGGTGAGCACGTTCGTCGCGTAGTCGCGATGCCGGTATCGGGCATTGAGCATGCGTGCCTCGCGCTCGCCGACGAAGCGCAGCGTGAGCACCGAATCGGTGTCGATCGCGGCGGCTACCCAGCGTCGCAGCTGCGCGCGCCCGGCGGGCAACTCGCGCACGCCTTCGCCCAACTGGATCGACAGCGACAGCGACGGCCTCGGCGTCGCGGGCGCGGCCGCGCGCCTTCGCGCTGTCGACCGGCGCGCAGGCGCGTGCCGGTCAGCCGTCGACCGGGCGGGCCTGCTCATACGCGTCGACGATGCGCGCCACGAGCGGATGGCGCACGACGTCGGAGCTGTCGAACTCGGTGAACGCCAGCCCGCGTACCCTTCGCAGCAGGCGTCGCGCCTCGATCAGGCCCGAGGCCTGGCCCTTGGGAAGGTCGATCTGGGTCATGTCGCCGGTGACGACCGCGCGCGATCCGAAGCCGATCCGCGTGAGGAACATCTTCATCTGTTCCGGCGTGGTGTTCTGCGCCTCGTCGAGGATGATGAACGAATTGTTCAGCGTCCGGCCGCGCATGTAGGCAAGCGGCGCGATCTCGATCGCCTGCTTCTCGAACATCCGCGCCGTGCGATCGAATCCGAGCAGGTCGTAGAGCGCATCGTAGAGCGGCCGCAGGTACGGGTCGACCTTCTGCGCCAGGTCGCCGGGCAGGAACCCCAGGCGCTCGCCGGCTTCGACCGCGGGCCGGGTCAGCACGATGCG
This sequence comes from Burkholderiaceae bacterium, assembly GCA_019635275.1. GTDB lineage: Bacteria > Pseudomonadota > Gammaproteobacteria > Burkholderiales > Burkholderiaceae_E > Zeimonas. Next base: position 34,164 of record JAHBZV010000029.1, on the reverse strand, counting down.
CTTGATCGCGTCGCGCTCGAGCGCGTCGACCGCGCAGGCGACCGCCAGGTACGTCTTGCCGGTGCCGGCCGGGCCGATCCCGAAGGTGATGTCGTGCGCCAGGATGTTTCGCAGGTATTCGCGCTGGCGCGGCGTGCGCCCCTGCAGGTCGGTGCGGCGCGTGTGCAGGACCGGCGAATCGGCGTCGGCAGGCTCGGCTGCGGCACGCGGCGGGGCTTTCAGCTCGACCAGTCCGAGCTGGACGTCGTCGAGCGACAACGCGTGCTCGGCGCGTGCGTAGAAGTGTTCGAGCGCCGCGATCGCCCGGCGCGATGCGGGCGTCGTGCCGTCGACGCTGAAGCTCGCGCCGCGGCGCGCGATGCGCACGTCGAAGGCTTCCTCGATCTGCCGCAGGTTCTGGTCGAGCGCCCCGCACAGGTTGGCGAGGCGGCGGTTGTCGGCGGTGTCGGGCGTGAATTCGATCGAACGGGGCTTCAAGTCGGCGGTCTCGGGGGCTTCACTGTCGCGCGGGCTGCTGCGCGAACACTCCTACGCCCGAGATTGTAGAGCCGCCGGCCGGCGCCTGGACCTGGTAGCTCAGGCCGAGCCGCGCGGCGTTCGGGCCGAACAGGCCGCCCTGGACGCCGACCGTGCAGCCTGCCGCCCCGCAGGTCAACGGCCCGCTGCCGGACTGCGACGCCTGCAGGGTGCCGCTGAACCCGTAGCCGGCGCCGGTGCTCAGCGTGCTTCGCGTCGGGTCGGAAGCGCCTCCCGACGTCGCGAAGCCGTACGAGGCCCCGCCGATCGCGACGCTCCCTTCCAGGCCGATCCGTGCGGGTTGGCCGGGCCCGAACGCGACGCCGGCCTGGCCGGTGAAGACGCCGGGCGACACCACCCCGCCGCTCAGGGTCGGGGCCGTAGCGCCGATCAGGTTGTAGCCGAATACGCCGCTGGTCGGAACCGTGGTCGACGGCGTGCCGATCAGGTAGTGGACTCCGTGATTGGCCGTCAGCGTGATGCCGGTCGGCAGGCCGAGGACGCGCAACTCGAGCCGGCCGGACGTCCACCGCCCCCAGCTCGTGTCGCCGTCGACGCCGGACTCGCGAACCTGCGCCGTGCCTCGCGACAGGCACAGCAGGTTCGGGCACAGGCCGATCGAGCGCAGTGCCAGTGATTCGTCGAGTTCGATCAGCGAGCCGGCAGATGTGATGTTCACCGCGTCGACGACCGGCACCTGCCGCATCAACACCGTTCGATCGCCGATCGCTGTCTGGCCGGGGGTCAGCGGCGGGGGGGGCGTCGTGCCGCCGGATCCGCCGTCATCGCCGCCCGCATGGCCCGTGCCGCCGTCGCCGGTGCCTCCGGTGCCTCCGGTGCCTCCGGTGCCTCCGGTGCCTCCGGTGCCTCCGGTGCCTCCGGTGCCTCCGGTGCCACCCGTGCCACCCGTGCCACCCGTGCCACCCGTGCCACCCGTGCCGGAGTCACCCGCCCCGCCGGTGCCTTCAGTGGTTCCGGTGCCTCCCGAGCCACCCGGGTCTCCAGTGCCGCCGGTGCCGCCGGTGCCGGATGAGCCGCCGGGTCGGACTCCAGGAGCCAGGTCGGACACGGCGAGCAGCGAACCATCGGGGCCGCGATGCTCATTCGACGAAATCGATCCGCCCGCCCCGGGAAGCCACGCATCCTCGGAATCGGATTTCCCGGGTTTGCGGGAGCGTCCGCTACCGGCACCGCGATCCCCGTCGATCACGATCGGGGGCAGGTCGGCCAGAGGACCGGCGCCGACGGCGCTGTCCGCGCCCGCGGTTTCGGAGGGACGCCCGCCTGCAGCAGACGCTCCTTCCGACCCGGTCGCCGTGGCCGAGCCGGTCGGTCCTGTCGCATCCGCTACCGCGCCGGAGGTGGCACCGGGGGCGGAGCCGGGACCGGCGCCGTCGGGCGCGCTACCGGCGTCAGGGGCCGCGGCACTGCCCGGAACGGCCACACCGGCCGAAGCGCCCGCGTCGCCCGAGGTGCTCGTGCCGGCCGCTGTGCCGCCGGCCAAAGCACCGGCGCCCGAAGCAGTGCCCGCAGCAGCAGTGCCCGCAGCAGCAGTGCCCGCAGCAGCAGTGCCCGCAGCAGCAGTGCCCGAAACACCGGCGCCCGAAGTGACGACCGCTGAAGTGTCGGACGCCATCGAGCCGGCTGGCGTGCTCGAGACGATCGGCGTGCCGGCGCCTGCCGCCGGTGCGAGCGAACCCGAAGCGCCGGCACCCGCCGAAGCGCCGCTGGCTCCGGTCGCACCGCTCGTGCCGCCACCGGTGGCACCGGCAGGCGAAGTCGATCCCGCAGACGGACCGCTCGCTGGAGGCGACGTCAGGAAGACACCGGCCACGACCGCGGGCGCGCTGCCGGCTGCGGGGGTCGCCGATGACGACGTTGCGGTGGCGCTGCCGGGGGGCGCCGTTTTACCGCCGCCGCCTGCGGTGGTCGTGCCGCCCGGAATCGCTGCCGGCAACGTGGCCGAACCGTCGACCGCCAGGGCCTTCGTGGTCACGCCGCCATCGGCCGGCGAGGTCGCCGCGACAGCCACCCGAGTCGCCGCGTCCTCGCTATCGGGCAGGCGGAAGTAGCTGATCGGGGCGAGCACCGGGCCCTGGTTGGTCATTCGTGGCGCCGCATCCGGGCTGTCGGCAGCCGCGGATTCGCCCTCGCCGACCTCGACCGCACCGCCGCGCGTGGTGACGACGATGCGACCGCGCGTCACGGACACGCGCAGACCCTCGCGAGGGCCAGGCGCGCAACGCGGGTCGCAGGCGGTCTGCTCGGCGACGTATTCGGTGCCGCGGACCCCGACCGTCGCCGTGGGGGTCTGCATCCGGTAGTCGTCGTGGTGACGCTTGCCGATCGCCCCGGAGATCGTGCGCAAGGCGCCGCGCACCAGGAAATAGAAGCCGCGCTGGCTGTTCGAATCGAACCGATAGTCGTCGATGCGGAACGTGGTGCCCGGCTGCAGCGAGAAGATCGCCCCGTCGGTGAAGCGGATCTGCACGCGACCGTCGGCGCCGGTGCGGATGACGTCGCCGCTTTCGAATTCGGTCCCGGTGGAGACCGGTGCCGGCGCTACCGGGCCACGCTGGACGGTGACGCTTCCCGAGGCGACCAGCGCGCGACCGTCGGCCGCGATGGCCGGCTGGGCGCCTGCCGCCCAGCCGAGCAGCACGAGGCACAGCATCGCGAGCCAGGTGGCGGGCCCGCGGCGCGCGTGCGCGCTGCGCAGGGATGCGTCGAGGGCGGCCATCGTCACTGGAACCTGTAGCGAAGCGTCACGCCGGCCTGCGTGCGCCGGAAGTCGTTCGGATCGAGTGTCGACCGGTTTCGGGTGAACGTGATGGCCGGTGCGACCGACCAGTCGGCCGTCAGCGCGCGCTCTGCGCCGAAGCGCACCTCGGTCTGGCGATCGCGCCGCGCAACGCCGAATATCGGCTCGACGCCGTCGAAGTTGCGTGCCTCCCAGGACAGCGCCGCAAAGCCGCGCCAGCCGCTGCCCAGCCCCATGCTGAGGGCCGCACGTGCGCCCAGGAAGTCGTAGGAAAGGTTGTCGAGGTCCCGGCGCGAGGTCTCGTTGCCGACTTGCGCGCCCGCGACGACGATCGGCCGGCGTGCGCCATCGAGCACGCGGGCGAAAGTGAGGCCGACCGCGCTGCGGCGCGCATCGCGCATCGGCTCTTCCGGGAAGTCGAGCGAGAAGCCCTGTACGTAGGCGCCGACCTGCGTGCGGGCGTCGAGGTCGCACTGCCATTGGCCGAGCGCACCCAGGGCGTTGCGGAAAGCCGCACCGCCCAGTTGCAGGTGCTGGAACTGGGCAAGCATGTTGAACTGGTGGCAGCCGGTACGGAAGGCGAACCCCGATGAAAGGTCGAACTGGTCCTGGTCCAGTGTATGCGCACTGGGGTAGCGCCGAAGCGAGGCGCGCCCGCCAGTGGTCCATTGCCAGCCGCCACCCATCGGCACGGACCAGTTTAGGCCGAGCGCGCTGGCGAAAACGGCACTATTTCTCGGAAGACTGATCCCCAACGGAATCACTGCGGTGCCGTCCGCGAGCACCCACTGACCGGTGGAACTCCCGAAGTTCACGTTCGAGTCGTAGCCGGTCTCGAGTTCGACCAGCCCGACGAGACTCGAGCGAGCGGCGTCGTCGATGCTGCGAATCGCGTCCAGGTAGCGGCCGATCACGCGCCTGGCCTCGTCGGGAATGCGCTGGGCGGCGACGATCTCGAATTCGCGACGCGCGTTCTCGCGCTCGCGCAGCGCGAAGTAGGCGCGCGCGATCTCGGCTCGGGCCTGCAGGAAACCAGGTCGCACCATCAGCACGCGCTCGAGGGCGATCACGGCTTCGCCCGGGTGGCCCGAATCGAGGGCCGCAAGTCCCAGCAGGTAGTCGAAATCCGGGTCCCCGCCATAGTCGGCAACCCGGGCCTGCAGCGTACGGAACGCCGCCTCGGCCCGACCATCGTCGATCATCCGGCGCGCCCGCGCGAGCAGCTGCGCCATCGGGGACGCGGCCACGGCCGACCCGTCGACATCGACCTGCGCCGCAGCACCTGTCGGCGGCATCGCCGGTGGCGCCTTCAGTTGCGCCAGCGCGTGGGGCGCGGCGAGGGCGGCCAGCGCCGACAGCACGAACGCGCGCGCCCTCGCGACGCGCCGCGGATCGCGTGCGCCGTTCGCGGTCGCGGCGGGCCTCATGCGCCGCGCACGACCGCCTCGCCGCGCAGCGAGTGCGGCAGCGCGGCAGTGATCCGCACGTCGACGAACTGGCCGACGAGGCGCCGGGGCCCGACGAAGTTGACGACCCGGTTGTTGCCCGTGCGCCCGGCGAGCTCGTCTGCGTCGCGGCGAGACTGGCCTTCGACGAGCAGGCGCTGCACGGTGCCGACCATGCCTTCGCTGATGCGCCGGGCGTTGGCCTCGATCACGGCCTGCAGCCTCTGCAGTCGCTCGAGCTTGACCGACTGCGGCGTGTCGTCGGGGAGGTCGGCGGCGGGGGTTCCGGGCCTCGGGCTGTAGACGAACGAGAAAGAGTTGTCGAAATCGAGCTCTTCGGCCAGTCGCAGCGTGCGCTCGAAGTCTTCGGCGGTCTCGCCCGGGAAACCGACGATGAAGTCGGTCGACAGGCTGACCGCGGGGCGCACCGAGCGCAGCCTGCGCACGATCGACTTGTACTCGAGCACCGTGTAGCCGCGCTTCATCGCCGCAAGGATGCGATCGGAGCCAGACTGCACCGGCAGGTGCACGTGGTCGACCAGCTTCGGCAGGCGCCCGTAGGCGTCGACGAGCCGCTGCGTGAATTCCTTCGGGTGCGAAGTCGTGTAGCGCACGCGATCGATGCCGGGCATCTCGCAGACATACTCGAGCAGCAGCGCGAAATCGGCGGCTTCGCCGTCGGGCATCGCGCCGCGCCACGCATTGACGTTCTGGCCGAGCAGCGTGACTTCGCGTACACCCTGGTCGGCCAGGCCGGCGATCTCCACGAGCACGTCCTCGAGCGGGCGCGACACCTCGTCACCGCGCGTGTAGGGGACGACGCAGAAGCTGCAGTACTTGCTGCATCCCTCCATGATCGAGACGAAAGCGGTCGCGCCGTCGGTGCGGGCCGGCGGAAGGCGGTCGAACTTCTCGATCTCGGGGAAGCTCACGTCGACCTGCGGGCGGCCGCTCGCGCGCCGGCGGGCGATGAGCTCGGGCAGCCGATGCAGCGTCTGCGGCCCGAACACGACGTCGACCCAGGGTGCGCGCGAGACGATCGCCGCGCCCTCCTGGCTCGCGACGCAACCGCCGACGCCGACGATCAGGTCGGGTCGCAGGCGCTTGAGCGCGTTGATCCGGCCGAGATCGGAGAACACCTTCTCCTCGGCCTTCTCGCGCACCGAGCAGGTGTTGAACAGGATGATGTCGGCGTCCTCGACGCGATCGGTCTTGCTCGCGCCCTCGGACTGCGCCAGCACGTCGGCCATCCGGTCCGAGTCGTACTCGTTCATCTGGCATCCGAACGTGCGGATGTAGAGCTTGCTGGTCACGCGCCGTACCTGGTGCCGAGGCCCCGCCGCCGGCTCAGCGGCCCTGGCCGGCCGATCCGCTCGCTCGTTCGCGCTCGCGCGCCTGCGCAGCCTTCAGCTCGTCGGGCGTGAGGATCCAGACGCGCCCGAGGTTGCCCACCGGGTCGCGCTCGACGAGCGCGTCGAAGCTGCCCGACAGGCTGGCGGGCATCACGATCATGTTGCGCTGGTCGTATATGCGCGCGCCGGCGGCTAGCCGCACCGGCTCGCCGTTCAGCGTCGCTTCGGGAAACACGCGGATCTCGAGGCGTCCGAGGCGCGCGGCCGGTGGGAAACTGCGCACCAGCTGCGCCAGCGCAGGTCGCGCCCAGCCTGCCGCCGCCACCAGCGCGGCCGCGGCGCGCAGCACGCGGCGCCGGGCGCGGCGTGGGGAGGAATCTCGCGGCGGCTTCGGCTGCATGGTCGCTGCGGGCCTTCGTCGGCTGCAAAGAAAGGGGGTGGTGGCGCATCAGGGACTCGAACCCCGGACCTGCGGATTATGATTCCGTCGCTCTAACCAACTGAGCTAATGCGCCAGCGAACCCGCGATTCTACGAATCCGGGGAAGTGCTGTCAAAGAGCGAGGCGGCTCGCGCGGGGACGATCCCGGGGTGGACAGTCCCTAGTCGGCAAGCCTCGGGAACCGCACGGAAACCCGTGTCCCGGCGCCGCCGCCGCGGGCAGCCGGCCACGGAATCCCGTCGTCGATCTCGATGCGCGCGCCGTGCTGGGCAGCGATCTCGCGCACGATCGGCAGGCCCAGGCCGCTGCCGTCGCCCGGCGCGCCGGGCATTCGGTAGAAGCGTTCGAAGATCATCTCGCGCTCGGGCGCCGGCACGCCGCTGCCGTCGTCCTCGACTTCGAGCACGACCTCCTCCGGGGTTCCAAAGGTGCGCACCGTGACCATGCCCCGCTCGGGCGTGTAGCGCAACGCGTTGTCGATGAGGTTGTTGATCATCTCGCGAAGCAGGATCGGGTGGCCGCTGATCGGCGCCGTTCCGGCGTCGTTCTCGACGCCGAAGTCGATGTGGCGCTCGAGCGCCTGGTCGACCCACTCCGCGGCGACCGCGCGCACCAGCGGACAGAGATCCAGCGGTTCCATGGCTGCCGCGTCGCGCAGGTTTTCCGTTCGCGCCAGCGACAGCAGCTGGCTGACCAGGTGGGCGGTGCGCGAGGCGCTGCGCACCAGTTGGGCGAGGCTGCGCTGCAGCTGCTTCGGGTCGGTTTCGCGCATCGCCAGCTCAGCCTGCGTGCGCAGGCCGGCCAGCGGCGTCTTCATCTGGTGCGCTGCGTCGGCGATGAAACGCTTCTGGGCGCCCAGGTTCTGGGCCTGGCGTGCCAGCAGGTCGTTGAACGCGTCGACCAGCGGTGCGATCTCCTCGGGCGCACCGCGCGGATCGACCGGGGACAGGTCGTCGGGGCGCCGGGTGCGAATCCGGTGCTGCATCAGCTTGAGCGGCGCCAGCCCGCGCGAGAGCCCGAACCAGACCAGGCCGAGCGCCATCGGCAGGATCAGGAACTGCGGGAAGATCACGCCCTTGATGATCTCGTTGGCGAGCCGCCCGCGTCGCTCGAGCGTCTCGCCGACCTGGACCAGCATCCAGCGCCCGCTCGGGTCGGCGCCGGCGCCCGGCTTGAGAAGGTGGGAGTACGCGACGCGGACCTCGACGCCTCGCATGACCGCGGTGCGAAGCTTCACGCGGCCCACCTCCGGAAAGTCGTACAGGCGCGGCCGGGGGAAGTCGGCGTCGCCGGCGAGAAGGCTGCCGTCGAGGTCGAGCACCTGGAAGTAGACCTTGTCCTCGTCGTCGTCCTGCAGCAGGTGGTTGGCCGTCACCGCGAGCGGTTCGGCGGCCGGGGCGCTGGAGACCGAGCGCACGTGCTCGAGAAGCACCAGCGTGCGGTCGGCCAGCGAGCGGTCGAACGGGGCGTCGGCGAGCGAACGCGCGACCAGGAACGTCACCGCCACCGACAGCGGCCAGAGCAGCAGCAGCGGCGCGAACATCCAGTCGAGGATCTCGCCGAACAGCGAGCGCTGCTCCTGCGAGCCGGCCGGTTCGCGGCGACCCGCGCGCGCGCGCGATTTCCGGTCGGGCAGCGCCGAGCGGTTCGGCGTCTCGCGCGTCGCGATCAGGTCGCCGAGCACCGACGACGGGGGGTCGGCGGGCTTCATCCCTGCGCCGCCGGCTCGACCGGGCGCTCCAGGCAGTAGCCCAGGCCGCGCACGGTCGCGATGCGGACCTCGCAGCCTTCGAGCTTGCGGCGAAGCCGGTGCACGTAGACCTCGATCGCGTTCAGGCTGATCTCGTCGCCCCATTCGCACAGGTGGTCGACGATCTGCTCCTTGCTGACGAGCCGCCCCATGCGCTGCAGCAGCACTTCGAGCAGCCCGACCTCGCGCGCCGAGAGCTCGAGCGGATGCTCGTCGATGTACGCGGTTCGGCTGACCTGGTCGAACGACACCGGTCCGCAGCGCAGCCGGTTGCTGCCGCTGCCGATGCTGCGGCGGACCAGCGCGCGCACGCGCGCCTCGAGTTCCGACAGCGCGAACGGCTTGGCCATGAAGTCGTCGGCGCCGAGGTCAAGGCCGCGCACCCGCTGCTCGACCGAGTCGGCGGCCGTGAGGATCAGCACCGGCACCGCGTCGTTGCGCGCGCGCAGCCGCTTGAGTACCTCGAGCCCGGCCATTCCCGGCAGGCCGAGGTCGAGGATCAGCAGGTCGTACGGTTGGGTGGCCAGCGCGGTGTCGGCCTCGCGCCCGGAAGCGACGTGATCGACCGCGTAGCCCGTGCCGCGCAACGAGCGCGACAGGCCGTCGGCCATCACCTGATCGTCTTCTGCGAGAAGGATGCGCATCGGCAGTTCGTCGCCACCGCGGCCGGCGGCCCTGCGCGCAAGTGTAGCGCCCCGGTCGTCAGATGCGGGCGAGGGCCTCGCGCAGCGCATCGCGCGTGGCCCGGGCCACGGCGGCCGCGGCGGCGGCGAAGTCTTCTCCGCCGCCGGCATACAGGATGGCGCGCGACGAATTGACGATCATCCGCCGTCCGCCGGCACGCACGGTGGCCTCGATGTCGCCGCCCTGCGCGCCGATGCCGGGCACCAGCAGCGGCAGGTCGCCGGCGATCGCGCGCACGCGCGCGAGCTCGTCCGGAAAGGTGGCGCCCACCACGAGGCCGAGCTGACCGCTGGTGTTCCACGGCCCCGCGGCCAGCCGCGCCACCCGCTCGAACAGCCGCTCGCCGCCGACGTCGAGCGCCTGCAGGTCGCTGCCGCCGGGGTTCGACGTGCGGCACAGCAGGATCACGCCGCGATCGCGCCGCGCGAGCCACGGCTCGAGCGAATCGAAGCCCATGTACGGGTTGACGGTGACCGCGTCGGCCCGGTAGCGCTCGAACGCCTCGCGCGCATACTGCTCGGCGGTTGCGCCGATGTCGCCCCGCTTGGCGTCGAGGATCACCGGCTTGCCGGGGTGCGCGCGGCGGATGTGGCCGACGAGCGCCTCGAGCTGGTCCTCGGCGCGCGCGGCGGCGAAGTAGGCGATCTGCGGCTTGAACGCGCAGGCGAACTGCGCGGTCGCGTCGACGATCTCGCGGCAGAACTCGAGGACGGCGCCGGGGCGGCCGGCCAGGTGCGCGGGCAGGCGCGCCGGGTCGGGATCGAGCCCGACGCACAGCATCGAGTCCGCGCTTCGCCAGGCCGCCTGCAGCGATTCGACGAAAGTCACCGATCGGCTCCTGCCAGGAACGCCGGAGTGGACTCACGCGAGGTGACCGCCGGCGAGACCACTCTCAGCACCGAATCGGCGATGAACGACTCCCACCTCGCCAGCTCCGACGACGCCTCGAGTTCCTCGCCGAGAAACACCGACAACGTGTGCCGGTTCGACAGGTAGAAGTAGCACATGCCGACGATCATCAGGTAGACGTCGCGTGCCCGCAGGTCGCTGCGGAACACGCCCTTGCGGACCCCGCTCGCGAGCACGCTGCCGACCAGTCCGACCGCCGGCGACGAGTATTCGGTGGCGCGCAGCGAGCGCGCGATGTGGCGGCCCTTGTGCAGGTTCTCGGTGTTCAGCAGCGTGATGAACTCGGGGTGCGCCTGGTAGTACGTCCAGACGAAGTGAATGACCGACTTCAGCGCAGCCACCGGCTCGTCGAGGTCGAGCTCGAGCCCGGCCTCGGCTTCGTTGAACCGCCGGTAGATCTCCTCGAGCACCTCGACGAAGAGCCCCTCCTTGCTGCCGAAGTAGTAATAGATCATCCGGTCGTACGACCGGGCCGCCTTCGAGATCTGCTCGATCCGGCCGCCGTCGTAGCCGTCACGCGCGAAGACCTTGATCGCGGCGTGCAGGATGCTGTCGCGCGTGGCCTGCGCGGCGCGTTCGCGCGCGCCCGTGGCACGGGGCGCGACCGCTCGCGCGGGCAAGCGCCGACCAGGTGTCGAGACTGGCATGCGCGAAGTGTACGCCAGCGTCGGCTACTGATCGGCGAACGCGCGCTCGATGACGTAGTCGCCGGGTGTCGACGTGTTGCCCTCGCGAAAGCCGCGCGACTCGAGCATGTGCTTCAGGTCGCGCAGCATCGCCGGGCTGCCGCACAGCATCACCCGGTCGTTGGCCGCGTCGAGCCCGGGCACGCCGAGGTCGGCGAAGAGCTTGCCGCTCTCGATCAGCTCGGTGATGCGGCCCATGTTCACGAACTCCTCGCGCGTCACCGTCGGGTAGTAGCGCAGCTTGCTCGTCACCAGGTCGCCCAGGAACTCGTGAGAGGGCAGGTGCTTCACCAGGTAGTCGTGATAGGCCAGTTCGTCGACCTCGCGCACGCTGTGCACCAGGATCACCTGCTCGAAGCGCTCGTAGGTTTCCGGGTCGCGTACGACGCTCATGAACGGCGCCAGCCCGGTGCCGGTGGCGAGCAGGTAGAGCCGCTTGCCCGGCAGCAGGTAGTCGATCAGCAGCGTGCCGGTGGGTTTGCGCCCGACGATGATCGTGTCGCCGGGCTTGATGTGCTGCAGCTTCGAGGTGAGCGGGCCATCGGGCACCTTGATGCTCAGGAACTCGAGGTGGTCCTCGTAGTTCGGGCTCACGATGCTGTAGGCGCGCAGCAGCTTCTTGCCGCCGTCCTCGAGGCCGATCATCGTGAAGTGGCCGTTGCTGAAGCGCAGCGACTGGTCGCGGGTGGTCGTGAAGCTGAACAGGCGGTCGGTCCAGTGGTGCACGCTCAGCACCCGTTCTTCGTGGAAAGCGCTCATCGGGGTCGTCCTCCGGGAAATCGGGCTGCCTGGCCGTCGCGCGCGGCGCGCTCGCGCGGCAGGGCCGCGCCGCTGCGCCGTCAATGTAGCAAGAATAACATGTTAATGTATGGAATACTACATTAACGGGCCGCTTCGGGCGCGGCGACCTCGACGCCGGCGGCGTCGGCATGGGACGATCCGCCCGGAACCATCGGAGACGGGGAGGGGGACTGCATGTACAGGAACTTCATTGGCGGCGAGTGGGTCGATGCCCCGGCCGCCGGGCCGAACGTCAACCCGTCCGACGTCTCCGACGTGATCGGCGAGTACGCGCGCGCCGATGCCGCGCAGGCCGTCGCGGCGATCGAGGCGGCGCGCGCCGCGTTCCCGGGCTGGTCGACCGGATCGCTGCAGGCACGTGCCGATGCGCTGGAGAAGGTGGCCGGCGAGCTGCTGGCGCGCCGCGACGAGCTCGGCAACGTGCTGTCGCGCGAGGAGGGCAAGACGCTGGCCGAAGGCATCGGCGAGGTAGCGCGCGCCGGCCAGATCTTCCGCTTCTTCGCCGGCGAAGTGGTGCGCCAGCGCGGCGAGCGCGTGGCCTCCGTGCGCCCGGGGATCGACGTCGAGGTCACCCGCGAGCCGGTCGGCGTCGTCGGGATCGTCACGCCGTGGAACTTCCCCGTAGCGATCCCCGCCTGGAAGATCGCCCCGGCGCTCGCCTACGGCAACTGCGTGGTGTTCAAGCCCGCCGACCTCGTGCCCGGCTCGGCGTGGGCACTGGCCGAGATCATCAGCCGAGCGGGCTTCCCCGCCGGCGTGTTCAACCTGGTCATGGGGCCCGGGAGCCGGGTCGGGCAGGCGTTCGTCGACCATCCCGCGGTGAACGCGATCACGTTCACCGGCTCGGTCGGCACCGGCCGTCGCGTGCTCGAGGGTGCGGCGCGCCGCATGGCGAAGGTGCAGCTCGAGATGGGCGGCAAGAACCCGCTGGTGGTGCTCGACGACGCGGACCTCGCCCAGGCGGTCGAGTGCGCGGTCCAGGGCAGCTACTACTCGACCGGCCAGCGCTGCACCGCGTCGAGCCGGCTGATCGTGCAGAAGGGCATCCTGCCGCGCTTCGTCGACGCGATGAAGGCGCGCCTCGAGGCGCTCGTCGTGGACGACGCGCGCAAGCCCGGCACGCAGATCGGGCCGGTGGTCGACCAGTCGCAGCTCGACGTCGACCTCGAGTACCTCGCGGTCGGGCGTGCCGAGGGTGCGCGGCTCGTCTGCGGAGGCGAGCGCGTCGAGCGAGCCACCGACGGCTACTACCTGAGCCCCGCCCTGTTTGCCGATGCGTCGCCGACGATGCGCATCGCGCGCGAGGAGATCTTCGGGCCGGTGGCCTGCGTGATCGCCGCCGACAGCTACGAGCACGCGCTCGCGCTGGCCAACGACACCGAGTTCGGGTTGTCGTCGGGCATCTGCACCACGTCGCTGAAGCACGCGACACACTTCAAGCGCGCGTCACAGGCCGGGATGGTCATGGTCAATGCGCCGACCGCCGGCGTCGACTACCACGTGCCGTTCGGCGGGCGCAAAGGCTCGAGCTACGGGCCGCGCGAGCAGGGCAGCCATGCGGCAGAGTTCTTCACCACCGTGAAGACGGCCTACACGGCAGCCTGATCGGTCGCTACCGCTGCGCGCCGGCGTTGCGGATGGCGTCGAGGGTGGCGTTGGGGGTGATGGCCTGGGGGTCGACCTTCAGGTGTACGAGGGCGGGCCGGCGGCGGGTGCGGGCGTGCTCGAGGGCGGCACGCATCGCGGGCTCGAACTCGGCGGTGCGCTCGACGCGCGCGCCGAAGCCGCCGAAGGCCTCGCCGTACTTCGCGAAGTCGGGGTTGGCCAGTTCGGTGCCGAGCACGCGCGACGGGTACTCGCGCTCCTGGTGCATGCGGATCGTGCCGTACATGCCGTTGTCGAAGACGATGACCACCGGGGCGGCGTCGTACTGGGCGGCCGTGGCGAGCTCCTGGCCGTTCATCAGGAAGTCGCCGTCGCCGGCGAAGCACACGACGGTGCGCTGGGGCTGCGCGATGGCTGCGGCGACCGCCGCGGGCACGCCGTAGCCCATCGAGCCGGAGGTGGTCGAGAGCAGCGTGCGCAGGCCCGCGTAGGGCCAGAAGCGGTTGGCCCAGGTGGCGAAGTTGCCCGCGCCGTTGGTGAGGATCGCATCGGGGGGCAGCAGCCGCTTGAGGGTTTGCACGAGCTCCCACAGGTCCAGCGCCGGCGCGGTGGCGCCCGCGTAGATCGCGGGACGGCCCTGCCAGGCCTCGTACTCGGCACGCGCCTGGGCGACCGAGTCCGCCCAGGCAGACGCGTCGACGCGCACGCCGCGCAACGCCGCGGCGATCTCGGGCATGCCCGAGGCGATCATCAGGTCGGCCTGGTAGACGCGGCCGAGTTCTTCGATACCGGGGTGCACGTGCACCAGCGCCTGCTTCGGGCGCGGCGCCTCGAGCAGCGTGTAGCCCGAGGTCGTCATCTCGCCCAACCGCGGGCCGATCGCCAGCACCAGGTCGGCCTGGCGCAGGCGCGCAGCGAGCTTCGGGTTCACGCCGATGCCCACGTCGCCGATGTAGTGCGGGTGGCGGTTGTCGAACAGGTCCTGGAAGCGAAACGCGCAGGCCACCGGCAGGCGGTTGGCCTCGGTGAACGCGCGCAGGTCCTCGCAGGCGCGCGGCGTCCAGCCGGTGCCCCCGAGCATCACGAAGGGGCGCTGCGCGCGCGCGAGCATCGCCGCGAGCTCGCCGATCTGCGCCTCACCGGGGCTGGCGCGTACCGGGCGGTGGCAGGCCGCGTCGGCCACCGCCGCCTGCTGCACCAGCACGTCCTCGGGCAGCGCCAGCACCACCGGGCCCATGCGCCCGCTGGTGGCGACCTGGAAGGCGCGCGCGACGTACTCCGGGATGCGATCGGCGCGATCGATCTGCGCGACCCACTTGGCCATCTGGCCGAACATGCGCCGGTAGTCGATCTCCTGGAAGGCCTCGCGGTCCAGGAAATCGGTGCCCACCTGGCCGACGAACACGACCATCGGCACCGAATCCTGGAATGCCGCGTGCACGCCCACCGAGGCGTTGGCCGCGCCGGGCCCGCGCGTGACCATCACCACGCCGGGCTTGCCGCTGAGCTTGGCCCAGGCGTCGGCCATGAACGCCGCGCCGCCCTCCTGGCGGCACACGACGAAGCGGATGCGCTCGCGGTGCCGGTACAGTCCGTCGAGCACCGCCAGGTAGCTCTCCCCGGGCACCCCGAACACCGTGTCGACTCCCTGGATGGCCAGCGCGTCGGCCAGGATCTGGCCGCCGGGGCGTTGCGCCGGGGCCGAGCATGCAGGATTCAAGACGCCTCTCCTTGTCTGGCGACGTGCCGGGAACCGGCACATCCGGAACCGGAACGAATCATGCGTGGACTCAACGCTTCAGGTGCGCGAGCTTTCCGGTGACCGACTTCCACTGCTCCGCGTCGGGCAGCGCAGGCTCGGTGTTGCTCAACACGGGGAACTCACGCGTCAGTTCGGCGTTCAGCTCGATGAAGTGTCGCTGTCCTTCCGGCACGTCGGTATCCGCATAGATCGCATTGACCGGGCATTCCGGGATGCAGACGGCGCAGTCGATGCACTCGTCCGGATCGATGACCAGGAAGTTGGGCCCTGCATGGAAACAGTCGACCGGGCAGACGTCGACGCAGTCGGTGTAGCGGCAGCAGATGCAGGCTTCGGTGACGACGTGGGTCATGGATGGAATCACCTCGGGTTGGTTCGGGCGGCGGCTCGTGCGGCCCCGCCGCCGGCCACGCGGCAACAGAAAGTATACGAACAATACGTGAAGAGCACACTTGTGCGCCGCCGCATAAGAAGATCCTCTCTCTGAATCGGCGATCGCTTCTTGCGCCCCGGCGATTGAGTGTGTACATTCTAATGATACCGATAGGGGAATTCGTGGACTCGACGACGAGCGCAATCGACAGGCTGGTGTCGGCCATCGGGCGAGCATGCAGCTGGCTGCTGTTGCCGATGGTGCTGCTGGCCTTTTCGGTCGTCGCACTGAGGTACGTCTTCGGTATCGGCTTTCCGTGGCTCTCGGAGGCGTTCATCTGGCTCAACGGCGCAATCGTCCTGCTCGCGTCGGCCGACGTGCTGAGAATCGACGGTCACGTCAGGGTCGACCTCGCCTACAGGAAGATGTCCCGGCGACAGCGCGCGATGGTCGACCTGGGCGGCACGTGGCTGCTGCTGATGCCGATGGTCGTGGCGATCGGATATCTCGCCTGGCCGATCGCACTGGGCTCGCTGACGATGCTCGAGCGCTCGCCGACGCCCGACGGGCTGCCGTTCCTCTACGTGATCAAGATGCTCGTCGTGGTCTTCTGCGTGCTGCTCGGTCTGCAGGGGATCGCGAATTCGCTGCGCGCGTGGCGCGTGCTGCGGCCGACGGCGGGCCGGGCGTGACCGCGGCGTCGCCGAGCGTCGGGTCCCGAGCCAGCCGATGCCAGGCATGAACGCCGGCGAGGTCATGGCGCTGGCGATGTTCGCCGGGCTGTTCGTCGTCCTGCTGGCCGGCTATCCGGTGGCGCTGTCGATCGGCGGGGTCTCGGTACTGTTCGCCGCGGCCGGGGCGGCGATAGGCGTGTTCGACTGGCCGCTGATGGCCGGCGTCACCAGCCGGATTCTGGATGCGGTGATCAGCGAGACGCTGGTGGCGGTTCCGCTGTTCGTGTTCATGGGCGTCGTCCTCGAGCGGTCGCGAATCGCCGAGGACCTGCTGACGACGATGGGCCAGGCCTTCGGGAAGCGGCGCGGCGGCCTCGGCATTTCGGTGATCGTCGTCGGTGCACTGCTGGCGGCGTCGACCGGTATCGTCGGCGCGACGGTCGTCGCGATGGGGCTCATCAGCTATCCGGCGATGGTCCGGGCCCGCTACGACCTGCGTCTCGCCTCGGGGATCATCACCGCGTCGGGCACGCTGGCGCAACTGATCCCGCCATCGACGGTGCTGATCCTCGTCGGGACGTTGCTGCAGAACGCGAACACGCAAGCGAACCTGGCGATGGGCAATTTCAGCGCGCGACCCGTCACGGTCACCGACCTGTTCGTCGGGGCGATGATCCCCGGCCTGATCCTGGTCGGCCTGTTCATCGCGTTCACGATCGCGGTGGCGATCTTTCGGCCGCAGGCGTGCCCGCCGCTCGAGATGACCGACGAGGAGCGGCGCACCCTCGTCGCGCGGATCCTGCGCGTGATGATGCCGCCGCTTCTGCTGATCGTGGCGGTGCTCGGGTCGATCCTCTCGGGTATCGCCACCGCAACCGAGTCGGCCGCGGTCGGCGCGGTCGGCGCGATGGTCTTGGCGGCCGCGCGTGGCGTGCTCAACCTGCGGACGCTGCGAGAAGTCTGCGATTCGACGCTGCGGCTCTCGGTGATGATCTACCTGATCCTCTTCGGGGCCACGGTCTTCTCGCTCGTCTTTCGGGGATTCGGCGGGGAGAAGATCGCCGAGGACGTGCTGCAGGCGCTTCCCGGGGGCGCGGCGGGCGCGCTGTTCGCGACGCTGGCGCTGATGCTCGTGCTCGGGTTCTTCATCGACACCTTCGAGATCATCTTCATCGTGGTGCCGATCTTCGGCCCGGTCCTGATCAAGATGGGGGTCGACCCCTTGTGGCTCGGCGTGATGATGGGGGTGATCCTCCAGACCTCGTACCTGACGCCGCCGTTCGGCTTTGCGATCTTCTACCTCCAGGGGGTCGCAAGGGATCTGTCCATCGGGACGATCTATCGCGGGGTCATTCCGTTCGTGCTCCTGCAGCTTGCGCTGCTGGCGCTGGTCTGGAAGGTCCCGAACCTGGCGACCTGGCTCCCGCAGGCATTGCAGTAGCCGATATTTCAACGACGGAGACATCATGAACCGCAGAAAAGCGCTTGGAGTGGCCGCCACCGGCGGCCTGTCGACCATCCTGGCAACCGCGACGCCGCCGGCGTTCTCCCAGGGCCGGAAGGAATTGCGGATGCAGATGACCTGGGCGAAGGGTTCGCCCGGCCTGGCCACCGGCGCCAACGCGCTGGCGGAGTTCGTCGGCAAGGCGACCGGGGGAGCGTTGACGATCAAGGTCTACGGCGCCGGCGAGATCGTTCCGGCGCTGCAGACGATGGATGCGGTGTCGGCGGGAAGCCTGCACATGGGGCACGGCTATCCGAGCTACTGGGCGGGCAAGGTGCCGGCGATCAACTTCATCGGCCCGATTCCGTTCGGCATCACGAGCCAGGAGCAGAACGCGTGGCTCGCCTATGGCGGTGGCCAGGAGCTCGCCGACAAGCTGTACGCGAAGCTGGGAGTCAAGTTCTTCCCGAGCGGAAACACGTCGGTCCAAGCGGCCGGCTGGTACACCAAGGAGGTCAACTCGCTGGCCGACTACAAGGGGCTGAAGATCCGTGCGGGCGGCATCGGCGGCAAGGTGCTGCAGGCGGCAGGGGCCACGCCGGTCCAGATGTCGCTCGGCGAGGTGCCGCAGGCGCTGCAGAGCGGAGCGATCGACGGCGCCGATTTCGTCGGCCCGTACAACGACATGGCGTTCGGGCTGCATCGGGTCGCGAAGTATTACTACTGGCCGGGCTGGATGGAGCCTTGCGGTGCGCTGGATTGCTTCGTCAACCTGAAGACCTGGGAGGGCCTGACGGCGCAGGAGCAGGAGGTCATCCGGGTCGGCAACCAGTATGCCAACGCGCGGGTCCTCGACGAGTTCGTGGCCAAGAACGCGCAGGCGTTCGCCGAACTGGTCAACGTGCACAAGGTGCAGGTCAAGATGCTCTCGGACGACACGCTCAAGGGGCTCGGGCAACTGGCCAGCGAAGTCGTCCGCGCCGAGTCTGCGCGCGACGCCGAGAGCAAGGAGATCTTCGACAGCCTGATGAAGTTCCGTGCCCAGGTCATGCCGTACACGCGGGTGGCCGAGTACGAGTTCATGCGCGCGCGCGCGCTCACCGTGAAGTCCTGACCGCACCCGGGCAGGATCCGCAAGGCCACGAGGCGACGGAGGAGACCAGCATGTCGGCAACGCGCGACGCCGATTCGCGCCGGGGCATCGGAGCGAGCGTCCTTCGCAAGGAGGACGCCCGCCTGATGCGCGGCCGCGGCCAGTACGTGTCCGACATGCTCCTTCCGGGACAGCAGGAAGTGGCGTTCCTGCGCAGCCCGGTCGCCCACGGAACGATTCGCCGCGTGGGCAAGCCGGCCGATGCCAGCGCGAGCGTGTTCGCCTGCGACGACCTCCAGGGCGTCTCGCCGATCGTCGCGCCTTCGACGCTGCCCAGCTACCGCGTCTCCGAGCATCACCCGCTGGCGCGCGGCAAGGTGCGCTTCGTCGGTGAGCCCGTGGTCATGTGCGTGGCGCCCACCCGCGCGCAGGCCGAGGACCTGGTGGAGCGCGTGGAGCTCGAGATCGAGCCCATTCGGCCGCTGGTGGATGCCCACGCGGCGCTCGCCGACACCGCGGTGCGCGTGCACGACGATTGGCCCGACAACGCGTTCCTGACGTTGAAGTACGACAAGGACTTCGACCGGCATGCGGCGACGGCGACGCGCATCGTGCGCCGCGAGGTGTCGCTGGCCCGCCAGGCGATGCTGCCGATGGAGGGCAAGGCGATCGTCGCCTATTGGGACGATCGTGCCGACCAGTTGATCGTCTACACGTCGAGCCAGGTACCGCACATGATTCGCGTCGGGCTCGCTCAATGCCTGGGCATCGACGAGGGGCGGCTTCGCGTGATCGCGCCCGACGTCGGCGGCGGGTTCGGCTACAAGTGCGTGCTGCAGCCCGAGGAGGTCTGCGTGGCGTGGCTCGCCTTGCGCTTCCGGCGGCCGTTCCGGTACGTCGAAGACCGTCGCGAGCATCTCGTTGCGGGCGCCAATACGCGCCAGCACCACTATCGCCTGGCCGGGCACGTCGACGAGCGCGGCAGGCTGCTCGCGCTGGACGCGGAAATCACGATCGACGGCGGCGCGTATTCGAACTGGCCGTTCACGATCGGGCTCGAGCCCGGTCAGGCAACCGGGAACCTTCCCGGCCCTTACGCGATCCAGGGCTATCGCTGCACGACGCGCTGCGTGGCGACCAACAAGCCGGGATTCCTGCCCTACCGGGGCGTGGCGCGCTCCGGGGTGTGCTTCGCGATCGAACTGCTGATCGACGCGATCGCGCGAGAGGTGGGGCGTGAGCCCTGGCAGGTGCGGGCCGAGAACCTCGTGCGGCCCGACCAGATGCCGTTCGACAACGTCGCGCGCAAGCACTACGACAGCGGTGACTACCCGCGTGGCCTGAACTGGGTGCGCGAGGCGATCGGCTTCGACGCTGTGCGGGCGCGCCAGCAGCGCGCCGAGGCCGACGGCAGGCTGATCGGCGTCGGTTTCGCGAGCTACTGCGAGCAGTCGGCCCACGGCACGTCGGTGTTTGCATCCTGGGGGCTGCCGCTGGTGCCCGGCTACGACCAGGCGACGGTGCGGGTCACGCCCGACGGCGGGCTCGAGGTCTGCGTCGGCGTGCATTCGCACGGGCAGGGCATGGAAACCACGCTCGCCCAGATCGCCAACGAGGTGCTCGGCGTGGAGCTCGAGCGCATCCGGGTCGTGCACGGCGACACCGGGACCACGCCGTTCTCCACGGGGACCTACGCATCTCGGGGGATCGTGATGGCGGGGGGCGCAGTCGGCAGCGCCTGCGAGGCGTTGCTGCCGCGACTGGTACGTATCGGCGCCGCGCTGCTGCGTTGCGCCGAGGAGCAAGCGCGCTTCGAGGGCGGGCGAGTCGTCGGTCCCGAGGGTTCGGTGACGATGCGCGAGATCGCGCATGCCTGGTACGTGCGTCCCGAGCGGCTTCCTGCGGACGTCGACCGCGGCGGCCTCGAGGCCAGCGTGTCCTACCGTCCGAAAGTCGATACGGGCGTGTTCAGCTACGCCTCGCACGCCGTCGTGGTAGCCGTCGACCCGGAGCTCGGCTCGGTCGAGCTGCTCGACTACGTGATCTGCGAGGACTGCGGCACGATGGTCAATCCGATGATCGTCGAGGGCCAGACCATCGGCGGCGTCGTGCAGGGGATCGGAACGGCCCTCTACGAAGAGTGCCCGTATGACGACAACGGCCAGCCGCTCGCCACCACGCTGATGGACTACCTGCTGCCGGCGGCGACCGAAGCACCGCCGATCCGTGTCCATCACTTCGAGACCGCTTCACCGTACACGAAGTTCGGCGTCAAGGGGATGGGCGAGGGCGGGGCGATCGCGCCGCCCGCTGCGATCTTCAACGCGGTCAACGACGCGCTCAGGCAATTCGGGGTCGAGGTGTCGTCGACGCCGCTCACGCCGGCGAAGCTCCAGGCGGCGCTGGCGACGGCGCGCGCATCGGCAGCGCCACGGGGCGCGGGGCCGTTCGACTCGCCTCGCGCGGGCAGCCGGGCAGAGGACGCGTCGTGAAGCCGGCGCCGTTCGGGTATCGGCGGGTGCACAGCGTCGAGGAGGCGCTCGCCGCCTTGCGCGATTCCGGCGGCGACGTGAAACTCGTCGCCGGCGGACAGTCGCTCGGCCCGATGCTCAACCTGCGCCTCGCCCGCCCGGCGATGCTGATCGACATCGGCACGATCGAGGCGCTGACGCGCATCGACGAGCGTCCCGATTGCGTCAGGATCGGCGCCTGCGTGACGCACGCGCGCATCGAGGACGAGGCCGGGGGCATCGCCGGGATCGAGTGCCTGGCGCGCGTGGCGCGCGGGATCGCCTACCGGGCGGTGCGCAACCGCGGCACGATCGGCGGAAGCCTCGCGCACGCCGATCCGGCCGCCGACTGGCCGCTGGCGCTGGCGGCGCTCGGCGCGACGATCGAACTCGCGTCGCGCGACGGCACGCGGCGGATCGATGCGGCCTCGTTCATGGTCGGAGGCTATGCGACGCAGCTCGCCGAGGGGGAGATGGTGGTCGCGGTGGAGGTCCCGAAAATGTCACGGTCTGCACGCTGGGCCTACCAGAAGTTCTGTCGAAAGCCCGGGGAGTTTGCCGAGGCGGCCGCGGCGATCCTGCTCGACTCGCAGCGGCGCGTCGCGCGGATCTTCGTCGGCGCCCCGGCCGATCGGCCGACCGGCCTCCCGGCACTGGCGCGTGAGGTTGCCCGGCGCGGCCGCGACGGGGTTGCGGCCGACGGGCTCGGGGGCCACCTCGACCCGGTGCTCGCGCATGCGGCGCCGGCCAGGCGCCAGGCGTGTCGCGTGATGCTCGGCCGTGCCCTCGAGCAGGTGCTGCAATGACGACGGAGACGGGGATCGAGCTCACCGTCAACGGGCGCGCAGTGCGCGCGACGGTGGAGCCGCGGACGAGTCTTGCCGATTTCCTTCGCGAGCAGCAGGGACTGCCTGGCACGCACGTCTCGTGCGAGCAGGGCGTCTGCGGCGCGTGCACGGTATTGCTCGACGGTCGGCCCGTGCGGGCATGCATCACCTGGGCGGCAGCCTGCGAAGGCGCCGACGTGCGAACGATCGAAGGCTTCGACGACGATCCGCTGATGCAGCGTCTTCGCGAGGCCTTTTCGCGCGAGCACGCGCTGCAGTGCGGCTTCTGCACGCCGGGGATGCTGATCACCGCACGCGACATCGCACTGCGGCTGGGCGGCGCGGACGAGCGGCAGGTGCGATACGAGCTCGCCGGCAATCTCTGCCGCTGCACCGGGTATTCGGGCATCGTGCGGGCGGTCTCCTCGGTCGTCGACGCCGAGGCCCCGGAATCGAAGCTCGGCGCGGCGCGGGCGGCTCAGGCCACTGCCGCGGCGCTGGCGTCGGCAGCCGCGGCGGGCGGGGCCACGGCGTTCGATCCGGTCGACGTCGGGCCCGCGGGCAGCGCGACCGAGGCAGCCTCGCCGCTTGCGGCACCCTCGGAGGTGCCCGCGCCGGGCGTCGCGGCCCCGCAGATCGTGGAGTCGATCGTGGTTCGCGGCTGCGATGCCGGGCGGCTCTGGGAGCTGCTGGCCGACGTTCGCGCCGCCGCTTCCTGCCTGCCTGGCGCCAGCGTCGAGCATTACGACGGGCGCACGATCGCGGGCTCGGTGCGCGTTGCGTTCGGCCCGATCAAGGCGAGCTTCGCCGGAACCGGAACGGTCGAGCGCGACGAGGCGGCGCGCGCCACCTTGATCCGCGGCGAAGGTGCCGATGCGCTGTCCCGAACCAGCGCCCAGGCGACGATCGCCTATCGCGTCGAGCCGGAACCCGGGGTGGATCCGGCGGCGCGCCTCGAGGTCGGCATGGACTACGTGGTACAGGGCCCGCTCGCGCAGTTCTCGCGATCCGACCTGGTCCGGTCGCTGGTGACGCAGATCGTGCGCGATTTCGGCCGCAACCTCGAGGCGATGGCGGTCGGGCGATCGCCGCCCGCGCCGGCGTCCAAGGGGATCAACGCGCTGGGAATGTTCTGGGCCTGGCTGCGCGGCCGCCTGGCGCGGTGGTTCGGAGCCGGCGAGAAGCGTGGCGGCACGGGGGGTCGGTGATGGCAGGAGACCGTCGAGACAGCGGGGGCCGAGGCCAGGTGCAAGCGAAGAAGCCGTCGCGCACGCCTGCGCGCAAGGGTGTCGGGGACACCGCCGGCGCGGCAGGTTCGCCGGCGTCGGCTGCTTCGGCCGGCGCGTCGGAAAGCCGCGCAGCGTTGCGCGAGCACACGTCGCTGTGGTCGAGATCCGGGTTTCTCGTGCGCCGCCTGCACCAGATCCACGTTGCGATGTTCATGGAGGAGCTGGCCGAGGACCGGATCACGCCGATCCAGTACGGCCTGCTGAGCATCCTCGTGGACATGCCCGGGCTCGACCAGTTCTCGGTGGCCGAGGAACTCGGGATCGACCGGGCCAACGTCGCGGACGTACTCAAGCGCCTCGAGGCGCGTCGGCTGGTCGTGCGGATCGTCGATCCGGACAACAAGCGGCGCAAGATCTGCCTGGCGACACGCGCCGGCGCGAAGTTCGTCGAGAAGTACAAGAGCAGGATGCAGCGCGCGCAGGATCGCCTGCTCGAACCGCTGTCCCCGGACGAGCGTCGCTGCTTCATGGACATGCTCTACAAGCTGATCGATGCGAACAACGTCTACGGGCGCACGACGCTGCGGATGCCCGCCACGCGGCCCGGATCGGCGAATCCGGGGCGCGACGAGAACTGAACCTTCTTCACCCACGACAACGACGACGGAGGCACCATGCTGGTTCGAAAAATGCTTCTCGCAGCGGCGGCCGCACTCGCGGCGGCCGGTGCACCCGCGACCGCGACCGCGCAGAGCTGGGACATGCCGACTCCTTACGCGCCGGCGAACTTCCACACGGTCAACATCGAGCGGTTCGCCGCCGCGGTCAAGACCGCCACGGGCGGCAAGCTCGCGATCAAGGTGCACCCCGGCGCCTCGCTGTACAAGATGCCCGAGATCAAGCGCGCCGTTCAGACGGGCCAGGTGCCGATCGGCGAAGTGCTGATGGTGACGCTGACCAACGAGAATCCGCTCTACGCGGTCGACGGCCTGCCGTTCCTCGCGAGCAGTTATGCGCAGGCGGAGAAGCTCTGGGGCATCCAGCGCCCGTACGTCGAGCGCATCCTCGCGGCGCAGGGCATGCGCCTGTTGTTCGCGGTGCCGTGGCCGCCGCAGGGCCTGATGGCCAACAAGGAGGTGACTTCGGCCGCCGACCTCGAGGGACTGAACTTCCGTGCCTACGACAAGCAGACCTCGCGCCTGGCCGAACTGTTCAAGGCACGGCCGGTGACGATCCAGGCGGCCGAGGTCGCGCAGGCGCTGTCCACCGGCAAGATCAATTCGCTGATCTCGTCGGCCCAGTCGGGCGTCGACTACAAGGCTTGGGAATCGCTGAAATACTTCTACGACGTCCAGGCCTGGCTGCCCAAGAACATGGTCATCGTCAGCAACGCGGCGCTCGAGGCCCTCGATCCCGCCACCCGCAATGCAGTCCTGGCCGAGGGCAAGAAGGCCGAGCAGGCCGGCTGGGCGTCGAGCCAGGAAGTGGCCGAGGCGACGAAGAAGACACTGGCCGCCAACGGCATGAAGGTTCTCGCGCCCAGCCCGAAACTGGTCGATGACCTGAACCGGATGGGCCGCCAGATGGTCGACGAGTGGCTGGCCGGCGCCGGCGCCGACGGCAAGGCGGTCGTCGAGGCATTCCGGAAGTAGCGGCAGGCGGTGCGGCCGGCAGCCGCGCGGCTGCCGGCGTCGCTTCGGGGAATCGCATGGTCCGACTGCTCGAACGGATCTACCTCTGCACGGCGCTGCTCGGGGCGTTGTGCTTCGTCGGCGTGGAGCTGCTGATCCTGTACCAGCTGGGGGGGCAGTTCCTTCCGTACATTCCTCGCTCCGCGGACGAGTTCGCCGGCTACTGCATGGCGGCGTCGGCGTTCCTGGCGCTCGCCTACGCGTTCAACGCCAACGAGCACATTCGCGTGACCTTGCTGGTCGAGAGGATGAGTCCGCCGCGCAAGCGGCTCGCGGCATCGGTCGCGGTCACGGCGGCAGTGCTGTTGTCGGCCTACCTCGCGTGGCACGTCACGAAGCTCGCCTGGCAGTCGTGGCAGCTCGACGAGCGAAGCGCGGGCCTGATCGCGCTCCCGATGTGGATCCCGCAGTCGGCGATGGCCCTCGGAGCCGTGGTCTTCTTCGTCGCGGTGACGCAGCGTGCGTGGTCGGTATGGCGCGGCGGAGAGATGGAACCTTCCACCGGAAGCGAGGAGGGCCATCGTGCCGATCGGTGACGTGTCGGGACTGCTGCTGGCCGCCGCGATCGTCGGCGCGATGCTCGTGCTGCTGGGGCTCGGCATCTGGATCGGCCTCGCGCTGATCGGCGTCTCGCTCGTGGCGATGTTCTTCGGTTCGACCCGCATGCCCGGCGAGGCGATGGCGACGACGATCTTCGGCTCGCTGTCGAGCTGGACGCTCACTTCGCTGCCGCTGTTCATCTGGATGGGCGAGATCCTGTTTCGCTCGAAGATTTCCGAATCGATGTTCCGCGGCCTCGCGCCGTGGTTGGGGCCGCTGCCCGGGCGTCTGCTGCAGGTCAACGTCGTGGGCTCGGCGATCTTCGCCGCGATTTCCGGTTCGTCTGCGGCCACCTGCGCGACGATCGGAAAGATCACGATCCCGGAGCTCGAAAAGCGCGGCTATCCGGAAGAGATGGTCGTCGGCTCGCTCGCAGGCGCCGGCACCCTGGGGCTGCTGATCCCGCCTTCGATCATCATGATCGTCTACGGGGTCACCGCCGACGTCTCGATCAACAAGCTGTTCATCGGTGGCGTCGTTCCCGGGATCGTGCTCGCCGTGTTGTTCATGGTGTACGTCGGCGGGTGGTCGCTGGCGCACGGCGACCGGATCCCGCCGAACGACGTGCGCGCCGGCTTCGGCGAACGGCTGCGTGCGAGCGCCGGGCTGGTGCCGGCGGTGTTGCTGATCGCGGCGGTGCTGGGTTCGATCTATGCGGGCTTCGCGACCGCGACCGAGTCGGCCGCGCTGGGCGTGCTGGGTGCGCTGTTCCTGTCGGTCGCCCACGGAGGATTCGGATGGCGCAGCCTCGTTGCGACGATCATGGGAGCGATGAAGACGACGACGATGATCATGCTGATCCTTGCCGGTTCGTCGTTCCTCACGATCGCGATGGGCTTCACCGGGATTCCCCGCGACCTCGCGGCATGGGTCGGGGAACTCGGCCTGTCGCAATGGCAGCTCCTGCTTGCCCTCACCGTCCTGTACGTCGTGCTCGGCTGCCTGCTCGACGGCATCTCGATGGTGGTGCTCACGATGGCCGTGCTTCTCCCGGTCGTCAAGGCCGCCGGCTTCGACCTGCTCTGGTTCGGTATCTACGTCGTGCTGGTCGTGGAAATGGCGCAGGTCACGCCGCCGGTGGGATTCAACCTGTTCGTGCTCCAGAACCTGACGAAGCGCGACATCGGCTTCGTCGCCCGCGCGTCGCTGCCCTTCTTCGTGATCCTGCTGCTGATGCTCGTCCTGATCCATCAGTTCCCCGCGCTCGTGACCTGGCTGCCCGCACAGATGTCCCGCTGACCGGAGCATTGGATCGTGTACTGATTATCTGGTTCCGGAGCCACTGCGGCGTCGTCCCGCATGGGGCATCGAGGCTGGCGGCAGCTCCGGCATCGTCGTTGACTGTGACCTATATCGTTCGTATACTGCCAATGATCGTGCCCGACGGCGCCCTCGCGTTGGGGGCGCGACGTGCCGCTACAACCGCCAACCACCGAGGGGACTGCCGTGGCTGACCTGTCCGTCGACTTCTGCGGGATCAAGTTCAAGAACCCGGTCGTCATCGCGTCGATCGAAACCACCAACAGCCCCGAAGTGATTCGCGAATGCGTGGATGCGGGCGCCGGTGGAATGATCATCAAGACGCTCACCGACATCGAGGACATGGCGCGCCTGACGCAGAACTCGAAGTACGCGATCCTCAACGAGAAGAGCGAGCCCATCCGGGGCAAGGTCAACCGCAACTTCGTCTTCTACAGCCGCTCGGGCTATTCGTCGACCGGATACCGGGAGTGGGTTCCCTACCTGAAGGAACTGAACAAGTATGCCGAGGACCACGGCTCTCACCTGATCGGCAGCGCGGGCGGCAAGACGGTCCAGAGCTGGGTCGACATCTGCAGGACGATCGAGGACTGCGGGTTGCCGATGGTCGAGCTGAACTTCGGCTGCCCGCATCCGGCGATGATGCCCGGCGTGCACGGCGGCAGCATGATCGGGCAGGAGCCCGACGTCGCAGAGGAAGTGACGCGGCGCGTATGCGAAGCCGTGAAGATACCGGTCGTCGTGAAGCTCACGCCGGACCAGTCGCGCGTGCTCGAAGTCGCGCGCGCGGTCCAGCGGGCGGGCGCCGCGGCGGTGACCGCCACCAACCGCTACACGGGTTTCTCGATCGACATCGAGACCGGTTCGCCGAGGCTGGGCGGCCCCGCGGGCATCGGCGGAGTCTGGGCCAAGCCGCTGTCGCTGCGCTGGGTACATCGCATCCACACCGAGCTCGGCATGCCGATCACCGGCTCGAACGGCATCTACGACCACCGGGACATCGTCGAGTTCATCATGGCCGGCGCGGGGATCGTGCAGGTCGGTTCGGTGCTGATGCTCAAGGGCATCAAGTTCCTGCCGAAGATCATCGCCGGGCTGGAAGAGTTCATGGACAGCCACGGCTACGACGACATGGAGTCGATGTTCGGGATCGCGTCGCGCCGGTCGGTGAAGGACTATGGCGAGCAGTTCCGCAAGCCCCGCATGCACAGCGAGGTGAACCACGCGACCTGCAAGAATCCCAGCTGCACGATCTGCATCCAGACCTGCTTCTACGACACGCTCTGGCAGTCCGACGGCCAGGTGGGCTCGCACCTCGATCACTGCATTGGTTGCGAGATGTGCACCCAGACCTGTCCGTTCGACTCGATCCACATGCACGTCACCAGCGACGAACAACGGCTGTCGGGCGACTTCTTCACGATCAGCGAGGGAGTGTTCGAGCCGGAGAAGTTCGAGAACGGATTCGACCGCGGCATCAGCCTGTCGCGCGTCAAGGATTGAGCGCAGCAGCAACCAACGAGGAGGCAACGATGGCCGTCAACAAGATTCATCGCGAGTTCTACCAGGTGGACGTCGACACCGGCTGGGAAAGCCCGAAGGGATACCCGCCGGGAGTCCAGCAGAAGATCCTGTCGGGCACGCTCGACACGCAGAACAAGCGCGGCGGGCATACCCGCCTGCTCAGGTTCCTGCCGGGCGCGTTCACCACCGAGCCCTTCATCCACGACCACTGGGAAGAGGTGTTCGTGATCAAGGGCGACCTGTGGGTCGGCAACGACAAGGAAGGCAAGGGCGGCGAGAAGTTCGTCGAAAACACCTACTGCGTGCGCCCGCCCGGCGTGTGGCACGGGCCGTTCCGTTCCGAGAACGGCTGCCTGCTGATCGAGTCGCACTACTACGATCCGCAGTGAGCGCGTCCGCGACGCTGCCGCTCACGCTCGCGGGCGCGGCGCGCGCCCTCGCCCGCGGTGAGGTGACGAGCCGCGCGCTGGTCGAGTCGTGCCTCGAGCGCGCGCTCGACCCCGCTGGCGAAGGCGCGCGCGCGTTCATCCACGTCGATGCGGCCCGCGCGCGCGCCGCGGCCGATGCGCTCGACCGGCTTCGGAGCGCGGGGGCGCAGCCGGGCCCGTATGCGGGCATTCCGATCGCCATCAAGGACCTGTTCGACGTCGCGGAGCAGGTCACGCAGGCCGGCTCGCGGGTGCTGTCGGACCGAGAACCGGCAGCCGCCGACGCGACCGCCGTCGCGCGGCTTCGGGCCTGCGGGTTCGTGCTCGTCGGCCGTACCAACATGACCGAGTTCGCCTATTCCGGCCTGGGCATCAACGCGCACTACGGTACGCCGGCGAATCCATGGCGCAGGAGCGAGCGCAGGATTCCGGGCGGCTCGTCGTCGGGCGCCGCGGTGGCGGTCGCAGACGGCATGGCCTGTGCGGGGCTGGGCACCGATACCGGCGGCTCGTGCCGGATTCCTGCGGCCCTGTGCGGGGTCGTCGGGTTCAAGCCGACAGCGTCGCGGGTACCGCGCGACGGCGTGGTGCCGCTGTCGACCAGCCTCGACTCGGTCGGACCGCTTGCGCGCAGCGTCGCGTGCTGCGCGGCTCTGGACGGCATCCTGGGCGGGGACGCCGGCGCCGGGCCGGCGGAACTCGCGGTGGCGGGCCTGCGGGTCGGCCTGCCTGGAGATTACGTCACGAATGGCATGGACGACGTCGTTGCGGCGGCCTGGGAACGCGCGCTCGCGCGCCTTTCCGGCTCGGGCGCGCGGCTCGTCGAACTCGACCTCGACGTGCTCGCCGAGATTCCGCGCATCAATTCACGCGGTGGGCTGGTCGGCGCCGAAGCGTACGCCTGGCACCGGGCGCTGCTCGAATCCAGGTCGCATCTCTACGACCCCTGGGTGCTCCAGCGCTTCGAGGCCGGGCGTTCGCAGGGCGCGGCCGACTACATCGACGTGCTCCAGGCGCGCAAGCGGGTGCAGGCCACCGTCCGCGCGCGGACCGCGGCCGTCGACGTGATGGTCGCGCCGACCGTGCCGATCGTCGCGCCGCGCATCGACGACCTCGCGGACGTCGAGGTCGCCAATCGCACCAACCTGTTCCTGCTGCGCAATCCAGCCATGGTCAACTTCCTGGACGGCTGCGCGATCTCGTTGCCATGCCATCGCGCCGGCGAGGCGCCGGTCGGACTGATGCTGATCGGCGAGACGGGCAGCGACCGCAGGCTGCTGGCGATCGCCGCTGCGGTCGAGAGACTCTTCGCCGACGCCGCGGCCGGCTAGCAGGGGTCTTCGGCGCTCGCGCGGACGCCGCCATGCCGGCGACGCCAGTTCGCGCCGAGCGTGAGGATGGCCAATCCGATCACCAGCATCGATACGCGGTGCGCCGTCGACGCCGGGAGCCCGGCGGCGTCCAGCAGCTCGACGCACGCGCCGAGAGCCGCCTGGACGACGAACCCGACCGTGAAGATCATCAGGTTCAGCAGGGTCACCGCCGTTCCCTGGATCGTCGTCGGAAGCGCCGCCGACAGCACGGAAAAGGCCACGATGTTGAAGGCCCCCAGGAAGCCGTACACGAGCCAGAGCGGCATCGATGCGATGGCCGGCAGCAGTGCGAGGGCCAGCTGGGTAGCCGCCAACGCGATCATGCCGGCGACGGCGGTTTGCTCGAGTGTCCGGCCGCTGCGCATGAGGCGGCGCGTGGCGAAACCGGTCAGCAGGTGGCCGGCAACCATGGTCAGCGACGCCAGACTCAGGCCGATGCTCGCGGTGAACGCGTCGTGGCCACCCACCGACTGCAGCCAGGGGTGAATCCAGTAGCCGAGATAGGCGAGGTAGCTGCCCTGGGCCATCGCCGCGACCGGCGCCAGTCGAAGGAACACGGGGTCGGAGACGACGTCTCGCATTCGCGGGCGCACTTCGTTCGGGACGCGGCGAGGCACTGCGTCGCGCGGCAGCGCACGGATCATCCCCAGCACCGCAGCGCAAGCTGCGGCCAGCACCAGCTGGACGCCCGTCCATCCCAGTGGACCGGCCATGGCAGCCAGCGGCGCGCCCGCGAAGGCAGCGCCCGAGGAGCCGATCCCGACCGCGGCGCCGTTGACTCCTGCCAGCGAGGTCACGGGGAACGACGCCCGGTTCGCGCACAGTGCCGCCATCAGCGAAATCGAGAACCCGATGCCGAGCAGGACGCGGCCGACCGCGAGCAGGGGGAATCCGCCGGCCCAGGCGCTGACGAGCAGGCCGACGATGGCGATCGGCAACGCGGTGAGCTGCGCGCGGCGGGGCCCTACCCGGTCGATCAGGTGCCCGAAGGGAAGCTGGGTCGCCGCAAAGGCCAGGAAGAAGAGGCTGCTCAGCAGGCCGACCGCCGCCTCGCCGAGCGAGAAGGTCGATGCCAGCGTCGCGTCCAGGGATGCGTTCGCGCTCCTGAGCACGCAGCTCAGGAAGTACGCCGCCGTGTGTGCCCCGAATACCGCGGCAGGGCCTGCGAGAGCGCGCACGTTTCGGCGCCGCGGGGTCTCTGCGGTAGGGAAGGCCCGTCCGTTTGCGCTTCAGCCCGCGATCGGAAGCACGTCGATGCCGTAGGCGTGGGCGATGCGGCGGTTCAGGGTCGCGTCGACCAGTTCGAACTCGAACCGGTCGGCCGGGCGGATGCCTCCCTTTGCAGCCAGCGTTCCGCCGAACATCACGGTTCCCGGGCTGAATTTGCCCTGGCCTGCCTCGTAGCGCTCGATCAGGTCGAGGGGGGCACGCATGGCCGCCACGCTGCCCTCCTGGTAGAGCTCGCGCTTGCCGCCGGTCACGATGTGCGAGCGCAGCACGAGGCTCTCCCAGTGGTCGGCGAGCTCGTCCCAGGGCCACACGGTCGATGCTACCGGTTTGTCGCACATCTGCTTCGAGACGGTGATGTTGTACGTCTCGACCTTCCGGTCGGTGTGGTCCGAGCCGACGCCGATCCAGAGCCTGCCGTCGATGTTGAACATGACGAACTCGACTTCGCCGCTCGAGTCGCCGCCGGCGGCTTCGATGGCGTCGGCGCCGGTGATCCGGGCAGCGCCGACCCGGTAGTAGATCGGCGTCGACGCCGGGCGCGGAACACCGATTTCCTCGAGTTCCCTGATGTGCTTCTCCATGGCCTCGACGTCGCGCGACGTCCAGCCCGCGATCACGGCCTGTCGGACTTCGACATTTCGCTCGGACGCACCGGCGCGTGTGACGAGGTTCAGCAGCAAGGTATTTCGATTGGTCATGACCGGGCCTGGATACGCGAGTGTCGTTGGGGGAAGCCGCGGGCGCCGCGCACGCACGATGCCGGGTCCGGAGCTCAACAGAAAGGGTACTGACTATTAGTGCGTTGTCAAGGAGCGAGCCGCCTCCTGCGTCGCGCGACCGGGTGTGTCCATTCGTACACTGCCTGTTGCGTCCTCGCGAGGTCTCGCGGCAGGCGCGCAAGCGCCGCTGACGGTCGCCTTGCGCCGGAGCCGCCGAAGCACACCACCGTGCGCCGGGGCGGGGCGATGGCGGCGGCCATCGCCACGGGACTCGGCCGGCGCGATCGATCTGCGCGACCCACTTGGCCATCTGGCCGAACATCACCACGCCGGGCTTGCCGGTGAGGCTGCCCCAGGCGTCGGCCATGAACGCCGCGCCGCCCTCCCGGCGGCACACCACGAAGCGGATGCGCTCGCGGTGCCGGTACAGTCCGTCGAGCACCGCCAGGTAGCTCTCCCCGGGCACCCCGGATACCGTGTCGACCCCCTGGATGGCCGGAGCGTCGGCCAGGATCCGGTCGCCGGGGCGCGTCGTCGCGGCGGTCGCCTCGGGGATCGACGACGGGCCCGCAGAAGGCTTCGTCGTGGGCTTCACCGCGGAGTTCAAGGTCGGGGTCACTGAGCCGGCCAAGTCGGTCTCCTTCGTCGACCCGCGGATTCCGGTCGCCGGCACGCCGCGCGACCGGGGGCGGCGAAGGAGCCGCCGGCGCTTCGGGTGATAATCCCGGTCGATGTTCACGCCGGCCGATCACGATTTCATGCAGCGGGCGCTGCAGCTCGCGGAGCTCGGGCTCTTCACCGCCACGCCCAACCCGCGCGTGGGTTGCGTGGTGGTGCGCGACAACGCGATCGTCGGCGAGGGGTGGCACCGGCGAGCTGGCGAGCCGCACGCCGAGGTGCTCGCGCTCGCGCAAGCCGGCGAGCGCGCGCGCGGGGGCACGGCCTACGTGACACTCGAGCCGTGCAACCATCATGGCCGCACGCCGCCCTGCGTCGACGCGCTGATCGAAGCCCGGGTGGGACGGGTGATCGCCGCGATGGAAGACCCGAATCCGTCGGTCAATGGCGCGGGGCTCGAACGCCTGAGGGCCGCGGGCATCGACGTGCGATGCGGCCTGCTGCAGCAGGAGGCGCGCGACCTGAACATCGGTTTCGTGTCGCGGATGGCGCGCGGCCGGCCGTGGGTGCGGCTCAAGGTCGCCACCAGCCTCGATGGCCGCACCGCGTTGCCCGACGGGCGCAGCCAGTGGATCACCGGCGAAGCCGCGCGTGCCGACGCACACGCGTGGCGCGCCCGCGCCTGCGCGATCCTCACCGGCATCGGCACGGTGAGGGACGACAATCCGCAGCTCACCGTCCGCCACGTCCAGACCTCGCGGCAACCGCTGCGCGTGCTGGTGGACTCGCGCTTCGAGGTCAACCCGGCCGCGCGGATCCTCGAGGGCGGCAGCACGCTGGTGGCCTGTGCGGTCGACGCGGCGAAACGCGTCGCCAAGACCGCCGCGCTCGAGGAACTCGGCTGCGAGGTGATCACGCTTCCCGACCCGAACGGCAAGGTCGACCTGGCCGGCCTGCTGCTCGAACTCGCGCGCCGCGGCATCAACGAGCTTCACGTCGAGGCCGGCTACCGGCTCAACGGGTCGCTGCTGCGCGAGGAGTGCGTCGACGAGTTGCTCGTCTACATGGCGCCGACGCTGCTCGGCAATTCGATGGGGCTGGCGGACCTGGCCCCTCCGGAGGCGCTGGAGAAGCGCCTCGTGCTGCACTGGCAGTCGGTCGAGCGCGTGGGCGACGACCTGCGGCTGCTGGCCCGGCTTCCCGAAAGGATCTGAACGATGTTCACCGGAATCGTCGCGGCCGTGGGTCGGATCGAGCGCGTCGAGCCGCTCGGCCAGGAGGCTGGCGTGCGCCTGACCGTCGACGCCGGCGGGCTCGACCTGTCCGACGTGGCGCCGGGCGACTCGATCGCGATCCAGGGCGCCTGCATGACGGCCGTCGGTATCGACGGCGGGCGCTTCGTCGTCGAGGTATCGAGGGAGAGCCTGTCGCGGACCCGGGGACTGGACCGGGTCGGCGAGGTCAACCTCGAGAAGGCGATGCGGCTGGACGACCGGATCGGCGGTCACCTGGTATCGGGGCACGTCGATGGGCTTGGCGACGTCGTGTCGTTCGAGCCGGTCGGCGAGTCGTGGCGCCTGGTGCTGCGAGCGCCAGCGGGGCTCGCGAAGTACTTCGCCTACAAGGGCTCGGTCACCGTCAACGGCGTCAGCCTGACCGTGAACCGCGTCGCCGACGTGGCCGATGGCGCCGAGTTCGAGATCAACCTGATTCCGCACACGATCGCGGTCACGACGCTGAAGTCGCTGAAGCCGGGCGACCAGGTCAACCTCGAGGTCGACCTGATCGCGAGGTACGTCGAGCGCATGCTCGGCGCGGCGGGCGCCAGCCCCGCGCAGCAGCGGTGAGCGGGCGCTAGC
>JAHBZV010000028.1 GCA_019635275.1 Burkholderiaceae bacterium | reverse complement strand
GCGGTGCGGTCGAGGGCGTCGATGAAGGCGTCGAGCTTGGTGCCGTCGCCGGTGAGCTCGATCGTGTAGGTCTTGTCGGTGACGTCGATGATGCGGCCGCGGAAGATGTCGGCCATCCGCTTCATCTCCTCGCGCTCCTTGCCCACCGCCCGGACCTTGATCAGCATCAGCTCGCGCTCGGTGTAGGGGCTCTCGGTGAGGTCGACCACCTTCACGACGTCGATCAGCCGGTTCAGCTGCTTGGTGATCTGCTCGATCACGTCGTCCGAGCCGCTGGTGACGATCGTCATCCGCGACAGCGACTTGTCCTCGGTGGGCGCCACCGTGAGCGTCTCGATGTTGTAGCCGCGCGCCGAGAACAGCCCGACCACCCGCGACAGGGCGCCCGGCTCGTTCTCCATCAGGATCGAAATGATGTGCTTCATCGCCGGCTCCTCAAAGATCTTCCGAGCCGAGAATCATCTCGGTCAGCCCCTTGCCGCCCTGCACCATCGGCCAGACGTTCTCGGTGGCGTCGGTGATGATGTCGAGGAACACCAGGCGATCCTTGTACTTGCCGAACGCGTCGCGAAGCGCCGGCTCGACGTCGGCGGGCTTGTCGACCCGGATGCCGACGTGGCCGTAGGCCTCGGCCAGCGCGACGAAGTCGGGCAGCGCGTCCATGTACGACTGCGAGTAGCGACTGCCGTACTCGATTTGCTGCCACTGCCGCACCATCCCCAGGTAGCGGTTGTTCAGGTTGACGATCTTCACCGGCAGGTTGTACTGCTTGCAGGTGGAGAGCTCCTGGATGCACATCTGGATCGAGCCCTCGCCGGTGATGCAGGCGACCTGCGCCCCGGGGTTCGCCAGCAGCACGCCCATCGCGTACGGCAGCCCGACGCCCATCGTGCCCAGCCCGCCCGAGTTGATCCAGCGCCTCGGCTTGTCGAACCGGTAGTACTGTGCCGCCCACATCTGGTGCTGGCCGACGTCGGACGTGATGAACGCGTCGCCACCGGTGACTTCCCAGAGCTTCTCGACCACCGCCTGCGGCTTGATCACCTCGTTGCTCGGCCGGTACTTCAGGCACTCGCGCTTGCGCCACTCGCCGATCTGCTGCCACCAGGCCTGGAGCGCGCGCGCGTTGGTCTTCTGGCCCGCCGCGAACGACTCCTCGAGCAGCGCGGTCAGGTCGCCCAGCGTCTCGCGCACGTCGCCGACGATCGGCACGTCGACCTTGACTCGCTTGGAGATCGACGACGGGTCGATGTCGACGTGGACGATCTTGTGCGGGTTCTGCGCGAAGTGCTTCGGGTTGCCGATCACGCGGTCGTCGAAGCGCGCGCCGATGGCGATCAGCACGTCGCAGTGCTGCATCGCCATGTTCGCCTCGTAGGTGCCGTGCATGCCCGGCATCCCGACGTACTTGTCGCTGCTCGCCCGGTAGCCGCCCAGTCCCATCAGCGTGTTGGTGACCGGGAAGCCGAGCAGGTCGACGAAGCGGTTCAACTCCGGCGCGGCGTTGGCGAGGATGATGCCGCCGCCGGTGTAGATCATCGGCCGCTCGGCGCCGAGGATCAGGTTCAGCGCCTTCCTGATCTGCCCCTGGTGGCCGCGCGTGACCGGGTTGTACGAGCGCATCGACACCGTCTTCGGGTAGTCGAACCGGCACTTGTTGCGCGTCACGTCCTTCGGGATGTCCACCAGCACCGGCCCGGGGCGCCCGCTGTTGGCGATGTGGAACGCCTTGCGGATCGTGGTCGCGAGGTCCTTGACGTCCTTGACCAGGAAGTTGTGCTTCACGCACGGGCGCGTGATGCCGACCGTGTCGCATTCCTGGAAGGCGTCCTCGCCGATCGCGTGGGTCGGCACCTGTCCGGTGATGACGACCAGCGGGACCGAATCCATGTAGGCGGTCGCGATACCGGTGACCGCGTTGGTGACGCCCGGCCCGCTGGTGACCAGGCACACGCCGACCTTCTGCGTGGACCGCGAATACGCGTCGGCGGCGTGCACGGCCGCCTGCTCGTGCCTCACCAGGACGTGCTGGAACTTGTCCTGGTTGAAGATCGCGTCGTAAATATAGAGAACCGCGCCGCCCGGATAGCCGAAGACGTGCTCGACGCCCTCTTCCTGGAGACAGCGAACGACAATTTCCGCGCCTGTGATTTCCATCGAAAGTAGTCCTTTCAAGTCCAGGGAGCCCGTCCGCCGGCGCCATGGGCCATCGCCGCGCGGGTACGCGTCGAATCGCCACGACGCAGGCCTCGGCACGGGGCCTGCGAGTTTGATCGGATGCGCCTGCATACCTCTCGTGAAGGCGCTCGGCGCACGCAAAGACAACGCCCCGTCCGCGCTGATCGCCGCAGCCACCAGTCCCGGAAGAGGCGCTCTAGGGGTAGACGAGCAGCATACTGCACCGCAACAGGGAGGGTCAAGGCGCGTCGGCCGGCCGGGGCGCTGTCGGCGGGCCTTCTGCTAGCATGCGCAGCGTCCTCTCTCCACTTGCCGCCGAACCCGACCCGAATGGCCACCCGGCAGGAATTGTCCGATTTCCTCGCCGCGGCCGAGCGCCGAGCGTTCAAGCAGGCGGTCTACGCGGTGCGCGACCAGGAGGTCGCCCTCGACGTCGTGCAGGACGCGATGCTCAAGCTCACCACCCGCTACGCCGAGCGCCCGCCGTCGGAACTGCCGCTGCTGTTCCAGCGGATCCTGCAGAACGCGATCACCGACCACTTCCGGCGCCAGAAGGTCCGCAACCTCTGGACGACGCCGCTGTCGACGCTGGCCGGCGACGCCGGGGAAGAGGCCGGCGAGCGCGACATCCTCGAAGCCCTCGAACCCGAGCCGGGCAGCGCCGCCGCGGCCGACGGGGCCGATCGACTCGAGCGCGCCCAGCTGCTGGCCATCCTGGACGAGGAAATCGGCAAGCTGCCCCGGCGTCAACGCGAAGCCTTCCTGCTGCGTTACTGGGAAGATCTCAACGTGGCCGAGACCGCCGAGGCCATGGGATGCTCGGAGGGCAGCG
The DNA here is from genome assembly GCA_019635275.1 of Burkholderiaceae bacterium. Classification (GTDB taxonomy): domain Bacteria; phylum Pseudomonadota; class Gammaproteobacteria; order Burkholderiales; family Burkholderiaceae_E; genus Zeimonas. Next base: position 36,711 of record JAHBZV010000028.1, on the reverse strand, counting down.
TCAAGACGCACTGTTCCCGTGCGGCCCACACCCTGGCGGACGTGCTCCGGGCGCGCGGAATTGCACCATGAACGAACAACGAATCGCCCAACTCGCCCGCGAGGCGCTCGACGAATCCGCAGAGCACCTGCCGTGGCGCGTCACACACCGGCTGGCCACCGCCCGCGAGGCGGCTCTCGCCCGCCTGCCAAAGCAGGCCCAGGTCGCCGTGCCGAGGCCGGCGACGGCCCAGGCGGGGCACGCGATCGTGGTCGCCTCGGCCGCAGGCGGCCGCTCGTCGGCCGGCGGCGGCCCCGACGGACGGCGGCGCTTCGGGCTGGGCCTCGCAGCGGTCGTCGTGCCGGTCGCAATCGTCGCCGCGGTGCTCTACGGCATCTCCGAATGGGACAGCCGCCTGCGGGCCGACGACATCGCCGACGTCGACGCGGCGGTGCTCGTCGACGAGGTGCCGATCTCGGCCTACGCCGATCGCGGCTTCGGCGTGTTCCTGCGCAACGTCGCCCAGGGAGACCGCGAGTGAGCCGCGAGCAGCTCGCCGCCGCGATCGTCGCCACGCTGTGCCTGGCGCTGGCGGCGGCCGTCGTGCCCGTGCGCGCCGAGAACGAGCCGGCGGCGCCCCGGGCGTCGCTGCTGCCGCTGGTCCGCCCGCTCTGGAGCGAGCTCACCCCGGCGCAGCAGGCCGTACTCGGCCCGTTCGCCACGCAATGGAACAGCTGGTCGGCGCAGGAAAAACGCATCTGGGTGTCGCTCGCCAGCCGGGTGCCGCGCATGGCTCCCGATGCGCGCGAGCGCGCGCACGAGCGCATCCGCGAATGGGCGGCGCTCACGCCCGATCAGCGCAGGCTCGCGCGGCAGAACTACCGGCTCGCGAAACGGCTGCCCCCCGACGAGCGGCAGGCCCAGTGGGAGCGCTACCAGGAAATGACCCCCGAGCAGCGCTCGGTGCTGCGCACCGCGGGCTGGACCAGCAACACCGCCGCGCGCCACGCCGGCGCGCGCACGGGGCTGGCCAAGGAAGCCGCGCAGCCGTTGTCCGACCTCGCTCGCCGCAGCCCCAAGCGACCGCCGCCGCGCCCGAAGCAGTTCTGATGCAGGGTTCGCCGGATCCGGCTGCCGATCCCTGGCGCCGCCTGATGGGCATCGCCTACGAGGCAATCATCCTGTTCGGCGTGCTCTGGTTCGCCGACTACGCGTTCTCGGCGCTCACCCAGTTCCGCGGCCATCCCGGCGCGCTGCGCACGGCCTTCCAGCTGTTCACGCTGGGCGTGCTGGGCGCGTATTTCACCTACTTCTGGAGCGACGGCCGTCGCTCGCTGCCGATGAAGACGCTGGCGCTGCAACTGCAGACGCGCGACGGCCGCGCGGTGACACCGATGCGCGCGCTGGCCCGATTCGCCGCCGCGTCGGGCCTGGCGATCGGCGCGCTCGCCGCCGGCTACTACCTGCACCGGGGCCTGAGCCTGCTGCTCATCGCACCCTATGCCTGGACGCTGATCGATCGCGACCGCCGCGCGATCTACGACGTCCTTGCCGGTACCCGGCTCGCGCACGTCCGGCCGCCGCCGGCGATGCGCTCGATCGATGTCTGACCGCGCGCCCGCCGGGGCCTCAGGTCTTCACGCGGAGACCTTCACGCAGTCGACGTAATAGCGGTCGACACCGTTGTCGCGCTCGACGACGAGCCCGTGCACGTCGGTCTCGAAGCCGGGGAAGCGCGCATTGAAGTCGCGCGCGAACTTCAGGTACTCGACGATCGGGCGATTGAAGCGCTCGCCGGGAATCAGCAGCGGGATGCCCGGCGGGTAGGGCGTCACCAGCATCGTGGTGATCCGTCCCTCGAGCTCGTCGATCGGCACCCGGTCGACCCTGCGGTGCGCCAGGCACTCGAAGGCCTCCGACGGCTTCATCGCCGGCTGCATGCTCGACAGGTACATCTCGGTGGTGACCCGCGCGATGTCGTAGCGCCGGTACTGCTCGTGGATCTGCGAGGCCAGGTCGCGCAGCCCCACCCGCTCGTAGGCCGGATGCGCCTGGACGAACTCGGGCATCACGCGCCACAGCGGCTGGTTGGTGTCGTAATCGCTCTTGAACTGCTGCAGCTCGGTGACCAGCGTGTTCCAGCGGCCCTTGGTGATGCCGATCGTGAACATCACGAAGAACGAGTAGAGACCGGTCTTCTCGACCACGACGCCGTGCTCGGCCAGGTACTTGGTGACGATCGAAGCCGGGATGCCCCAGGGCGCGAACTTGCCGTTGATGTCGAGGCCCGGCGTCACGATGGTGGCCTTGATCGGGTCGAGCATCGTGAAGTTGGTGACCAGCTTGCCGAACCCGTGCCACTTGTCGCTCGACTTCAGGAACCAGTTCTCGCGCTTGCCGATGCCGGTGTCGGCGAGGTCTTTCGGGCCCCAGACCTTGAACCACCAGTCTTCGCCGAACTCGTCGTCGACCTTGCGCATCGCGCGGCGGAACTCGAGCGACTCGAAGATCGACTCCTCGACCAGCGCGGTGCCGCCGGGCGGCTCCATCATCGCGGCCGCAACGTCGCACGACGCGATGATCGCGTACTGCGGGCTGGTCGAGGTGTGCATCAGGAACGCCTCGTTGAAGCGGTGCCGGTCGAGGCGGTTGTTCTCGGAATCCTGCACCAGGATCTGCGAGGCCTGCGACAGCCCCGCCAGCAGCTTGTGCGTGGACTGCGTGGAGAAGATCATCGCCTCCGCGCTGCGCGGCCGGTTCGGGCCGATCGCGTGGAACTCGTGATAGAAGGGATGGAAGGTCGCGTGCGGCAGCCAGGCCTCGTCGAAGTGCAGGTTCTCGATGTAGTTGCCCAGCGTGCGCTTGATCGTCTCGACGTTGTAGACCACGCCGTCGTAGGTCGACTGCGTGATCGTCATCACGCGCGGGCGCGCGCTCTTGTCCTTGATGAGCGGGTTGGCGTCGATCTTGCGCTGGATGCTCGCCGGGTCGAACTCCTCGAGCGGAATCGGCCCGATGATGCCGAGGTGGTTGCGCGTGGGCTGCAGGAAGATCGGCACCGTGCCGGTCATCGTGATCGCGTGCAGGATCGACTTGTGGCAGTTGCGGTCGACCAGCACCACGTCGCCGTTGCCCACCGTCGAGTGCCAGACGATCTTGTTCGACGTCGAGGTGCCGTTGGTGACGAAGAACAGGTGGTCGACGTTGAAGATGCGCGCGGCGTTGCGCTCGGAGGCCGCCACCGGCCCGGTGTGGTCGAGCAGCTGGCCGAGTTCGTCGACCGCGTTGCAGACGTCGGCGCGCAGCATGTTCTCGCCGAAGAACTGGTGGAACATCTGCCCTACCGGGCTCTTCAGGAACGCCACGCCGCCCGAGTGCCCCGGGCAGTGCCACGAGTACGACCCGTCGTGCGCGTAGTTCACCAGCGCCTTGAAGAACGGCGGCGCCAGCGAATTCAGGTAGTTCGTCGCCTCGCGGATGATGTAGCGCGCGACGAACTCCGGCGTGTCCTCGAACATGTGGATGAAGCCGTGCAGCTCCTTCAGGATCTCGTTCGGGATGTGCTGCGAGGTGCGGGTCTCGCCGAACAGGAAGATCGGGATGTCGGCGTTGCGGCGGCGCGTCTCGACGATGAACTTGCGCAGGTCGGACACCGCCTTGCTCTCGGTGCCGTCGTCGCCGAGTTCCTCGTCGTCGATCGACACGATGAACGCCGACGCGCGCGCGGCCTGGTTGGCGACCATCGACACGTCGATGTAGGTGAAGCCGCCGACGACCTCCCAGTGCTGGTCCTCGATCGCCTTGGCCAGCGCGCGGATGCCCAGGCCGCTGGCGGAGTCGGCCTTCCAGTCCTCGTCGATGACGACGATCGGGAAACGGAATTGCATGTCGGGGAACCCAGCGATGGCGGTGACGACGGGCGCGGGGCCCGCGCCGGAAAAGGTGCAAGTTAAGCACAAATCGCCGGGCGGGGGCGGGCCGCTCGGCGGGGGCGGTGACCGTGAATTCGACCACGGGGCCGCGCTACCATCGGACACCGACATCACGACAACGACGGATCAACCATGCAACCAACTTCCTGGCCACGCGTAGCCGTCTATGGCGCAGGCGCCGTCGGCTGCTTCTTCGGCGCGAAGCTGGCCGAAGCCGGTGCGCCGGTCACGCTGATCGGGCGGGCGGCGCACGTCGAGGCGATCCGGCGCGACGGGCTGCTCTTCGACAGCCCGGGTGCGACTCGCCGGATCCGGATTGCCGCCGACACCGGGCCCGACGCGGTTCGCGACGCCGACCTGGTGCTCTTTTGCGTGAAGACGCGCGACACCGCCGGTGCGGCCCGCGCGCTGGCGCCGCTGCTGCGCGCCGACGCGGTGCTCGTCAGCCTGCAGAACGGCGTGGACAACGTGCCGAAGCTGCGCGACGCGGGCATCGACGCGCTGGGCGCAGTGGTGTACGTGGCGACCTCGATGCCGGCGCCGGGGCACCTGCTGCACGCCGGTCGCGGCGACCTGGTGATCGGCGAATACGGCGCGCGGCCCGCGTTCGCGCGCGACGATCGCGCGCCGGGACAGGCCGCGCCGCGCCAGGCCGCACCGGGCCAGGCTGCTGCGAATCAGGTCGCAGCGACGTTGCAGCCGTCGGCGCGCGCCCGGATGGTCGCCGACTGGTTCGAGCGCGCCGGCGTGCCCAGTCGGCTCGAAGCCGACCTGCGCGGCGAACTCTGGACGAAGCTCGTGATGAACTGCGCGTTCAACGCGATCTCGGCGCTGGGCCGCTCGCGCTACGGACCGATGGCGGACGACCCGGATGTTGGCGCGCTGATGCGCGAGGCGATCGGCGAGTGTGTCGCGGTGGCGCGGGCCGACGGCGTGGCGGTCGCCGACGTCGACAGCCTGTACGAAGCCACGATGCGGCTGGGCGCGGCGATGCGCGAGGCGAGCTCGTCGACCGCGCAAGACCTCGCCCTTGGGCGGCCGACCGAGATCGACTCGCTCAACGGCTACGTGGCGCGGCGCGGCCAGGCGCTCGGCGTCGCGACGCCGGTGAATCGGACGCTGGCGACGCTGGTGCGGTTGCTCGAGCGCGCGGCGCCTGCCTGAGCCGGCGATCGACGGCCAGTTCTTCCCTGCCGCCCGCGCTCCTGCGACTGCTTCTACGACCGCTTCAACGCCCGCGACAGCGCATCGCCCAGCGCGGTGGGCTGGGCGGCTCGCTCGCCGGCCCGGCCGCTCCGGTCGTCCGTCGCGCCGCGCTTGCCGTCGCCCCGGCCGCGTTGCCGGTTGCCGGCGCCCGGCACGGCGCCGCGCGGCGCACGCTCGGGCTGCGCCCCGCCCTTCATCGACAGCGCGATACGCTTGCGCGCCGCATCGACCTCGAGCACGGTGACCGACACCACCTGCCCGGCCTTGACCACGTCGCGCGGGTCCTTCACGAAGCGGTCGGCCAGCTGCGAGACGTGCACGAGGCCGTCCTGGTGGACGCCGACGTCGACGAACGCGCCGAAGTTCGCCACGTTGGTGACCACGCCCTGCAGCTTCATCCCGGGGCGCAGGTCGGCGATCGTCTCCACCCCTTCCCTGAACGACGCGGTGACGAACTCGCCGCGCGGATCGCGGCCGGGCTTCTCGAGCTCGGCCAGGATGTCGCGCACCGTCGGCTCGCCGAAGCGCTCGTCGACGAACTGCCGCGCCTCGAGCCCGCGCAGCGCGTCGCGATGGCCGATCAGCTCGCGCGCGCTGCGCCCCACCCGCGCCAGGATGCGCTGGACCACCGGATACGCCTCCGGGTGCACCGCCGAGGCGTCGAGCGGGTCGTCGCCGTCGCGGATGCGCAGGAAGCCGGCCGCCTGCTCGAAGGTCTTCTCGCCGAGATAGGGCACCTTGCGCAGCGCCTCGCGGCTGCGAAACGGCCCGTTCGCGTCGCGGTAGTCGACCACGCGCTGCGCGACCGTACCGCCCAGGCCGGAGACCCGCGCGAGCAGCGCCGCCGACGCGGTGTTCACGTCGACGCCCACCGAATTGACGCAGTCCTCGACCGCCGCGTCGAGCTGGCGCGACAGCGCGTGCTGGTTCACGTCGTGCTGGTACTGGCCGACGCCGATCGACTTCGGGTCGATCTTCACGAGTTCCGCCAGCGGGTCCTGCAGCCGCCGCGCGATCGACACCGCGCCGCGCAGGCTCACGTCGAGCTGCGGGAATTCCTTCGCCGCGAGTTCACTCGCCGAATAGACCGAGGCGCCCGCCTCGGAGACGACCAGCTTGCGCAGCCGCAGTTCCGGGTGCCGGCCGATCAGTTCGGCCACCAGCCGGTCGGTCTCGCGCGACGCGGTGCCGTTGCCGATCGCCACCAGCTCGACCGAGTGCTTGGCCGCCAGCGCCGCGAGCGCCGCGATCGATCCGTCCCAGTCGCGGCGCGGTTCGTGCGGATACACCGTGGCGGTGTCGAGCAGCTTGCCGGTGGCGTCGACCACCGCCGCCTTCACGCCGGTGCGGATGCCCGGGTCGAGCCCGAGCACCGCGCGCGGCCCAGCCGGTGGCGCGAGCAGTACGTCCTTCAGGTTGGCGCCGAACACGCGGATCGCCTCGGCTTCGGCGGCTTCGCGCATGCGTCCGAACAGCTCGGTCTCGAAGTGCGGCAGCAGCTTCACGCGCCAGCACCAGCGGCAAGCCTCGGCGAGCCAGGCGTCGGCGGGGCGCGCCGACTCGCGCGCCGCGGGCCCGCCTGGCAGCGAAGCCGAAGCGGCAGTCGCGGCGGAGGCGGCCGCGTGCACCGACCGGGCGAGGCCCACCTTCGCTGCGAGCGTCGCGACGCACGGATGCGGCAGTTGCTGCTCGAATTCGGGCGCCAGCCCCAGCTTCAGCGACAGCACGCCCTGCTGGCGCCCGCGCAGCAGCGCCAGCGCGCGATGCGAGGGCACCTTGGCGATCGGCTCGGCGTGGTCGAACCAGTCGCGGAACTTCTCGCCCTCGGCGGCCTTGTCCTCGTGCACCTTGCTCGAGATCCAGCCCTCGGCCCACATCCGCTCGCGCAGTGCCTCGAGCACGTCCGCACGCTCGGCGAAGCGCTCGGCCAGGATGTCGCGCGCGCCGTCCAGCGCGGCCTTCGGGTCGGCCACTCCGTGCTCGCCGTTCGCGTCGGGGGCGCGCAGGTATCTCGACGCTTCGAGCTGCGGGTCGAGCATCGGATCCGCGAGCAGAGCGTCCGCGAGCGGCTCGAGGCCGGCCTCCCTGGCGATCTGCGCGCGCGTGCGGCGCTTCGGCCGATACGGCAGGTACAGGTCTTCGAGGCGCTGCCGGGTGTCGGCCTCGGCGATCTGCCCGGCGAGCGCGTCGGTGAGCTTGCCCTGCTCCGCGATGCTGGCGAGGATCGTCGCGCGGCGGTCTTCGAGTTCACGCAGGTACCCAAGCCGCTCGGACAGCGTGCGCAACTGCGTGTCGTCCAGGCCGCCGGTGGCTTCCTTGCGGTAGCGGGCGATGAACGGAACGGTCGCGCCTGCGTCGAGCAGGCCGGCGGCGGCCTCGACCTGGGTGGCGCGCACTGCGAGTTCGTCGGCGATGCGGGCAACGATCCGGCGGGCCGGATCAGGGTTCACGGAATGCATGGGCAATTCGACGGCGCAGGCGCTGCAGGGCCGTGGATTCTGCCATGACTGGCGGCCCGGCACGCCGCCCCGATCAGCGCAGACTACCGGGTTCGACCGGCGATCCTGCTCGACAACTCGATCGCGGCGCGCGCCACGCCTTCTCAGTGAACCACCCTCTCGAACGTGAACCCCCCGTTCACGTAGTCCACCGGAATCACGTCCTTCGGTCCGAACTTCCCTTCGAGCACCAGCCTCGCCACCGGGTTCTCGATCCGCTGCTGGATCGCGCGCTTCAACGGCCGCGCGCCATAGAGCGGATCGAAGCCCACCTTCGCGAGTTCGGCCAGCGCGGCGTCGGACACTTCGAGCCCCATCTCGCGCTCGGCCAGCCGCTTGCGCAGCCCCTCGAGCTGGATCTTCGCGATCGACGCAATGTGCTCGGCGCCCAGCGCGTGGAACACGACGATCTCGTCGATGCGGTTGATGAACTCCGGCCGGAAGTGTTGGCGAACCTCGACCATCACCGCGTCCTTGATGATCTCGGGGTCGTTCATCTTCGGGTCGGCGCCCAGGCGCTGGATCTCGTGCGAGCCCAGGTTCGACGTCATCACGATCACCGTGTTGCGGAAGTCGACCGTGCGGCCCTGCCCGTCGGTGAGCCGGCCGTCGTCGAGCACCTGCAGCAGTACACCGAACACGTCGTGGTGCGCCTTCTCCACCTCGTCGAAGAGGATCACGCTGTAGGGCTTGCGACGCACCGCTTCGGTGAGATAGCCGCCCTCCTCGTAGCCGACGTAGCCCGGCGGCGCGCCGATCAGCCGCGCGACCGAGTGCTTCTCCATGAACTCGCTCATGTCGATGCGGATCAGGTGCTCCTCGCTGTCGAACAGGAACTCGGCCAGCGCCTTGCACAGCTCGGTCTTGCCGACGCCGGTGGGCCCGAGGAACAGGAACGAGCCGTACGGGCGCCGCGGGTCGGCGAGCCCGGCGCGCGAGCGCCGGATCGCGTCCGACACCAGCCGCACCGCCTCGTCCTGGCCGACGACGCGCCGGTGCAGGTGGTCTTCCATCTTCAGCAGCTTGTCGCGCTCGCCCTGCATCATCTTGCTCACCGGAATGCCGGTGGCGCGCGAGACGACCTCGGCGATCTCCTCGGCACCGACCTGCGTGCGCAGCAGCTTCGGCTTGCCCTCGCCCTTCGCCGCGCGGCCGGCCTCGGCCTCGCTCGCGCTCTTCAGGCGCCCTTCGAGTTCGGGGAGCTTGCCATACTGGATCTCGGCCAGCTTGTCGAACTGGCCCTTGCGCTGCAGCTCGGCCATCTGCGCGCGCAACTGGTCGATCTCGGCCTTGATCTGCGCAGAGCCCTGCACGACCGCCTTCTCGGCGCGCAGCACCTCGTCGAGATCGGCGTATTCCTTCTCGAGTTTCGCGATTTCGGCCTCGATCAGCTCGAGCCGCTTCCTGGACGCCTCGTCGGTCTCCTTCTTCACCGCTTCGCGCTCGATCTTGAGCTGGATGATGCGGCGATCGAGCCGATCCATCGACTCGGGCTTGCTGTCGATCTCCATCTTGATCCGCGCCGCCGCCTCGTCGATCAGGTCGATCGCCTTGTCGGGGAGGAACCGGTCGGTGATGTAGCGGTTGCTGAGTTCCGCGGCAGCGACGATCGCCGGGTCGGTGATCTCGACGCCGTGGTGCAGCTCGTAGCGCTCCTGCAGGCCGCGCAGGATCGCGATCGTGTCCTCGACGCTGGGCTCGCCCACCAGCACCTTCTGGAAGCGGCGCTCGAGCGCGGCGTCCTTCTCGATGTACTTGCGGTACTCGTCCAGCGTCGTCGCCCCGACGCAGTGCAGCTCGCCGCGCGCCAACGCGGGCTTGAGCATGTTGCCGGCGTCCATCGCGCCCTCGGCCTTGCCGGCGCCGACCATCGTGTGCAGCTCGTCGATGAAGACGATCGTGCGGCCCTCTTCGGCGGCGAGCTCCTTGAGCACCGCCTTCAGCCGCTCCTCGAACTCGCCGCGGAACTTCGCCCCGGCGATGAGGCCCGCCATGTCGAGCGACAGCACGCGCTTGTCCTTCAGCGTCTCGGGCACCGTCCCGTCCACGATGCGCTGCGCGAGGCCCTCGACGATCGCGGTCTTGCCTACGCCGGGCTCGCCGATCAGCACCGGGTTGTTCTTGGTGCGCCGCTGCAGGATCTGGATCGTGCGGCGGATTTCCTCGTCGCGCCCGATCACGGGGTCGAGCTTGCCCTCGCGCGCGCGCTCGGTGAGGTCGATCGTGTACTTCTTCAGCGCCTCGCGCTGGCCCTCGGCTTCGGCGTTGTCGACGCTGGCGCCGCCGCGCACCGCGTCGATCGCCGCCTCGAGCGACTTGCGCGTGAGCCCGGCCTCCTTCGCGATGCGGCCCGCCTCGCCCTTGTCCTCGGTGAGCGCGAGCAGGAACATCTCGGTGGCGACGAACTGGTCGCCGCGCTTGAGCGCTTCCTTCTCGGACAGGTTGAGCAGGTTGACCAGGTCGCGGCCCACCTGGACCTCGCCGCCGGTGCCCGACACCTGCGGGAGGCGCTTGATCGCCGCGTCCGCGGCGCTCTTCAGCGGCGACGCGCGCACGCCCGCGCGCTCGAGCAGCGTGCGGCCCGAGCCGTCGGCCTGGCCCGCAACCGCCGCCAGCAGGTGCACCGGCTCGATGTACTGGTTGTCGTTGGCCAGCGCGAGGCTCTGGGCATCCTGCAGGGCCTGCAGGAACTGGGTGGTGAACTTGTCCTGACGCATGGGCTCTCCCCGAATGGCTGCTGCGGGGCTGGCCCGCTCGACTGGCAGGGATTTGCGGGCGCGATCGGGGGTTTTCAAGGGCGGGCGGCACCGTCCGGGTGAGACAATGAGGCGCCCGAACCCGACCGACACCCATGTCCCGACTCTTCACCCCGCTTGAACTGCGCTCGCTCACCCTGCCCAACCGCATCGTCGTTTCGCCGATGTGCCAGTACTCCGCGGTCGAGGGCTGCGCGCAGCCCTGGCACACGGTGCACCTGGGGCGGCTGGCGCTCAGCGGCGCGGGACTCGTGCTGATCGAGGCCACCGGCGTCGAGCCGGCGGGCCGGATCTCGCCCGGCTGCCTGGGCCTGTACGACGACGCGACCGAGGAAGCGCTGGCCGGGGTGCTGCGGACGGTGCGCAGCGTGGGCGGGGCGGCAATCGGCATCCAGCTGGGCCACGCCGGCCGCAAGGCCTCGACTGCGCGCCCCTGGGAGGGCGGCGCGCAGATTCCCGCCGACGCCGGCGGCTGGACGCCGGTGGCGCCCAGCGCGGTGCCGATGAACGACCGCGAGGCGCCGCCGCATGCGCTCGGGCGCGACGAGTTGCAGGCGCTGAAGGCGCGCTTCGTCGACGCGGTGTTGCGCGCCGATCGCCTCGGGCTCGATGCGATCGAGGTCCACGCCGCGCACGGCTACCTGATGCACCAGTTCCTGTCGCCGATCGCCAACCGGCGCGAGGACGAATACGGCGGCTCGCTCGAGAACCGGATGCGCTGGCCGCTGGAGGTGATCGCCGCGATGCGCGCCGCCTGGCCGGCGCACAAGCCGCTCGGCGTACGCCTGTCGGCCACCGACTGGCTCGAGCACCTTCCGGCCGCCGAGCGCTTCGACCTGCCCGACGCGATCGTATTCTCGCGGCGCTGCGCCGCGCTCGGCGCCGACTGGATCGACGCGTCGAGCGGCGGCATCTCGCCGCAGCAGAAGGTGAAGGTCGGCCCCGGCTACCAGGTGCCGTTCGCCGAGGCGATCCGCGGCGAGACGAAGCTGCCGGTGATCGCGGTGGGCCTGATCACCGATCCGCAGCAGGCCGAGGACATCGTCGCTTCGGGCAAGGCCGACATGGTGGCGCTGGCGCGCGGCATCCTGTACGACCCGCACTGGCCGTGGCGCGCGGCCGCCGCGCTCGGGGCGAGCGTCGAGGCGCCTCGCCAGTACTGGCGCAGCCGGCCGCGCGAGCATCCGCAACTGTTCGGGCCCGCTGCGCGGAGTTAGCCATGGGCGGGCACCGGGCGGTCGTCTTCGACCTGGACGGGCTGATGGTCGACACCGAGCGCATCGCGCTCGAGTGCTGGATCGAGGCCGCGGGCACCTTCGGTTGGGAGATCACGCGCGAGACCTGCCTCGCGCTGGTGGGTCTCGACAGTCGCGAGTCGCGCCAGGCGCTGCTCGACCGCATGGGCGGCAGCTTTCCGATGTCCGAAGTGTCGGCGCGCGGACGCGTGCGTTATCTCGAACGGCTGCGCGGCGAAGGCGTGCAGGTGAAGCCGGGGCTGGTGGAGCTGCTCGACTGGCTGGCCGCGCGCGCGGTGCCGGTGGCGGTGGCCACGTCGACCCAGCAGGAGCTGGCGCTCGAGAAGCTCGCACTGGCCGGCCTGCGCGAGCGCTTCGAGACCATCGTCGGTGGCGACCAGGTGCCGCGCGGCAAGCCGGCGCCCGACGTCTATCGCGAGGCGATCGCGCGCATCGGCGCCGAGCCGGCGCACTGCATCGCGCTGGAGGACTCCGAGATCGGGTTGCGCGCGGCGCACGCGGCGGGCGCGACCTGCATCGTGGTGCCCGACCTGATGCCGCCCTCGCCCGCATACGAGCCGCTCGCGCACGCGATCGTGCCGTCGCTGCGCGAGGCGCGTGAACTGCTGGCCACGATGCTCAGCGTGGGCGCTGCCCCGGCCTGAACGGCCGGACGCGCTCACGGCCCCGCGAGCAGCAACCAGAGCACGCCGCCCACCATCAGCGCCATGCCCGCCGCTTCGCGCGCGGTGGTGCCCTGGGCGAAGAGCCGCTGCGAGACAGCCTGGGCGAACACGATCTCGACCAGGCCCACGGTGCGCACCGCAGCGGCTGCCTGCAGCGAGAACGCGAGAAACCACAACTGCGAAGCGAGCGCGCCGGCGGCGCCGGCCAGCAGCGACGGCCGCCACAGGCGGAGGATCTCGCGCAACACGCTGCGGTCGCCCCAGAGCAGCCAGCCGGTGAGCAGCGCGGTCTGCATCGCAAGCGAGGTGGCGAGCGTGGTGGTGGCGCGCAGGTAGAACGGGCCCTCGCCGAGCGCGAGGATCGCGCCGCGAAAGCCCACCGCCGACAGCGCGAACATCGCGCCCGAGAGCACGCCGAGCAGCGCGGCGCGCGGCACGCGGGCGCCGGCCGGCATCGACATCAGCAGCACTCCGGCGGTGGCCACCAGCACCGCCGCGCTCGCCTGCAGGCTCAGGCGCTCGCCGAGGAAGACCAACCCGAACAGCGCGATCTGCAGCGGCTCGGTCTTCACGTAGGCGATCGACACCACGAACGAACGCTCGCGCATCGCCGCGAGCATCAGCGCGGTGCCGAAGATCTGGAACACCGCGCCCATCAGTGCCCAACCGGCGTACGCCCACGAAGGGTGCAAGGCCCCGAGGCCGGTGGCGGCCCCCAGCCCGGCGAGGAACATCAGGCCGAACGGCAAGCCGAACAGGAAGCGCACGTGCGTGGCGCCGACCGTGCCGAGCCGGCCGGTGAGGCTACGCTGCGCGGCGTTGCGCGCGGTCTGCACGCCCGCCGCGGCGACCGTGCAGGCGACCCAGAGCCAGGCCGGGGGATCGGCGGCCAGATTCACCACCGCGCCGCGGCTTCGTCGTCGCTCTCGCGCGCCTCTACCCAGCGCTCGCCGTGCGGCGTGCGTTCCTTCTTCCAGAACGGCGCCTGGGTCTTCAGGTAGTCCATGATGAATTCGCAGGCGGCGAAGGCTTCGCCGCGGTGCGCGGACGTGACGACGACGAGCACGATCTGGTCGCCGGGCGCGAGATCTCCGTAGCGGTGGATGACCAGTGCGTCGAGGATGTTCCAGCGGCTGCGCGCCTGGGCGCAGATGTCTTCGAGCGCGCGCTCGGTCATGCCCGGATAGTGTTCGAGCGCCATGGCCGATACGCCGGCGCCCTCGTTCAGGTCGCGCACGGTGCCGATGAAGGCGGCCACCGCGCCGACGTTCAGGTTGCCGGCGCGCAGCGCGGCGATCTCGGCGCCTGCGTCGAAGTCGTCTTGCTGGACACGGACGGGCATGGTCAGACTCCGGTGATGAGCACGTCGAGCGCCGCCACGATCTCGTGGCGATGCGCGGCGAGCGAGCCCACGTGCGCGCCGATGGTCTTGCGCGGAATGCCCGCGATCTCGGGCGTGCGCATCACGACGCGCCGGCCGCCCACTTCGAAGACCGGCATCAGCTGCGCGATCGGCGTGGTGTCTTCGCCGGCGATTGCGAGCGGAACCACCACCCGCGTGGCCAGCGATTCGAGAAGATCGGACTGGATTTCGAGCAGGAACGGAAAGCGCGCGCGCGTCGAGGCATCGGGGTTGCGATAGACGTCGAATTGCGGCACGGCACTGTCTCCAGCCGAAACACGCTAGAAGCCGCGCAGCGAGTCAGCGAAGCAGCCGTTGCGCTCGACCTCGCGGTTGTAGGCGTCGATCGCGCCGCGGTTCTCGGCCAGCCAGCGCTGCCGGGCGCGCTCGGCCACTTCGACCACGAGCGCGGATTCGAGCGTCTGGGAAAGATTGACGTCGAGTTCGCGCGCCCGGCGCAGCAGGTCGGCGTTGACGGTAACGTTGGTGGCGCGCCGCGGCGCGCTGACGTCGTACAGCACGCTGCGTTCGCGGACGACATGTTTCATGCGCATAATCTATGCGCACCGGAAGGTGGCGTCAACCCCCGGTCACCGGCGGGAAGAAGGCCACCTCGGCGCCGGCGGCGAGCGGCGTGTCGGGACGCGCCATCGCCTGGTCGATCGAGACGCGAATCGCGCGGCCCTCGGCCAGCGTCTCGGCCCACGCGCCGCCGCGGTTGCGCAGCCACGCGCGCAGCTGCGCAGCGTTACGCACGCCGGCCGGCAGGTCGATCGTCTCGCGGTGGGTGCCGAGCGCCTCGCGCAGCCCGGCGAAGTAGAGGATCGTGATCGTCATTTCGTCAGCTCCGAAAAGGGCAGGAAACGCACGATGTCGCCGCGCGCGATGGCGTGCTGCGGCGGATTGTCGATCAGCCCGTCGCCCCACACGGTGGAGGTGAGCACGGCGGAACTCTGGTTCGGGAACAGGTCGAGCCCGCCGTCTGCGTTGATTTTCGCCCTGAGGAACTCGCGGCGGCGGTCGGGCTTTGGCCAGTCGAAGTCGGCGCGCATCGGCAGCGCACGCGGCGCCACGTCGGCCATGCCCTGCAGCCGCTGCACGAACGGGCGCACCAGCAGCAGGAAGGTGACGAAGCTCGAGACCGGGTTACCGGGCAGGCCGACGAAGTGCGCGACGCCGGCGTCGGGCGCGCCGCGGCGCACGCGCCCGTAGGCAAGCGGCTTGCCGGGCTTGATCGCGATCTGCCACATGCGCAGTTCGCCTTCGGCCTCGACCGCGGGCTTCACGTGGTCTTCCTCGCCCACCGACACGCCGCCCGAGGTGACGATCAGGTCGTTGCCCTGCGCGGCGCGACGCAGCGCTTCGCGCGTGGCAGCCAGCGTATCGGGCACGTTGCCCAGGTCGACCAGCTCGCAGCCCATCGAGCGAACCAACGCGCCCAGCACGTAGCGGTTGCTGTTGTAGATCGCGCCGGGGCGCAGCGGCTCGCCGGGCATCGCCAGTTCGTCGCCGGTGAAGAAGCACGCCACGCGCACCGGCCTGCGCACCGGCAGGCTGGCCAGCCCCACCGAGGCGGCCAGGCCAGTGGCCTGCGGCGTGAGCCGCGCGCCGGCCGCGAGGATCACGCTGCCGTTGCGGATGTCTTCGCCGGCGCGCCGGATCCATTCGCCCGGCGCCGGGCATTGCGAGAACGACACCGTGTCGCCGTCGACGGTGGCCATCTCCTGCATCACGATCGCATCGGCGCCTTCGGGCACCAGGCCGCCGGTGAAGATCCGCGCGGCCTCGCCGGGCGCGAGCGGCCGACCCACGTGGCCGGCGGGAATGCGCTGCGCGACGGGCAGCCGCACCGGACGGTCGGGTGCGGCCTGCAGCAGGTCGGCGCGGCGCACCGCGTAGCCGTCCATCTGCGTGTTGTCGCGCGGCGGCACGTCGAGCGTGGACCGGATGTCCGTGGCCAGCACGCGTCCGCTCGCGGCGGCGGTGTCGATCGCCTCGACCCCGTCGACGGAGGCGGCCTGCTCGAGCAGCGCCGCCAGCGCGTCATCGAACGGCAGCAATCCTGGCTTCATGGACACGATCCAGATGGTCGATGATGAAGTCGGCGATCTCGTCGGGCCGGTTCAGGTCGAGCAGCGGCAGCCGCGTCTCGATCGCCGCATCGGTCGCGACCGCGACGATGTTGGGGTCGTCCGGGTGCAGCAGCGGCTTGGCGAGCCCGGGCCGGTGCACTTCCAGCTTGGGGATCGCCGCGTGCTTGTAGCCCTCGACCAGCACGAGGTCGCACGGCGAGAAGCGCACGAGCTGCTCGTGAAGCGACGGCTCGGGCTCGCCGCGCAGCTCGTGCATTAGCACCCAGCGCTGGTCGGAGGTGATCAGCACCTCCGAAGCGCCCGCCTCCCGATGCCGGTAGGAATCCTTGCCCGGCTTGTCGATGTCGAACAGGTGATGGGCGTGCTTGATCAGCGACACGCGCAGGCCGCGCAGCACGAAGCGCGGGATCAACTGCTCGATGAGCGTGGTCTTCCCGGAGCCGGAATAGCCTGCGAAGCCGAATACTTTCATGTCGATCCGAGGGTACCCGAAGCAGTGTAGCGCCGCAGCGGTAACCTGCCACGCGCAGGGGCTCAGGGGGCCCCGGGTGCTCAGCCGCTCGCTGCCGGCGTCCCCGGCCCGCAGCGCTCGGCGATGTAGCGCTTGAGCGCGTCGACGTCCGCGGCCATCCGTTCGAAGCGCTGGGGCCGGGCCTCGAGGTCTTCGAAACCGGCCGGGCGAGGCGCTTCCTCGCCGATGGCCTCGCGGATCGTCTCGGCGAACTTGGCCGCCTGCGCGGTCTCCAGGCAGATCATCGGCACGCCCGGCTCGCGCCAGCGCCGCGCGACGAACACCCCGTCGGCGGTGTGCGTGTCGATCGTGACGCCGTAACGCTGGCGCGTCTCGCGGATCGTCGCCAGCCGGTCGGCGTGGCGGCTGCACCCCGAGACGAAGCCGAACTCGTGCAGCCGCCCGAACTCGGGCGTTCCGGCGATGTCGAACTCGCCGCGCCCGTCGAGTTCGCGCCACATGGCCGCCACGCGCGCCACGTCGCCGCCGACCAGGTCGCGGACGAAGCGCTCGAAGTTCGACGCCTTCGAGATGTCCATCGACGGGCTGCTGGTCTGGTGGGTCTCTGCGGTGCCGCGCGGACGGTAGCGCCCGGTGCGGAAGAACTCGTCGAGCACGTCGTTCTCGTTGGTGGCCACGACGAGCTTCGAGATCGGCAGGCCCATCATCCGCGCGATGTGGCCGGCCAGCACGTTGCCGAAATTGCCCGACGGCACCGCGAACGACACTCGCTGGCCGTCGTGGTCGGTCGCCGCGAACCAGCCCTTGAAGTAGTAGACCACCTGCGCGACCACCCGCGCCCAGTTGATCGAGTTGACCGTGCCGATCGCGTAGCGCTGCTTGAACGCGAGGTCGTTCGACACCGCCTTGACCATGTCCTGGCAATCGTCGAAGACGCCGTCGACCGCGATGTTGAAGATGTTCGGGTCGTCGAGCGAGAACATCTGCGCGGTCTGGAACGGACTCATGCGGCCGTAGGGCGACAGCATGAAGACGCGGATGCCGCGCCGGCCGCGCATCGCGTATTCGGCGGCGCTGCCGGTGTCGCCCGAAGTCGCCCCGAGGATGTTGAGCTCCCTGCCCTCTTTCGCGAGCACGTACTCGAACAGCTGGCCGAGCAGCTGCATCGCGACGTCCTTGAACGCCAGCGTCGGCCCGTTCGACAGCCGCAGCAGGTGAAGCCCTGGCTCGAGCGTGTGCAGCGGCGTGATCTCGGGAGAGCCGAACACCTGTGCAGTGTACGTACGGTCGACCAGCGCGCGCAGGTCGGCCTCGGGCACATCGTCGGCATAGAGCCGCAGGATCTCGAACGCGAGCGCCGGATACGACAGCTTGCGCCAGCGGGCGAGCGTCGCCGTGTCGATGCGAGGATAGCGCTCGGGGACGACCAGGCCGCCGTCGGTGGCGAGGCCACCCAGCAGGATTTCGGTGAAGCGGGCCGGCGGCATGCCGCCGCGGGTCGACAGGTAGTTCATCGGGGCTCGGTGCGGGGTCAGTTCAGCTCTTCGAGACGGATGCGCGTCGCCTTCGACAGCACGGTCGGCAGCGCCTCGATGCGCGCGATCGCGGTAATGATCTGGCGCTCGACCGTGCGGTGCGTGAGCAGGATGATGTCGGTCTGGTTCTCGCCCTCGGCCGGCTCGCGCTGCAAGGCGGCGTCGATCGAGATGCGCGCGTCGGCGAGGATGCGCGTGATGTCGGCCAGCACGCCCGGCTCGTCGGCCACGCGCAGCCGCAGGTAGTACGCGGTCTGCACCGACTCGATCGGCAGGATCGGCTCGTCCGACAGCGACTCGGCCTGGAACGCAAGGTGCGGCACACGGTTGCCCGGGTCGGCGGTGAAGGTGCGCGCCACGTCGACCAGGTCGGCGATGACCGCGCTGGCCGTCGGCTCGGCGCCGGCGCCCTTGCCGTAGTACATCGTGTGGCCGACCGCGTCGCCCTTGACCCAGACCGCGTTCATCGCGCCCTCGACGTTGGCGATCAGCCGGCGCGACGGGATCAGCGTCGGATGCACGCGCAGCTCGATGCCCGCCTGCTCGCCGTCACTGCCGTCGCGGCGCCGCGTGATGCCGAGCAGCTTGATCCGGTAGCCGAGCTGCTCCGCGTAGCGGATGTCCTCGGCCTGCAGCTTCGTGATCCCTTCGACGTAGGCCTTGTCGAACTGCATCGGCACGCCGAACGCGATCGCCGCGAGGATGGTCGCCTTGTGCGCGGCGTCGACGCCCTCGATGTCGAAGGTGGGATCGGCTTCGGCGTAACCCAGCCGCTGCGCTTCCTTCAGGACCGCGTCGAACGGCAGGCCCTTGTCGCGCATCTCCGACAGGATGAAGTTGGTCGTGCCGTTGATGATTCCGGCGATCCACTCGATGCGGTTGGCGGTGAGCCCCTCGCGCAGCGCCTTGATGATCGGGATGCCGCCGGCCACCGCAGCCTCGAACGCGACCATCACGCCCTTCTTCGACGCGGCGAGGAAGATCTCGTTGCCGTGCACCGCCAGCAGCGCCTTGTTGGCCGTGACCACGTGCTTGCCCTGCTCGATCGCCTCGAGCACCAGCGTGCGCGCGATGCCATAGCCGCCGATCAGCTCGACCACCACGTCGATCTGCGGATCGTTCACCACGTCGCGCGCGTCGCCGACCACCTGCACCGAGTCGCCGACGATCGCCCGCGCGCGCGCCACGTCCAGGTCGGCCACCTTCGTGATCTCGATGCTGCGCCCGGCCCGCCGCCGGATCTCGTCCTGGTTCCGGCGCAGCACCTCGAAGGTGCCGCCGCCCACCGTGCCGATTCCCAGCAGTCCGACCCGCACCGGTCCGAATTTCTCTTTCTTCATGTCAGATGCTCCAGCGCGAATGTCGCGGCGTGCGACACACGAAAGGACTGCGCGGGCAAAGGTTGCGCGGGGAGAGGCACGAGCCTTCGGGCCGCGCCCGACCGATGCCGCCACGGTATTCGAGTGCAACGGCCGTGGCTTCCGTTCGGGCACCCATGACGTTGCCAGAGCGGCATGCGGCGGCGGGCCGCCGCATGCCGCGACCGCTCCGACAATGGAAGGCCGACCCGAAACCGAGCGAACGGACTCGCACGTCAGGCCGCGATCCGGATCAACCCGTCCTTGCGGAACATCTCCTTGATGCCGCGGACCGCCTGCCGGATGCGCTGCTCGTTCTCGATCAGCGCGAAGCGCACGTGGTCGTCGCCGTACTCGCCGAAGCCGATGCCCGGCGACACTGCCACCTTCGCATCGACCAGCAGCTTCTTGGCGAACTCCAGCGACCCCATCGCGCGATACGGCTCGGGAATCTGCGCCCAGATGTACATCGAAGCGCGCGGTACCTCGACGTCCCAGCCGGCTTCCTGCAGCCCCTTGGCCAGCACGTTGCGCCGCAGCTGGTACTTCTGGCGCGCTTCCTCGACGCACTCCTGCGGGCCGTCGAGCGCCGCGATCGCCGCAACCTGGATCGGCGTGAAGGTGCCGTAGTCGTGATAGCTCTTCATGCGCGCGAGCGCGGCAACCAGCTCGGCGTTGCCGACCATGAAGCCGATCCGCCAGCCGGCCATGTTGTAGCTCTTGCTCATCGTGAAGAACTCGACCGCCACCTCGCGCGCGCCGGGCACTTCCATGATCGAGGGCGCGCGATAGTCGTCGAACACGATGTCGGCATAGGCGAGGTCGTGCACGACGATGATGTCATGCTCGCGCGCCAGCGCGACGACCCGCTCGAAGAAGCCGATGTCGACGCACTTGGCGGTGGGGTTGCTCGGGAAGCCGAGGATCATCATCTTCGGCTTCGGCGAGGTCTCGTGCACCGCGCGCTCGAGCTCTTCGAGGAAGTCGACCCCCGGGGTCATCCGCACCGAGCGCGTCTCGGCGCCGGCGATGACCGCGCCGTAGATGTGGATCGGGTAGCTGGGGTTCGGGACGAGCACCACGTCGCCGCGATCGAGGGTCGCGAGCATCAGGTGCGCGATGCCCTCCTTAGAGCCGATCGTCACGATCGCCTCGGTCTCGGGGTCGATGTCGACGGCGTAGCGCCGCTTGTACCAGTCGGAGATCGCCTTGCGCAGCCGCGGGATGCCCTTCGAGACCGAGTAGCCGTGCGTGTGCGGCCGCTGCGAGGCCTCGACCAGCTTGTCGATGATGTGCTGCGGAGCCGGGCCGTCGGGATTGCCCATGCTCATGTCGATGATGTCCTCGCCGCGGCGGCGCTCGGCCATCTTCAGTTCCGCCGTGATGTTGAAGACGTAGGGCGGCAGGCGCTTGATGCGCGAAAACTCGCGGGGCGAACTCATGGGTGGACTCCGGTCAGACCATTAATGTAACATTTTCAGTGGCTTAGCGCCCCTCGCGCGACGCCGGAAACGGAGTCCCGATGAAGCTTCACGCCGCCGCGACCACGGCACTCAACACGTTCACCGCATACGGGCCCGGCTACGTCGAGATCAACCGGCAGCGCTACGCCCATCCGGTGCTGGTCGCCCCCGAGGGCGAGGTCGTGGCCTGGGAGGTCGACGGCTTCGAATCGCTCACGCCGGCGCACTTCGAGTCGCTGCTTTCGCGCGGACCCGAGCTCGTGCTGCTGGGCACCGGCGAGCGCCAGCGCTTCCCGCACCCGCGGCTCACCGCCGCGCTCGCGCAGGCGCGCGTCGGGATCGACGTCATGGATACGCGTGCGGCGTGCCGCACCTACAACATCCTGATGATGGAGGGACGGCGCGTGCTGGTCGCGCTGCTGATGCAGTGACGCTGGTCTGTGATATGTTGCAGGCAGGTACACCGAATTGCCTGCAGAGGGTTCGTTGAGCGTCGCGATCGGCAGGAAAGTCCCCGATTTCAGCGCTGCCTCCACCGGCGGCGAAGTCAGACTGTCGACACTGAAGGGACGCAAGCTCGTCCTGTTCTTCTATCCGAAGGACAACACGCCGGGCTGCACCAACGAGGCGGGTGACTTCCGCGAGCTCCATGCCGCGTTCGCCGAGGCGGGCGCGGTCGTGCTCGGCGTGTCGCGGGACAGCCTGAAGTCGCACGAGGGCTTCAAGGGGAAGCTGGGCTTGCCCTACGAGCTCGTCTCCGATCCCGACGAAGCGTTGTGCGAGCAGTTCGGGGTCATGAAGCTCAAGACGATGTACGGCCGCCAGGTTCGCGGCATCGAGCGTTCCACCTTCGTCATCGACACCGTCGGCAAGCTCGCGCACGAATGGCGCGGCGTGAAGGTGCCCGGCCACGTTGCAGAAGTCCTGGAGGTCGTGCGATCGATCTCCTGATCCTCCCCTCCCGATCGATCCCACCATGCCGCTTCCCAAGCCGCCAGGCAAGCCCGCCACCCTGCTCGACATCTCCAGCGCCGTCGAGGCGCGCGCCACGCGACCGGCCACGGCGCGGCCGTCGAAATCGGCGCCCGCCACCGCCCACGAAGTCGTGCCGATGAGCGCCGCGCGCGGGGCGGCCGCCCAGCCTGCGCCGGTCCCGGCGGTGGCCCCGGTCACCCCGGCCGCGCCTTCGGCGCCGCACGCCGAGCGTTCCGCGGCTAGCGTGCCGGGCGCCGCGCGCCACGCCGCGCCGCGCGCCGGCACCGCGCCGCGGCGCGAGCCCCGGCGCCAGGCCGCTCGCCTGCCCAAGCTCTTCGTGCTCGACACCAACGTGCTGATGCACGACCCGAGCAGCCTCTTCCGCTTCGCCGAGCACGACGTCTACCTGCCGATGATGACGCTCGAAGAACTCGACAACCACAAGAAGGGCATGTCCGAGGTCTCACGCAACGCTCGGCAGGTCAGCCGCTCGCTCGATGCGCTGATCGCCACCGGCGGCGACATCGAGCAGGGCATCGCGCTGTCGGCGCTCGGCAACCGCGACGCGCAGGGCCGGCTGTTCTTCCAGACGCAGGCGATCGCGCCGATGCTGCCGTCGAGCCTGCCGATGGGCAAGGCCGACAACCAGATCCTCGGGGTGGTCCGTGCGATGCAGGACCAGTTGCCCGACCGTCAGGTCGTGCTGGTGTCCAAGGACATCAACATGCGGATCAAGGCCCACACGATGGGCCTGCCCGCCGAAGACTACTTCAACGACCAGGTCCTCGAGGATACCGACCTGCTCTACACCGGCGTGCTGGCCCTGCCCGCCGACTTCTGGGAGAAGCACGGCAAGGGCGTCGAGTCGTGGCAGCAGGGCGGGCAGACCTTCTACCGGATCAGCGGCCCGCTGGTGTCGTCGCTGCTGCTGAACCAGTTCGTCTACTTCGAAGGCGACATGCCGCTGGTGGCGCAGGTGCGCGAGATCACCGGGCGCACCGCGGTGCTCCAGACGCTGCGCGACTACGGCCACCACAAGAACGCGGTCTGGGGCATCACCGCGCGCAACCGCGAGCAGAACTTCGCGCTGAACCTGCTGATGAACCCCGAGATCGACTTCATCACGCTGCTCGGGCAGGCGGGCACCGGCAAGACGCTGATCGCGCTGGCCGCCGGGCTCGTGCAGGTGCTCGAGACCAAGCGCTACACCGAGATCATCATGACGCGCGCCACGGTGCCGGTCGGGGAAGACATCGGCTACCTGCCGGGCACCGAGGAAGAGAAGATGCAGCCGTGGATGGGCGCGCTCGAAGACAACCTCGAGGTACTCAACCAGAGCGACCCTTCGGCCGGCGAATGGGGCCGCGCCACCGCCAACGACCTGATCCGCAGCCGGGTCAAGGTCAAGGCGCTGTCGTTCATGCGCGGACGCACGTTCAGCAACAAGTACCTGATCATCGACGAGGCGCAGAACCTCACGCCGAAGCAGATGAAGACGCTGGTCACGCGCGCGGGGCCCGGCACCAAGGTCGTCTGCCTGGGCAACATCGCGCAGATCGACACGCCCTATCTCACCGAAGGCTCGTCGGGCCTCACCTACGTCGTCGACCGCTTCAAGGGCTGGCCGCATGCGGGCCATGTCACGCTGCAGCGCGGCGAGCGCTCGCGGCTGGCGGACTTCGCCACCGACGCGCTCTGACTCAGGGCCCGTGCACCCTAGACGCCGGCGGTGAAGTTCTCGAACTTCGTGTACTGACCGACGAAGGTGAGGCGCACGGTGCCGATCGGGCCGTTGCGCTGCTTGCCGATGATGATCTCGGCGACGCCCTTGTCGGTCGAGTCGGGGTTGTACACCTCGTCGCGGTAGATGAAGACGATCACGTCTGCATCCTGTTCTATCGCGCCGGATTCGCGCAGGTCGGACATCACCGGCCGCTTGTTCGGGCGCTGCTCGAGCGAGCGGTTGAGCTGCGACAGCGCGATCACCGGGCAGTCGAGTTCCTTGGCCAGCGCCTTCAACGCGCGCGAGATCTCCGAGATCTCGGTCGCACGGTTCTCGCCGCTGCTGGTGGCCGACATCAGCTGCAGGTAGTCGACGACGATCAGGCCAAGCTTGCCGCACTGGCGCGACAGCCGCCGCGCGCGCGCACGCAGCTCGAGCGCGTTGAGCGCCGGCGTCTCGTCGATGAACAGCTGGGAATCCTGCATCTTCTGGATGGCACTGGTGAGCCGCGGCCAGTCGTCGTCGATCAGCCGTCCGGTGCGCAACCGCTGCTGGTCGAGCCGGCCGACCGAGCACACCATCCGCATCGCGAGTTGCGTCGCCCCCATCTCCATCGAGAACACGGCCACCGGCAGGCCCTGGTCGACCGCGACGTGCTCGGCGATGTTCAGCGCGAGGGAGGTGTTGTGCGTCACCACGTAGTCGTCGGTGATGTAGAGCCGACTGGGATGCGACACTGCGATGCACTGCACCGCCGTGCGCCGCGTGGCTTCGATCGACACGATCACCGGCAGCTTACGGCGCACGCGCCCATGCGCCACGCGCCCATGCGCCACGCGCGCCACCTTGTCACCGAGCAGGAACAGGCTCGCCGGCTCGGGGTGGCTGATCGTGCAGACGAAAGCCGGCAGCCCGTCGCGTCGCTCGCCGTCGACGCGGAAGGTCGGACGCTTGGCCCTGATCGAACACCAGCCGCCGAGCGAGCGCGCAAGCGCCTGGAGATCGAGCGCCAGGCGCTCGCTGGCAGTGGACAGGCGCACCGTGCCCCACCGCTCGACCCAGCCGTCGGTATCGAGCAAGCCGCGCAGCAGGTCGAGCCTCGCCTGCCGGCCCGCGTTCAGGTAGACCTCCGGAATGAACTTCTCGTGCGAAGACCGACCCCACAGGCCGAGCGCTTCGAGTTGCAGCTTCAGCGGATTCGGATGCCGGCCGGCGTGACCGGCCACCGCGCCGCGGTTGGGCTGCACGATCCGCCAGTCGTAGGCCGACGCATGCTGCAGGACCAGTTCGCTGCCGACGCGAGCACGCATGCGATCGAGCACTTCCGCGGCGGCGTTCGAGAACATCACCGAGTTGTGCCGCAGGCAGCCGTCGCCCAGCAACGCGCCGACCACCCACGGATCGACCGGCAGCGGATCGTCGGCGCCGAAGTCCCCGGACGGCATGTCGATCCAGAGCCGGTTGCGGTATCGCACCCGCTCGAGCATCTCGCGCAGCCGCGCCGTGCTCACGACGCGCGGCGCGACCCAGCCGCGATACCGGACACGCCATAGATGCTCATCGCAGCACTCGGTGCTGCGCCCATCGGAGAACCGTATGCGATAGACCTGTCGCTCGCCTTGCGGGAATATGCCGGTGACGATGGACGGCGCGCCGTCGATCGACGCCAGCGCGTCGCCGACCGCGATCTCGCTCATCGGCTTCCACCCGGTGCGCAGGCGGATCTTCGCGTCCAGCGGCTGCGCCTTGCCCATCGACGGGCGTCCGGCCACGATCACCAGGTCGCCCGGCTGCAACCCCGAGGTCATCCGGTCGAGGTCGACGTAGCCGGTGGGCACGCCGGTCACGTCGTTCGGGTTGTTCTGGTTGTACAGCTCGTCGATGCGTTCGACGACCTTGCCGAGCAGGTCGGGCAGCGGCTGGAAGCCGGCCTGGCCGCGCGAGCCGTCTTCGGAGATCTGGAACACCTTCGACTCGGCCTCGTCGAGCAGCTGGCGCGTGTCCTTGCCCTGCGGATTGAGCGCCGAGGTCGAGATCTCGTCGGAGGTAGAGATCAGCTTGCGCAGGATCGAGCGGTCACGGACGATTTCGCCGTAGCGGCGGATGTTCGCCGCCGACGGCGTCTCCTGCGCGAGCGAGTTCAGGTACGCGAGCCCGCCGGCCTCCTCGGCCTTGCCCAGCGACTGCAGCGCCTCGTAGACGGTGACCACGTCGGCGGGCTGGCTGCGCTCGATCAGGCGCGCGATCTGGTGCCAGATCAGCCGGTGGTCGTGGCGGTAGAAGTCCTCCTCGCGCAACACGTCGGCGACGCGGTCGAAGGCGGTGTTGTCGAGCAGCAGGCCGCCCAGCACGGCCTGCTCGGCCTCGATCGAATGCGGGGGCACGCGCAGCGCGGCGACCTGCGGATCGTGATCCGGCAATGAACTGGGAACGGCGGACATCGAGGCTCGGAGGGGCTGCGACGGGGCGGGAAGCGAGTTCTCAATCTTAGAGAATTTCGCGGCGCAGCGCTGCACTTCAGAAGAGAAAACGGGGCGCGATCGCGCCCCGTTCAGCCGGCCGGACGAGCGGCTCGGCTCAGGCCGTTTCGCCGGCGACCGACACCGTGATCTGCACGACCACGTCGCTGTGCAGCGCGACGTCGACCGTCGCGTCGCCGATCGTCTTCAGCGGCCCGGCCGGCATGCGGACCATGCCCTTCTCGACCGCGTAGCCCTGCTTCTTCAGGTTCTCCGCGATGTCGAAGTTGGTGACCGAACCGAACAGGCGGCCGTCGACGCCGGCCTTCTCGGTGATCCGGATCGTCGCGCCGTTGAGCTTCTCGCCCAGGGCCTGGGCGGCAGTCAGGCGATCGGCCTGCGCCTTCTCGAGTTCGGCACGGCGCGTCTCGAATTCCTTGATGGCCGCATCGGTGGCGCGACGCGCCTTGCCCTGCGGGATCAGGAAGTTGCGCGCGTAGCCGTCGCGGACCTTCACGACGTCACCGAGCTGGCCCAGGTTGACGAGTTTTTCGAGCAGGATGACTTGCATCTCGTGATTCCCCGGCTCAGTGGTTGTCGGTGTACGGCAGCAGCGCGAGGAAGCGCGCGCGCTTGATCGCATCCTGCAGCTGGCGCTGGTAACGCGCCTTCGTGCCCGTCAGGCGCGCCGGGATGATCTTGCCGGTGTCGGTGATGAAGTCCTTCAGCAGGTCGATGTCCTTGTAATCGATCCACTCGATCTTCTCGGCCGTGAAGCGGCAGAACTTCTTGCGCTTGAACAGCGCGCTCTGCGACGGACGGCGAGGTT
Organism: Burkholderiaceae bacterium; assembly: GCA_019635275.1. GTDB lineage: Bacteria > Pseudomonadota > Gammaproteobacteria > Burkholderiales > Burkholderiaceae_E > Zeimonas. The sequence continues at coordinate 10,110 of JAHBZV010000028.1, read as the reverse complement.
TCTTGTCCTTGGAACCGCGGCGAAAGGTGGCCATGGTGTTCTCTCTTTCCCTGTCAATTCAATTCGTTGATCGGTGCGGCGACGCGAAGTCGGTGACGTGCAGCACGAGCGATTTCGACTGGCGGCGGCGCGGCGCGAGGAAGCCGGTGACGAGGACCTGCTCGCCGAGCGCCAGCCGGTCGGCACGCGCCGCAATCGAACCCGCGAAGCGCACGGCCACGTCGAACTCGACCTGCCTCGGTTGCCCCGCCTCGCGCACTTCCGAGCCGTGGCTCAGTCGCGCGTTCAGCATCGCGATGCCCGCCGGCGTGTACCGAAGCGCCTCGCGCTCGACCAGCACGCCGGACAGCTCGACCCGGTTGGACGCCATCGCAGCTTCGCTGTCGACCTTGCTGCCAACTTCGCTCCCGGCTTCGCTGCCCACGGAATCGGCTGCCGCGACGCCAGCGCGCCGTCAGGCCTGCGTCGTCTCGGAAGCGGCCTTGCGGGCCTCTTCCTTCTGGATCTGCTTCCACATCGGCGAGGCGCCCGTCTCGGCCTTCTTCATCGCGACGATGAGGTGGCGCAGCACCGCGTCGTTGAAGCGGAAGGCATGCTCGAGCTCGTCGAGCGTGGGCTTGCCGCATTCGATGTTGACCAGCACGTAGTGAGCCTTGGCCACCTTCTGGATCGGATAGGTCAGCTGGCGCCGACCCCAGTCCTCGATCCGGTGGACCTTGCCCTCCTGGGCCTCGATCATCGCCTTGTACCGCTCGATCATCGCGGGCACCTGCTCGCTCTGGTCGGGGTGGACGATCAGCACGATTTCGTAGTGACGCATCGGTTCTCCTGGTGCGGACACCCTCGCGACGACGTCACGGTCAGCCCCGTCGGCCCTGGGGGCCGATGCTCGATGCGGCCCACGGGCCGGAGGCTGTCGTGACGCGTGCCCGTCGCGCGGGCGTACCTTGTGGACAAAGGCCGCCGGCGCCATAGCGTCGATACACCGTGCGGCAAGGAACCGGGAATTATAGCGGAGCCGGGCGTCCTGCTCAAGTTACTGGCGCCGGAGCGAGCGGCCGCCCCGGTTCACGCCGCCGGCCGCTCGCTCCAGTCCGCCCGAGCCCCCGCGTAGAGCGCCTCGAGGATCGCCCGCTCGCGGCTCTCGATGCGCCCGAGGAAGTCCGAGGCGCCGCCGATCGCCCGGAACGCCTCGAACCCGCGCACGAGGAAGTCGTGCATCTGCGACAGGCCCGCGACGCGGGCCGGCCCGGCCATCGCCTTCAACAGGCGCCCCAGCATCGGGTGGCGCACCAGCCGGTCGAGCGAGCGGCCAACGGTCACGATGAGCTCGAGCTGGTGCTCGCGCTCGCGCCGCGAGCCGGTGCGCCGATAGGCGTCTGCGTAGGCGACTTCGTCGATCCTCAGCGGGTCGGGTTCGCGAAGCTGGCGAGCCAGGCCGAGGTCGAGACGCTCGGACAGCGCATCCATCTCGATCGCGTCGGCGATCGTGGCCAGTGCCGCATTGGGCAGCAGGCGCACCAGCATCGGCACGATGCGCGCGAGTTCGGCGTCGCGCTGGGAGAAATCCTTGGCGCCGTAGAGGTCCTGCAGGAAGAACCGCGCCGCCGCGCCGTGGCGAGGTTCGGCCAGCAGGTCCCGGTGCGTGCGGGCAAGCCGGTGTGCCTGCCAGCTCTTGACCGCGTGCGCCCACGCGCGCGCCTGCGCATCCGATGCGACCGATGCGCGCAGCTGCGCCACTTCCTTCGCGGCCTGCTGCAGCCGATCTGCGTGATCCATGAGCACGGAGTCTGCCGTAGCCCGCACGCGACTCCAAGCGGCCGATGCACGATCGACCCGCTTTAGAGATGGATCTCTAGCGCGCTCCCCTAGAATCGATCCATGGTTCGACGTCGCACGTTCCTGAAGCTCGGCCTGGCCGGGGGCGCCTTGCTGGTCGCGGGCGGCACGGCATCGTGGCTGGCCGGGCGCGACGCCGTCGCCAACCGGCGCGACGTGCTCGCCGGCGTCGTGCCGGCGATCCTCGACGGAGCCCTGCCGTCCGATCCCTCGCAGCGCACGCTGGCGATCGGCCAGGCGAGCGCCGCTGTCGAGACTGCGATTTCGGCACTGTCCCCGGCTGCCCAGGACGAGCTCGCGCAACTCTTCGCGCTGATGGCCATCGCGCCGACACGCCTGCTGCTCACCGGCCTGACCGCCTCCTGGCGCGAGGCCGGCGTGGCCGAGGTCGCATCGGTGCTCCAGGCCTGGCGCACGCACCGGCTCGCACTGCTGCAGAGCGCCTACCACGCACTGCACGACCTCGTCACCGGAAGCTGGTACGCCGAGCCTTCGCACTGGGCGGCGATCGGCTACGACGGGCCGCCGCGACTGTGACCTGCCGCGGCCTCGTGCCGAGCCGAATTTCCGACGGAGCACCCGCCCGATGAGCAGCTTTCCCGATCCGGTGGCCGACGGCCTTGCACGCGGCTGGAAGGTGCTGGACGCCACCGCCGCGGCCTTGCCTGAGCAGGTCGATTGCGACGTGGCGATCGTGGGCACCGGCGCCGGGGGCGGCATCACCGCCGAGATCCTCGCGCGCGCCGGCCTGCGCGTACTGATGATCGAGGAAGGCCCGCTCAAGAGCTCCCGCGACTTCCGGATGCGCGAGGCCGATGCGTATCCGCAGCTGTACCAGGAGTCGGCCGCGCGCAAGACCAAGGACAAGGCGATCAACATCCTCCAGGGTCGTTGCGTCGGGGGCTCGACGACCGTCAACTGGACATCGAGCTTCCGCACGCCGGCGCCGACGCTGGCCTGGTGGCGCGAGCACTACGGCCTCGACGACTACACGCCCGAGGCACTGTTCCCCTGGTTCGAACGCGCCGAGCGGCGACTGTCGATCGGGCCGTGGCTCGCGCCACCGAACGAGAACAACGACCTGCTGCGACGCGGGGCAGGAAAGCTCGGCATCCCGGCGCCCGCGATCCTGCGCAACGTTCGCGGCTGCCTGAACCTCGGCTATTGCGGAATGGGCTGCCCGACGAACGCGAAGCAGTCGATGCTCGTGACCACGGTGCCCACCGCACTGGACGCGGGCGCCACGCTGTTCACACGGGCCCGGGCGGCACGGCTCGAGCTTGCAGGCGGGCGGGCCGACGCACTCGAGGTGCACTGGCTCGACGCCGAGGGCCTGCGGCCAAGCGGCCGCGTCACGCGGGTCCGTGCCACGCACTTCGTGCTGTCGGGCGGCGCCATCAACAGCCCCGCCCTGCTGCTGCGATCCAACGCTCCCGACCCGCACCGCCTGACCGGCGCGCGCACGTTCCTGCACCCCGTCGTGGTGTCGGCGGCGACCTTCGAGCAGCGTGTCGACGGCTTCTCGGGGGCGCCGCAGACGATCTACAGCGATCACTTCCTCGACGGCCAGCCGATCGACGGGCCGATCGGCTACAAGCTCGAAGCGCCGCCGATCCATCCGGTGCTGTTCGCGACCACGCTGCAGGGCTTCGGCCCCCAGCACGCCCGGCAGATGAAGGACTTCGCGCACACGCACGCGCTGCTGGCGCTGTTGCGCGACGGCTTTCATCCGCAGGCTGCCGGCGGCCGCGTCGAGCTGCGCGCGGACGGCTCGCCGGTGCTCGACTACCCGCTGACCGACTACGTCTTCGAAGGCGCGCGCCGCGCGCTGCTGACGATGGCGCAGATCCAGTTCGAGGCCGGCGCGAAGGCCGTCTACCCGGTGCACGAGCTGGCCGGCGGCTACCGGAACTGGCCCGAAGCGCGCGCCGCGATCGGCGCGCTGCCGATGAAGCCGCTGCTGTTGCGCGTCGTCTCCGCGCACGTGATGGGCGGCTGCGCGATCGCCGGCGACGAGCAGCGCGGCGTCGCGCGGCCCGACGGCGTCCACTGGCAGCTGGCCAACGTGTCGGTACACGACGGCTCGATCTTCCCGACGTCGATCGGGGCCAATCCGCAGCTCTCGATCTACGGCATCACCGCCCGACTGGCCAGTGGCCTGGCCACGCGGCTCACCGGTCGCGCCGCGCCCGGCCTCGCCGATCCGGCAGGCTGACGGCGATGATGCAGCGTCTGCTGGCCGTGCTCGTGGCGGCGATCGCGCTCGGCGTCGTGGAACTGGCGCTGTGGCTTCATCGCGCGCACGACTGGCATCCGGCGCTGGCGATGCTCGGCGCCGCCACGGTTCCGGTGCTGGCCGACGCGGCGATCCTCGGGAAGCAGTTCACCATTGGCGCGTGGCTGCGGCGGCGCACCCGCCCCGACCTGCGCCCCGGCCTCGCCGCCGCGCTGCGCGCGTGGCTCGGCGAAATCGTCGCGTCGTTGCGCACGTTCTTCTACGCGCAGATCCGTTACGGCGCCCGGCCCCTGCCCAGCGGCGCCGGGTGCAACCGCGTGCCGGTGCTGCTCGTGCACGGCTACTTCTGCAATCGCGGCATCTGGCACCCGTTCGCGCGCTGGCTGACCGAGCGCGGGCATGCGGTCGATTCGGTCAATCTCGAACCGGTGTTCGGCCCGATCGACGACTACGTCCCGCTCGTCGAGGCCGCCGTCGAGCGCCTGCGCGTCCGCACCGGCGCCGAGCGGGTCGCGGTGGTCGCCCACAGCATGGGCGGGCTGGCGGTGCGTGCGTTCCTCGCGCAACACGGCAGCGGCGCGATCGACGCGGTGGTGACGCTGGGCACCCCGCACCGCGGCACCTGGCTGGCGCGCTTCGGATACGGACGCAACGTCTCGCAGATGCGCCTGGACAGCGGCTGGCTGCGCGAGCTCGCCGCGCGCGAGGCCGGGCAACCGCGCGCGCCTTTCACGGTGATCCTCTCGCACCACGACAACATCGTCGCCCCGCAGTCGATCCAGACGCTGCAGGGCGCGCGGACGATCGAGCTCACTGCCCGCGGGCACGTCGAACTGGCCTACGACCGCGGAGTGTGGGCCCGCGCGCTCGAGGCGATCGAGACGTCGGGGCGCGGTTGAGGCGCGGCCCAGGCGCCTCGCCGAGGCGCTGCCGGACTGCCCTGCGTGCGCCGTCGCGCTAGAAGTGGATGCCGCGCATCAGCTGCTGGAACGCCATCTGGTCGGCACTGAGCTGCGGCGGCTTGCCCGCCGCGTCCTTGGCCCCCTTCGCCGCGTCGGAGTCCGGGAACATCCGGAAGGACGTGTTCATCACGATCTGCATGATCTTCGGCATCAGCGCGTGCAGCACCTCGCCGGCGATGCCCAGGCGCGTGGCGATGCGCACCGGCTTGTAGACGATCGCCTGGCTCACCAGGTCGGCCGCCTCCTCGGGCGAGAGCGTGGGCACGTTCTGGTACAGGCGGGTGGGGGCAATCATCGGCGTGCGCACGAGCGGCATGTTGATCGTCGTGAACGTGATGCCGACGTCGGCGAACTCGCTGGCCGCGCAGCGCGTCCAGGCGTCGAGCGCCGACTTCGACGCGACGTAGGCGGAGAAGCGCGGCGCATTGGTGAGCACGCCGATCGAGCTGATGTTGACGATGTGGCCGCGCCGCCGCTCGATCATTTTCGGCAGCAGGCCCATCGTGACGCGCACCGCGCCGAAGTAGTTCAGCTGCATCGTGCGCTCGACGTCGTGGAAGCGCTCGAAGCTCGACTCGATGCCGCGCCGGATCGAACGGCCCGCATTGTTGACCAGCACGTCGACGCCGCCGAACTCGTCGACCAGCCAGCGCGTCATGCGATCGCAATCCTCGGTGCTGGCGAGGTCGACCGAGAAGGTGACCAGCTTGTGGCCGTCGGCCTCGACGATGCGCCTGGCTTCGTCGAGCTTGGTTTCGTCGCGTCCGCAGATCACGGTGGTCGCGCCGGCGGCGGCGATCCTGCGCGCGGCGGCCAGCCCGATGCCCGAGGACCCGCCGGTGATCAGCACGACCTTGCCGCCCACCTGGCCCTTCAGCGTCCGGTCGATGAAGAGGTCGGGGTCGAGGTGCCGCTCCCAGTAGTCCCACAGCACCCAGGCGTAGTCGTCCAGGCGCGGGCACTCGATCCCGCTGCCCTTGAGCGCCGCGAGCGTCTCGCGGCAGTCGAAGCGCGTCGGATAGTTCACGAACTGCAGGATGTCCTCGGGCAGGCCGAGGTCCTTCATGATCGCGTTGCGGATGCGCCGCACCGGCGTGAGCGCCAGCAACCCCTTCTTGACGCTCTTCGGGATGAACCCGATCAGCGCGGCGTTCACCCTGATCGACATCAGCGGCGCGTGCGCGGCCTTCGCGAACGCGTTGAGCAGGTCGCCCACCCGCATCGGCTCGGGGTCGACCAGGTGGAAGCAGCCGCCGTCGAGCCCCCGGGCGTGCGCGATGTGGTCGAGCGCCGCGACGACGAAGTCGACCGGAACGATGTTGATGCGCCCCCCCTCGATGCCGATCGTCGGCATCCAGGACGGCACGATCTGGCGCAGCCGCTGGATCAGCTTGAAGAAGTAATAGGGGCCGTCGATCTTGTCCATCTCGCCGGTGCGTGAGTCGCCGACCACCAGCCCCGGCCGATAGATGCGGAACGGCACCTTCGCCTCGCGTCGCACGATCCCCTCGGACTCGTGCTTGGTGGCGTAGTACGGGTGCTCGAGGTTCTCGGCCTCCTCGAACATGTCCTCGCGGAACACGCCTTCGTAGAGCCCGGCCGCCGCGATCGACGACACGTGGTGCAGGCACCCGACCCGGATCGCGTTGGCGAACGCGACCACGTTGCGCGTGCCCTCGACGTTCACCGCAACCTGCTCCTCGGCGCCGGCCTTCAGGTCGTAGATGGCCGCCAGGTGGAACATGTGACGGATCTTGCCGTCGAGCCGCTTGCGATCGGCCGCGCGGATGCCGAGCCCGGGCTGGGCGATGTCGCCCACCACGGCAATGGCGCGAGTCGCGTCCACCCCCCAGGCGGCGTAGAGCGGCGCCAGCTTCTCGGGGGATGCGTCGCGAGCCAGGAAGTAGACGACCGAGCCGCGACGCTCGAGGAGCCTGCGTACCAGCCTGCGGCCGATGAAGCCCGTCGCCCCGGTGATGAAGTAGTTCATGGGTCTCCCCCGACTCCAGCGTTGGTGGTTCGCCGCGCAACGCACCGCGTGCGCTGCCCGCGCCGGCCATTGTATCGGCGGCCGTGCTCCTTTAGTGTGCCGGCTCTAGCGGCACTGCCTAGACTGCGGATGCAGGCGAGGTCCTGATTGGCAACCCCAGCGCCGGCCACCGTGCCGCCGCATCAACGACGAGGAACAGCGTCATGGTGAAGAAACTCAAGGCAATGGCGGAGAACAAGTCCGAGGGCAAGCAACTGGCCTCGGCGATCCGCGACTCCGCCCAGCAGATCTGGCTGGCCGGGCTCGGCGCGTTCTCGAAGGCGCAGGAAGAAGGCGGCAAGGTGTTCGAGGCGCTGGTCAAGGAAGGGGTCGGCATCCAGCGACGCACCCGGGCCATGACCGAAGAGAAGATCGGCGAGGTAACGGGCAAGATGACCAAGGCGGCGGGCGACATCACCAAGCAGGCGACGCATTCCTGGGACAAGCTCGAGCAGGTCTTCGAGGACCGCGTGTCGCGCGCGCTTACGCGCCTGGGCGTTCCGACCAGCAAGGACATCCAGTCGCTGATGAAACGCGTCGAAGCGCTGAACGACAGCGTGCAGGCGTTGAGCGGCGCGGCGCCGGCGAAGGCCCGCAAGGCTCCGGCGGCGCGCAAGGCCCCGGCGAAGAAAACCGCGCGTCGCGCGAAGGCTGCGTCCTGACCACGGCAGCGAGGTCGCGCGGCGCGGCCCGGGCGATGGCGACCGAACCCGCACCACCGGGCACGCCGGGCCGCATCGGCCTGGCGCTGGCCGGCGGCGGCTTCATGGGCGCCGCCTACGAGCTCGGCGCCCTGTGCGCGCTGGCCGAGGCGATCGACGGCCTCGACCTCACGCAGCTCGATGCCTACGTCGGCGTGAGCGCCGGCGCGTTCATCGCCGCAGGCCTCGTCAACGGTGTCTCGCCGCACCGGATGGTGCGCATGTTCGTCGAGGACGACGACGCCGAGACCGCGTTCGATCCGGCGCTCATGCTTCGCCCGGCCTACCGGGAGTGGCGCCGCGCGCTGCGCGCCGCCCCATCGGGCGTCAGCGCATCGGTCGGCGCCGGGCTGAACGAGGCGTTGCTCGGTCCGCAGGCGGCGTTCTGGCGGGCCGTCGAACGCGGGCTGCGCATGCTGCCCAACGGACTCGTCGACGGAAGCCCGGCCGAGCGCAAGCTCGCGCACCTGCTCACGCAGCCGGGGCGCACGAACGACTTCCGCCACACCCGCGCGCCGTTGCGCATCGTCGCGACCGACATCGACTCGGGCGACCCGGTCGAGTTCGGCGCACCCGGGTACGACCACATCCCGATTTCCAGGGCGGCGATCGCCTCGAGCGCGGTCCCCGGCCTGTTCGCACCGGTGCGGATCGGCGCCCGCCACTATCTCGACGGCGCGCTGAACAAGACGGTCCACGCGTCGGTGCCCCTGGAATACGGCGTCGGCCTGGTGCTGTGCGTCAACCCGCTGGTGCCTTACTACGCGGGGCACGCAGGGGCGCGTCGCGTGTCGCGCTCGGGCATCAGCACCGTCATGGCCCAGACGATCCGCACGGCGATCCGCTCGCGCATGACCGTCGGCCTGGCGAAGTACCGCGTCACGCATCCGGGTTCGGACGTCGTGCTGTTCGAGCCGCGCCGCGACGACGCCGACACCTTCTTCACGAATATCTTCAGCCTGTCGAGCCGGCGCCGGCTGTGCGAGCACGCGTACCTGGCCACCCGCGCCGACCTGCTCGCGCGCCAGGCCGAACTCGACCCGGTATTGCGCCGGCACGGCCTGTCGATCAACGCCGCCGTCCTTCGCCATCCCGCGCGGCGACTCGTTCGCGAGCTGCGCACCGACGCGCACGCACGGCTGACACGCACCGGCGCCGCCCTCGATCGCCTCGGACGCACGCTGGACGACCTGGATCGCGCGATCGAGATCGTGAGCACGCGCAGGGCCGGCACCGTGGGCTGAGCCGGCCGCCCGTACCCGAGCGCCGGCGCGCGGCGTCGCGTCGGGCGGGTCCGGTCACGGTAAGATCGCGCCCAGTGGATGCGCGGCGGGCGCCGCGGATCACGGTCCACGTGCCGCACCGCGGCCGATCACCCGACGGAGGAAGCATGCAGCGAAAGCCGCCGCGGCGCACCCGTGAGCGCATCCTGGAGCTTTCGCTGCGGCTGTTCAACGACCTGGGCGAGCCCAACGTCACGACCAGCGCCATTGCCGACGAGATGAACATCAGTCCCGGCAATCTCTACTACCACTTCCGCAACAAGGACGACATCGTCGGCGCGCTGTTCGAGCAGTTCGAGCGCGAGATCGACCCGTTGCTCGACGGCCCGCTGAAGCGCGAGATCCACTTCGAGGACGCGTGGCTGTTCCTTCACCTGCTGTTCGAGTCGATCTGGCGCTACCGCTTCGTCTACCGCGATCTCAACGACCTGCTGTCGCGCAACCGGCGCCTCGAGATGCACTTCCGCTCGATCGTCGACCGCAAGACCGCCGCCGCACGCGCGCTGTGCCAGTCGCTCGCGGCGAGCGGTTCGCTGAGCGGCGGGGGCCGCGAGGTCGAGTCGCTCGCCACCAACATGGTGGTCGTCGCGACCTACTGGCTGTCGTTCGAGTACATCCGCAACGCCCGACGCTTCGGAGAGGCCGACTACCAGAACGCGGCGATGGCCCGCGGTGCCTACCAGGTGCTGTCGATGCTCGCGCCGTGGCTCGAGCCGCAGGGCCGCGAGCTGTTCGCCCGCCTGTCGAACGAATACATCCGCAGCTGAACCCACGAACCCGCAGCAGGAGCCGACCATGGCCAGATGGACCGCGTTTCCCCACGCCGACAAGAAGTACGAATACACGCCCGCCACGCTGAAGAAGCACTGGGCGCGGCTGCACCGCGGCGACTGCGAGCCCTTCCCGAAGGACGATGCCGTGATCGCCGCGTGGATCGACTACCACGCTGGCCGCTTCCAGCAGGCGGCCGAAGCGGGCCTGAAGGCTGGCGCCGCCGGCCTGAGCGTGGCGAACAAGGCGACCAACATCTACGCGAACTACCTCGAGAAGGCCGAGAAGA
>JAHBZV010000027.1 GCA_019635275.1 Burkholderiaceae bacterium | reverse complement strand
ACGCGCGAGCCGTCGATGATCGCCGACTTCTCGACGGCGCCGACGGCGAAGCCGGCCAGGTCGTACTCGCCGGCCGGATACATGTCGGGCATCTCGGCCGTCTCGCCGCCGATCAGCGCGCAACCGGCCTGCTCGCAACCGCGCGCGATGCCGCCGACGACGCGCGCGGCGACCTCGACGTCGAGCTTGCCGCAGGCGAAGTAGTCGAGGAAGAACAGCGGCTCGGCGCCCTGCACCAGGATGTCGTTGACGCTCATCGCGACCAGGTCGATACCGACGGTGTCGTGCCCGTCCAGCGCGAAGGCGAGCTTGAGCTTGGTGCCGACGCCGTCGGTGCCCGACACCAGCACCGGCTCGCGGTAGCGCTTCGGCACCTCGAACAACGCGCCGAATCCGCCGATGCCGGCCAGCACCCCGTCGCGCATCGTGCGGCGCGCCAGGGGCTTGATGCGGTCGACCAGCGCGTCGCCCGCGTCGATGTCGACGCCGGCGTCCCGGTAAGAAAGCGAAGAGCCTGACAGCGTGGAGCCCATGGCGACCCGATCCGTGGATGGCACGCCGGCGGCGGCCGATAGAATGACGGTCTGGACGCGCCCGGCCGGGCCGCCACCGCCTCGTCATCGATGCGATTGTAGCCGGTCGGCGCAGGCGCCCGAGGGCCCTGCGGCGCGCCTCTCAACCGCCCGGAAAGACGGTTCTCCGAACATGCCCCTGACTGCCCGCCAGCGCCAGACCGCGCTGTGGACCGTGGTCGCCGCACTGCTGGTGTGGGCGCTGGTCGCGCTCGGCCCGATCCTCACGCCCTTCGTCGCGGCCGCGATCCTCGCCTACGTGCTGGCGCCCGGCGTACGCTGGCTGCAGGCGCGCGGCATCCCGCGCACGCCGGCGGCGCTGGGGGTAATCCTGGTCGCGCTGCTGGCGCTGCTGGCGATCCTGCTGATCCTGGTGCCGATCACCCAGCAGGAGATCGCGCTGATCCGCCGCCAGTTCCCGGCGCTCGCCGCGTCGATTTCGGAGCGGCTGCTGCCGTGGCTGAACCAGACCCTCGGGCTCAGCCTGAAGCTCGACGTCGCGTCGCTGCGCGAGTGGCTGGCCGGCCAGCTCGCCGACAGCGGCGAGGACTGGTTCGCGACGCTGCTGGGCTACGCGCGCTCCGGCTGGGGCGCGGCGCTGCAGGTGCTCGGAACGTTGTTCCTGGTGCCGGTGGTGCTGTTCTACCTGCTCACCGACTGGCCGGAACTGGTGGCGCGCTCGCGCACGCTGATCCCGCCGCGCTGGGTGCGCCCGATCGACGAGGTGCTCGACGAGACCGACACGCTGCTCGGCCAGTACCTGCGCGGGCAGCTGCTGGTCATGCTGTCGCTGGCGGTCTGGTTCTCGATCGGGCTGCTGGTCGCCGGCTTCGAGCTGTGGCTGCCGATCGGCGTGCTGAGCGGCCTGCTGATCTTCATTCCGTACATCGGGTTCGCCACCGGCTTCGTGTTCGCGCTGGTCGCCGGCATGCTGCAGCTCGGCCCGCTGGCCGGCGCGGTCTGGGTGGCCTCGATCTACGGCGTCGCGCAAGTGGTCGAGAGCACCTGGCTCACGCCGCGGCTGGTCGGCGAGCGCATCGGCTTGCACCCGGTGGCGGTGATCTTCGCGCTGCTGGCCTTCGGGTCGCTGTTCGGCTTCGTCGGCGTGCTGCTCGCACTGCCGCTGGCGGCGGTGACGGCGGTCGGGCTGCGGCGGCTGCTGGCGGCCTGGAGAGCGAGCGAGTTCTACCATCGTGGCTAAGGTGACCTCCGGCGCGCCCAGCGCACCCGATGCCGGCGCAACGGGCGGCATGTACCAGTTGCCGCTCGACCTGCATCGCATCGAGGCGCCGTCGCTCGAGAACTTCGTGGTGGGCCGCAACGGCGAGGTGCTCGCGCAACTGCGCCTGATGCGCGAGGGCGCGGGGCTGTCCGGCGCCAGGCTGATCTACCTGTGGGGCGAGCCCGGCTGCGGCAAGAGCCACCTGCTTCAGGCACTGGTCGGCGCGCCGCGCGTGCTGGGCCCCGACTCGCCGCCCGACGCGTTCTCGGCCGTCGCCCTCGCGCCGGGCGAACCTGCGGCGCCGCAGGCGACGACCATCGTGGCCATCGACGACTGCGACCGGCTCGACGACGAGCGCCAGCAACGCGTGTTCCAGCTGATCAACCACGCGCGCGCGCAGCCGGGCCTCGCCGTGGTCGCCGCTGGCGCGCAACCGCCGCTGGCGCTGGCGCTGCGCGACGACCTGCGCACGCGGCTGGGCTCCGGCCTGGTCTACCGGCTGCAGCTGCTCAGCGACGACGAGAAGGCGGCGGTGCTCAATCGCGTGGCCGCCGAGCGCGGCGTGGCGATCTCCTCCGACGTCGTGCCGTGGCTGATCGGGCACACCTCGCGCGACATCCGAGCGCTGCTGCGGCTGTTCGATGCACTCGACCGTCACGCCTTCGAGCGCAAGCGCGCGATCACGCTGCCGCTGCTGCGCGAACTGGATGCCGCCGGCGCGCTGATAAAATCCGGCTGACACCATGCACCCGAGCGAAACTCCGAGCTCCCCTCCGGCACAGCCGACGGGCCCCACGCTGGCGCTGTTCGACCTCGACTACACGCTGCTGCCGATCGACAGCGACTACGAGTGGGCGCGCTTCCTGATCCGCCTGGGTGTCGTCGACGGCGCCGAGTACGAGCGGCGCAATGACCTGTTCTTCGAGCAATACCACGCCGGCACCCTCGACATCCACGAATTCCTGGCGTTCCAGCTCGCACCGCTGGCCGCGCACCCGCGCAGCCAGCTCGACGCCTGGCACCGGCAGTTCATGGACGAGGTGATTGCCCCGGCGATCCGGCCGTCGGCGCGCGCGCTGGTCGACCGCCATCGCATCCGCGGCGACCTGTGCGCAATCGTCACCGCGACCAACGAGTTCGTCACGGCGCCGATCGCCCGCGCCTTCGGCGTCGAGCACCTGATCGCCACGGGCATCGAGTTGCTCGACGACCGCTACACCGGGCGCCCGCGCGGCACGCCGTCGTTCCGCGAAGGCAAGGTGCGGCGCACGGACGAGTGGCTCGCGTCGCTGGGGCGGGACTGGGCGGGCTTCGCCCGCTCGTTCTTCTACAGCGACTCGGTCAACGACATGCCGCTGCTCGAGCGCGTCACCGATCCGGTCGCCACCAATCCCGACCCGCGGCTGACCGCCCTTGCCGGCGAGCGCGGCTGGCCGGTCATCAGGCTGTTCGAATGATCAAGAAGCTGATCGACCGCATCCTGAACCGCAAGGCGCCGCGCGCCGCGGTTCGCAACAAGCCGAAGTCGTATCGCGGATCGGAGCACGGGGTCCACATCGAGGACGTCTCGGACGCGGCGATGCGCACCTGCCAGGGGCTGCAGCAGGCGGGGTTCAAGGCCTACGTGGTCGGCGGCGGCGTACGCGACCTGATGCTCGGCCTGAAGCCGAAGGACTTCGACGTCGCCACCGACGCGACGCCCGACCAGGTGCGAGCGCTGTTCAGGCGCTCGCGCATCATCGGCAGGCGCTTCCAGATCGTCCACGTGATGTTTGGCCGCGAGACGATCGAGGTCTCGACCTTCCGCGCGATCCAGGACGCCGCCGAGACCGACGAGCACGGGCGCGTGCTGCGCGACAACGTCTGGGGCACGCAGGCCGAGGACGCCGCGCGGCGCGACTTCACGATCAACGCGCTGTACTACGACCCGGTCGCCGACACGATTCTCGACTACCACAACGGCGTGCGCGACCTCGAGCACAAGACGCTGCGCATGATCGGCGACCCGACCTCGCGCTTCCGCGAGGACCCGGTGCGGATGCTGCGCGTGGCGCGCTTCACTGCCAAGCTCGGCTTCAAGGTCGAGCCCAAGACGCGCACCCCGATCCGCGAGCTCGCCGACCTCGTCCACAACGTGCCGGCGGCGAGGCTGTTCGACGAGATGCTCAAGCTGCTGCTGTCGGGCCACGCGATGGCCTGCCTCCAGGAGCTGCGCCGCGAGGGCCTGCACCACGGCCTGCTGCCGATGCTCGACCTGATCCTCGAGCAGCCCGACGACGAGCGCTTCGTCACGGCGGCGCTGGCGGCCACCGACGCGCGGGTGCGCGCCGACAAGACGACGTCGCCGGGGTTCCTGTTCGCCTCGCTGTTGTGGCAGCCGGTGCGCATGCGCTGGCAGGCCGGCGTCGCGCGCGGCGAGCACTCCATCCCGGCGCTGTCGGCCGCGATCGATTCGGTGCTCGACGAGCAGGCCGAACGGATCGCGATCCAGCGCCGCTTCATCGCCGACATGCGCGAGATCTGGATGATGCAGGCGCGCTTCGAACGTCGCACGGGCCGCTCGCCGCATACGCTGGTTGCGCACCCCCGGTTCCGCGCCGCCTACGATTTCCTGCAGTTGCGCTGCCAGTCCGGCGAGGCGCCGGCCGAACTGGGCGACTGGTGGAGCGCGTTCGCCGCCGCCGACACCGACGAGCGCGAGGCGATGCTGGCGCGTGCGCCGAAGCCCGCGGGCGGTGCCGCGAAGAAGCGGCGCCGGCGCAGCGGCAGCCGGCGCGGCGGCCCGCGCGAAGGCGCGGCAGACGGCGAGGCCGCCGAACCGCGGGCAGGGACGGAAACGCCGGCCGGGGCGCAGGCGCCGCCGGCCGAGCCGAAACCCCCGGCGTGAGCACCGCGATGCGCGCCTGGATCGGCCTCGGCGCCAACCTCGGCGACGCCGCCGCGTCGATCGGGCGGGCACTCGATGCCATCGACTCGCTGGCCGCGACACGGATCGAGCGCGTCTCGTCGCTGTACCGCAGCGAGCCGGTCGAGGCGCAGGGGCCCGACTTCTTCAACGCGGTCGCCGAGGTCGAGACCACGCTGTCGCCGGCGGCGCTGCTCGAGCGGCTGCTCGCGATCGAGGCCGCCGAGGGGCGCCTGCGCCCCTGGCGCAACGCGCCGCGCACGCTCGACCTCGACCTGCTGCTCGCGTCCGACGCGACGGGCCCGCTGCGCGTCGATTCGCCATCGCTGACGCTGCCGCATCCGCGGATGCACCTGCGCGCGTTCGTGCTGGCGCCACTCGCCGAGCTCGACGCGGGACTCGTCGTGCCCGGTCGCGGCCGCGTCGCGGACCTGCTCGCCGGCTGCGCGGGCCAGCGCATCGAGCGCGTCGGCGCCCTGCCCCGGCGCGCGCCGGCCGGAGCCGCGCGATGAACCTGCCGGTTCCGCTGCAGACGGTGCTCCTGCTGGCCGCCTCCAACGTCTTCATGACGGTGGCCTGGTACGCGCACCTGAAAGACCTCGCCACCCGCCCGTGGTGGTTCGCGGCGGTGGCGAGCTGGGGCATCGCGCTGTTCGAGTACCTGCTGCAGGTGCCGGCCAACCGCATCGGATACGGCTACTTCACGCTGCCGCAACTCAAGATCGTCCAGGAAGTGATCACGTTGTCGGTGTTCGTTCCCTTCGCAGTCTTCTACATGAACCAGCCCATCAAGCTCGACTACCTGTGGGCCGCGCTGTGCATGCTCGGCGCCGTCTACTTCATCTTCCGCTCATGAGCACCGCGACCACCCTGACGTCCCCGTTCGCGAAGTACCGGCACATCGTCGTCGAAGGACCGATCGGCGCCGGCAAGACTTCGCTCGCGCGCAAGCTGGCAGAGCGCTTCGGGGCGCAGCCGGTGCTCGAAGACCCGTCGGGCAATCCGTTTCTCGAGCGGTTCTATCGCGACAGCCGCCGCTTTGCGCTGCCCACGCAGCTCTTCTTCCTGTTCCAGCGCGTCAACCAGTTGCGCGACCTTGCGCAGCAGGACCTCTTCTCGCAGGCGATGGTCGGCGACTTCCTGCTCGACAAGGATCCGCTGTTCGCGCGACTGACGCTGGACGACGACGAACTCAGGCTGTACCAGCAGATCTTCGACAGCCTGCGCCCGCAGGCGCCGCAGCCCGACCTGGTCATCTACCTGCAGGCGCAGCCCGACACGCTGGTGCGGCGCGTGCTCGAGCGCGGCCTGCCGATGGAGGCCGGGATTTCCGACGCCTACATGCGCGCGCTCGCCGACGCGTACAGTCGCTACTTTCACCACTTCGATGCCGCGCCGCTGCTGATCGTGAACACCGAGCACCTGAACCCGATCGAGCGCGACGAGGACTTCGCGACGCTGGTGCGCCAGCTGGGCGAGATGCGCGGCCGGCGCAGCTTCTTCAGCATCGGGGAGTGACCCGCCATGCAGATCGTCCGCACCGTCAGCGACTTGCGCGCCGCCCTCGGGGCGACCCGCAGCGCCGCCTTCGTCCCGACGATGGGCAACCTGCACGAAGGCCACCTGTCGCTGATGCGGCTGGGCAAGGCTGTGGGGCGGCCCCTGGTGGCGAGCATCTTCGTGAACCGGCTGCAGTTCGCGCCGCACGAAGACTTCGCCAGCTATCCGCGCACGTTCGAGGCCGACTGCGACAAGTTGCGCTCGGTCGACTGCGACCTGCTGTTCGCACCCGACGAGCGCGAGCTCTACCCGGTCGAGCAAGCGTTCAGGGTGAGCACCCCTCGCGGGCTGGGCGACATCCTCGAAGGCGAGTTCCGCCCCGGCTTCTTCGAGGGCGTGGCCACGGTCGTGCTCAAGCTGTTCGGCTGTGTTCAGCCGGCCGCAGCGGTGTTCGGCATGAAGGACTACCAGCAGCTGATGGTGGTGCGCCGGATGGTCGAGCAGTTCAACCTGCCGATCACGATCGTGCCCGGCGCGACGATGCGCGAGGCCGACGGGCTCGCGATGTCGTCGCGAAACGGCTACCTGGGCGCCGCCGAGCGCGCCGAGGCGCCGGCACTCGCGCGCGTGCTGCAGGCGCTCGCGCAGCGCGCGGCGCAAGCCGGATCGCCACAGGCGCTCGCCGACGCCGAGCGCCAGGCCGCCGCAGATCTCCAGGCCCGCGGCTGGAAGCCCGATTACCTGGCGGTGCGCCGCCGCGCCGACCTCGCGCCCCCGCAGGCCGCCGACCTCGCCGCCCCCGGCACGCTGGTCGCGCTCGGCGCCGCACGGCTCGGCACGACGCGACTGATCGACAACCTCGAATTCTGAGGCGCGGCTGCCTGCCGCTCATTCAACGTCGGTGGCGCTCGGAGCGTAGACGGGGTCACTGCTCACGAACGCTCCGAGCGCTGCCCACGAACGCCGCGAGACTTCCGACGGTGCCCACGAGCACCACGACGGTATCGGCAAATGCGCGGGCGAAGGGCCGACTGGCGGTGGGGCGCTGTTGGCCACTGGCGCGCCTTGTGCGCAGCCGAGAAGCGCAGGAGCGCCGGCCTGCGCGCGAAGCGCGCATCGTTCCTCTGACTCGCGGCGATTGTCTGAGCGGAGCTCGCGCAGCGAGTTTCGCCGCGCAGGCCGGCGCTCCGAGCATCGCAGGGCACCCCCGCGAAGCGGGGGCAAGCACCCGGCGCGCCAGTGGCCAACAGCGCCCCACCGCCAGTCGGCCCTTCGCCCGCGCATTTGCACGCGCAGACCTTCCGCGCGCGCGAGCAGCGTCGCCGCTAAGCCTCGCCGAAACCCTGCGGGTTGCCCTGCTGCCAGCGCCACGCGTCGGCGCACATGCGCTCGAGCCCGAGCGTGGCGCGCCAACCGAGGAGCGACGCGGCCGCCGACGGATCGGCGTAGCACGCGGCGATGTCGCCGGGGCGGCGATCGACGATCCGGTACGGCACCTTGCGGCCGCTCGCCTGCTCGAACGCGCGCACCAGTTCGAGCACCGAATAGCCGGTGCCGGTGCCCAGGTTGACGGTGAACGCGCCGGAAGCCGCGAACACGCGGTCTAGCGCCGCCAGGTGGCCGCGCGCCAGGTCGACCACGTGAATGTAGTCGCGCACCCCGGTGCCGTCGGGCGTCGGCCAGTCGCCGCCGAACACCGACAGTTGCGGCAGGCGCCCCACCGCGACCTGGCTCACGAACGGCATCAGGTTGTTCGGCACGCCGCGCGGATCCTCGCCGATCAGCCCGCTCTCGTGCGCGCCGACGGGGTTGAAGTAGCGCAGGATGCCGATCGACCACCCGGCGTCCGCCAGCGCGAGATCGTCCAGCACCTGCTCGATCATCAGCTTGGTGCGGCCATACGGGTTGGTCGGGCCCGTGCGCGCGTCCTCGGCGATCGGTACCCGCTCGGGGTCGCCGTAGACGGTCGCCGACGAACTGAACACGATTCGGCGCACGCCGGCCGCGGCCATCGCGCGCAGCAGCGTCACGGTGCCGGACACGTTGTTGTCGTAGTACTCGAGCGGTCGCGCGACCGACTCGCCGACCGACTTCAGCCCGGCGAAGTGGATCGCCGCATCGAAGCGCTTCGAGCGCAACAGCGCCGCGAGCGCCGCCTCGTCGCGGACGTCGGCGCGCGCCAGCGGCACCTCGCGCCCGGTGATCCGCTCGACGCGGCGCAGCGACTCGGCGCTGGCGTTGCAGAGGTTGTCGAGCACCACGACATCCCAGCCTGCCTGCAGCAATTCGACCACCGTGTGCGAGCCGATGTAGCCCGCGCCCCCGGTCACCAGCACCCGCCGCCCCCCGTCGCCCAAGATCCGCCCTCCGTCGCCGTCATCGAGGCCTGAATGTGCGGAGTGTCGCATGCCCGCCCGGTGCGAGCCGTACAATCCTCGGGATGCAGACTAGCGTCGGTCGTCTCCCATCATGCTGATTCCCGTCATCCTTTCGGGCGGCGCCGGCACGCGGCTCTGGCCGGTGTCGCGCGAGGCGTTTCCGAAGCCGTTCATGAAGCTGGGTGGCGAGTTGAGCCTGCTGCAGCGCACGCTCAGGCGCTCGCTGCCGCTGGCCGACGGGCACCTGGCGGCGATCGTCACCAACGCCGAGTACTTCTTCAAGACCCGCGAGGAAATCGACACGCTGCCGGCCGCCGAAGGCCACCGGATCGTGCAGCTGCTCGAGCCCGTCGGGCGCAACACCGCCCCGGCGATCGCGATGGCGGCACTGTGGGCGCAGTCGATCGATCCCGGCGCGACGATGCTCGTCCTGCCGGCCGACCACCTGATCCCCGACGAGACCGCGTTCCAGGAGAGCGCGCGGCAGGCCGCCGAGCTCGCCGAGGGCGGCGCGATCGTGCTGTTCGGCATCCGCCCGACGGCGCCGGAGACGGGCTTCGGCTATATCGAAACCGGCGACGCGTTGCCGGGGGCCGCGCTGAAGGTGCGCCGCTTCGTCGAGAAGCCCGACGCGGCGCGCGCGATGCAATTCCTCGCCGCCGGCAACTTCGTCTGGAACAGCGGCATGTTCTGCTTCGGCGCGAAGACGATCCTCGACGCGCTCCAGGCGCACGCGCCCGCGGTGTTCGCGGCCGCGCGCGACGCGTGGGAAGCGAGCCGCGCGGCGGCCACCGACCAGAAGCTGCCGATCGCCGCCGAAGCCTTCGCCGCCTGCCCGAGCATCTCGATCGACTACGCGGTGATGGAGAAGGCCGACGGCGTCGTCGTGCTGCCGTCGCGCTTCAACTGGAGCGACATCGGTTCCTGGAAGGCCGTGTCCGAACAGCTCGAGCCCGACGCCGACGGCAACACCACGCTCGGCGAGACGATGCTGGTCGGCTCGAAGAACACGCACATCCAGAGCGAGGACCGGCTGGTCGCGGCGGTGGGGGTGGAGAACCTGCTGGTGGTCGACACGCCCGACGCGCTGCTGGTCGCCAGCAAGGACGCGAGCCAGCAGGTCAAGGAGATCGTCGGGCGACTGAAGTCGAAGGGACACGAGGCGGCGCGGCTGCACCGCACCGTCGCGCGGCCCTGGGGCACGTACACGGTGCTCCAGGAGGGCCCCCGCTTCAAGATCAAGCGCATCGAGGTCAAGCCGAAGCAGGCGCTGTCGCTTCAGATGCACCACCACCGCAGCGAGCACTGGATCGTGGTCTCGGGCACCGCGAAGGTGAGCTGCGACGAGCGCACGTTCCTGGTCTCCGCCAACGAGTCCACCTACATCCCGATCGGCTCGAAGCATCGGCTCGAGAACCCCGGCGTCGTCGAGCTGGTGATGATCGAGGTGCAGTGCGGCGACTATCTCGGCGAAGACGACATCGTGCGCTTCGACGACGTCTACGGCCGCGCCCCGCCTGCCTGAGGCACGCCGGGGCGGCCCCGCGCGGCAGGTACCCGTGAAGGCGCGCTACTTCTATGCGCTGCGCCCCGATGCCGGCGCGGCACGGAGCCTCGGTGCGCTCGCCGCGCGCCTCGCCGAGGGCCTGGGCGGGCGTCCGCTGGCGCCCGGCGACGTCCACCTCACGCTGGTCTTCGTCGGCGAGCGGCCGCTCGAGGACGAGGCGACGCTGGCATCCCTGCTCGACGGCCTCGCGCCGCGCTGGCCGGCGATGCCGCTGACGCGGTTGGGAACCTTCGGCCGCGGGCTGCTCTGGGCGGGGCCGGCAAGCCCGCGGGGTGCACCCGAAACCGACGACGCCGACTCGAGCCGTCCCGCCTGGCCCGCGCAGCTCGCCGCGCAGCTGCAGCAGCGGCTGCGCGACGCGGGCATCGCCTTCGACGAGCGCGCGCTGCACCTGCACGCGACGCTGGTGCGCGGCGCGCGGCGCGACGCGCGCCGCCCGTTGGACACCTTTGCCGACGCGCTGCCGATCGAGTCGGGCAGCTGGACGCTCGCACTCGGATGCTCCGATGCGGGGTCGACGCCGCTGCGCCGCTATCGGTGGCGCGACGCGCCGCGCTGAG
Organism: Burkholderiaceae bacterium; assembly: GCA_019635275.1. Classification (GTDB taxonomy): domain Bacteria; phylum Pseudomonadota; class Gammaproteobacteria; order Burkholderiales; family Burkholderiaceae_E; genus Zeimonas. Next base: position 31,426 of record JAHBZV010000027.1, on the reverse strand, counting down.
CCGCTCGCCCGATCGTTCCCGGCCTCACGGCCACGCCGCTGTCACGGCTGCGTCACACCCGAGTCATAATCTGGCGCCGTGAACGCCAAGATCCTGATCGTCGAGGACGAGCCGGCCATCCGCGAGCTGATCGCGGTGAACCTCCGCCACGCCGGCTACACGGTGAGCGAAGCCGAGACCGCCGAAGCCGCCCGCATCCAGCTCGACGCCGGGCTGCCCGACCTGGTGCTGCTCGACTGGATGCTCCCCGGCCAGTCGGGCATCGAGTTCGCCAGGAAGCTGCGCGCCGAGACGCGTACCGCGAAGCTGCCGATCGTCATGCTGACCGCCCGCGCGCAGGAGGGCGACAAGCTGCAGGGCTTCGACGTGGGCGCCGACGACTACGTCACCAAGCCGTTCTCGCCGCGCGAATTGCTGGCGCGCGTGCGCGCGCTGCTGCGCCGCGCCTCGCCCGAGGCCTCGGAGGACCCGATCGAGATCGCCGGCCTGCGGCTCGAGCCCGCGACCTTCCGCGTCTACGCCGGCGAGCGCACGCTCGAGTTGAGCCCCACCGAGTTCCGGCTGCTGCATTTCTTCATGAGGAACCCCGATCGCGTGCTCTCGCGCACGCGGCTGCTCGACAATGTCTGGGGGGATCACGTGTATATTGAGGAGCGCACGGTCGACGTCCACATCCGTCGCCTTCGTCTGGCGCTGTCGCCGGGGGGCCACGACCGGCTGATCGAGACCGTGCGCGGTGGGGGGTACCGCTTCCTGCCCCGCTGAGTCCCGCAAACGCCGTCGAGACAGTCCCCTTGAGCCTGTTCCTGCGCAGCCTCGCCGCCATCGCCCTGGTCGTCGCCATCGGCGCCGGGCTCGACCTGTACGTCTCGCAGACGTTCGCGATCTGGTGGTTCGCCACCGTCTTCGTCGCCTACGCGGTCGTGCAGTCGTTGTACCTGGTTCGGCTGCACCACTGGTCGTCGCTGCCGCGCAATCGCGCGCTGCCGGCCGGCATCGGTCCGTGGCGGCCGATCGTGACGCGGCTGGCGCGCTTCGTGCGCCAGGAGACCGACACGCGCAACGAGCTCGGCTCGGAGCTCGAGCGCATCCACGCGGCGGTCGACCGGCTGCCCGACGGCCTGGTCGTCCTCGACCGCTACGACCACGTGCTGTGGGCCAACGAGGCGGCCGAGAGCCTGCACGGCATCTTCGGCACCCGCCGGCCGATCCACCACTTCATCCGCCAGCCCGAGTTCGCACGCTTCCTCGAAGCCAACGAGTCGGGCAGCACGATGCGCGTGCAGCTGCCGCGCCATCCGGGCCGCACCCACGAGCTCCGGCTGCACCGCGCGCAAGGCGACCAGAAGCTGCTGATCACCCGCGACGTGACCAACCAGGCCAAGCTCGACGCGATGCGCAGCGACTTCGTGGCCAACGTCTCGCACGAGATCCGCACGCCGATCACGGTCATCGCCGGCTTTGCCGAGACGCTGCTCACGCTCGAGCTCGACGAGGCCGCGCGCCGCGAGTACCTCGGCTCGATCCTCAAGCAGAGCCAGACCATGCAGAGGCTGGTCGACGACCTGCTGATGCTGTCGTCGCTCGAGAGCGGCGCCGACGAGCTGGAGGAGGAGCAGGTCGACCTGCAGCGGCTGCTCGAGGCGCTGCTCGACGAGGCGCGCGCGCTGTCGCGCGAGCGCCACCAGTTCGGCCTCGCACTCGACGGCCCGCGCCGCGTGATGGCCGCGCCGGGCGAACTCGAGAGCGCGATACGCAACCTGCTGACCAACGCGATCCGCTACACGCCCGACGGCGGCCGGATCTCGATGACGTGGCGGGTGCAGGACAACGAGGGGCGCATCTCGGTACGAGACACCGGCATCGGCATTGCGCCCGAGCACCTGTCGAGGCTCACCGAGCGCTTCTACCGCGTCGACCGCGGCCGCTCGCGCGCCAGCGGCGGCACCGGGCTCGGCCTGGCGATCGTCAAGCGGATCATGCACCGGCACCAGGGCCGGCTGGAGTTCGAGAGCGCGCCGGGCCGCGGCAGCACCTTCACGCTGTGCCTGCCGGCCGCGCGCCTGCTCGCCGACCCGGCGTCGCCGCGCGCCGCGGGCGCCGACACGCAGGCCTCCGCGGACGCCGCGGCCCGCTCAGGCACGGTTGGGGCGCCGCCGGCCGGCGCAGGCGGCAACGCCGCTCAGGACGCGGGCGGGCCGCCGCTGTCGGCCGGGCTCGCGTGACGCAGGTCGATTCCCTCGACCACGTTGACCACGTACTCGGCGATGTTCTTCGCGTGATCGCCCGCGCGCTCGATCGACTGCACGACGAAGATCAGCGCCAGGCACGGTGACACCGTCTCCGGGTGCGACGACATCGTCGCCACCAGCTCCTCGATCAGCGCGTCGCGCAGCGCATCGACCTCGTCGTCGCGCTGGCCGAGCACGCCGGCGACCGTCGTGTCGTGGCGCACGAATGCGTCGATCGCCGAATCGAGCATGCCGCGGACCAGCGACGACATCTGCTCGATGCGGTCCATCGCGATCGGCGACTCGGCCAGGTGCAGCACGCGGGCCTTCAGCGCGATCTTCTTCGCCTCGTCGCCGATGCGCTCGAGGTCGTTGATCGTGTGGATGACCGCGATGATCTCGCGCAGGTCGATCGCGATCGGCTGGCGCCGGGCGATCGTCTGGTTGCAGCGCAGGTCGGACTCGACCTGCAACTGGTTGACCTTCTGCTCGTCGGCGAGCACCTGCGCGACGAGGTCGAGGTCGCGCAGCCGCACCGCGTCGATCGCGCGCACGAGCTGACGCTCGACCAGGCCGCCCATCATCGTCACAGCGCTGCGCAGCACGTCGATGTCGGTGTCGAACTGGCGGTGGGTGTGTTCCTGCAGCATGTGTCTCGCTCGCTCGGTGCGTCAGCCGAACCGGCCGGTGATGTAGTCCTCGGTCGCCTTCTTCCTCGGCTTGATGAAGATCTCGTCGGTGCGGCCGAACTCGACCAGCTCGCCCAGGTACATGTAGGCAGTGTAGTCGGAGATCCTGGCCGCCTGCTGCATGTTGTGCGTGACGATGGCGATCGTGTATTCGTCCTTGAGCTCGTTGACGAGCTCCTCGACCTTCGCGGTCGAGATCGGGTCGAGCGCGCTGGTCGGCTCGTCGAGGAGCAGCACCTCGGGCTTGACCGCGACCATACGCGCGATGCACAGCCGTTGCTGCTGGCCGCCCGACAGGCTCAGCCCGCTCTGGTCGAGCTTGTCCCTGACCTCCTCCCACAGCGCGGCCTTGCGAAGCGCCCACTCGACGCGCTCCTGCATCGCGTCGCCCGCCAGGCTCTCGTACAGGCGCACCCCGAACGCGATGTTCTCGAAGATCGTCATCGGGAACGGCGTCGGCTTCTGGAACACCATTCCCACCTTCGCGCGCAGCAGGTTCACGTCCTGCGACGGGTCGAGGATGTTGCGGCCATTGAAGCGGATCTCGCCGACTGCGCGCTGGTTCGGATAGAGGTCGAACATCCGGTTGAACGTGCGCAGCAGCGTCGACTTGCCGCACCCAGAGGGCCCGATGAAGGCGGTGACGCGGTTGCGCGCGATGTCGAGCGACACCTCGGTCAGGCCCTGGAACTTTCCGTAGAAGAACGACAGGTTCCTGACCTCGATGACGGGCGCGGGAACGGTCTGGGGAGCGGAGTTCATTCGGTCTTTCCGTTCGGGCTCAGGTGCGCAACTTGTCGCGGAACGCCACCCTGGCGAGCACGTTGATGCCCAGCACGATCAGCGCGATCAGCGCGGCGCCGCCCCAGGCGAGCTTCTGCCAGTTCTCGTAGGGGCTCATCGCGAAGTTGTAGATCACCACCGGCAGGTTCGCCATCGGACGGCCCATGTCGGCGCTGAAGAACTGGTTGTTCAGCGCGGTGAACAGCAAGGGCGCCGTTTCGCCGATGATCCGCGCGACCGCCAGCAGCACGCCGGTGAGCACGCCGCCTCGAACCGCGCGAAGCGTCACCGCGAGACTCACCTTCCAGCGCGGCGCGCCGAGCGCGAACGCCGCCTCGCGCAGGCTGCCCGGCACCAGCGCGAGCATGTTCTCGGTGGTGCGAACGACCACCGGCACCGCGATCAGGCTGAGCGCGAGCGTCCCGGCCCAGCCGGAGAAGTGCTTGACCGTCGCGACCGCGATCGCGTAGACGAACAGCCCGATCACGATCGACGGCGCCGACAGCATGATGTCGGTGACGAATCGGGTCGCCGACGCGAACTTCGAGCGCGCGCCGAACTCGGCCAGGTAGATGCCGGCCAGGATGCCGATCGGCGTCGAGACGAACGTCGCCGCACCCACCATCATCAGGCTGCCGACGATCGCGTTGGCGAGGCCGCCGTCCTCGGTCCCGGGCGCCGGCGTCGAGCGAACGAAGAAGTCGACGCTGAACGCCGACAGCCCGTTCCAGAACAGCGTGAACAGGATCCACAGCAGCGCCGCGAGCCCGAGCGCCATCGACGCCGCCGACAGGGCCAGCCCCAGCGCGTTGCCGATCTTGCGACGTCGGTAAAGGGTGATCGCCATGCCGACCTCAGGCGCCGGTGCGCGCCACGCCGCGCTGCGTGAGCCACTTCGCGATCGCCAGCACGACGAAGGTGATCACGAACAGCAGCAGGCCGAGCGCGAACAGCGCAGGAATGTGCAGGACCGGATCGGCCTCGGCGAACTCGTTGGCCAGCGTCGAAGCGATCGAGTTGCCCGGCGCGAACAGGCTCCCGGCCAGCCGGTTGGCGTTGCCGATCACGAAGGTGACCGCCATCGTCTCCCCGAGCGCGCGGCCCAGGCCGAGCATCACGCCGCCGATCACGCCCACGCGCGTGTACGGCAGCACGATGTGGCGCACCACTTCCCAGGTCGTGCAGCCCAGCCCGTAGGCCGACTCCTTCAGCACCGGCGGCACGGTCTCGAACACGTCGCGCATCACCGACGCAATGAACGGGATCACCATCAGCGCCAGCACGACGCCCGCGGTGAAGATCCCGATGCCCAGCGGCGGCCCGGCGAACCACGGCAGCCCCGTGCCGGCCAGCAGCGGCTGAACGTGGTCCTGCAGCAAGGGGGCCAGGACGAACAATCCCCAGAACCCGTAGATGATCGACGGGATGCCCGCGAGCAGTTCGATCGCGGTACCGAGCGGCCGCTTGAGCCAGGTCGGGCACATTTCGGTGAGGAACACCGCGATGCCGAAGCTGATCGGCACGCCGATCAGCAGCGCGATCGCGGACGTGGTCAGCGTGCCGTAGACCGCGATCACGGCGCCGAACACGTCGTCGGTCGGGCTCCACCGGGTGCCGTAGAAGAAGGCCGGCCCGAACTCGCGCAGAGCCGGCCACGCCTGGATCACCAGCGCGACCAGGATTCCCATCAGGCCCGCGAGGACGAGCGCCGCGAACGAGAAGGTCACCGCAAAGAAGACGCGGTCCTGCGCGGCGAAGCGGCGCACCCGCGTCGCGAGGGCCTGCTGCGCCCGCGCGACCGAGCCGCCGGACGACGCCGCCGTGCCGCCCGACGACACCGCGTCGGCTGTTTCGACCGTTGCACCCATCGGTGGCTTCATCAGGACTGCGATTCCGTAAACGAGACGGCGGGGCGCCAGGCGCCCCGCCGCTCCGGATCGCAGGCGCCGCTCAGTGAGCCAGGGTCGCCACCGGCTTGCCCGACGCGTCGCGGATGTCCTTCCACGACGCCTCGATCTGCTTGACGACCGCTGCCGGCAACGGGACGTAGTCTAGCTCCAGCGCCAGGTTCTGGCCCTTGTTCAGCGCCCACTGGAAGAACTTCAGCGCTTCGAGCGAACGCGCCGGCTTCTCGGCGGTCTTGTGCATCAGGATGAAGCTCGCCGAGGTCATCGGCCAGGCCTGGTCGCCGGGCTGGTTGTTCAGGTTGACGCCGAAGCCGGGGGCGCCATTCCAGTTCGCATTGGCCGCGGCCGACGCGAAGGTCTTGTCGTCCGGCTGCACCGTCTTGCCGTCGCGATTGACCATCGCCGTGTGCGTCATGCTGTTCTGCTTGGCGTACGCGTATTCGACGTAGCCGATCGCACCGGCGATCTTCGTGACGTTCGCCGCGACACCCGCGTTCCCCTTGCCGCCGACGCCGGCCTTCCAGTCGACCGTCTTGCCGGCGCCGATCTCCGACTTGAACGCCCCGGAGACCTGCGCCAGGTAGTCGGTGAAGCCGGCCGTCGTGCCCGACGAATCCGAGCGGTAGACCAGCGTGATCGCGGAAGACGGCAATTTGACCCCCGGATTCAGCGCGACGATCTTCGCGTCGTCCCACTTCGTGACCGCGCCGCGGTAGATGTCGGCGAGCACTTCGCCGGTCAGTTTCATCTGGCCCGGCTGCACACCCGGCAGGTTGACCACCGCGACGATGCCGCCGATCACGGCCGGGAACTGCAGCAGGCCGTTCTTGTCGAGGTCCGGGCCTTTCAGCGGGTCGTCGGAGGCACCGAAGTCGACGGTCTTGGCATTGATCTGCTTGATGCCGCCGCCCGAGCCGATCGCCTGGTAGTTGACGCTGTGGCCGGTGGCCGCCTTGTAGGCTTCCGCCCACTTGGCGTAGACCGGGGCCGGGAAGGTCGCCCCGGCGCCGGTGATCTCTGCGGCCTGGGCCGAGGCGAGGCCGAGCGCGAGGGCACCGGAGGCGAGAAGACGAGTCGTGAGTTTCATTCCGTGGGTTCCTGTCTGGCTGAGGAGACCTGCACACGTTACGACGGCTCGATGACGATTTCGTGACGACGCGGCGTCCGCCGGCGGCCCGGCTCGGACGGGGCTTTCGGCAATTGTTTCCATAGTTGTAATAACATTGAAATATCTCTCCTTCAGGATCCTGCAGATGGACGACACCCACGCAGTCAAGGCGCTCGCCGCCCTCGCCCAGGCATCCCGGCTGCAGGTATTCCGCGCACTGGTCGTGGCCGGCCCGCAGGGGCTGACCCCGGGCGCGATCGCCGAATTGCTGGGGTTGCCGGCCGCGACATTGTCGTTCCACTTGAAGGAACTGATGCAGGCCGGCCTGGTCAGCCAGGAGCGCAGCGGCCGGCACCTGATCTACCGCGCCGAATTCGTGCAGATGAACGATCTGCTCGGCTACCTGACGGCCCATTGCTGCCAGGGCGAACCCTGCCTCGAGCCGGCCGCAGTCGCCTGCAAGACGTGAAGAAACCTCCGATGACACGATTGCACGTCCCGACGCTGGCGAGGCCGGCGTGAGCGAACGCTTCCTCAACGTCCTGGTGCTGTGCACCCACAATTCGGCTCGCAGCGTGCTGGCCGAGGCGATGCTGAACCACTGGGCGCGCAAGCTGGGCCGCCCCGTCGAGGCATTCAGCGCGGGCAGCGCCCCGAGCGGGCAGATCAACCCGTTCGCGCTCGAGGCGCTGCAGCGGGCCGGCATCGACGCGCGTGGGTGCCGCAGCAAGAGCTGGGACGAGTTCGCCACCCCCGACGCGCCGCCGCTGTCGATCGTGATCACGGTCTGCGACAGCGCTGCCGCCGAGCCATGCCCGGTGTTCACCGGCGGCCGCGGCGAACCGCCTGCGAGGGTTCACTGGGGCTATCCCGATCCGTCGAACGCCGAAGGCGGCGACGACGGAAGACGACGCGCGTTCGAGTTGACCCGACAGGCAATCGGGTACCGCGCATTGCAGCTGCTCGCGCTACCCCTCGAGCAGATGGATCGGCGCGCGCTGCAGGCTGCGCTCGCCGAAATCGGACGCAGCTGAATCTCCACGGACATCACAGGAACGCCGTTCATGGGCCTCTTCGAACGCTACCTCACCGTCTGGGTCGCGCTGGGCATCGTCGCAGGCGTGGGGGTCGGGCTGGTCGCGCCCGGCCTGTTCCAGGCGATCGCCGGGCTCGAAATCGCGCACGTCAACCTGGTGGTCGCCGTCTTCATCTGGGTGATGATCTACCCGATGATGATCCAGGTCGACTTCGCCGCCGTGAAGCACGTCGGCAGGCGGCCGCGGGGCCTCGTCCTGACCCTGGTCGTCAACTGGTTGATCAAGCCGTTCACGATGGCCGGACTCGGCGTCCTGTTCTTCCAGCACGTCTTCGCGCCATGGGTCGATCCGCAGTCGGCCAGCGAGTACATCGCGGGAATGATCCTGCTGGGCGTCGCGCCGTGCACCGCGATGGTATTCGTCTGGAGCCAGCTGACGAAGGGCGACCCCAACTACACGCTGGTGCAGGTGTCGGTCAACGACCTGATCATGGTGTTCGCGTTCGCGCCGATCGCCGCATTCCTGCTCGGGGTCACGAAGGTCGCGGTTCCGTGGGAGACGCTGTTGCTCTCCACCGTGCTCTACGTCGTGCTGCCGCTGGTCGCGGGCGTGGTCACGAGGCAGCTGTGGCTCGCCGCGGGCGGCACGCAGCGGCTCGCGCGCGGCGTCGCGGCGCTCAAGCCGTGGTCGGTCGTCGGACTGATCGCCACCGTCGTGCTGCTGTTCGGCTTCCAGGCGCGCACGCTCATCGAGCAACCGATGGTGATCGCCCTGATCGCGGTGCCGCTGGTCATCCAGTCGTACGGGATCTTCTTCATCAGCGCGATCGGCGCGCGCTGGCTGCGCCTTCCGCACGAGATCGCCGCGCCCGCCTGCCTGATCGGCACCTCGAACTTCTTCGAGCTGGCCGTGGCGGTGGCGATCTCGCTGTTCGGCCTGCAATCGGGCGCCGCCCTGGCGACGGTGGTCGGCGTGCTGGTCGAGGTGCCGGTGATGCTGTCGCTGGTGGCGATCGCCAACCGGACGCGGCACTGGTATCGCGCGACCGGCGCCTGACGCACCGGCCGGACACGGCCTCAACCCGCCGCCGCGAACCGCTCCAGGTGATGCTCGGCGTCGCCGAACTGCTGCGCGATCATCGTCAACCGCTTGAAGGTGTGCGCCACCTTCATTTCCTGCGTCATGCCCATGCCGCCGTGCAGCTGGATCGCCTCCTGGCCTACGTGGCGCGCCGCGTCGGCCACCTTGACCTTCGCCGCCGAGACGACGCGGCGCCGCTCGGCCGCGTCGACGCTGCCGCGCGCCGCCGCGTCGACCTTCGCGCAGGCGAGATAGGTGATCGAGCGCGCCTGCTCGGCGCTGATCGTCATGTCGACCATCCGGTGCTGCAGCGCCTGGAACGAGCCGATCGGCACGCCGAACTGCTTGCGCGTCTTAAGGTATTCGAGCGTCGCCTGGTTCGCGTAGCGCATCGCGCCGACACCTTCGGCGCACAGCAGCACCGTCGCGAAGTCGACCGCCTCCTCGATCGCAGGCAACGCGGCGCCGGCCTCGCCCAGCAGCGCATCGGGCGGCAGCTTCACGCCCTTCATCACCAGGTCGGCCGCGCGCAGGTTGTCGACGGTGCGGAAGGTCTTCATCGCGAGCCCGGCCGCCTTCGCGTCCACGACGAACAGGCTGATCCCCGACGCGTCGCCGGCCGCGCCTGCGCTGCGCGCCGACACGACGAGGCGGTCCGCCATCGGCGCGTGCAGCACGACCGCCTTCTCGCCGTCGAGGACCCAGCCGTCGCCGGCCTTGGTCGCGCGGGCCTCGACCTGCGACAGCGTGTAGCGGGAGCCGCGCTCGCCATGCGCGAACGCGAGCCTGAGCGATCCGTCGATGACCGCCGGCAGCAGCGCGGCGCGCTGCGCGTCGCTGCCGCAGCGGGCCACCAGCCGGCCGGCCGGCGCGAGCGTGGACAGGAACGGCTCGACGACGAGCCCCTCGCCGATCGCTTCCATCGTCGCGATCAGGTCGACGGCGCCGCCGCCGAAGCCGCCGTCGGCTTCGGCGAACGGCAGCGACAGCAGCCCGAGTCCGGCCAGCTCGGACCAGGCCTCGGCGCTGTGCCCGGCCGGCGACGCGACGATGCCCTTGCGCGACTCGAAATCGTAGCGCTTGTCGACCAGCCGCCGGACGCTGTCGGCCAGCAGCTGCTGCTCTTCGGTGTACTGGAAGTCCATGGTCTGCGCGTCCGGTTCAGAGGCCGAGGGCCGCCTTGGCGATGATGTTGCGCTGGATCTCGTTGGAGCCCGCGTAGATCGAGGTCTTCCGGAAGTTGAAGTAGCGCGGCGCGATCGATGCGGTGAAGCCGTCGAAGCCCTCGTAGTCGACCGGCCTGAACGACTGCGCGAGCGGCCCCGCGACCTGCATCAGCAGCTCGGTGATCGCCTGCTGGATCTCGGTGCCCCGGATCTTCAGCATCGACACCTCGGCGCCGATCCGACCGGTGCGCCGCATCTCGTCGACGAAGCGCAGGTTGGTGATCTCGAGCGCCATCAGCTCGATCTCGACGCGCGAGACCTTGTCGCGAAAGCGCGGATCGTCGAGCAGCGGCCGGCCGTCCTTCATGGTGCGCGCGGCGATCTCCTTGAGCTTCGCCATCTCGCGCTTGGATGCGCCGATGCGCCCGGTGTTCAGCCGCTCGTGTCCGAGCAGGTACTTGGCCACGGTCCAGCCCTTGCCCTCCTCGTGGACCAGGTTCTCGACGGGCACCTTCACGTCGTCGAAGAACACCTCGTTGACCTCGTGGCCCTCGTCGAGCAGGATCAGCGGCCGCACCGTGATGCCGGGCGTCTTCATGTCGATCAGCAGGAAGCTGATGCCTTCCTGCTTCTTCGACGAGCTGTCGGTGCGCACCAGGCAGAAGATCCAGTCGCCGTAGTGGCCGAGCGTGGTCCAGATCTTCTGGCCGTTGACGACGTAGTGGTCGCCGCGGCGCTCGGCACGCGTCTTCAGCGAAGCGAGGTCGGAACCCGAGCCCGGCTCCGAGTAGCCCTGGCACCAGAAGTCGTCGCAGTGGTAGATGCGCGGCAGGAAGCGTTGCTTCTGCGCCTCGGTGCCGAACTGCAGCAGCACCGACGCGCACATCGTCGGGCCGAACGGCGCGATCGGCGGCGCTCCGGCGTATGCGTACTCTTCCTCGAAGATGTAGCGCTCGACCGGCGACCAGTCGGTGCCGCCCCATTCCTTCGGCCAGGACGGCGCGACCCAGCCCTTCTTCGCGAGGATCTTGTGCCAGCGGACCAGGTCGTCCTTGGACAGCTCGCGATACTCGAGCACCTTGTCGCGCAGGTCGGCGGGGATGTTCGCGTCGAGCCAGCCGCGCACCTCGTCGCGGAAGGCGAGCTCTTCGGCCGAGTAGTTCAGGTCCATGTTGGCTCCGGCGGGCACGGATGGCGGATTGCGCCGGGTAGTGTAGCGCCGCGCCCCGGGAACGAGGCCGGCCGTTGGCCGCGCCCGACGTGCGAGGCCCGGATCGTGCCGCGCGTGGCCGGCGGCGCTCAGCGCCCGGGCGCGCGCTCCAGCTTCAGGCCGACCTTGACCACGCGGCCGCCCTCCACCTCGCGGGCCACCAGCAGCAACCGCGAAATCTGCACGGCGTCGCCCTCGACGATGCGCGGTGCGCGCCTGCGCATCGCCTCGTCCAGCGTCATGCCCGACAGCTCGGCGGGCGGCTCGCACCCGTAGGCGGCGCAGACGTCGGCGAACGACGCGCTGCCCTCCAGCACGAAGTCGCCGTAGTACTTGCGCCGCGACGCGACGTCGATCCGCGCGAACATCTCCGACAGGTGGTCGACGTGCTGGTCCGGCGCCAGCAGCATCACGACGTCGCCGGGCCGCAGCGCGCCGGCTGCGTCCTGGTCCAGCGGCTCCCCCCCGCGGATCACCGACAGCACGCCGACGCCCTCGGGTAGCAGCAGCGTGCGCAGCATCACGCCGAGCAGCGGCGCGCGCTCGCCGACCGGAAACTCGACCACCGCCAGCTTGTCGTCGGACAGCGTCGGCCGCACGACCGGCTCGTCGCGCGGCGGAAGGCCCACGCCGAAACGCCGCGCGGCAAAGGCAACCGAGGTGCCCTGGAACAGCAACGAGGCCAGCACGACCACGAATGCCACGTTGAACAGCGTCCCCGAGCCGGGCACGCCGGCGAGCATCGGAAACATCGCCAGCACGATCGGTACCGCGCCGCGCAGCCCCATCCAGCCGATGAACGCCACCTCGCGTCCGGCGAACCGGAACGGCAGCAGACACAGCCAGACCGCCGCCGGGCGCGCTGCGAACATCAGGAACGCCGAGATCGCCGCCGCCGCCGGCAGGATGCCCGGGATCGCGCCGGGCGATACCAGCAAGCCGAGCAGCAGGAACATGCTCGACTGCGCCAGCCACGCCATGCCGTCCATTGCGCGCAACAGGTTCTCCCCGGCACGGCGCGTGCGGTTGCCGACCACCAGCCCGACCAGGTAGACCGCGATGAAGCCGCTGCCGCCCAGCGCGTTGACCAGCGCGAACGCAGCCACGCCGCCCGAGCACAGCAGCAGGGCCCCCAGCCCCTCGCCGAGCGACGCGCGCTGCATCGCCCAGGCCAATCCTCGCCCCAGGCCGATGCCCAGCACGGTGCCCAGCCCGAACTGGAGCACGAGCTCGCCGACCATCGCCAGCCCCCTCGCCTCGCCGGGGGTCATCAGCAGCTCGATCAGCACGGTGGTCAGCGCGATCGCCATCGGATCGTTGACGCCGGACTCGATCTCGAGCGTGTTGGCCACCCGCTCGTTCAGCCGCGTGCCGCTCGACTTCAGCATCGCGAACACCGCCGCCGCGTCGGTCGATCCGACGATCGCCCCGAGCAGGAGCCCGAGGCGCCAGTCGATGGCCAGCACCCAGGCGGCGAACAGGCCGACCGCCAGCGCCGTCAGCGCCACCCCGACCGTCGCCAGCACGAGCGACGGGCGCAGAGCCACCCGGAAGGTACTGAGCTTGGTGCGCAGCCCGCCGTCGAGCAGGATGATCGCCAGTGCCAGGTTGCCGACGAAGAAGGCCGTGCCGTAGTCGTCGTACCGGATGCCGCCGATGCCGCCCTCGCCGGCCAGCATGCCGACCACCAGGAACACCAGCAGGAACGGCACCCCCAGCCGGGACGAGAAGGCGCCCAGCATGATGCCGGCGAACATCAGCAGCGCCCCGATCAGCAGCAGGTTGTTGACGAACGCCATGGTTCGCGAAGCTTAGCAGCCCGCCCCGGGCGTTCTCGCGACCGTCGCCGCGCCTCGCCGGCGTCGGCCGTCAACCACCGCCCCGGGTCGCGCGTTCTTGGCTGCGTGAGCGATCGGCTCATGCACAAGGTCGAAAGGACAAGACATGAACAAGCTTCTCGCCGCCATCGTCGCGGCTGCGTTCTCGACGGGCGCATTCGCGCAGGCGGCCGCCCCGGCGACTCCGGCTGCGCCGGCGGCTCCCGCCGCGCCGGCCGCACCCGCCAGCGCAGCGACGCCGGCCACTCCCGCGACGCCCGCCGCGAAGCAGACCCAGGAGCGCAAGCGCGTCCAGGCGCACAAGGCGACGAAGGCGAGCAAGGCCAAGCGTGCGCACGCGGGCAAGAAGCCCGGCTGAGCGTCAGGCAGCCAGAACGCGGCGGCGCCCGGGCCGGTGGCCCGCGTGTCGCCGCGGGTTGTTTGGTGCCGGAGGCGGGAATCGAACCCGCACGCCCTTTCGGGCACCGGATTTTGAGTCCGGCGCGTCTACCAGTTCCACCACTCCGGCCACGGCCGTCCGGGTCGGCCCCGGGACGGACCCGCATTATGTGCAATCGCCCCATCGCGGGCAAACCGGCTGCACGCGGTCGCACGACGACCCGCGGCTAGCGTCGTTCAGCCGTCGGGCGGAGCGCCGAGGCGCACAGTGCCAGCCACGCGACACCCTCGGCGATCGCGGCGAGCACGTCGCTCGGATAGTGGGCGCGCAACGCGACGCGGCTGACGCCCACCAGTGCGACCATCGCGCAGGCGACGGCGGCGACGCCGGCACGTGCCGCGCTGCCTTCGAGCCTGCGCAGCACGAGCAGCACGAGGCTTCCATACAGCAGCGTCGAATTGGCTGCGTGGCCGCTCGGGAAAGCGAAGTCGGCCGGCCCGAACCCGCCCTCGCCGGCGTCCGGCCGCGGCCGCCCGAAGCTTTGCTTGAGCAGCCAGTTCAGCGCGGCGCCGCAGGGCACTGCGGCGAGCACCAGCGCCACGGCGCGAGCGTCGCGCCTCCAGAGCAGCAGCGCCACCAGGACGACGGTCGCCCCGGCGATCGCGCGCGGCGAGTGGATCGCCGACACCAGGGCGAGGGCGCGCATCGCGGCCGACCCCTGATCCCCGCGAAACCATTCCGACACCACCCGATCGATGGCCGACACCGGACCGCCCAGCGCGACGTCGAGTGCGAGCGCGGCGAAGACGGCGATCGCGGCGGCCGCGACGACGGGCGCGCTCAGCCGCGCAGCACGCATTTTTCGTAGAGCCCCAGCGCGCGCCCCTGCGGGTCGTACTTCGCCTTCAGCGCGGCGTATTCGTCCATCCGGTAGGCGCGCGCGAATTCCTCGCGCGTGAAGAAACTGTCCGAGTACAGCGACTTGATGCCGCCCAGGCGCATCACCTCGCGCTCGACGAGCCGGTTGAAGTGCCCGGGCCCGTGCTGGCCGGCGCTTTCGACCACGTCCCAGAAGCCGAAGTTCACGTAGGGCACGCCCGGTTCCAGCGGGTAGAGCGTGAACCGGGCCGACGCGTCGGCGGGCCGGATCGGGCAGACCCAGGCCGGCAGGATGCCGATCTCGCGCAGAAGGAACGCGAGGAACTCCGCGGCCCGCGCCAGCGGGATGTCGACGTCCTGGATCACCGACTCGGTGAAGCGCCCGCGCAGCCGCGCGAGTCGCCGCGTGAGCCCCCAGCGCGCGTTCCAGCGCATGACGCGCGTGTAGAAGCGCGAATTCAGGCGCTTGCGCCCGAGCAGTCGACGCACCAGCGGATTCTGCGCGTAGACGTTCTTCGAGCACCAGAACCAGTCGGTGTCCCAGCGCCACAGGTAATCTCGCGCGCTCAGGTAGTCGATCTCGCGGCTGCGCAGCGAGCGATAGTAGATCTTCTCGAACGTGTAGTCGCTGAGCCAGGGCGCGTCGTCGACGAATCGCGCGACGCTGAGCACCTGCTCGCCGGGACCGAACACGACGCCGTCGACGAAGTCGGCGGGGCCCGCGCACTGCTGCGCGAGGTCGGCGAAGAACGCGTCCGGGTCGCCGTGCCGGCGATGCTCGACGCGCACCGCGCGCCGCACCGGCATCGAGCGCAATCGCAGACGCAACGCATAGCCCAGCGTGCCGTACGAATTGGGGAATCCGAAGAACAGGTCGCGGTGCTCGTTGTCCGGCGCGCAACTCACGATGCGGCCGTCGGGCAGCAGCACGTCGAGTTCCAGCAGCGTGTCGTGCACCAGGCCCTGGCGGAACGAGGTCGCCTCGATGCCGACCCCCGCCGCCGCGCCGCCGACGGTGATCGTCCTGAGCTGCGGCACGACCGCGGGCATCACGCCATGCGACAGCGTGGCGTCGACGAGGTCCTCGTAGCGCGTCGAGCCCTCGACGTCGACCCAGCCGCGGGCGGTATCGATGCCGAGCACGTGCCGGAACTCGCGCAGGTCGAGCCGGTGCTTGGGGCTCTCGGCGCGATCGCGGAACAGGTTGGACGTGCTGCGCGCGAGCCCGAGCGGAGCGTTGCCCCCCGATCGCAGCGCCTCGACGAGTTGCGCACGGCGGGCCGCGTGCTGCGCCGCCGCGTGGCGCGTTGCGTCGTCTTCGAGCACCGGCCGCGGCTCAGCCTGCATGGAGGAACCCACGGCCCATCGGATAGCTGGCGTCGGTGACGTTGCCCTTGCTGAAGACGATCTGGAACAGGTGCGTATAGCCGGCCGGCGAGCGGAACATCTCCGCGCAACCGATCAGGTAGGTGAGCCAGATCCGGCGGAAGCGCTCGTCGAAGCGCCCGGGGTCGAGCGCGCGGATCGCCTCCCACTGGCGCTCGAAGCGCTCGGCCCAGGCGTCGAGCGTGGGCGCATAGTGGCGCCTCAGGTTCTCGACGTCGACCACCTCGAGCCCGCAGCGCTCCATCTCGACGATCACGTCGGCAAGGCTCGGGATCCACCCGCCCGGGAACACGTGCTTGCGGATGAACAGCTCGGTGTCGTAGCGCCCGACGTGGCCGATGAAGTGCAGCATGCCCAGGCCGCCGGGCTTGAGGAAGTCGGCGTGCGCGCGCACCACGTCGGCAAGCTGGTCCCGGCCGGCGTGCTCGAGTACGCCGATCGACACCACCTTATCGTACTGACCGTCGACGTCGCGAAAGTCGGCCTCGCGCACCGACAGCTGCGCCTGCAGGCCACGCCGCGCGATCTCGCCCCGCAGCCAGTCCACCTGCTCGGTCGTGGTGTTGACGCCGACACCGGTGGCGCCGGTGGTCTCGAGCGCCCGGAACATGAACCCGCCGAACCCGCAGCCGATGTCGACGAAGCGCTCGCCGCGCGACAACCGGATCTTGCGGCAGACGTGGTCGATCTTGTTGCGCTGGGCCTGTTCGAGCGACGTCGTGCCCTCGGGCCAGTAGCCGCAGGTGTACATCTTCAACGGATCGTCGAGCCAGAGCCGGTAGAACGGCTCGCCGAGACCGTAGTGGGCACGTGCGTTGGCCTTCGCCTGCGCCGGCGTGCGGTTCGACCGGCGCCACTCGAGCAGGTCGTTCTCGACCTTCGCCACCGTGCGCACCTGCTGGCCGATGTCGCTCATCATGCCGGCCGCGAACAGCGCGTGCAGGTCGCCGTCGACGTCGATCTCGCCGTCGAAGAAGGCCTCGAGCAGGCCGATGTGCCCGCGCGTGAACCCCCTGAGCAGCGCCGCCTCGGAGTGAAACGCGATCGTGAAGCGCGGCTCGCCGTCGCCGGTGCGCAGGCGCGAGCCATCCGGCAGTGCGACCTCGAACGGGATGCCGGGTCGCGCCCCGAGCGAGTCGACGATGCCCTGGATCGAGAACAGCATGGGGGCTCCTCCGCATCGGCCGCCACCCGCGGCCGCCGTCGGCCGCGAACGGTGCATCTTTGCACGTCCTAGAATGACGCGCCATGCGACTGTCCGATTTCGACTTCGAGCTGCCTGCAGAACTGATCGCGCAGCATCCCGGCCCGGCACGCAGCGCGTCGCGCCTGCTGCACGTGCGGCACGACGGACTGTCCGACCTGCGCTTCGACGCGCTGCCCGGCCTGCTCGAGCCCGGCGATCTTCTGGTGTTCAACGACACGCGGGTGCTGCGCGCGCGCCTGCGCGGTTCGAAGGACACCGGAGGGCGCATCGAGGCACTGATCGAGCGCGTCACGAGCGAGCACGAGGCGCTCGCGCAGCTTCGCGCGAGCAAGCCGCCGCGGCCGGGCACGAGGCTGTCCTTCGGCTCGGCCCACGCCACGGTAACCGGGCGCGCCGGCGAGTTCTGGCAGCTGCGCTTCGACGACCCGGTGCTCGCCGCGCTCGACCACGAGGGCGAGCTGCCGCTGCCACCGTACATCACGCACGCGCCCGACGCGGAGGACGAGCGCCGCTACCAGACCGTCTACGCGCGCGAGCCGGGTTCGGTCGCCGCCCCGACTGCCGGCCTGCACTTCGACGAGCCGCTTCTGGCGCGGCTGCGCGAGCGCGGTGTCGAGCTCGCCTTCGTGACGCTGCACGTCGGCGCCGGCACGTTCCAGCCGGTGCGCGTCGACGACCTGTCCCGGCACCGGATGCACGCCGAGCGCTTCAGCGTGCCGGCGCAGACCGCCCAGGCGATCGCGCGCGCCCGTGCCGCCGGCAGGCGCGTCGTCGCGGTGGGCACCACGTCGCTGCGCACGCTCGAGTCGGCCGCGTCCGAAGACGGCCGGGTGCTCGCCGGCAGCGGCGAGACGCGGCTCTTCGTCACGCCCGGCTACGCGTTCCGCGTCGTCGACCGGCTGATCACCAACTTCCACCTGCCGAAGTCGACGCTGCTGATGCTGGTGTCGGCCTTCGCGGGCGTCGAGCGCATCCGCGCCGCCTATGCGCACGCGATCGCCGAGCGCTACCGCTTCTTCAGCTACGGCGACGCGATGCTGCTCGAGCGCGAGTCGCCGGACACGCCTCCGCAGGTCCGGCAGGCCGGCAAGCGATAATCGCCCGATGCTCGACTTCGAACTGCTGGCCAGCGACGGCCAGGCGCGCCGCGGCCGCCTCGCCGTCACGCACGGCACGATCGACACGCCGGTCTTCATGCCGGTGGGCACCTATGGCGCGGTCAAGGCGATGTCGCCGCGCGAGCTCGAGGAGGTCGGCGCGCAGATCATCCTCGGCAACACGTTCCACCTGTGGCTTCGACCCGGGATCGAGACGATCCGCAAGTTCGGCGGGCTGCACCGGTTCAACGGCTGGCTGCACCCGATCCTGACCGACTCGGGCGGCTTCCAGGTCTGGAGCCTGGGCGACTTGCGCAAGATCTCGGAGGAAGGGGTGCGCTTCGCGTCGCCGATCGACGGCGACCGCCTGTTCCTGACCCCCGAAGTGTCGATGCAGATCCAGCACGCGCTGGACGCCGACATCGCGATGATCTTCGACGAGTGCACGCCCTACGAGACCGCCGGGCGGCCCACCGGCGTCGACGAGGCGGCGCAATCGATGCGGCTCAGCCTGCGCTGGGCGCGGCGCTCGCGCGACGAGTTCGACCGGCTCGGAAACGCCAACGCGCTGTTCGGCATCGTGCAGGGCGGCATGTACGAGGCGCTGCGCGACGAGTCGCTCGCCGGCCTCGCCGACATCGGCTTCGACGGCTACGCGATCGGCGGCCTGTCGGTCGGCGAGCCCAAGGAGGACATGATGCGCGTGCTCGACCACACGGCGCCGCGCCTGCCGGCATCGAGGCCGCGCTACCTGATGGGCGTCGGCACGCCCGAAGATCTCGTGGCCGGCGTCGCCGCCGGCATCGACATGTTCGACTGCGTGATGCCCACGCGCAACGCGCGCAACGGCTGGCTGTTCACCCGCTTCGGCGACCTGAAGCTGCGCAACGCGCGCTACCGCGACGACGAGCGCCCGATCGACGCCAGTTGCGGCTGCTACGCGTGCCGACACTTCTCGCGCGCCTACCTTCACCACCTGCAAAAGGTCAACGAGATCCTCGGCGCGAGGCTCGCCACGATCCACAACCTGCACTTCTACCTGTCGCTGATGGCGCAGATGCGTGTCGCGATCGAGGACGGCGAGTTCGACGCGTTCGCCCGCCGCTTCGCGGCCGACCGGGCCCGCGGGATCGACTGAGGTCCGGCGCCGGGGCGCCGCTGCCGGCCGGACAAAAAAAGGGGCCCGCGAACGCGGGCCCTGATCCCTGGCTGCTATCGCGACGATGTATGCAACGAGCGTGCCAGGGCGCGCACCTGCCTGCCATATCAGGCACTTGCAGGCGCCCGACCTCGCGGCGCGGGCCCGCGGCCAGCGCACGAGGGCGGCGCCGGCAAGCCTGCCGACGTGAGCGAAGTCACGGTTGCTATAATCCCCGGTCGTTCAAGGGAGACCCCTCCGTGTTCATTTCCAGCGCATACGCCCAGGCCGCGGGCGGCACCGAGCAGCAGATCATCGGCTTCCTGCCGATCATCCTGATGTTCGTCGTGCTGTACTTCCTGATGATCCGCCCGCAGATGAAGCGCGCCAAGGAGCACAAGACGATGCTCGAGGCGCTGAAGAAGGGCGACGAGGTCGTCACCTCGGGCGGCCTGGTCGGGCGGATCACGAAGGTCGCCGAGAGCTACGTCACGATCGAGGTCGCGCGCGCCCCTGACTCGAAAGGCGGCGATTCGGCGATCGAGATGACGTTCCAGAAGGCCGCGGTGCAGACGCTGCTGCCGAACGGCACGATCAAGGCGATCTGAGCAGGGCAATCCGTGCGGGCCCGAGGGCGCCCCAACCAGGCAGCCGAATGAATCGTTATCCGGTCTGGAAGTACGCGATCATCGCGATAGCGCTGGTCTTTGGCCTGCTGTACACGCTGCCGAACTTCTTCGGCGAGGCCCCTGCCGTCCAGGTGTCGAGCGGCAAGGCGACGCTGAAAGTCGAGCCCGCGATGCTCGGGCGCGTCGAATCGGTGCTCAACGGGGCCGGCATCGCGAACACCGGCCTGTTCTTCGACGGCAACTCGGTCAAGGCGCGCTTCCGCGACACCGACACGCAACTGCGCGCGAAGGATGCGCTGGCCAAGGCGCTGAACCCCGATCCCGCCGACCCGAGCTGGATCGTCGCGCTGAACCTGCTGTCGAATTCGCCCAACTGGCTCACCAGCCTGCGCGCGCTGCCGATGTACCTCGGCCTGGACCTGCGCGGCGGCGTGCACTTCCTGCTCCAGGTCGACATGAAGCAGGCGCTGTCGAAGCGGATCGACGGCACCGCCGGCGACCTGCGCACGCTGATGCGCGACCGCAACCTGCGCCACGCGGGGATCGTCCGCGCGGGCGACGCGATCGAGATCCGCTTCCGCGACCCCGAGACGCGCGAGCGGGCCCGCGCGGCCATCGCCGACACGGTGCCCGACCTCGCGCTGGTCGAAGCGACCGAGGGGGCCGACCTGAAGCTCGTCGCCACCTTCCGCCCGCAGGCTGCGCAACGCATCCAGGAAAACGCGATCCGCCAGAACATCACGACGCTGAGCAACCGCATCAACGAGCTCGGCGTCGCCGAGCCGGTCGTCCAGCAGCAAGGCCTCGACCGCGTCGTCGTGCAGTTGCCGGGCGTCCAGGACACCGCCAAGGCCAAGGACATCCTGGGCCGCACCGCCACCCTCGAGGTGCGCATGGTCTGCGAATCGCCCGACGAAGTCGCCGCGCTGGCAGCCGGCACGGTGCCGTTCAACTGCGAGCGCTACACCGAGCGCGACGGCCAGCCGATTCTCGTGCGCAAGCAGGTCATCCTCACCGGCGAGAACCTCAACGACGCGCAGCCCGGTTTCGACCCGCAGACCCACGAGCCTGCCGTTCACCTGAACCTCGACGCCAAGGGCGCACGGATCTTCCGCGACGTGACGCGCGAGAACATCGGGCGGCGCATGGCGATCCTGCTGATCGAGCGCGGCAAGGGCGAGGTGGTCACTGCGCCGGTGATCCGCTCCGAGATCGCCGGCGGGCGCGTGCAGATTTCCGGCCGCATGACCACGCAGGAAGCCAGCGACACCGCGCTGCTGCTGCGCGCCGGGTCGCTCGCCGCGCCGATGGAGATCATCGAGGAACGCACCATCGGCCCGAGCCTGGGCGCCGAGAACATCGCCAAGGGCTTCCACTCGACACTGTGGGGCTTCATCGCGATCGCGATCTTCATGAGCCTGTACTACATGCTGTTCGGCGTGGTCTCGTCGATCTCGCTGGCGGTCAACGTGCTGCTCCTCATCGCGCTGCTGTCGCTGCTGCAGGCCACGCTGACGCTGCCCGGCATCGCGGCCATCGCGCTCACGCTCGGCATGGCGATCGACGCCAACGTGCTGATCAACGAGCGCATCCGCGAAGAGTTGCGCAACGGCGCCACGCCGCAGGCGGCGATCGCCGCGGGCTACGAACGCGCCTGGGCCACGATCCTCGACTCCAACGTCACCTCGCTGATCGCCGGCGTGGCGCTGCTGGTGTTCGGCTCGGGGCCGGTGCGCGGGTTCGCCGTCGTCCACGTGCTGGGGCTGCTCACGTCGATGTTCTCGGCAGTGTTCTTCTCGCGCGGCCTGGTGAACCTCTGGTACGGGCGCCAGCGCAAGCTCACGAAGATCTCGATCGGGCAGATCTGGAAGCCCGACACCGCGGCCTGACGCGCACGCAGACGGACAGGAACGATGGAATTCTTCCGGATCAAGCGCGACATCCCGTTCATGCGCCACGCGCTGGTGCTGAACGCGATCTCGGTCATCACCTTCCTGCTGGCGGTGTTCTTCCTCGCCACGCGCGGGCTGCACCTGTCGATCGAATTCACCGGCGGCACGGTGATGGAGGTCAACTACGCGCAGAGCGCCGACCTCGAGAAGATCCGCACCACGGTCGGCTCGCTCGGCTACGCCGACGTGCAGGTGCAGAACTTCGGCACCTCGCACGACGTGATGATCCGCTTGCCGCTGCGCGAGGCGGCCGGCCAGACCTCGGCCGCCCAGAGCGAGCAGGTGATGGCGGCGCTGAAGGCGGCCGACGCGAGCGCGCAACTCAGGCGCGTCGAGTTCGTCGGCCCGCAGGTCGGCAAGGAGCTGTTCACGGACGGCGCGATGGCGCTGCTGTTCGTGATCGTCGGCATCATCGTCTACCTGGCGATCCGCTTCGAGTGGAAATTCGCGGTCGCGGCGATCATCGCCAACCTTCACGACGTGGTGATCATCCTCGGCTTCTTCGCTGCGTTCCAGTGGGAGTTCTCGCTGTCGGTGCTCGCGGCGGTGCTCGCGGTGCTCGGCTACTCGGTCAACGAGTCGGTGGTCATCTTCGACCGGATCCGCGAATACTTCCGCAAGATCCGCAAGGCCGGCACGCGGGAGATCATCGACAAGGCGATCACCAGCACGATCTCGCGCACGATCATCACGCACGGCTCGACGCAGATCATGGTCCTGTCGATGCTGATCTTCGGTGGGCCGACGCTGCACTACTTCGCGGTCGCGCTGACGATCGGCATCCTGTTCGGCATCTACTCGTCCGTGTTCGTCGCAGCAGCGATCGCCATGTGGCTGGGCGTCAAGCGCGAAGACCTCGTCAAGCCGACGAAGAAGAAGGACGAGGGCCAGCCGGAGCTGCCGTGACGCCGGCCGGGCCTGCGGCGCCTCGCCGCATCCGCGTCTGGGACCTTCCCACGCGGCTCTTTCACTGGCTGCTGGTTGCCTGCATCGTCGGTTCGCTGGTCTCGGTGAACCTCGGCGGCAATGCGGTCGGATGGCACTTCCGCTTCGGCTACGCAATCCTGGCACTGCTGCTGTTCCGCCTGCTCTGGGGCTTCGCGGGGCCGCGCTACGCGCGCTTCGCCAGTTTTCCGCCGAACCCTGTGGCGGCGATCGCGTGGCTGCGCGGTGCCCGCTCCGCGCGGGCGGGCCACAATCCCGTCGGCGCGTTCTCGGTCTACGCGATGCTCGCCGCGCTCGCGCTGCAGGCCGTCACCGGGCTGTTCGCGACCGACGACATCATGTGGGATGGGCCGCTGAAGGCCCAGGTGTCCAACGCGACCAGCGCGCTGCTGACCCGGGTGCACAAGGTCAATCGCTTCGTGGTCCTGGCGCTGATCGTGCTGCACCTGGCGGCGATCGCCTGGTATGGGCGCGTGCGCAAGGAGCCGCTGGTGCGCGCGATGATCGACGGGGACAAGTCGGTCGCGACAGTCGCGGGCCAGCCTTCCCCCGAGCCGGCCGCCGACGGCGCGCGCGAACGCGTGCTCGCGCTGGCGCTGCTCGGCCTGAGCGCCGTCGCGGTCTGGGGGATCGTCACGCGGCTCGCCTGACCCGCCGCGCGGCGCGCTGACGCGCGCCACGCGGTGCGTCCGCTACATCTCCCGGTACTTGTCGTGACAGGCCTTGCAGGCCGCGCCGGTCGCACCCACCTGCTTGCGCAGCGCGTCGAGATCGCCAGCCGCATTGACCAGCTTCCCGGTCTCGCCGTTCAGGCGCTCGGACAACGTCTTCACGTCGGCCAGGTTCTGGAACAGTTCGGGCTTCGCGCCGGTCTTGCCCTTGTCCGAACCCGGAACGAACGCCTCCCACGGCAACTTGGCCATCGTGTCGATGATCCGCGCCGAGTGTTGCGCCGCCGCCGCGTCGAACGGCCGCTCGCCCTTGGCCATCGCCGCGAGCCGGCCCATGTGGTTGGCCATCACGGTGAACGCTGCCTGCCGGTACTTGATGGCATCTTCGGGCTTGGCGAACTGAGCCATCGCCGGGGCGGCGAGCGTCATGCCCGCGACGAGCGCCGCGGCGCCCAATGCGATTCCGGTCCTTCCGATCATTGAATGGGTTCCTCTGCGTGGATCGCGGCCACCCTACGTGCCGCGGCCGCAAAGACTGCCGCATCCGGCGTTGCGCACGCCTGATTCGCCCTTCACCGCGGTCGGGTTCAGATCCGCCGCGCGAGCTCGCCCGCCTTGCCGGTGTAGCCGGCCGGCGTGAGCGCCTTCAAACGCTCCTTCGCGTCCTCGGGGATCGGCAACCCGTCGACGAACGCCGCCAGCGCCTCGGCAGTGATCGCCTTGCCCCGCGTGAGCGCCTTCAACTGCTCGTACGGGTTCTCGACCCCGTAGCGGCGCATCACGGTCTGGATCGGCTCGGCCAGCACTTCCCAGGTTGCGTCGAGGTCGGCCGCCAGCCGCTCGGCGTTGAGCTCGAGCTTGCCCAGCCCGCGCAGGCACGCGTCCCAGGCCAGCAGCGAGTGGCCGAACGCCACGCCGACGTTGCGCAACACCGTGGAATCGGTGAGGTCGCGCTGCCAGCGCGACACCGGCAGCTTCTCGGACAGGTGGCGCAGCAGCGCGTTGGCGAGCCCGGCGTTGCCCTCCGAGTTCTCGAAGTCGATCGGGTTGACCTTGTGCGGCATCGTCGAGGAGCCGATCTCGCCTTCCTTCAGCTTCTGGCGGAAGTAGCCCAGCGAGATGTAGCCCCAGACGTCGCGATCGAGATCGAGCAGGATGGTATTCAGCCGCGCGAGCGCGTCGAACAGTTCGGCCATCCAGTCGTGCGGCTCGATCTGGATCGTGTACGGGTTGAAGACCAACCCCAGCGACTCGACGACCCGGCGCGAGAACGCCTCCCAGTCGACGCCCGGATAGGCCGACAGGTGCGCGTTGTAGTTGCCGACCGCGCCGTTCATCTTGCCCAGCGGCTCGACCGCAGCGAAGCGCGCGCGCGCGCGCTCCAGGCGTGCCACGACGTTGGCGAACTCCTTGCCCAGCGTCGTGGGCGAGGCCGGCTGGCCGTGCGTGCGCGAGAGCATCGGGACGTCGGCGTGGCGGTGCGCCAGGCCGCGCAACGCGTCGATCACGGCGCCGATCGCCGGCAGCAGTACGTCGTGGCGCGCGGCCTGCAACATCAGCGCGTGCGAGGTGTTGTTGATGTCCTCGGACGTGCAGGCAAAATGGACGAATTCGCTCGCCCGTACCAGTTCCGGCACGTCGCGCACCGACTCCTTCAGGAAGTACTCGACCGCCTTCACGTCGTGGTTCGTGACCCGCTCGATCTCCTTGATGCGCGCGGCCTGTGCAAGGCCGAAACCGTCGACCAGCGCGCGCAGTCGGTGCCGCGCGGCGTCGGAGAAGGCCGGGAGTTCGGGTAATCCCGCATCCGACAGCGCCACCAGCCACGCCACCTCGACCTGCACCCGGAAGCGCATGAAGCCGGCTTCGGACAGGAGCGCGCGCAGCGGGCCCAGACGGGCGGCGTAGCGGCCATCGAGCGGCGACAACGCGGTGAGCTCGGGCGATGCAGCGGGCGACGGAGCATGCAATTCGTTCATGCGTCCAATCCTAGCACCCGTGGCTGCGTGACGCGCCGCGGCCTTGCTATACTGGATTCAAACAACTCCGCGGGGCCAGATGAAGCTCATCGGTTCGAATTCCAGCCCCTACGTGCGCAAGGTGCGCATCGTGATGGCGGAAAAGAAGATCGACTACCAGTACGAACTGGACGATGTCTTCTCCCCGACCTCCAACATCACCCAGTCCAATCCGCTCGGCAAGGTGCCGTGCCTGATCATGGACGACGGCGGAGCCGTGTTCGACTCGCGCGTGATCGTCGAGTACCTCGACAACCTGACGCCGGTACACCGGCTGGTGCCGCCCAACGGCCGATCGCGCGTCGAGGTCAAGACCTGGGAGGCGCTCGGCGACGGCCTGCTCGACGCCGCGCTGCTGATGCGGATGGAGCAGACGCAGCGCACCGACGCGCAGCGCAGCCCGTCGTGGATCGCGCGCCAGATGGGCAAGGTCGAATCCGCGCTGCAGGCGATGTCCACCGGGCTCGGCGACAAGCCCTGGTGCGCCGACGGCAAGTACTCGCTGGCCGACATCGCGGTCGGCTGCGCGCTCGGCTACCTCGACTTCCGCTTCCCGCAGCTCGGCTGGCGTGCGCAGTTCTCGAACCTCGCGCGCCACGCCGACAAGCTGTTCGCGCGCCAGAGCTTCATCGACACCACGCCGCGCTGAGCGCCGTCCCCGGTCCGGTTCGCCTGGACGCGTGTGTCGGCTTGCACGAGCAAAGGCGCCTCAGATCAGCCCGCGCAGGCTGCTCCACGACGTCGACAGCGTGGCGTCGATCACGCCGTCCAGGAAACGGTCGAGGTCCAGCCGGATCTTCGTGGCATCGATCGCATCGGCGTAGACCGCCGAGTCGTCGGGCGCGCTCACCAGCAGGATGTCCAGCGGGTAGGCAGGTACCGGTCCCGGCAGCGTGACCACGCCGTGGCTGCGCGCCCGCAGGCGGGCGAGATCGGTGCCGGCGAAGCGACCGTCGGCAAGCTCGAAGTCGATGCCGACCGTGTCGTCGGACGGCCCGTCCACGAGGCGCAGCGTCAGCAGCTCCACCGACTGCCGAGCCCGCGCCACGCCCGAGACCACCGGATCGATCGACAGCTGGGCGCTGTCGAACTCGACGATCGCGTTCAACGCATCGAGCCGCTGGCCGTCGAGCACCGCGCGGCCCGTCACGACGCGCGCCTGCGCGGGCAGCGTCGTGGTCTCGGTCCGCCACGCCGTATAGTCGATCGTGATCCGCGCGCTCCAGGCGGCGCTCAGCCCCGGATAGCCCGACGCCGAGCCGACGCTCATCGCCATGGTGCCGGTGAAGCGCACGCTGCCGAACCGGCAGCCGGTGGTGTCGAGCTCGATCGTGTCGCCGACCGAGAACGCCGCGCTGTTCGCGAACACCGCGCGCAGCTGCACCGAACCGGAATCGCAGGCGAGCGTCTGCAGCGACGAATAGCGCCCACCCGACACCGGTGTCGCCGCGGCGCGCAGCGGCGCCGCGATCTCGATCCAGTCGAAGCTGCCCGGCGCCAGCGCGCGGCGCGGGTGCTCCCCGACCGGCACGCGCAGCGGGTCGTCGACGATGCCGACTCCCGGGCCGGCCAGCGCCACCAGTGTGTCGAAGCCGCTCGCCGCTGCGGTGGGCGCCGTGCCGGTGTCGATCATCGCGTCGTCGCCGACGCCGATCCCGATCGACACGCTGCAGCCCGCGAGCGACAGGGCCAGCGCCAGCGCGACCAGGCGCGCCGCCGGGCCGAGGGCCCGAGATCCGGCTCCGCGCCTCACCGTGCTCCCCCGATGATGCCGCCGCCCAGGCAGACCTCGCCGCGGTAGAGCACCGCACTCTGGCCCGGCGTCACCGCCCACTGCGGCTCGTCGAAGTCGAGCTCGAACGCCGACGGCGAGACGACGCGCAGCGCGCAGTGTGCGTCGCGCTGGCGGTAGCGCGTCTTGGCGCCGAGCCGCCCGTCGTCGTGCGGCGGCGCGCCGGCGATCCAGTGCGCCTGCTCGGCGGCGAGGTGCCGCGACATCAGCCACGGGTGATCGTGCCCCTGGACCACGGTGAGCGCGTTGCGCGGAAGGTCCTTGCGCGCGACGAACCACGGTTCGCCGCTGCCGCTGCGCGTGCCGCCGATGCCGATCCCCTTGCGCTGCCCCAGCGTGTAGAAGGCGAGCCCGACGTGTTCGCCGATCACGGCGCCCTCCTCGGTCTCGATCGGGCCGTGCTGCGTCGGCAGGTAGCGGTTCAGGAACTCGCGGAACGGCCGCTCGCCGATGAAGCAGATGCCGGTCGAGTCCTTCTTCGCCGCGTTGGGCAGGCCGATGCGCCGCGCGATCTCGCGGACCTCGCGCTTGTACAGGTGTCCGACCGGAAAGATCGTGCGCGCGAGCTGCGCCTGGTTCAGCCGGTGCAGGAAGTAGGTCTGGTCCTTGTCGGGATCGACGCCGCGCAGCAGCTCGAAGCGCTCGCCGCCGTCGTCGACGCAACGGCGCAACTGCGCGTAGTGGCCGGTGGCGATCCGCGTCGCCCCGAGCGCCATCGCGTGGTCGAGGAATGCCTTGAACTTGATCTCCGCGTTGCACAGCACGTCGGGATTCGGCGTGCGGCCCGCCGAGTACTCGCGCAGGAACTCGGCGAACACGCGGTCGCGGTACTCGGCCGAGAAGTTCACCGCCTCGAGGTCCACGCCGATCACGTCGGCCGCGCTCGCCGCGTCGATCAGGTCCTGGCGCGTCGAGCAATACTCGCCGTCGTCGTCGTCCTCCCAGTTCTTCATGAACAGGCCGACGACCTCGAAGCCGCGCTGCTTGAGCAGCCAGGCCGAGACCGCCGAGTCGACGCCACCCGACATGCCGACGACGACGCGCTCGCCGGCGCCGTCGCGTTCGGGGGGCGCGGCGGCGCGATCGACGGGCGAGGCGGCGGCGTCAGACATCGATGGACAGGCAGTTCGGGTTCGTGTGGATCAGGTCCAGGGCGAAGCGCTTGCCGGCCAGGTAGTCGTCGACTGTCTGCATGACGAGCGGGCTGCGATGCACGTCCCGGCACGCCCGGATCTCGTCGGCGTCGAGCCAGAGCGCGCGAAGGATTCCGTCGTCGAGCGCGCGACCGGGCTGTTCGGCGAGCGCGCGGCAGGCGAAGGCGAAGCGCAGGTAGGTGACGTCGGTCCCGCTGGCCTCGTGCCGGTAGCGGGCCATGTAGATGCCCACGCCGGCCACCGGCTCGACCCGCCAGGCGGTCTCTTCGAGCGCCTCGCGCGCGACCGCCTGCAGCAGCGACTCGCCGGGATCGAGGTGGCCGGCCGGCTGGTTGATCCGGGCGCCTTCGCGCGTGGTCTCCTCGACCATCAGGAACCTGCCGTCGCGCTCGATCACCGCAGCGACCGTGGTGTTCGGTTTCCAGTAGCTCATCGGCTTCGTTGCGACCTCGCTGCCATGCCGCGACACGCCATGATACTGGAGCACCCGGCGACGCGATTCGGGTCGCTGTAACGTGATATAAACGCCGGTTCGTGATTCGACGAGAATTCGGGGGTAGGAGCATGCGCATCGGCGTTCCTGCGGAGAGCCGCCCGGGCGAGACCCGGGTCGCCGCGACGGCGGAAACCGTCAAGAAGCTCGCAGCGGCCGGGCACCAGATCGTCGTCCAGGCCGGCGCGGGGCTCGCCGCCAGCCAGACCGACGACGCGTATGCGGCGGCCGGTGCATCGATCGGCAGCGCCGCCGACGCGCTGGGCGCCGACACGGTGCTGAAGGTGCGCGCGCCGTCGGCGGCCGAGCTCGGGTCGATGCACCGCGGCGCGGTGCTGGTCGGCATGCTCGACCCGTTCGACCGCGAGGGGCTGCAGCGACTGGCCGACGCCGGCCTCACCGCATTCGCGCTCGAGGCCGCGCCCCGGACGACTCGCGCGCAGAGCATGGACGTACTGTCCTCGCAGGCCAACATCGCCGGCTACAAGGCCGTGATGATGGCCGCCAACGCCTACCAGCGCTTCTTCCCGATGCTGATGACTGCGGCCGGAACGGTGAAGGCCGCGCGCGTGGTCATCCTGGGTGCCGGCGTCGCAGGCCTGCAGGCGATCGCGACCGCCAAGCGCCTGGGCGCGGTCATCGAGGCCTCCGACGTGCGCCCGGCCGTGAAGGAGCAGATCGAGTCGCTGGGCGCGAAGTTCATCGACGTGCCGTTCGAGACCGACGAGGAGCGCGAGGTCGCGCAGGGCGTCGGCGGCTACGCCCGGCCGATGCCCGAGAGCTGGATGAAGCGGCAGGCCGCGGCGGTCGCCGAGCGCATCCGCCAGGCCGACGTCGTCATCACGACCGCGCTGATCCCCGGCCGGCGCGCACCGGTGCTGGTCACCGAAGAGATGGTGAAGTCGATGAAGCCCGGTTCGGTCATCGTCGACCTCGCCGTCGAGCAAGGCGGCAACTGCCCGCTGTCCGAGGCCGGCAAGACGGTCGTCAAGCATGGCGTGACGCTGGTCGGCGAGACCAACCTCCCCGCCAGGGTGGGCGCCGACGCGTCGGCGCTCTACGCACGCAACGTGCTCGATTTCCTGAAGCTGATCGTCGCCAAGGACGGCACGCTGACGATCGACCTGGAAGACGACATCGTCAAGGCCTGCCTGATGTGCCGCGACGGCCAACTGCTGCGCGCCTGAGGCGGCCCCCCAGCATCACCGGAGCATCGACATGGAAGCGATCTCGCCCACCGTCATCAACCTGATCATCTTCGTGCTGGCGATCTACGTCGGCTACCACGTCGTCTGGAACGTGACGCCCGCGCTGCACACGCCGCTGATGGCGGTCACCAACGCGATCTCGGCGATCGTCATCGTCGGCGCGATGCTCGCTGCCGCGCTGACCGAGACCCCGCTGGGCAAGTTCATGGGCGTGGCGGCGGTGGCGCTGGCGGCGGTCAACGTGTTCGGGGGCTTCCTCGTCACGCGGCGCATGCTCGAGATGTTCAAGAAGAAGGAGCCGAAGGCGAAGACGGGAGCGCATTCATGACGCGCAACGGTTTCGTCGTCCTGCTGCTGCTCACGGTGGCCGCAATCGGCGTGGGCGCACTGGTCGCCGAGCGCTACGCCGAGCCCGGGCTCGGCCGCACGCTGATCGTCGCGGTCTTCGCCGCGCTGGTGGTGTTCCCGGCGGCGAAGTTCGCCGAGCGCCGCGGCTGGATCCGCGGCGAGCTGGATTTCTCGAAGATGGGCGGGCGCGCGAGCGGCGCCGCCGACGAGCGCGGAGACGCCAAATGAGCCTGAGCCTGAACGTCGTGGTCCTGCTGTACCTGGTGGCATCGGTGTGCTTCATCCAGGCACTGAAGGGCCTGTCGCATCCGACCACCTCGCGCATCGGCAACACCTTCGGCATGGTCGGCATGGCGATCGCGGTGCTGACCACGATCGCGTTGATCATCAAGCTCACCGGCGGCGCCGGCGCGCTCGGCCTGGGCTGGGTCGTGCTCGGCGTGGCCGTTGGCGGCACGGCCGGCACGATCATGGCCAAACGGGTCGAGATGACCAAGATGCCCGAGCTGGTCGCGTTCATGCACTCGATGATCGGCCTGGCGGCGGTCTTCATCGCGATCGCGGCGGTGGCCGAGCCGTGGGCGTTCAACATCGTCGAGCACGGCCAGCCGATCCCGATGGGCAACCGGCTCGAGCTCTTCATCGGCACCTTCGTCGGCGCGATCACGTTCTCGGGCTCGGTGATCGCCTTCGGCAAGCTGTCGGGCAAGTACAAGTTCAGGCTGTTCCAGGGCGCGCCGGTGGTCTTCCCAGGCCAGCACCTGCTGAACCTCGTGCTCGCGATCGCGATGCTCGGCTTCGGCCTGTGGTTCTTCGCCACGCAGCAGTGGACGCCGTTCTGGATCATGACGCTGCTCGCCTTCGTGCTCGGCGTGCTGATCATCATCCCGATCGGCGGCGCCGACATGCCGGTGGTGGTGTCGATGCTCAACAGCTACTCGGGCTGGGCGGCCGCCGGCATCGGCTTCTCGCTGAACAACAGCATGCTGATCATCGCCGGCTCGCTGGTCGGTTCGTCGGGCGCGATCCTCTCGTACATCATGTGCAAGGCGATGAACCGCTCGTTCTTCAACGTGATCCT
>JAHBZV010000026.1 GCA_019635275.1 Burkholderiaceae bacterium | reverse complement strand
CTCGTCGCGCAGCTTGCGCAGCAACGCGGCCAGCGCCTGCTTCTCGCCATAGCGCAGGCCGGCGGCCGGTTCGTCCATCAGCAGCAGCACCGGGTCGGCGCACAGCGCGCGGGCGATCTCGACGATGCGCTGCTGCCCCAGCGGCAGGCTTCCCGCAGGCTCGAACAGGTGGTCGCCGAGCCCGACGCGATCGAGTTGGCGCGCGGCCTCGGCCATCAGGCGCCGCTCCTCGTCCCGGTCGGCGTGCAGCATCGCGGCGACGCTGCCCTTGGTGCCCCGCAGGTGGGCGCCGATCGCCACGTTCTCGATCACCGACATCGTGCTCACCAGGTTCACGTGCTGGAACGTGCGGGCGACGCCGCGACGCGCGATGTCGCGCTGCGTCGCGCGCTCGATGCGCTCGCCGAGGAAGCGGACCTCGCCGCCGTCGGCTGCGAGGACGCCGGTGACGAGGTTGAACAGGGTGCTCTTGCCGGCGCCGTTGGGCCCGATCAGGCCCAGGATCTGGCCGCTCGTCATCGCGAACGACATCTCGTTGACCGCGAGCAGGCCGCCGAAGCGCTTCTGCACGCCGCGCAATTCGAGCAGCGGCTGCCCGCGCACCGGCTGCGCGCGCCTGGGCAGCGCCGGCGCGTCGGGCGGCCGTCGGCGAGGCGCGCCGGCCGGAAGCAGCCGCGCGATCGCCGGCACCAGGCCGTCGCGCGTGCGGTGCAGCAGCAGCATCATCAGCACGCCGAAGACGACGATCTCGTAGTTGCCGCTCTTCTGGAACAGCGCGGGCAGCAGGTCCTTCAGCCACTCCTTGAGCACGGTCAGCACCGACGCGCCGAGCAGCGCGCCCCAGACCTGGCTCGCGCCGCCGATCACCGCCATGAACAGGTAGTCGATCCCGGCGTTCACGCCGAACGCGTGCGGGCTCACGAAGCGCAGGAAGTGCGCGTACAGCCACCCCGACAGCGCGGCGAGCACGGCCGCATACAGGAACACCTGCAGCTTGAGCGCCGCGGTGTCGACGCCGAAGCTCTCGGCCATCACGCCGCGGAAGCGCAGCGCGCGGATCGCGCGCCCGCTGCGCGAGTCGAGCAGGTTGCGCGCCGCGAGCAGCGCGGCGACGGTGGCGAGCCAGATCAGGTAGTACGACTCGCGCCCGGTGTCGAGCGTCCAGCCCGCCAGCGAGACCGCCGGGACGTTGTCGACGCCGCTGTACTGGCCGAGCCCCGGCAGGTTGCCGAACAGGTAGTAGAGCGCGATGCCCCAGGCGATCGTGACGATCGACAGGTAGTGCCCCGACAGGCGCAGCGTGATCGCGCCGAGCAGCAGCGCGAACGCGGCCGTCAGCGCCAGCCCGGCGACGAGGCCGGCCCACGGCGACAGGCCCATCAGCACGGTGACGGCGGCGGTCGTGTAGGCGGCGATCCCGACGAAGGCCTGCTGCCCGAACGAGACGACGCCGGCCACGCCGGTGAGCAGCACGAGCCCGAGCGTGACCAGCGTCGCGAGCCCGATGTAGTTGAGCAAAGTGACGTAGAACGCCGGCAGCGCGAGCGGCGCGAGCGCGACGACGACGAGGAACAGCGCGAGCGCGCGGTGCGTGCGGATCACTCTTCCTCG
Source organism: Burkholderiaceae bacterium (assembly GCA_019635275.1). Lineage (GTDB taxonomy): Bacteria > Pseudomonadota > Gammaproteobacteria > Burkholderiales > Burkholderiaceae_E > Zeimonas. Next base: position 42,121 of record JAHBZV010000026.1, on the reverse strand, counting down.
TCCTCGACGTGATGACGCGACGTGAGCGAGCGCCAGACCAGCACCGGGATGATCAGCGTGAAGACGATCGATTCCTTCAGCGCGCTGGCCCAGAACGACGAGAAGGACTCGAGCAGCCCGACCGCGACGGCGCCGGCCGCGGCGAGCGGATAGCTCGCCATGCCGCCGAGGATCGCCCCGACGAAGCCCTTCAGGCCGATCATCAGCCCGGTGTCGTAGTAGATCGTCGTGATCGGCGCGATCAGCACGCCCGACACCGCGCCGATGAAGGCCGCGACGAGGAAGCTGAGGCTCCCCGACAACTCGGTCGGGATGCCGACCAGCCGCGCGCCGACGCGGTTGATCGCGGTGGCGCGCAGCGCCTTGCCGTAGAGCGTGCGCTCGAAGAAGAGCCACAGCGCGATCATGCCGACGACGCTGGCCGACACCACCCAGACGCTCTGCGCGGTGATGTCGAGCACGCCGAGCCGGAACTTCGCGTCCGAGAACGCGGCCGAGCGCAGGCCTTCGCCGCCGAAGAACACCAGCCCGAGGCCGGTCAGCGCGTAGTGCGCCGCCATCGAGATGATGAACAGCACGAGCACCGACGCATTGGCCAGCGGCTGGTAGGCGACGCGGTAGAGGATCGGCCCGAGCGGAACGACCAGCCCGATCACGATCAGCACCTGCGCCCACATGTCGAGCTTGCGCGGCGCCGCCCACCACGCGAGCGCGGCCATCGCGACCGGCACCGCGACGTAGACCAGCAGGATCCGCGGCAGGCGTCCCGTGGCCTTCTCGCGCAACGCCACGGCGATGTCGAACGCGGCGGCGAGCAGCCCGCCGCCGACCAGCACGTAGACCGTTCCGGGCACCTGCCCGGTCTGCAGCAGGCCGAGAGACAGTGCCGCATAGGCGATGAACTCGCCCTGCGGCACGAAGATCACGCGGGTGACCGCGAACACCAGCAGCAGTGCGAGCGCCAGAAGCGCGTAGATGGCGCCGTTGGTGACGCCATCCTGCACGAGCCAGAGGACGATGTCCGCGGTCATCGTGGCCAGCGCGACGGCGTTACTTGAGCAGCCGCCACGCGCCGTTCTCGACGCGCACCAGCACGCGCGCCCGCTCGTCCAGCCCGTTGTGGTTCGCGGCGCTCATGTTGTAGACGCCGTGCGTGCCGACCACGTTGCGGACGTTCTCGAGCGCGTCGCGCAGCGCCTCGCGGAACTCCGGCGTGCCCGGCTTCGCCTTCTTCAGCGCCACCGGCACCGCGGCGTCGAGCAGCTGCACGCCGTCGAAGCTGTAGCCGGCGAACGCGTTGCGGCTGCCCGGCCCGAAGGCGGCCTCGTAGCGCTTGACGAAGTCGAGCGAGACCTTCTTGGTCGGGAAGTTGTCGGGCAGCTCCTCGGCAACGATCAGCGCGCCGGTCGGCGCGATCGCGCCTTCGACCGCCTTCTTGCCGGTCTGGATGAACGGCAGGTTCACGGTGCCGTGGTTGTGGTAGATCTGGCCCTTGTAGCCGCGCTCTGCGAGCGCGATGTGCGGCGTTGCGCCGGGCGAGCCGGAGCCGCCGACGATGACCGCGTCGGGGTTGGCCGCCATGACCTTGAGCACCTGGCCGGTCACGCTGGTGTCGGCGCGCCCGTAGCGCTCGTTGGTCACGACCTTGTAGCCGCCCGCGGGCGCGAGCGCGGTGATCGCGTTGTAGACGAGGTCTCCCCAGGTGTCGGAGAAGCCGATGTAGCCGACGGTCTTCACGCCGTGCGCCTTCATGTGCTCGACGACCGCGCTCATCATCAGCTCGGTGGTCTGCGGCACGACGAAGGTCCAGTGCAGGCGGTCGGGCGCCAGCGGCGGTACCGGGGTGAGCGCGATCATCGGCGTCTTCGACTCGGCGGCGACCGCGGTCATGGCGACCGCCGACGGCACGCCGTTGGAGCCCATGATCGCGTCGACCTTGTCCTCGGTGACGAACTTGCGGGCGTTCTTGGCCGCGTTGTCGGGCTTGGACTCGTCGTCGAGGATGATGTACTTCACCGGCTCGCCGCCGAGCGTTTTCGGCAGCAGCTGGAAGGCGTTCTTGTACGGGATGCCGAGCGAAGAGCCCGGGCCGGTGGTGCCCAGGGACACGCCGACGGTGATCTCGGCGCGCGCGGTCGTGGCCGCGAGCACCCCCGCGATGGCGAGGGCGGCGAACAGGGGTCGTTTCATGACTGCTCCTTGGTGGGTCGCTTGCTGGGTCGATCGGGGGAACTGCGATGCGCCGGCGATCGGCTAACCGGGATCGGGCGGCCGCAGCATGCCCAGGTGCGCCAGCATGCCGAGCATCCGCCCCAGCGCCTGCGTGCGGTAGGCCGCCACGTCGACGCCGCCGAAGTCGTAGAACCCTTTGCCGTCTCGCAGGCCGTTGCGGCCTTCGCGCATGTGCCGGTCGACGATCGCCGGCGACGCGTAGCGCTCGTCGCCGAGCGCCTGCGACAGGTAGCGGCTCGCGTAGTACAGGATGTCGTTGCCGCCGAAGTCGATGAACTCGACGACGCCCATGTTCGCGAACCGGAAGCCCAAACCGAAGCGCGTCGCGCGGTCGATGTCCTCGGCGCTGGCGACGCCCTGCTCGATCATCCGCGCCGCCTCGTTCATGATCAGCGACTGCAGGCGCGGGACGATGTAGCCGGGGGCGGCCGCGCAGGTCACCGGCACCTTGCCGATGCGCTCGAGCAGCGACGACAGCGCCCGGCTCGCCTCGGGTGCCGTGCCCGGATGCGCGCTCAGCTCGACCAGCGGAATCACGTGCGCCGGATTGAGCCAGTGCGCGTTGAGGAAGCGCTGCGGACGCGGCGCGAAGCCGGCCAGCTCGGTGACCAGGAACGACGAGGTCGTCGACGCGAGCACGGCGTCGGGCCGCAGGTGCGGGGCGGCGAAGGCGAAGGCTTCGCGCTTGGCGTCGAGCACCTCGGGCACGCCTTCGAAGACGACGTCGGCGTGTGACAGGGCCGCCGGCGCGGCCTCGCGGTCCGCGAAGCGCACGCGGCCCAGGATCGTCGGGCGCAGCGCGTCGTCGAACGCGCCCCAACGCGCCATCGCGGCGAGCGACGCGTCGATCTCGCAGAGCGCGTCGCGCGCGAGCGCATCGGCCTGCCCGGCCGGTCGGGCCTTGGCATCGACCAGCCAGACTTCGTGGCCCGCGTAGGCGAACGCGGTCGCGATGCCGCGGCCCATGCGGCCTGCGCCGAGCGCGGCGACGGTCTCGCGTGCGGCGGCCGCGGTGCTCATGCGTCGAAACCGCGTTCGAGCAGCCGGCGCATCGCCGCCCGGTCGAGCCCGGCCAGGCCGAGCGCGCCGAGCGTTCGCGGCCCGCGCGAGAGGTCGTCCCCGACGATCGCGCCGCCGATCGCGAGCAGCCCGCGGGCCACCGGGCAGGGCACGCCGGCCCAGTCGGCGACGGACACGAGGAACGCGAGGCCGTAGGCGACGTCCTCGCGCATGTACCGGTGCGAGGCGAGGTCGATGTGCTCGCGCCAGTCGCCGCTGTCGACGAGCTTGTCGTGCGCGTTGCCGTACATCCAGCGGTCGGTGTGGTAGTGATCCGAGAGCGGGAAGTGCGGCGCCCCGTAGCCCAGCGCCTCGCGCACCGCGACCCGCTCGGCGTCCAGCGCGTCGGTGACCCTGCGCACCGACGGCTGCGTGCCTTCGTTGTGGATGTCCCAGCGCTCGAAGTGCTCGAGCGGGGCAGCGTTCATCACGATGAGCGGCGGATGGATGATCGGCCCGGCGTTCATCAGCGCGCCCGACAACGCGTCGTCGGCCGGCTCGATCGACGGGTAGGCGCGCGCGATGACCGCGCGCGCGCGCTCGCTCGCCGCGGCGGGAAACACGCCGGTGGGCAGCCGCGTCGCGCGGGTGGTGATGGCGACCTCGGCGGGCCCGTGCTTGCGCGCCAGGTAGGGCAGGGTGCCGGTCTCGGCCCACGCGACGTCGGCGCGGTTGCCGGCGGCGCGCACCGCGCTCGCCATCACGTAGCTGCCGAAGGTGCCCGGAGGCAGGAACACGACCTGCCCGTCGGCCAGGTGCGGTGCGAGCGCGCGCGCGATGTCCTGCTGCGAGAACGCGGGCGTGGGCACCAGGATCAGTTCGGCGCCGCGCACCGCGGCGCCTATGTCGGCGGTGGCGAGCGCCAGCGGCACCTCGCGGCGGCCGCGGAAGTCGCGCAGCACGATGTGTCGCGATTCGACGACCGGCGCGAGCGCCGCGGCGTCGCGCCGCCAGAGCCTGACCTCGTGTCCCTGCCCGGACAGGTCGGCCGCCGCAGCGTAGCAGCCGTGCCCGCCACCCAGAACCGCGATACGCATCCAGTCTCCTCTCGCGCGGGGCCGGTCGGTGCCGGCCCGTCGCTTCGTCTTCCGTACGCCGCAGCGCCGCGCCGCCGCCTCAGGCCACGACGCCCGCGCCCCGCAATGCCTGCACCTCGTCGGCCGAGTAGCCCGCCTCGCCGAGCACCCGCTGCGTGTCCGCGCCGTACCCCGGCGGGAACGGCAACTCGGTGCGGGCGCCGGCCACGTCGACCGCCATCGGCTGCATATGGATCGCGCGGCCGTCGGGCATCGTCGTCCGCGTGAGTTTGTCGCGCAATTGTGGCAGCTCCCGCACCTGCCGGATGTCCAGGATGCGCGTTGCCGGAATCGTGGCCGCGCGCAGGTCGGCGAGGATCTCGTCGGCCGGGTAGCGCGAGGTCACCGCGGCCATGTCGCGGTGGATCGACTCGCGCTCGCGATGGCGCCCCTCGTTGGTCGCGCGCACCTCGTTGGCCACCGGGGCGAATTTCGGAATTGCGGTGAGCCGCCGCCATTGCACGTCGCTGCCGATCGCGAGGAACACGTACCCGTCGCTGGTCGGATAGACGTTGGTCGGGATGAACTTGCGGTGCTCGTTGCCGGCGCGGGTGATCTCGCCGGGCTGGCAGCCGAAGTCGATCAGCGGCAGCACGGTGATCAGCCACGACGCGGCCGCCTGCAGCATCGACACGTCGATCCGCGTGCCGCGACCGGTCTCGTGGCGCTCGAGCAGCGCTGCCATCACGTTGGCGTAGACCTCGTCGCCGGCCTTCAGGTCGATCACGGGGATCCCGGCGAGCATCGGCGGACCGTTCGGGTCGCCGGTGACCTCCATGTAGCCGGCCATCGCCTGCATGACCGGGTCGTAGCCGGGCGCGTCCGGGTACGCCGGGCCCATCGCCGAGATGCCGGCCCAGATCAGGTCGGGCTTGACGGCCGACAGCGTCTCGTAGTCGATGCCCAGCGCCCGGTAGCGCGAGGGCACCGTGTTGCAGCAGAACACGTCGACGTCGAGCTCGCGGACGAGCCGCTGCAGTACCTCGCGGCCGCGCTCGTCCTTCAGGTTCAGCGCGATCGCCTCCTTGCCGACGTTGGGGGCGACGAAGTAGCTGCGCCGGTCGTCGTCGGCCACGCGCGAGCCGATGTAGCGGTTCGGGTCGCCCGGCAGGCCGGCGCCGGTCGGCGTCGACTCGATGCGGATCACGCGCCAGCCCAGCTGCGCGAAGCGCATCGTCGCCGACGGCAGCGACAGCGCCTGCTCCATCGACAGCACCGTACGTCGCTTCATGCCGGCAGCCAGCGCTTCAGCGTGGGCTTCTCGGCCTTGCCCTTCAGGGCCCGGTAGACGCGCTCGGGCGTGAACGGCAGGTCGTAGATACGCACGCCGGTGGCGTTGTAGATCGCGTTGGCGGTGGCCGCGGCGATGCAGATCGCCGGCGCTTCCCCGACGCCCTTGGCACCCTGTGGGCCTTCGCCGTCCATCGACTCGACGAACGAGACGTCCATCTCGGGGATCTCGGGCGCGGTCACCAGCTTGTAGTCGCGGAAGTTCGGGTTGCGCACGACTCCGTTCTCGACCATCAGGTTCTCGGTGAGCGCATACCCCTGGCCCATGACGACGCCGCCCTCGATCTGGCCCTCGATGCCGAGGCGGTTGAGCACGCGGCCGACGTCGTGCGCGCCGGTGACGCGGGTCATCTTCACGACGCCGGTCTGCGTGTCGACCTCGACTTCCACCACCTGTGTCGCCCACGCGTAGGCTGCCGAGACGTCTCCCTTGAAGCCCTTGTCCTGGTGCTGGCTGGGCGGCTCGTAGTAGTAGGTCGTCATCACCAGTTCGGCGCGATCGGAGAAGTGCAGGCTGCGCATCAGCCGCGCCAGGTCCACCAGCGGCTCGCCGGTGTCGACGCGGATCACGTGGCCGCCGTGCAGGTCGAGCTCGTTCTCGTCGCAGCCGTGCTTCTTCGCCGCCGCCGCCAGGATCTTCGCCTTGGCTTTCCGTGCGGCGCCGATCGCCGAGTTGCCGGCGATGAAGGTGGTGCGCGACGCGTGCACGCCGACGTCCCACGGCGTGATGTCGGTGTCGTTGTTGACCACCGTGACCGCCGAGATCGGCAGCCCGAGCTCCTCGCAGACGAGCTGTGCGAGCACCGTCTCCGAACCCTGGCCGATCTCGGAGGCGCCGGTGATCAGCGTCACGTGCGCGAAGTCGTCGAGCTTGAGGATCGTCCCGCAGCCGTCCGACGGGTAGATCTTCGCGCCGCCGCCGACGTGCAGCATCGAGGCGATGCCGATCCCGCGCTTGATCGGGTCGGGGTCTTTCTGCCTCGCCTGGTTCTCGCGGTGCTTGCGCTGGTAGTCGCTGCGCGTGGCCGCGGTGGTCAGGCACTCGCGAAAGCCGCAGCTCTTGAAGGTCATTCCCTGGCCGGTGACTTCGCCCGGCTCCTGCGCGTTCTTCAGCCGGAACTCGAGCGGGTCCATTCCGATCGCCTCGGCCAGCTTGTCCATGTGCGCTTCGACCGCGAACGTGGCCTGCAGGTTGCCGTAGCCGCGGAACGACCCGGCATACGGGTTGTTCGTGTAGACCGCGACCGTGTGGTAGTCGCAGTGCGGCACCCGGTACAGCGACGAGAAGGTCTGCATCATCACGAACGGCGTCGTCGCGCCCCACGAGGTGTACGCGCCGTTGTCGTGCAGCGTATGCACCTGCCGGAAGGTGAGGGTGCCGTCCTTCCGGCAGCCCGAGCGCAGCGTGAGCAGCACCGGCTGGCGGGTCGGCGACGCGATGAACTCCTCCTCGCGGCTGAACACCATCTTCACCGGGCGCCTGGCGGCACGCGCCAGGAACACGCAGATGACCTCGAACGGGTAGATGTCGAGCTTGGAGCCGAAGCCTCCGCCGATCGGCGGCTGGATGATGCGGATGCGCGCCGGGTCCATGTTCAGGTACTCGGCGAACTCGCGCTTGTGCAGGAACGGCACCTGCGTGTTCGAGTACATCAGCAGGTTGCCCGAGGCGTCGAACTCGGCGAGGATCCCCGACACGCCCATGCAGCAGTGCGTCACGTAGTGCAGCTTGAACGTGTCCTCGACGACCACGTCGGACTCGGCTTCGCCCTGCACCACGTCGCCGTGCGCGTAGTCGAAGCGCATCGCGACGTTGTCCTTCTTGCCGGCGAAGGCGACCGGCGCGCCCGGTTTCTTCAGGTTCAGGTGGTGGTGCTCGACGCCGTGCGGCTCGGGGTGGATCAGCGTCGCGCCGGGCTCGAGCGCGGCCTGCGCGTCGCTGACGACCGGCAGGTCCTCGTACTCGACCTCGATCAGGCGCAGCGCGCGTTCGGCGACCTCTTCGGACACCGCGGCGACCGCGGCGATCTCGTCGCGCTGGCTGCGGACCCGGTCGGTCTTCAGCGGCAGGTGGTCCTTCGCGACCCCGATCGGGCGCTGGTCGGGCACGTCGGCGGCGGTGATCACCACGTGAACGCCGGGCAGCGCGCGCGCCTTGCTCGTGTCGATTCGCTTGATCAGCGCGTGCACGCGCGACGAGCGCAGGATCTTGCCGTAGAGCTGCCCCGGCAGGTCGATGTCGTGGATGTAGCGGGTCTTGCCGCTGGCCTTCTCCGGCGCATCCATCTTCGCGATGCGCTTGCCGATCAGCGAGTCGCGCTCGACGAGCGCCTTCTTCTCGACGACGTTCATGGCCGTTCTCCCTGTCCGGGCGTGCCGGGCTGCGGCTGGGCGGCGACCGACGCGATCGCGTCGACGATCTTGCGGTAGCCGGTGCAGCGGCACAGGTTGCCCTCGATGCCGCGCTTGATCGTCTCCTCGTCGGCGCCCGGGTGCGTGGCGAGCAGGTGATTCGCCTGCATCATCATCCCCGGCGTGCAGAATCCGCACTGCACGGCGCCGTGCGCGACGAAGGCCTCGCGCAGCGCGTCGGCGCGCGGGTCGGCGGCGAGCCCCTCGATCGTCGCCACCTGGCGGCCGTCGCAGTCGACGGCGAACATCAGGCAGGCGTTGACCGAGACGCCGTCGACGACGATCGTGCACGCGCCGCACTCGCCCTCGCCGCAGCCGTACTTGGTGCCGGTGAGGCCCAGCACGTCGCGCATCATCGTGAGCGTGCTCATGTCCACGGGCACCGTCGCGCGCGTGCTCACCCCGTTCAGGGTGAATTCGATGTCATGCTTGAGCGGCATGGTCGAGCATCCTTCGCGTCATGTTGTGGATCAGTTCCTTGCGGTACCAGGCGCTGGCGCGCACGTCGTCGATCGGGTCGACCTCGTCGCGCGCGGCTTCGGCGGCGCGCGCGATGGTCGACTCGTCGAGGCGCCGGCCTTCGAGCGCCGCTTCGGTCCGGCGGGCGCGCACGGGGGTCGGCGCCACCGCGCCGAACGCCACGCGCACGTTCGACAGCGCGCCGCCCGACCGGACGCCGGCGATCCCGATCGAGATCGCCGAGATGTCGAGCGCCGGCCGGGTGCCGAACTTGAAGAAGCGGGCGTAGTGGCCGTCCGGCGGCACCGGGATGCGCACGCCGGTGAGCAGCTCGTTCGCCGCGCGGCGCGTGCGGCCCGGCCCGGTGAAGTACTCGGCGATCGGCACGCTGCGGCGCGCGACGCCAGCGCCGTCGGCGCTCGCGAGCTCGACTTGCGCGTCGAGTACCAGCAGCGGCACCAGCGTGTCGCCGGCCGGCGACGCGTTCGACACGTTGCCGCCGATCGTTGCGGCGTTGCGGATCTGGTCGCTCGCGAAGTGGTCGCAGGCCTCGACGAGCACCGGCAGGTGCTTGCGCACCAGCGGGTCGTTCATGATCTGCGTGATCGTCGCGAGCGTGCCGATGCGGATCGCGTCGCCGTCGCGGGCGATGCCCTTCAACTCGTCGATGCGACGGATGTTCAGCAGCGTGGCGCCGATTCGCCTGCGCCCGATCTGCGCCTGCACCATCAGGTCGGTGCCGCCGGCGAGAATCGTCGCTTCTTCGGAGTCGCGCAGCGCCTCGAGCGCTTCGCGCAGCGTGGCCGGCGCGAGGTAGCGCCCGACCGTGGATTCGATGACCGTCATCTCTGTGCCCTCAGAACCGGATCGGCTCTCGGTAGCGTCCGAACACCTTCACCATCTGCTTCGTGATCTCGCCCACGCTCGCGTAGGCCTTCACGGCCTCGACGATCGCCGGCATCAGGTTGACGCCGGCTTGCGCGTCGCGCGCGACGCGGTCGAGCGCGCGCGCCACCGCGGCGGCGTCGCGCTCGGCGCGCACCTGGTTCAGGCCGTCGATCTGCACCCGCGCGTCGGCCTCGTCGTACGGGTGGAACTCGACCGGGTGGTCCTCTTCCTGGTCGTTGCGGTAGCGGTTGACGCCGACCTTCGGGAACTTGCCCGACTCGATGTCGCGCTGCATCTGATAGGCCTGCGCCGAGACCTTCGCCTGGATGATGCCCTCGGAGACGAGCCGCACGATCCCGCCTTGCGCGTCGGTCTCGGCGATGATCTCCTCCATCTTCTGGCGCATCCGGTTGGTCATCGTCTCGACGTAGAACGAGCCGCCCAGCGGGTCGACCGTCTCGGTCAGCCCCATCTCCTCGATCAGGATCTGCATCGTGCGCAGCGAGATGCGTGCCGAGTACTCGGTGGGGATCGTGTAGGCCTCGTCGTACGAGCACAGCGCCATTGTCTGCGCGCCCGACAGCGCGCTGATCAGCGCATAGTAGGCGCCGCGCACGATGTTGAGCTCGGGCTGCTCGAAAGTGAGGCCGCCGCCGCCGCCGCCGGCGATCATCCGCAGCCACATCGAGCCGGGTTTCTCGGCCTTGTACTGCTCCTTCATGATCTTCGCCCACAGGCTGCGCCCGGCGCGGAACTTGCAGACCTGCTCGAACAGGTTGCCGAAGATGTTGAAGTTGTACGAGAGGCGCCCGGCGAACTCGTCGACGTGCAGCCCGCGCCGGATCACCTCGTCGGCGTAGGCCCGCGCGATGCAGAACGCGTAGGCCATCTCCTGCGCCGGCGTCGCGCCCGACTCGCGGATGTGGTAGCCGCACACCGACACCGGGCTGTATTTCGGCGCGTGCTCGGCGCAGTACTCGATCGTGTCGCCGACCAGCCGGATCGACGGCTCGACCGGGAAGATCCAGGTGCCGCGGCCGATGAACTCCTTCAGGATGTCGTTCTGCGCGGTGCCGCGCAGCTGCTTCACGTCGTAGCCGCGCTTCTCGGCCATCGCCAGGTACATCGCGATCAGGATCGCCGCCGCGCCGTTGATCGTCAGCGACACCGTGATCTTCGCCAGGTCGATGCCGTCGAACGCGACCTCGAAGTCGCGCAGCGTGTCGATCGACATGCCGACGCGGCCGATCTCGCCCTCGGCCAGCGGGTCGTCGGAATCGAGGCCGATCTGCGTCGGCAGGTCGAACGCGACGTTCAGCCCGGTCTGCCCGTTGGCGATCAGGTACTTGAAGCGCTGGTTGGTCTCGCGCGGGTTGCCGAAGCCGGCGTACTGGCGCATCGTCCACGGCTGCTTGCGGTACATCAGCCGGTGGATGCCGCGGGTGAACGGGTACTCGCCGGGTTCGCCCAGCATCGCCAGGCCGCCGCTCTCCTCGACGTCGGCGGCGGTGTACAGCGGTTGCACTTCGAGGCCGGACTCGTTGAGCACCGGCCGCAGTTCGGGGGGCAGGCGATCGTTCATTTCACCTGCTCCCGGATGTAGTCGCAAATGGCGTCGAGTTTCGAGCCGGTGGGAAACACGCCGCGAAAGCCCAGCGCGCGCAGTTCGTCGTGGTCCTGCGCGGGCAGGTTGCCACCGATCAGCCACAGCTTGTCGGTCAGCCCGTTGGCCTCCAGCAGCGTCTTCAGCTTGCGACAGAACGGCAGGTGCGAGCCGGCCAGGCTGGAGAGCGCGATCACGTCGACGTCCTCCTCGAGCGACATCCGCGCGACCGACTCCGGCGTCTGCCGCAGCCCGGTGTAGATGACCTCGAATCCCGCGTCCATCATCGCGCGCGCGACGACCTTGGCGCCCTGGTCGTGGCCGTCGAGGCCGGGCTTGGCGAGCAGCACCTTGATCCGGCGTTGCTGCGGGTGTCGCGGCGCGAGCCCCGGAACGGCACTCATGACGTCACCTCCTTGGCGATGATCAGTTTCAGGATTTCGCTGGTGCCGCCGCCGATCAGCGTGAAACGCACGTCGCGCAGGTAGCGTTGCACCGGGTATTCCATCGCGTAGCCGTACGAGGCCAGCACGCGGGCCGCCTGGTCGCAGATGCCGGCCGCGGTCTCGGTGGCGAAGAGCTTGCACATCGCCGACTCCTTGTGGTGCGGGCGCCCCGAGTCGCGCAGCCACGCCGCGTAGCGCACGAGGTGCGTCGCCGCCTCCAGCCCGGTGGCCATGTCGGCGAGCTTCGTCTGGATCGCCTGGTAGCGGTCGATCGGCTTGCCGAACTGCTGGCGCTCGCCGGCGTAGCGCACGGCCTCGTCGAGCGCGGCGCGCGCCACGCCCAGCGCCATCGCACCGGTGATGATGCGGATCTCGGCCAGCGTCTTGCGCAGGTGGCCCTCGCCGTCGCCTTCCTCCTTCGACAGCCGGTGGCTGTCGGGGACGAAGCAGCCGGCGAACGCGACCTCGGAGGTCGGCAGCGCCCAGACCCCCATCTTGTGGATCTCGCGGCCGACGGTGATGCCGGGGAAGTGCTTCTCGACGAGGAAGATCGTGAGCTTCTTCTCGATGCCCGCGCGCGCGAACACGGTGAAGAAGTCGGCCACCGGCGCCGACGTGATCCAGGTCTTCTGCCCGTCGAGCACGTAGCCGCCGTCGACCTTCTTCGCGACGGTGGCGATCGAGCCGAGGTCGGAGCCGGCGTTCGGCTCGGTCATGCAGATCGCGCCGATCTTCTGGCCCTCGAGCGCCGGCTTGAACAGCCGCTCGACGATGTCGGCATTGCCCAGCATGTGCAGGAACTTCGTGCCCATCAGCGACTGCATCGCCGCGGCGCCGGCCAGCGACATCGAGCCGCGGGCGATCTCTTCGAGCGCCAGGCAGAACTCGGCGAGCGCCATGCCGCTACCGCCGACTTCCTCGGGATAGCGCATGCCGAACAGGCCGAGCGACGCCAGTTCGCCGAACAGCTCGCGCGGAAACGCGCGCGCCTCGTCCAGCGCGGCGGCCTGCGGCACGATCCGTTGGTCCGCGAAGCGCGCGAAGGTGTCGCGGACCGCCTTCTGCTCGACGCTCAGTTCGAAGTCCATCGTATCCGGTCCGTTGTCGGTCAGGCGTCGTCCATGCCGTACAGCTCGCGCGCCGCTTCGGGCGAGATCACGCCGTTGCGCACCTCCTCGGCGAGCACCCTGCGGTCGCGTTTCCTCGGGTCGCCGTAGCCGCCTCCGCCGCTGGCCACCTGGTGGTAGACGGTGCCCTTCGGCACGCCGGTGATCAGGTCCTTGTTCCGCGGTACGACGGTGCGGCCGTCCGGGTAGTGCAGCCGGATGAAGTTCAGGCCCGCGTCGCGGCCACCGAACAGCCCGAACGCCGGCTCGAAGTCGCCGTCGCCGAAGGTGACCAGCTGTGTGTCGTCCGAGCCGATCTCGAAGATCGTCTCGACGCCCAGGCCGCCGCGCCACTGCCCGGCGCCGGCCGAGTCGGTCAGTAACTCGTGGCGCACGAGCGTGTGCGGCGTCTGCTGCTCGAACATCTCGTAGTCCTGGTCGAGGACGCCGCCCGACGCGTCGATCATGCCGATGTGGTCGTAGCCGTCGGTGCCGAGCATCCCGCCCGAGCCGCCCTTCAGGCCCATGAAGCCGATGTCGACGTACTTCTCGCCGGTGCGCGGGTCGATCCCGGTGGTGAGCGACGCGAGCAGGTTGTTCCAGCCGGCGGTGACGCGGTCGGGCAGCACCGGCGCGAGCGCGCGCTGGATCGCGTCGGCGTTGGGCGGGCACAGGTGGTTGCCGAACGTGGTCGCCTTGGGGTACGCCGCATTCAGGATCGTGCCTTCGGGGATCACGATCTCGATCGGCTGCACCATCCCCTCGTTGTGCGGGATGTCCGGGTTGACCATCTGCAGCAGCGTGAGGATCGTCGCCGACGCGCTCGACGTGAAGGTGCCGTTGACGAAGCCGTTGGTTTGCGGGTCGGTGCGCGAGTAGTCGAAGCGGATCCTGCGGTCCTCGACGTCGATATCGACGCGGATCGTGAACTTCGAGCCCTCGTGGCGGCCGTCGTAGTAGACGTAGCCTTCGCCCGAGTAGCGGCCGTTCGGGATCTTCGCGATCTCGGCTTCCATCATCCGGCGCGTGGCAAAGAACAGCGCCTGCTTGTGCGCCTCGTAGCTGTCGACGCCGTACTTGGCCAGCAGCTCGAGCATCCGCCGCTCGCCGATCGTGCACGCGCCCATCTCGGCCTTCATGTCGTGCTGGACGATGTCGAGCCGCACGTTGGCGAAGATCAGGTTCCAGACGTCGCGGCGCAGCTTGCCGCGCTCGACCACCTTGACCGGCGGGATCCGCAGCGCCTCCTGCCAGACCTCGACCGCGTTCGGGTTGTAGCCGCCGGCGACGTTGCCGCCGATGTCGGCCTGGTGGCCCTTGACCGCGGTCCAGGCGACCAGCTTGTCGCCGAGGAACACCGGCTTGAATACCGCCACGTCGTTGTTCTGGTTGCCCAGGCTGAACACGTCGTTGTGGAAGATGACGTCGCCGGGATGCAGGTCGTCGCCGAAGTACTGCTTGATGTACTTGCACACCGGCGCCAGCGAGAACGCCAGGATCGGCAGGTTCTCGGTCTGCTCGAGCATGTTGCCGTCGCCGTCGTACAGGCCGGTGACGTAGTCCTTGGCCTCGCAGAGGATCGGCGAGCGCGTCGTCTGCTCCATCGAGATGCTCATCTCGTCGGTGATCGAGCGGAACGTGCGCGCGTAGACCGACAGCAGGATCGGGTCGATTTTCACGGCTTCGGCAGTGCTCATCTCGTTGTCTCCGCGGGAGGAGGTCAGGCGGCCACCGTCGCCGGCTCGGCCTTCGCCGCCGGCCCGAACGCCGACCGGCACAGGTCTTCGCGACCCTTCAGGTAGACGGCGAACGAGCCCAGCGCGTCGACCACGCAGTCGTACGAGGCGCTGACGAAGATCGCGGTCGTCGCCTGTTCGATCATTGCCGGGCCGTCGATGCGGTTGCCGAAGCGCATCCGGTGGCCGTCGTAGACCGGCACTTCGGCGAAGGCGCGGGTCTCGGGGATGTAGACGCTGCGGCGGCCCTTGAGCGCGTGCGACGCGTCGGCGCCCGTCCAGTCTTCCTTGCGGTAGGCCGGCTTGTCGGTCGCGCCCACCGCCTGCACCCGGACGTTGATGATCTCGATCGGCGTGTTCTCCTGCTCGAGCGAGTAGCCGTAGAGCCGGTTGTGCTCGGCGTGGAACGCGCGCGCGATGCCGGCCGCGTCGCGCGCGTCGAGCAGCGCGCGCGGCACGACGAAGGACACCTCGTGGTACTGGCGGATGTAGCGGCAGTCGAACTTGACCTCGTAGCGGCGGCGCGCCTCCGGGATTCGCTCGTCGGCCAGCTGCGCGGCGCCGTCGGCGACCATCGCATCGACGATCTCGCCCAGCTTCGCCCAGTCGAGCGACTCGAGCCGCGCGACGAAGGTGCGGACGAAGTCGTGCTTGAGCTCGCTCATCAGCATGCCGAACGCGCACAGCACGGAGGACTCTCGCGGCACGATCTGCAGCGGGATCTCGAGTTCGTGGCAGATCAGGCACGAGTGGATCGGGCCGGCGCCGCCGGCCGGGATGATCGGGAACTCGCGCGGATCGAAGCCGCGCTTGATCGTGACCTCGCGCACGCCCTGCGCCATGTTGTTGCACGCGACCCGGTACATGCCCGCGGCCGCTTCCTCGACGGTCAGGCCCATCGGCCGCGCGATGTGCGTCTCGATCGCGGCGCGCGCCGCGCCGACGTCGAGCTTCATCTTCCCGCCGGCGAAGAACTCGGGGTCGAGGTAGCCGAGCACCACGTTGGCGTCGGTCGTCGTGGGCAGCGTGCCGCCCTTGCCGTAGCAGGCCGGGCCCGGGTCGGCGCCTGCGCTCTGCGGGCCCATCCGCAGCAGGCCGCCTTCGTCGAGCCAGCCGATCGAGCCTCCGCCCGCGCCGATCGTGTGGATGTCGAGCATCGGCAGCGCGAGCTTGTGGCGCGCGATCTCGCCGTCGTTCTTGATCATCGGCGCGCCGACCGACACCGAGGCCTCGAAGCTGGTGCCGCCCATGTCGGTGGTGATGCACTTGTCGGTGCCGTGCGCGCGCACGTAGAACAACCCGGCGCCAGGGCCGCCGGCCGGACCCGACAGCAGCGTGAGCGCCGCCTTCTCGCGTGCGAGCTGCGGCGAGATCACGCCGCCGTTGGACTGCATGATCAGCAGCAGCCCGCCGAAGCCGATCCCCTTCAGGCGCGCGACCAGCTGGTCGAGGTAGTGGTTCAGCTTCGGGCCGACGTACGAGTTCAGCGCGGTGGTGCTCACGCGCTCGTAGAAGCGGATCGACGGCAGCAGGTCGGTGGAGACCGACAGGTACGCGCCCGGAAGTTCACGGCGGACGATCTCGGCGGCCGCCTGCTCGTGCGCCGGATTCGCGAACGAGTTCATGAAACAGATCGACACGGCCTGCACGCCCTCGCGCCGGAACAGCCCGATGGCCTCGCGCACGCCCTCGACGTCGAGCGGCACCGTCTCGGTGCCGGTGCGGTCGAGCCGGCCGTCGATGCCGGCGCGCAGGTAGCGCGGCACCAGCGGCTTCACGTTCGTGTAGCGGTTGTTGTACTGCTCCTCGCGGATGCCGCGGCGCATTTCGAGCGCGTCGCGCACGCCGCGGGTGGTGAGCAGCCCGCACTTCGCGCCGGTGTGCGTCAGCGTCGCGTTGGTGGTCACCGTGGTGCCGTGGACGATGGTGTCGATCGTCCGCGCGAACGCCTCGACCGCCATCGGCGGGTCCATGCTCGCCGCGATGTCGGTCAGCCCGTTGACCACCGCGATCGACGGGTCGGCGGGGGTCGACAGCGACTTGAAGATCGCCGGCTCGGCGCCGTCGCGGGTGACGACGAAGTCGGTGAAGGTGCCGCCTACGTCGATGCCGATCTTGAGGGTCATGGCGGGGACTCCGTTGTCAGCCGGTGACGGGGTTGCCGGCCACCAGGCGCCGCACTTCGTCGCGGCGAACCTTGCCGAGCGCCGTCTTCGGGAGTGCGTCGATGAAGACGACCTTTTTCGGATGCTTGAAGCGCGCGATGCGGCCCTCGAGCAGGCGCATCACGTCGGCCTCCGTGAGGTGTCGGCCCGGCTCGGGCGCGACGACCGCGACCACGATCTCGCCCCAGCGCGCGTCGGGCCAGCCGACCACCGAGGCCTCGGCGATGTCGGGCGACTCCATCAGGACGTTCTCGATCTCGGCCGGATAGATGTTCTCGCCGCCGGAGATGATCATCTCCTTGCGGCGGCCGTCGACGTAGAGGAACCCGTCGGCATCCTGGTGGCCCATGTCGCCGGTGTGGAACCAGCCGTTGATCAGCACCGCGTCGGTGGCCTTCGGCGCGTTCCAGTAGCCGGTCATCAGGTTCGGCCCGCGCACGAGGATCTCGCCGGTGGCGCCCTGCGCGACGTCGCGGCCGGCCTCGTCGACGATGCGCAGCTCGCAGTGCGCGGCCGCCCGGCCGGCCGAGCCGGGCTTGCGGAAGGCGTCCTGCGCCCGCTGGCAGGCCGCGATCGGACAGGTCTCGGTGGCGCCGTAGACCTGCACCAGCGGCACGCCGCGGGCGTGCACCGCGCGGATCAGCCGTTCGGGAACGATCATCGAGCCGGTGGTGATCATCCGCAGGCTGGAGAAGTCGGCCGAGGGCCAGCGCGGGTGGGCGAGCATCGCGTCGAGCTGCGCCGGCACCAGCACGGTGAGGGTGATGCGCTCGCGCTCGATCGCGTCGAAGGTCGCCTCGACGTCGAACTTCGGATGCAGCACGACCGTGCAGCCCACGCTCAGCGCCGGCGTCGTCTGGTTGTTCAGCCCGCCCACGTGGAACAGCGGCAGCGTGGTGAGGACGCGGTCGTCCCCGGTCAGGTCGTGCATCGCCGCGCTGTTCAGCGCGTTCCACGCGAGCGCGTCCTGCGTGAGCACGACGCCCTTGGGCTTGCCGGTCGACCCCGACGTGTAGCAGACGAGCAGCGGCGCCCGGGGGTCGACGTCGACGGCGGCTTCGGAGGCGCGCCGCGAGCCGCCCGCGTCCGCGCCGCGGGCACGCGAGAGGAACTCGTCGCCACTGAGCCAGCCACGCGGGGCCTCGCCGAGCGCGACCACCTCGGTGGTGTTGCCTAGCGACGCGCGCAACGTCCCGGCGTGCCCGATGAACGGCGGCTCGACGAACAGCACCGATGGCGGGCAGTCGGCGAGGATCTGCCGGTGCTCGGGCGCCGCGAGGCGCCAGTTCAGCGGCACGAGCATCGCCTGGCGCCTCGCGCAGGCGAACAGCAGCGCGATCTCGTCGGGGCTGTTCAGCCCGAGGAAGGCGACGCAGCCGCCGCGCCCGACCCCGGCGGCTGCCAGCGCCGCCGCGTAGCGGTCGACCAGCTGCGCCAACGCCGCATAGTCGAGGTCGCGACCGGGAAAGCGGATGGCCACCCGCGCGGGCGACCGCCCGGCGTGATGGTGGATCCATTCGTGCAGCCGCATCGTCGCGCTCCGCCGGCCGCCGTGGCTACTCGTCGCCGACTTCGATGACCACGGCCATCGAGGTGTCGCCGGCGGCGCAGCCGGTGAACAGCCCGTAGCCGCCGCCGCGGATCGCCAGCTCCTCGATCAGCTCGATGATCGCGCGCGTGCCCATCGGCGCCTGCGGGTGCCCCCAGACCAGCGAGCAGCCGTAGTTGTTCATCGTCCGCAGGTCGGCGCCGGTTTCCTTCGCG
Source organism: Burkholderiaceae bacterium (assembly GCA_019635275.1). Classification (GTDB taxonomy): domain Bacteria; phylum Pseudomonadota; class Gammaproteobacteria; order Burkholderiales; family Burkholderiaceae_E; genus Zeimonas. Next base: position 23,885 of record JAHBZV010000026.1, on the reverse strand, counting down.
AAATACAGGTCGTTCACCGCGAACGGGTTGTGCGTCTTGATCGCCGACATCTGCGCGATCGAGCGCCCGGCCTGCTCGAGCGCGCGCTGCGCGGCCGGCACCGTCGCTTCGGGCATGTGCGCCAGTGCGGCGCGCGCCAGCCCGAAGCCATGCAGGCGCACCGCGATCTTCGGGTCGGTGGAGAGTTCGCGCGCGCGCTCGGCGGTGGTGACGATGATCGCCGCGTTGCCGTCGGCCGGATGGGTCTGGCCGCCATAGGTGATCGTGCCGCCCTTGGCGACCGGCTCGAGCCGGGCCAGTCCCTCGGGCGTCGAGCGCGACACGCCTTCGTCGGCTTCGAGCGTGCCGGCGCTCTTGCGGTAGTTCGGCGCCGGCACGTCGAACGGCAGCGTCATGAAGCGCTTCAGGAACGCGGCACCGTCGGCCAGCGCGTCGCGGTACTGCTCCTCTCGGCGCAGCACCACTTCGTGCTGCGCGGCAGTGGCGATGCCGTGCTTCTTCGCGACGTTCTCGGCGGTGACCAGCATCGCGTGCGGGCCGAGCGGGTCGCAGTTGAAGTTGTCCATCACCCAGTCTTCGGCGGCGCCGGTGCCGCCGGGGCCGCGCGGGTTCGGGTAGTACAGGTGCGGGCCGTTGGAGGTGCGGTCGCAGTTGATCGCCAGCGCCACGCTGGCCATGCCGACCTCGATCTCCTGCGCGGCGGCCAGCAGCGTGCGCACGCCGGTGGCGCAGGCCTGCATCATCGTCGGGCCGCCGACGTGGCCGGCGCCGATCATCCCGGTGAGCCAGGGCAGCCCGTAGAACGAGTGCTTCTGCGGCACCGAGATCCCGAGCACGCCGTAGTCGAGCGTCTTCGGATCGATGCGGCGCTTCGCGAGTTCGGCGCGCGCGACGTGCGCGGCGAACTCGATGCTGTTCAGGTTGGCGAAGCTGCCCTGCCAGCGCGTGAACGGCGTGCTCCAGTACGCGCCGTAGGGGATCCGGGCCTTGTAGCGCATGGTGGCTCCTGTTTCGGGGGTCAGTCCGCGGCCTTGTCGAGGCCGACCGCGGTGACGAACGCGCGCTTGGCCTCGACGAGATGGGCGTGCATCGCCGCGGCGGCCGCGTCGCCGTCGCCGGCGCGAAGCGCCTCGGTCACGTGCTCGAAGCCCTCGAGCACGATGGCGCGGATGGCCGGGTCGTCCAGCGTCAGCGCGCGGATGCGTTGCATGTGGTCGGCGTACTGCTCGATCACCTTGACCAGCCGCCGGTTCGGCACCAGCGACAGCCAGGCGCTGCGGAAGTGCACGTGGCTTTCGCGGAAGGCCTCGGCGTCGCCGGCGCGGTGCGCCGCGCGGGCTTCGGCGAGCGCCGCCTCGATCGGCGCGCGCACCGCGGGGTCGGCGGTGCGCTGGGCCACGCGGCGGGTCGCCGCCGGCTCGATCAGGAAGCGCACCTCGTAGATGTCGTCGACGTCGGCCAGCGTGAGCTCGGGCACCATGTAGCTGCGCCCGCCCGAGACCAGCAGGCCTTCGCTGGCCAGGCGCGCCAGCGCCTCGCGCACCGGCGTCCGCGAGACCCCCAGTTGCGTTGCCAGCTGGACTTCCTGCAGTGGCTGTCCGGCCTTGATCGCGCCGTCGCGCAGGTGGGCGCGCAAGGTGTCGTAGACCTGCTCGCCAAGGGCGACAGGGCGATCGACCGGTTCGAGCGAAGGAACCAAGGCGCACCTCCACCGCTCGGGGCGGCTGGGGTTCGGTTGTGTGCTGGATACTGTATACACACTGTAGACCCGAAATCGCGGGCTGTAAAGCGCCGCGATGCGGTCGCACGGCTCGCCCCGGTCGCTATAGTCTCGACCACACCGATGCGGAGGAGGCCCGAGGCCCATGTCGACCCCCGAAGTCCTGTGGCGCCCGAGTCGCGAGCGGATCGCCCGCGCCGGCATCACCCGCTACCGCCACTGGCTGCAACAGTCTCGCGGCCTGGCTTTCGCCGACTACGAGTCGCTGTGGACGTGGTCGGTCGAGCACCTCGAGGATTTCTGGGAGTCGTTCCAGCAGTGGGCCGGCGTGATCGTGCACGCCCCGCATTCCAGGGTGCTGTCGGCCCGCGTGATGCCCGGCGCGCGCTGGTTCGAGGGCGAGACGCTGAACTACGCCGAGAACCTGCTCGCGCCGGCGCGGGTGCACGCGCACACGAACCGTCCGGCGCTGGTGTTCGAGTCGGAGCTTCGGCCCCGCACCGAGATCGGCTGGGACCAGTTGCGCGCCGAGACCGGGGCGCTGACCGCGACGCTGAAGCGACTCGGCGTGGCCCGGGGAGACCGCTGCGTGTCGTTCATGCCGAACATCCCGCAAGCGGTGGTCGCGCTGCTGGCCACGACCAGCCTGGGCGCCGTGTGGTCGAGTGCGTCGCCGGACATGGGGCCGGTGAGCGTGCTCGATCGGTTCCGCCAGATCGAGCCCACGGTGCTGTTCGCGGTCGACGGTTATCGCTACGGCGGCAAGGACTTCGACCGGCGCGACGTGGTCCGCGAACTGGTGCGCCAGCTGCCGTCGCTGCGCGCAGTGGTGTTCGTTCCTTACCTCGACGCGCAGGCATCGCCGGGCGGGCTCGACGGCGCTTCGACGGTCGAGGTCGTCGCCTGGGCGGATGCGCTCGCGCAGCCGGCCGATTGCGCGTTCACGCCGGTGCCGTTCGACCATCCGCTGTGGATCGTCTACTCGTCGGGCACCACCGGCATGCCCAAGCCGATCGTGCACGGTCACGGCGGCACCGTGCTCGAGAACCTCAAGAGCGACCTGCTGCACCTGGACGTCGGCGAGGACGACCGCTTCTTCTGGTTCTCGTCGACCGGCTGGATCATGTGGAACCTGTGGGTGTCCACGCTGATGACCGGCGCGACGCTGCTGCAGTTCGACGGCAATCCCGGCCATCCCGACCTGGGCACGCTCTGGCGCCTGGCCGAGCGCGAGCGCCTGACCTTCATGGGCATCAGCCCGGCGTTCGTCTCGCTGTGCATGAAGGCGGGGATGAAGCCGCGCGAGCAGTTCGACCTGTCGGCGCTTCGCTCGATCGGCTCGACCGGCTCGCCGCTGACGGAGGAGGCGTACCGGTGGATCTACGCGGCGGTGCACCCCGACGTGATGCTCGCGTCGATCTCGGGCGGCACCGATCCGGGCGCGGCGTTCCTCACCTCGTGCCCGATCCTGCCGGTGTACGCGGGTGAGATGCAGTGCCGCACGCTGGGCGGCGCGGTCCACGCGTACGGTGACGACGGCAAGCCCATGCTCGGCCAGGTGGGCGAGCTGGTCTGCGCCGAGCCGATGCCGTCGATGCCGCTGTACTTCTGGGGCGACACCGACGGTCGCCGCTACTTCGACAGCTACTTCGACGTCTTCCCCGGGCCGCCGAACGTTTGGCGGCACGGCGACTGGCTGCAACTCGCGCAGCGCCCGGAGTCGGTCACTGCGACCATCTACGGGCGGTCGGACTCGACGATCAACCGATACGGCATCCGCATGGGCACCAGCGAGCTGTACCGCGTCGTCGAGGAGTTCGACGAGGTGGCCGATTCGCTGGTGGTCGACCTCGAGTACCTGGGGCGCGAGTCGTTCCTCGCGCTGTTCGTCGTGCTGCGCGAGCCGGGCGCGACGATCGCCGGCATCGGCGCGAAGGGCCCGGCGCAGGACGGCGCGTCGGCTGCGCGCGGGCAGACCGGCGTCGATCCCGCGCTGCGCCAGCGCATCCTCGATGCGCTGCGCACGCGCTTGTCGGCGCGCCACGTGCCCAACGAGGTCTACGCGATTCCCGAGGTGCCGCGCACGATGTCGGGCAAGAAGCTCGAGGTGCCGGTGCGGAAGATCCTGCTCGGGCAGCCGGTCGACAAGTCGGTGAACCGCGATTCGATGGCGAATCCGGCGTCGATCGACTGGTTCGTGACCTTCGCCGCCGCGCGGGCCGGATGACCGGGCGCGGCTGTCGGAAAAGCTTACATGGCTTGCATGCGGCGTGTCGGCACCGCGCGGCAATCGCAGCATAATCAGCAGCTTGCACGAGGCGGAATGTTTCTTGCATCAGAGAGAACCCCGGCTTCGATCCGACCTTCAGGAGACCCGCCTTGATCAGCTTCTCGTCCCCGAGCCGCCTGCCGCGCCTGGCGCGCCGCCTGCGCATGGCCGCCGCCGCGTTGATTCTCGCCGGCGGTTCCACGCTGGCACACGCCGCGTCGTTCTCGAGCCTGTACGTGTTCGGCGACAGCCTGAGCGATTCGGGCAACAACGCCGTCGTGCTGTCCGGGCTCGGCGTGCCGCCGACCGCGGTGCCCATCGCCGACAACACCTTCATCCCGTCCGCGCCGTACGCGTCGGGGCGCTACACCGACGGGCCGGTGTGGGCCGAGACCTTCGCCAGTCACTTCGGGCTCTCGGCCGCGCCGTCGCTGCTGGGCGGCACCGACTTCGCGTTCGGCGGCGCGCGGACCGGCCCTGCAGGGGGTCCGGCGTTTCCGGCGAGCCTGAGCGACCAGGTGAACGCGTTCCTGCTGGGCGCGGGCGGCGTCGCGCCGTCCGACGCGCTCTACGTGATCGCGGGCGGCGGAAACAATGCGCGCGACGCGCTGACCGCGATCGCGCTGGGTGCCGATCCGTTCGCCACGATCCTGTCGACGGTGACCGGCTTCGTCACCGACACGGTGACGATGGTCTCGCAGTTGCTGGCGGCCGGTGCCGACGACATCGTCGTCTGGACCGCGCCGAACGTCGGGGTCACGCCGGCGGTGCAGGCGATGGGCCCCCTGGCAGTCGGGCTCGCGACGACGCTCGCGAACGCGATGAACGGTGCGCTCGTCGCGGCGCTCGACCCGATCGCCGACGTGCGCATCTTCGACCTCGCCGGGCTGATTGCCCAGGCCATCGCGGCGCCGCTCGATTTCGGCTTCGCCAATGTCTCCGACGCCTGCGCGGCGAGTCTCGCGACCTGCGATCCGTCGAGCTGGCTGTTCTGGGACGGCATCCACCCGACGTCGGGGGGTCACGCGATGCTCGCGCAGGCGATGGTGTCGCGGGTGCCCGAGCCGGGGTCGCTCGCGCTGATCGCGCTGGCGCTCGGGCCGGCGCTGATGATCACGCGCAGGCGAATGCAGCGGCAGTAGCCTGCCCGCGACTCGCGCGCGGACGAGCGCTAGCTTGCCTGCAAGGCGTGCGCCGTCCGCAGCGCGATCCGCGCCAGGCGCGTGACCACGTTGACGAGCGCTGCCTCCGACTGCTCGAACAACGGGCCCGTCGCTGCACCCATCACCGCCTCGAGTTCCTCGCTCAGGGTCTCCAGCGGCTTTTGCGCAGCGACGAGCAGATGCACCGGGTCGTCGGTGTCGGGAACCGGCGCCGGCGGGCCGGCGGCGCTCGCAGCCGGACGTGAAGGCCTTTCGAGCAGCGTTTCGAGAAGGACGGCGCTTTCGTCGTCGCCGATCTCGCGAAGACGGGCGGCGATCGTGCGGTGAGCCTGCGCGATCGCCGCTTCGCGCGTCGCCAGCAGCGCGTGCAGCGCGTCGGCCGAGGCGACTGCGGCCGCGGCGGGCTGCGGTTCCTCGCGCGCGGCGCGCCGCTCGCGATGCCAGGCTTCGCGGCGCCAGCGACGCATGACCGCCGCGTGGCGCAGCTCCTCGATGCCCAGTCGCTCGGCCTGTGCCCTGACGCGCGGATCGGTCGCGCGGGCGGCCAGGTAGCTGTAGAGCGCGAACGCGCGCTTCTCGTTGTCGACTGCGATCGCGAACGCACGGTACGGGGTGAGCAGCGCGCTGCCGGCGATCTCGTCCCAGGAGCTCGACAACTCGGCCGGCAATTTCCAGTCGAACCTGCCCGGCTCGGGAACCTGTTCACCCAGGCCTGCCGCCCATCGCGCGACTTCATCGACGTGGTGGCGTTCCTCCTCGAGCATGACCCGGAATGCGGCCGCGGTGGCGGCCTCACCGCGACGCTCCATCGTGTCGGCGAGCGTTGCATAGCGCTTGAGCGATTCGCGCTCGATCGCGCTGGCAATGCCGACCAGCAGCGCCATGCTCACCGACTGGATCTCGGGGTCGCGCATCAACAGCGAAGCGCGCATGGTCGGGCCTCCGTGACGTGGGGCATCTTGACCGTGAACAAGCCGCCCGTGCGGGCTGATGCAATAATCGCATGATTGAGAGAATTCACGGGAACCCGAATTGTCCGTCTCCGGCCCCCGCGCGGTGTGCCTGGCCATTGTCGCGCGGATCCTCGTGGTCGCCGCGATGTTCGGATCGACCGCCGCGGCGGCACCGCCCGCCGCGGCGAACCTGGGGCAATTCCTCGCCGGGCTCGCGGCGTCCGACGTCGTGCCTGGCGCCGACCGGTTCGGTCCGGTACAGCCCGATCCCGCCGTGGCACCGGCCTATCGCGGCGGCACGCTGGTCGGCTATGCGTACCTGAACTCGCAGCAGGTCGATGCGATCGGCTACTCGGGCAAGCCGATCCACATCGTCGTGGGCCTCGGCCTCGACGGCACGATCGTCGGGGCGAAACTGGTCGCACACAGCGAGCCGATCGTGCTGATCGGCATTCCGGAGAAGCGGGTCGTCGCGTACCTCGCGCATTTCGTCGGCTACAACCCGCTTCGCGCGGCCGCCGAGGGACGTGGGCCGCCGCAGGCCGACATCGTCAGCGGCGCCACCGTCACCGTGCTGGTGATGGGCGACAGCGTCGTGCGCTCGGCGGTCCGGGTGGCGCGCGCGCTGCATCTCGGCGGCGCCGCGGCCGGCGCGCAGGCGGCGGCGCGCGTGATCGACCCGGCGGCGGGCACGATCGCCGACTGGCCCGCGCTGTTGCGCGAGGGCGCGGTTCGCCACCTGCGCCTCACGATCGGCGAGGTGAACAAGGCCTTCGTCGATTCGGGCAACAAGGCCGCAGCTGCACGACCCGAACCCGGCGCCGCCGGCGAGCCGTTCATCGACCTGTACACGGCGCTCGTCTCGCAGCCGGCCATCGGACGCAGCCTGCTCGGCGGCGACGAATACGCGAGCGTCGCGCGCATGCTCGCGCCAGGCCAGCAGGCGATCCTGATCGCCGGCGACGGTGTGTATTCGTTCAAGGGCTCGGGCTACGTGCGCGGCGGCATCTTCGATCGCATCGAACTGTTGCAGGGCGCCGAGACGATCCGCTTTCACGATTACCTGCATCGGCGCGTCGGCGACCTCGTCGCAGCCGGCGCGCCGACTCTGAAGGAGATCGGTGTCTTCGTCATCCCGCCGGGGGCCGAATTCGATCCGGCGGCGCCGTGGCGCCTTCAACTGCTCGTTCAGCGCCCGGTGGGCGCGCTCGACAAGGCCTTCGTGTCGTTCGGGCTCGATTACCGCCTGCCCGAGCGTTACACGAAGACGGCGCCGGCACCGGTCGCGCCGGCGCCTGCGACAGCCCCCGCCACGGCGCCTTCGACAGGCCCCACCGCGGCACCTGCGGTCGCCGGTGCGACGGCACAGGGCGCGACTGCGGCCGCGTCGCCGCAAGCCGCGGCGGAGTTCCCCGCCGAACCTGCGGAGCCGCTGTGGGTGCGCATCTGGCGCAGCAAGGTCGCAGCGCTGGCGACGTTGGGCGTCATGCTGGCCGTGCTCACGCTGATCTTCTTCTTCCAGGACGTGCTGGTCGCGCGCGAGCGACTGTTCGACCGTGTGCGCCTCGCCTACCTGGTGGCGACGCTGTTCTGGCTCGGCTGGGTCGCGCAGGCGCAGCTGTCGGTGGTCAACGTGCTCACGTTTGCCAACGCGTTGCGCTCGGGCTTCGAATGGTCGCAGTTCCTGGTCGACCCGCTGATCTTCGTGCTGTGGTGCTCGGTGGCCGCGGCGCTGCTGTTCTGGGGCCGCGGCCCGTTCTGCGGCTGGCTGTGCCCGTTCGGCGCCCTGCAGGAATTGTCCAACCGCGCGGCCAGGCTGCTGAAGGTGCCGCAGCTGAAGATCCCCTGGGCGGTCCACGAACGCCTGTGGCCGGTCAAGTACATCGTCTTCCTGGGCCTGTTCGGCGTCTCGCTGGGTTCGCTGGCCTGGGCCGAGTGGCTCGCCGAGGTCGAGCCGTTCAAGACTGCGATCGTGCTGCACTTCGTGCGCCAGTGGTGGTTCGTCGCGTTCGCGTTCGCGCTGCTGGCCGCGGGCCTGTTCGTCGAGCGCTTCTTCTGCCGCTACCTGTGTCCGCTGGGCGCCGCGCTGGCCATTCCCGGACGCATGCGCATGTTCGACTGGCTCAAGCGCTATCGCGAGTGCGGCAATCCGTGCATGCGCTGCTTCAACGAGTGCCCGGTCGAGGCGATCCACCCGGAGGGTCACATCAACCCGAACGAATGCATCTCGTGCCTGCATTGCCAGGTGCTCTACCGGCACGACTACAAGTGTCCGGTGCGCGTGCAGCGCCGGCTCAAGCGCGAGAAGCGGGCGGCCATGGCGGCGACGGCGCTCGCCCGGGCCGGCAGCGGGTCGGCAACCGCTGGCCCGACCGTTTGAACGGGCATCTTCGCGATGTCCGAGTCCCGGGCGCGCTGCGCGCGCTCCAATCGACAGGGGAGGTCGAGAAATGGCTGAAGAGAAGAACCGCAACGGATTGCCCGACCCGGATCGCCGCGCGATGCTCGGCGGCAGCGCGAAGGCCGTCGCGCTCGCGGCGGGCGCCGGACTGCTGAGCAGCTGCGGCGAGAAGGCGCCCGCGCCGAAGCCGGAAACGGCGGCCGCGCCGCCGGCCGCTCCCGCTGCGGGCACGGCGGCACCGGCGCCGGCACCGACGCCTGCATCCTCCACGGCCGCGGCGATCGCGAAGACGCACGTCGGGCCGGGCGAACTCGACGAGTACTACGTCTTCTTCTCCAGCGGCCAGTGCGGCGAGCTGCGCATCGTCGGGCTTCCGTCGATGCGCGAGCTGATGCGCGTGCCGGTGTTCAACCGATGCAGCGCCACCGGCTGGGGCCAGACCAACGAGAGCCTGAAGATCCTCACCGAGGGCCTGACGCCCGAGACGCGCAAGTACCTCGCGTCGCGCGGCGGCACCTTCCTGAACGGCGACCTGCACCACCCGCACATGTCGTTCACCGACGGCACCTACGACGGTCGCTACCTGTTCATGAACGACAAGGCGAACACGCGCGTGGCCCGGGTTCGCTGCGACGTGATGAAGTGCGACAAGATCATCGAGCTGCCCAATCAGCACACGGTGCACGGGCTGCGCGTGCAGAAGTATCCGAAGACCGGCTACGTGTTCTGCAATGGCGAGGACGGGGTGCCCATTCCCAACGACGGCCGCCACGTTGCCGACCCGAAGGAATACCGCTACATGTTCACTGCGGTCGACGGCGAGACGATGAAGGTGGCCTGGCAGGTCATCGTGAACGGCAACCTCGACAACGTCGACTGCGACTACCAGGGCAAGTATGCGTTCGCCACCAGCTACAACTCCGAGGAGGGCGTGACGCTGGCCGAGAGCACGGCGGCCGAGCAGGACTGGGTCACGGTGTTCAACCTCAAGCGCATCGAGGAGGCGGTCGCCAAGGGCGAGTTCAAGCGGATCGGCGGCGTGCCGGTGCTCGACGGCAGGAAGGGTTCGCCGTTCACGCGGTACATTCCGGTGCCGAACAGCCCGCACGGGATCAACACCGCGCCCGACGGCATCCACGTGGTCGCCAACGGCAAGTTGTCGCCGACCTGCACCGTGTTCGACGTTCGGCGCTTCGACGACCTGTTCGACGACAAGATCAAGCCGCGCGACACCGTCGTCGCCGAACCCGAACTCGGCCTGGGTCCGCTGCACACCGCATTCGACGGGCGCGGCAATGCCTACACGACGTTGTTCATCGACAGCCAGATCTGCAAGTGGTCGATCGCCAAGGCGATCGAGAAGTTCAACGGCAAGGACGTCGACCCGATCATCCAGAAGCTCGACGTCCACTACCAGCCCGGCCACAACCACACGTCGATGGGGCAGACGAAAGAGGCCGACGGCAAGTGGCTGATCTCGCTGAACAAGTTCTCCAAGGACCGGTTCCTGAACGTCGGCCCGCTGAAGCCCGAATGCGACCAGCTGATCGACATCTCGGGCGACAGGATGGTGCTCGTCCACGACTCGCCGAGCTTCGCCGAGCCGCACGACGCCACCATCGTGCACCGCTCGAAGGTCAATCCGATCAACATCTGGAAGCGCGACGACCCGATGTGGGAGGATGCGCGGCGCCAGGCCAAGGCCGATGGCATCGACCTCGACACCGACTCGAAGGTCATCCGCGACGGCCACAAGGTGCGCGTCTACATGTTCTCGATCGCGCCCACCTTCAGCATGACCGACTTCACCGTGAAGGAGGGCGACGAGGTCACCGTCTACGTCACCAATCGCGACCAGGTCCAGGACCTCACCCACGGATTCACGATCGTCAACTACGGGATCGCGATGGAGATCGGCCCGCAGGCCACCTCGTCGGTCACCTTCAAGGCCGACCGGCCCGGCGTGTTCTGGTACTACTGCCAGTGGTTCTGCCACGCGCTGCACATGGAAATGAAGGGGCGCATGCTGGTCGAACCGCGCCGGCGCTGACGCATGGCGCTGAGAGGCGTCACGGCTGCAGCCGTGCTCGCGGCCGCTTGCGCGGTTCCTTCAGCGCCGGCTGTGGCGGCGGCGCCGGCGGCCCGCGGGCCGGTCGTGGCGTCCGGTGAGCGGGCCGTGACGCCCGGTGAGCGCACCGTGGCGCCCGGCGAGCGCGTGGTCGCGCCCGGCGAGCCGATCCAGCCGCTGCTCGATGCGCTGCCTCCCGGCGCCACCGTGCGGCTGGCGCCGGGCCGGCACGCCGGCCCGCTGCGCATCGACCGGCCGCTGACGCTGCTGGGCGAGCCCGGCGCGGTGCTCGCCGGCCCGGGCGCCGGCAGCGTCGTGGTCGTCACCGCGCCCGACGTGCGCATCGAGGGCCTGGAGATCACCGGCTCGGGGCTCGACGTACCGGCGATGGACTCGGCGATCCTGCTCGAGCAGACCGCCGGGCGCGCGCGCATCCGCGCGAATCGCCTGGTCGACAACCTGTTCGGCGTCTACGTCCACGGCGCGGCCGGTTCGGTGATCGAGGACAACCTGATCGTGGGGCGGCGCGACCTGCGTCTGTCGGAGGCCGGCAACGGCGTGTCGATCTGGAACGCGCCCGGTGCGCAGGTGATCGGCAACGCGATCAGCCGCGGGCGAGACGGCATCTTCGTGAAGACGAGCTCGCACAACCTGTTCGCGAACAACACCTTCGAGGACCTGCGCTTCGCGATCCACTACATGTACACGAACGACAGCCGCATCGTCGGAAACCGTTCGCGGCGCAATCACGTCGGCTGGGCGATCATGTATTCCGACCGGCTCGAGATTCGCGGCAACGTCTCCGAAGACGACCGCGACCACGGCCTGATGCTCAATTCCACCAACCGCTCGCAAGTGATCGGCAACGTCGTGCGCCGCGGCCGCGAGAAATGCGTGTTCGTCTACGCCGCGAACGGCAACCTGCTGAAGGACAACTGGTTCGAAGGCTGCCCGATCGGCATCCACTTCACCGCGGGCTCCGAGCACAACACGATGACCGGCAACGCCTTCGTCGGCAACCGCAACCAGGTGAAGTACGTCGGCACGCGCTTCCTCGACTGGGCGCACGAGGGGCGCGGCAACTACTGGAGCGACAACCCGGCCTTCGACCTCGACGGCGACGGCATCGCCGACCGCCCGTACCGACCGAACGACGTGATGGACGCGATCCTCTGGACGCTTCCGGCGGCCAAGGCGCTGGTCAACAGCCCGGCCGTCCAGATGGTGCGCTGGGCGCAGGCGCGCTTTCCGGCGCTCTATCCGGGCGGCGTCGTCGACAGTGCGCCGCTGATGCGCCCGGTGGCGGTGCCGCCGCCCGCCTCGCCATGACGATCGTCGCGCAGTGGAACTCGGTCACGAAGCGTTATCGCGGCGTGACCGCGGTCGAGGATGTGTCGCTCGGGCTCGAGGCGGGGCAGGTGACCGCGCTGGTCGGTCACAACGGCGCGGGCAAGACCACGCTGGTCAAGCTGCTGCTCGGGCTGATCCGGCCGACCACGGGCAGCGTGCAGATTTCCGGCGTCGACCCCGCGGGCAGCCGCGGGGCCGAGGCCCGACGCACGATCGGATTCCTTCCCGAGAGCGTCGCGTTCCATGGCGCCATGACCGGTCGCGAGCTGATGGCCTTTCACGCGCGGCTCAAGGGCGAGTCGTGCCGCGACAACGCTGCGCTGCTCGAGCGGGTCGGCATCGCGCACGCGGCGAACCGGCGCGTGGCGACATACTCGAAGGGCATGCGGCAACGCCTCGGCATCGCCCAGGCGCTGATCGGCGCGCCGCGCCTGTTGCTGTTCGACGAACCGACCAGCGGGCTCGACCCGGCTTCGCGCAGCGACGTCTACCGGACGATCGACGCGCTTCGGGCCGGCGGCGCCACCGTGCTGGTGTCCACGCACGCGCTGGCCGAGGTGCAGGACCGCGTCGACCGCGCCGCGATCATGCACCGCGGACGCCTGCTGGCCGCCGGCACGCTCGCCGAATTGCGCCGCGGCGCGGCGGCCGAGGCGCGCATCCGCGTGCGGTTGCGGCCGTCCGCGACCGGCCAGGTGCTCGCCGGACTTCCCGACGGCGTGCGCTGCGCGGAACGCGGCGACGCGTCGCTGACGCTGGAGGTCGCGGCCGCCGCGAAGATGCCGGCGCTGCGCGCGCTGGCGCAGGCCGGCGAACTGGTGGAAGACGTCGAGACCGCCGCCCCCGGCCTGCAGGAGCTCTATGACCGCCTCGTCGGCGCCGCGGGAGAGCCGGCGTGAACGCGCTCGTGATCGCCGCGCAGGAGATCCGCGTCGGCATGCGCAACCGCTGGGTGCTCGCGACCACCGTGCTGATGGCCGCGCTCGCGCTGTCGCTGGTGCTGCTCGGCAGCGCGCCCACCGGCACCGTGAAGACCGATCCGCTCGCCGTCACCGTCGTGAGCCTCGCGAGCCTCACCATTTTCCTGGTGCCGCTGATCGCTCTGCTGCTGTCGTTCGACGCGATCGTCGGAGAGCAGGAGCGCGGCACGCTGATGCTGCTGTTGTCGTATCCGGTGGCGCGCTGGCAGGTGGTGGTCGGCAAGTGCCTCGGGCAGGCTGCGATCCTCGCCGCGGCGACGGTGATCGGCTATGGCGCTGCCGCGGCCGCCCTCGGCCTGAAGGCCGGGGTCGGGCCGCACGCCTGGTCGGCCTACGCGGCGATGGTGCTCACGTCGATCATGCTCGGCGCCTCGTTCGTGTCGCTGGGCTGCCTGGCCAGCACGCTGGTGCACGAGCGGGCGACCGCCGCCGGGATCGCGGTCGGCCTCTGGCTGTTCTTCGTGCTGATCTACGACACCGCGCTGCTCGGCGTGCTCGTCGCCGACCAGGGCCGCATCGTCAACGCGACGGTGCTCGACGCGCTGTTGCTGTTCAACCCAGCCGACGTCTACCGGCTGTTCAACATGACCGCCAGCGACGCGGTGTCGGTCTACAGCGGGATGGCCGGCCCCGGCGATCCGGCGGCGTTTCCGGCACCGGTGTTCCTGGCGGTGCTCGCCGCCTGGATCGTGGTGCCGATGGCGCTCGCGATCGTCGCGTTCGGCAGGCGGCCGCTGTGAACGCGTGGCGCGCGATGCGGGTCGCAGTCGTCGCCGTGGCGTTCGCCGCCGCGGCCGGCTGCGACCGACGTTCCGCGGAGCCATCCCGGCCGTCGCCCTCCGAGGTGCTGGCCGAGGCCACCGGCTACTACTGCGGCATGCGCCTCGCCGAGCACGAGGGTCCGAAGGGCCAGCTGTACCTGGCCGGTCGCAGCGAGCCGATCTGGTTCTCGTCGGTGCGCGACACGATCGCGTTCCTGCGTGCGCCGGACGAGCCGCGCGACATCGTCGCGGTCTACGTCAACGACATGGGCCGGTCCGCGCACTGGCAGCAGCCCGATCGCGGCGCCTGGGTCGACGCCAGGCGGGCCTGGTTCGTGATCGAGAGCCAGGCGCGCGGCGGCATGGGCGCGCCCGAAGCGGTGCCGTTCTCCGAACGGGCCGCGGCCGAGGGGTTCCGCGCGGCGCAGGGTGGTCGCGTGGTCCGCCTCGACGAGATCCCGGACGACTATCTGTTCGGTTTGCCCGGGCAGCAGGCCGGCGAGCCGGCCGCAGCAACGCATTGAGGAGAGCAGCCATGGCCGATCGCCGACGCTTCCTGTCGATCGTGGCCGCCTGCGCGGCGGCCGCGCCGTGCGTGGGTGCACGCGCCGCCGCCGCCGAGGCCGGGCCCGAGGCCGTTGCCTGGCGGGGAACGGCGATGGGCGCGCTGGCGTCGATGACGCTGGTTCACCCCGACCGCAAGAAGGCGCAGGCGCTCGTGCAGCGCTGCGTCGACGAGATCGACCGACTCGAGTCGGTGTTCAGCCTGTACCGGCCCGAGTCCTCGCTGTCGCGGCTGAATGCCGTCGGCGAATTGCGCGACCCGCCGCTCGAGCTGATCGAGTTGCTGTCGCAGAGCCTCGCCCTCGCGCGTTCGAGCGGCGGTGCCTTCGACCCGACGGTGCAGCCGCTCTATCGGCTCTACGCCGCGCACTTCGCGCGCCCGGGCGCGCCTGCCGCAGGGCCGTCGCCGGCGGCGATCGCCGGCACGCTGGAGAAGGTGGGGTTCGCGGGCGTCGAGCTTCGTGCCGATCTCGTGCGGTTGCGCCGCCCCGGCATGGCGATCACGCTGAACGGCATCGCGCAGGGATTCGTGACCGACCGCGTCGCCGACCTGCTGCGCGGTGCGGGCCTCGTGAACCTGATGATCGACCTCGGCGAGGCGCGCGCGCATGGCCGCAGCGCCCGAGGGGATGCGTGGCGCGCCGCGATCGCCGATCCGCGCCAGCCCCGGCGCGCATTGCTCGAATTGCCGATGGGCGACGACGCCGGCGCGTGGCCGGCGCTGGCGACGTCGGCCGGATACGGCACCCCGTTCGGAGCCGATCCGCGCATCCATCACCTGTTCGACCCCGGCACGGGCCGCAGCGCGAACCGCTATCTGTCGGTCTCGGTCGCGGCGCAGCGCGCCGCCGTGGCCGACGGTCTTTCGACCGCGTTGTCGGTCATGCCTGCCGGGCGCGCTGCTGCGCTGCTCGCAGCCTATCCGTCGGTGCGCGCCTGGTTCGTGCAGCCCGACGGGCGCGTCGAAGTGCTCGGTCGTGGTACGCGGGCCGACGGCGTCGGATAGCGGAGCGAGGCCGGCCCGGCATCGGCGAAGGTGCCTTCCATCGCCGCGGCCGATGCGCGGAGTGTCCCGCGAGAGCCGGAAAGACTACACTGCTCGGCGACATCGTGATGGACGAGATCAAGGAGAACGGGGTGCCCGATCTGCCCGAAACGCGGTCGCGCGCATGACGGCGGTCGCTGCGCGGCCTGCCGCGCGCATCGAGGTCATCGCGCCGTCGGGCGCGCACCTGTCGGTCGATGCCTTCGACGCGGCCGTCTCCGCGCTGCGCGCGCGCGGCCACTCGGTGCGTTGCGACGTGCCGCGCGAGGGCTGGCAGCGCTTCTCCGACACCGACGACGCCCGTCTCGAGCAGGTGCACCGTGCCGCCCGAGCGAAGGACGTCGACGTGGTGATGATCGCGCGCGGCGGCTACGGGCTGTCGCGCCTGCTCGACCGCATCGACTGGGCGCTGGTCGCCGCTTCGGCCACGCGCGGCGTGCGCTGGGTCGGCTACAGCGACTTCACCGCGTTCCAGCTCGCGCTGCTGGCGCGCACCGGTGCCCGCAGCTTCGCCGGCCCGGGCGTGAGCGGCGATTTTGGCGTGGCCACGCCCGACGCGTTCATGCTCACGCACTTCGACGCGCTGGTCGAAGGCCGCTTGCTGCCCGTCCAGTGGACCGAGGCGCATCCGGCGAGCGCTCCGGCCGTCGCCGAGGCGATCGACGGCACGCTGTGGGGCGGCAACCTGTCGCTGGTCGCGGGCCTGGTGGGCACGCCCTTCCTGCCCGCGGTCGAAGACGGACTGCTCTTCCTCGAGGACGTCTCCGAGCATCCGTACCGCGTCGAGCGGATGCTCCACCAGTTGCTCTATGCAGGCGTGATGTCGCGCCAGCGCGCGATCGTGCTCGGCGCGTTCACCGACTGGAAGCCCGCCCCGCACGACAACGGCTACGACCTCGACGCGGTCGTCGACTACTTCCGTTCGCGGCTGCCGGTGCCGATCGTGACCGGCCTGCCGTTCGGGCACGTGCCGCGCAAGGCGGTGCTGGCCGTCGGCGAGCGTTACCGGCTCGAGTCGGCCGACGTGGGCTGGTGCCTCGCGCCGGCCGAGTCGGCCCAGGCCTCGACCGAGCCCGCGGTGTCATAACCCTGGTCGCCGTGCCCGCAGTCCCGGCTCGTCGAGCGCCGCCCGCGACGCCGCTCACAGGCCCCTCGGCGCGTGCCGCCGGGTGAGCTCACCGGTGCCAGCGCCAGTCGCGCACGGCCGGCATGTCCTCCCCGTGCGTGGCGATGTATTGCTTGTGCTCGACCCGGGCGTCGCGCATGGCCTGCTTGAGGTAGGCCACCCGCGCGCCGATCTTTGGCACCCGGTCGACGACGTCCTCGACCAGGTGGAATCGGTCGATGTCGTTCAGCACGCACATGTCGAAGGGAGTCGTGGTCGTGCCTTCCTCCTTGTAGCCACGCACGTGCAGGTTGTCGTGGTTGGTACGCCGGTAGGTGAGCCGATGGATCAGCCACGGGTATCCGTGGAAGGCAAAGACGATAGGCCTGTCGCGGGTGAACAGGGCATCGAAGTCGGAATCGGGGAGTCCATGTGGATGCTCGCTCGGCGGCTCCAGCTTCATCAGGTCGACGACGTTGACGACTCGCACCCGGACTTCCGGAGCGTGGGCGCGCAGGATCGACACGGCGGCCAACGTCTCCATCGTGGGCACGTCGCCGCAGCAGGCCATGATCACGTCCGGATCGCCGCCCTGGTCGTTGGAGGCCCATTCCCAGATTCCGATGCCGGCCGACGCGTGCTTGATCGCCGCGTCCATCGACAGCCATTGCGGTGACGGCTGCTTTCCCGCGACGATCACGTTGACGAGATTGCGGCTGGCCAGGCACTGATGCGTGACGTGCAGCAGGGTGTTCGCGTCGGGCGGCAGGTACACGCGGATCACCTCGGCCTTCTTGTTGACGACGTGATCGATGAAACCCGGATCCTGGTGCGAGAAGCCGTTGTGGTCCTGGCGCCAGACGTGCGAGGTGAGCAGGATGTTCAGCGAGGCGATCGGCCGCCGCCAGGGGATCCCGCGCGTGACCTTCAGCCACTTCGCATGCTGGTTGAACATCGAGTCGACGATGTGGATGAAGGCCTCGTAGCATGAAAGCAGGCCGTGTCGACCTGTCAGCAGGTAGCCTTCCAGCCATCCCTGGCAGAGGTGCTCGGACAGGACCTCCATGACGCGCCCGTCGGGTGCGACGCTCTCGTCGTCCGGGCGTATCTCGGCGACCGAGCACCTGCTGGTGACGTCGAACAGCGCGTTCCAGCGATTGGAGGCGGTCTCGTCGGGAGAAAAGACGCGGAAGTTGGCCGCCGCGGCGTTCAGCGTCATGACGTCGCGGACATAGTTGCCCTGGACCCGCGTCGCTTCGCCGGTCACTGCGCCTGGAGCGTCCACGCGCAGCGCGTAGGAGCGGTAGTCGGGAAGCCGCAGTTCGCGCAGCAGCGAGCCGCCGTTGGCATGAGGGTTCGCTCCCATTCGCCTGTCCGCGCGCGGCGCCAGGTCGAGCAATTCGGGCCGCGGTCGCCCCGCCTCATCGAACAATTCTTCCGGTCGGTAGCTTCGAAGCCAGCTCTCGAGCAACTGCAGGCGCTCGGGATGCCTCGCGATGTCTCCGAAGGGCACCTGATGCGAGCGGAAGGAACCTTCGACCTTCTTGCCGTCGAACGTCCGCGGGCCGGTCCATCCCTTCGGCGTGACCAGCACGATGGCCGGCCACGCCGGCCGCTCGCTGAGGCCCTTGCCGCGGGCCCGCTGCTGGATGGCGTGGATGCGGGCCACGGCCGCTTCGAGCGCCTTGGCCATCGCCCGGTGCATCGGCATGGGATCGTCGCCCTCGACGAAGATCGGTTCGTGCCCGTAGCCGCGCAGCAGCCGCGCCAGTTCCCGCCGCGGGATGCGCGCCAGCACCGTCGGCCCGGCGATCTTGTAGCCGTTCAGGTGCAGGATCGGAAGCACCGCACCGTCGCGCGCCGGGTCGAGGAACTTGTTCGAATGCCAGCTGGCCGCCAGTGGGCCCGTTTCCGCCTCGCCGTCGCCGATCACGCAGGCTGCGATCAGCTCCGGGTTGTCGAACACCGCGCCATACGCGTGCGCCAGCGAGTAGCCGAGTTCGCCGCCCTCGTGGATCGAACCAGGCGTCTCGGGTGCCGCATGGCTCGGGATCCCGCCGGGGAACGAGAACTGACGGAACAGTCGGCGCATCCCTTCCTCGTCGAGCGACACGTCCGGGTACAGCTCGCTGTACGAGCCTTCCAGCCAGGTCTGCGCCACCAGCGCGGGTCCGCCGTGCCCGGGCCCGGCAATGAAGATCATCGACAGGTCGCGCGCCGTGATGATCCGGTTCAGGTGCACGTAGATGAAGTTGAGCCCCGGAGTGGTGCCCCAGTGACCGAGCAGCCGCGCCTTGACGTGCTCGGCGGTCAGTGGACGCCTCAGCAGCGGGTTGTCGAGCAGGTAGATCTGGCCGACCGACAGATAGTTCGATGCGCGCCAGTAGGCGTGGATCAGGTCGATCGACGCGTCGGCCAGCGTGCTGCGGGAGCGACGCCCCGGACTCCGGGCGGAATCACGGGCCATTGCCTGCTCCACGAAGCACGCCTCGGCGCGGCGCAACCGCGTTTCCCCGCGCGCCGGTGCGCGGCATGCCCCATGCGGCGATCGTCGGTGCCTCATTCGGCTCGGATTCGACGATGCGCCTCGACGCCGCGGCAGCAGAGCTGCCGTCGTTTGCGGTACCAGGCGTCGCTGGCCTGGCGGCCGAGGTCTCGCTCGCGGCTCTTCGGGCGATCAACGCATCCTCCGTGACCATTCGTTCGAGCATCGGCGCGCTCTCTTCCTGCCCGATGATCCCGACCTGCGTGTGCGCTCGAGGCGCCGCGCCCGGGCACGGCATCTCCGTGCGGGCCGGTCGAAGCCTGCCGCAAGTGGAGCGTCGGGCCACGGCCCTCGCGCCGGCGGATCCGCGTCCGGCTTCGCCGGTGACTCTTCGACGTCCGGTTGGCTCGCTAGTCGATCTTCGCGCCCGAGGCTTTCACGACTTTCGCCCACTTGGCGATCTCGGAGTCGATGTACTTCGCGAACTCCTCGGGCGTGTCGGCCACCGGGTCGGCGCCCTGTCCGAGCAGCTTTTCGCGCACGTCGGGGCGGGCCCAGGCCTTGGCGATCGCGTCGCGCGTCCTGTCGACGATCTCCTTCGGCGTGCCGGCCGGCGCCACCAAGCCGAACCACGAACTCGCCTCGTAGCCCGGCACGCCGGCCTCGGCGACGGTGGGTACGTCGGGCAGCGCCGCCGCGCGCTTGGCGCTGGTCACCGCCAGCGCGCGCAGCTTGCCGGCCTTGATCTGCGGCATCGCCGACGGCAGGTTGTCGAACATCACCTGCGTCTGGTTCGCAAGCAGGTCGGCGATCGCCGGCGCGCTGCCGCGGTACGGGATGTGCGTCATGAACGTGCCCGTCATCGTCTTGAACAGCTCGGCCGACAGGTGGATCGACGTGCCGTTGCCCGAGGACGCGTAGTTCAGCCTGCCCGGATTGGCCTTGAGCAGCGCGATCAGCTCCTTCACCGAGTTCGCCTTCACCGACGGGTGCACCACGATGACGTTGGGCACCAGCGCGAGCAGCGTCACCGGCGTGAAGTCCTTGACCGGGTCGTAGCTCAGCTTGCTGTACAGCGACTTGTTGATGCCGTGCGTGCCGACGGTGCAGACCAGCATCGTGTAGCCGTCGGGCGCCGAGCGCGCGACCGCCTCGGCGCCGATGTTGCCGCCGGCGCCGCCGCGGTTCTCGACGACGGTCGTCGCGTTCAGCGCCTTGGCGACCTCGTCCGCGGCGATCCGGCCGATGATGTCGGTCGTGCCGCCGGGCGGAAACGGCACGACGAAGCGGATCGGCTTGTTCGGCCAGCCCTGTTGGGCGAGCGCGCCCGAGGCAGCCGGCAGCATTGCCGCGCCGGTAGCAGCGGCGGCGCCGAGGGTGAAGCGGCGGCGGGTGATCGGTTCTGACATCGCGGTGGCTCCTTCTGAGGGGTGGCTGGGGTCGAGGCCGGTCAGGGTGTGGCCGACGAGGGTCTGGCCGATGCGGGGCGCGTATCGATGCGATTCTCCTCGACCGCGTGGCAGGCGGCCAGGCCGCCGCCGTCGTTCGCCTTCAGCCCGGGCTGCTCGCGCCGGCAGCGCTCGTGCACCCAGGGGCAGCGCGGGTGAAACGCGCAGCCGCCGGGCGGGGCGAGCGGATTGGGCACTTCGCCGGCCACCGGCGTGCGTGCGCGCCCGGTCATCGCGATGTCGGGGATCGCGTCGAGCAGCATGCGCGTATACGGATGCCGCGGTGCCGCGAACAGCGTGCGCTTCGGCGCCAGTTCGACGATGCGCCCGAGGTACATCACGCCGACGCGGTCGCTCACGTGATGCACGACCGCGAGGTTGTGCGAGATGAACAGGTAGGTGAGCCCGTCCTGGCGCTGCAATTCGCGCATCAGGTTCAGCACCTGCGCCTGCACCGACACGTCGAGCGCCGAGGTCGGCTCGTCGCAGACCAGGAACTCGGGCTTCGACGCGAGCGCGCGCGCGATCGAGATGCGCTGGCGCTGCCCGCCCGAGAACTGGTGCGGGAACTTCGCCGCGTCGGCCTCGGCCAGCCCGACGTGGCGCAGCAGTTCGCCGACCCGCGCGCGGATCGCGTCTCTGCCTTCGACGAGCCGGTGCACGCGGATCGGTTCGGCGACGATCTCCGAGACCTTCCAGCGTGGGTTCAGGCTGGCGTAGGGATCCTGGAAGATCATCTGCATCCGCCGCCGCTGCGCGGCGTTGCGCGGGCCGCGCAGCTGCGACAAGTCGTGTCCGTCGAAGCGCACCTTGCCGCGCGTGGGCGCGTAGAGCCCCACCAGCATCCGCGCCACGGTCGACTTGCCGCACCCCGATTCGCCGACCAGCCCCAGCGTCTCGCCGCGCGCGATCGTGAAGCTCACGTCGTCGACCGCGCGCAGCAGCAGCCGCGGCTTGCGCTCGAGCATGCGCTCGAGCCACGGTGCCGAGACGTCGAACGTCCGGGCGATGCCGTCGACTTCGACCAGGGGCGCGGCGCCGGTCGGGGTCACGTCAGCAGGCCTCGGCCGCCGGCGCCGCTGCGGGATCGTGCAGCCAGCACGCCGCGAGCGACGCGCCCGCCTCGCGCAACTCGGGGCGACGCTCGCGGCACACCGGCATCGCCTGCGGGCAGCGCGGGTGGAACGCGCAACCGCGCGGGATCGCATCCAGGCGCGGCATCGCGCCATCGATCTGCGCGAGCCGATCGCGCTCGTCCGAGATCGACGGAATCGAGCCCATCAGCCCGGCCGTGTACGGATGCTGCGGTCGGTGGATCACGTCGGCGACCGGCCCGATCTCGGCGAGGCGGCCTGCGTACATCACCGCCACCCGGTCGGCGACCTCGGCGATCACGCCCATGTCGTGCGTCACCAGCATCACCGCGGTGCCGTGCTCGCGGCACAGCCGGTCGAGCAGCGCGATGATCTGCGCCTGGATCGACACGTCCAGCGCGGTGGTCGGCTCGTCGGCGACGACGAGCTTCGGGTTCGCGGCCAGCGCCAACGCGATCACCACCCGCTGGCGCATGCCGCCGGAGAACTGGTGAGGATAGTGGTCGATGCGCGCTTCGGCCGCCGGGATGCCGGTTGCCTGCAGCAGCTCGATCGCGCGCGCCCGCGCCTGTGCGTGACCGAGGCCCAGGTGCAGCGTGATCGTCTCGACCAGCTGGCGGCCGATCGTGTAGAGCGGATTGAGCGACGTGAGCGGGTCCTGGAAGATCGCGCCGATCTCGCGGCCGCGCACCTTTCGCATCGCCTCGGCGGGCAGGTCGTCGATGCGCCGGCCCGACAGCAGGATCTCGCCGCCGGCGATGCGCCCCGGCGGCTCGAGCAGGCCGATGATCGCTGCGCCGGTCAGCGACTTGCCCGCGCCCGATTCGCCGACCACGCCCAGCACCTCGCCCGGCGCGATGGAGAACGACACGTCGTCGATCGCGACCAGCGTGCCGCGCCGGGTCGGGAATTCGACGCGCAGGTTCCGGACCTCGAGCAGCGGTGCGGCGGTCATCGAAGCTTCGGGTTGAGCGCGTCGCGCAGCCAGTCGCCGAGCAGGTTCACCGACATGCACAGCAGCACCAGCGCGAGCCCGGGGAAGACCACCAGCCACCACTCGCCCGAGTAGAGGAAGTTGTTGCCGTTGTTGATCATCGTGCCCAGCGACGGCGAGGTCGGCGGCACCCCGACGCCGAGGAACGACAGCGTCGCCTCGGTGATGATCGCCTGCGCGACGTTGATCGTCGCAATCACCAGCACCGGACCGAGCACGTTCGGCAGCACGTGCCCGGACATGATCCGCCAGGGCCCCACGCCGATCACGCGTGCCGCCTGCACGTACTCGCGGTTCTTCTCGACCAGCGTCGAGCCGCGCACCGTGCGCGCGTACTGCACCCAGTTCGCGAGCCCGATCGAGCCGACCAGCACCGCGATGGCCAGCCAGTCGTTGTGCACGTCACGCGGCAGGAGCGCGCGCGCCGACCCGTCGATCAGCAGCGCGATCAGGATCGCCGGGAACGACAGCTGCACATCGGCCACGCGCATGATGAACGCATCGAGCCGTCCCCCGACGTAGCCCGACAGCAGCCCGAGCCCGACGCCGAGCAGCATCGCCAGCAGCACGGAAGCCACGCCGACCAGCAGCGAGATCCGCGACCCGTAGAGGATCGTCGACAGCACGTCGCGCCCCTGGTCGTCGGTGCCGAACACGAACGACCAGTTACCCTCGTCCTGCCAGACCGGCGGCAGCAGCGAATCGTTCAGCGACAGCGTGGCCAGATCGAACGGCTGGTGCGGCGCCACCCACGGCGCCAGCACCGCGCCCACGATCATCACCAGCGCCACCACCGCCGCCCCGATCGCCACCGGGCTCGTGCGAAAGCTGTACCAGAGGTCGCTCGCGAAGAACCGCCGCAGCGCACCGGGCGGATTCGCGATCGCGGCTGCGAGACGACTGGTGGCTTCGGTGGGGTCGCCGATCTCGCCGCTCATACGCTCCACCTGCGAGGGTCGCACGGCGTCAGGCCTCTGGCGCATGCGGGGCGGGGTTGCGGCTGTGAGCGGCGGGCGGCGCACGGGTGGGGGCGCGCGCAGGGGCACGGCCCCCGGCGCCGTCGCGACGCGCGCCGGGCGTGCGCCGTAGGCGCTGGCGCGGGAGCGCAGCCGAGACCGGACGCGCGAAGCGCGAGTCGGCCCCTGTCTGAGGGAGCGAAGCGACCGAGTTGGGGCCGACGGTCCGGGCTCGGCGTCCGCGCGACCAAGCGTTTCCGTATGGACAGCGCCTTCGGCGCACGCCCGGCGCGCGTCGCGACGGCGCCGGGGGCCGTGCCCCTGCGCGCGCCCCCACCCGTGCGCCGCCCGCCGCTCACAGCCGCAACCCCGCCCCGCATGCGCCAGAGGCCGCCCGCACGCGACCGTCGCCCGCCTACTTCAACACCACCCACTTGAACAGGTTGAAGTTGTCCGGCAACTGCACCACCGACACGTTCTTCCTCATCCCCCACGCCAGCGCCTGCTGGTGCAGCGGCAGGTGCCCGAC
>JAHBZV010000025.1 GCA_019635275.1 Burkholderiaceae bacterium | reverse complement strand
GGAGGGCCTGTACCAGCCGGTCGACCTCGGCATCGCGCGGTGCCGGATGTGCGTGGCAGCGCCGGACGGCTTCGATTACGCCAACGCGGTGAGGCGCGGAGCGCGCTTGCGCATCGCCACCAAGTACGTGCAGGTCGCGCGCGAGCACTTCGCCGCCAAGGGCGTGCACGTCGACCTGATCAAGCTGTACGGGTCGATGGAACTCGCGCCGCTGGTCGGCCTTGCCGACGCGATCGTCGACCTGGTGAGCACTGGCAGCACGTTGCGCGCCAACCACCTGGTCGAGGTCGAGGAGATCATGCAGATCTCGTCGCGGCTGATCGTCAACCAGGCGTCGCTGAAGACGAAATCCGCGCAGCTCGAGCCGCTGGTGGCGGCGATCGGCCGCGCGGCGGGGGGCGGGCGATGAGTGCCAGCGTACCGATCACCCGACTGGACAGCCGCAGCCCCGATTTCGACCGGCGGCTCGCCGCGCTGCTCGCCTACGAGCCGATGCAGGACGGCGCGGTCGAGCGCGCCGTCGCCGAGATCCTTCGCGAGGTGCGACGCCGGGGCGACGAGGCCCTGCTCGAATACACGCGGCGCTTCGACCGCGTCGACGTGACCGATGCCGCAGCCCTCGAATTGCCCCGGGCCGAGCTGCAGGCGGCGCTCGATTCGCTGGGCGCCGCCGAGCGCGATGCACTGCAGGCGGCCGCCGAGCGCGTGCGCAACTACCACTCGCACCAGCTGGCGAAGTCGTGGTCGTACACCGAGGCCGACGGCACCCGGCTCGGCCAGCAGATCACGCCCCTGGACCGGGTCGGGCTCTACGTGCCGGGCGGGAAGGCCGCCTATCCGTCGTCGGTACTGATGAACGCGCTGCCGGCCCGCGTGGCGGGCGTCCCCGAACTGGTGATGGTCGTGCCCACGCCGGGCGGGGTGCGCAATCCGCTGGTGCTGGCCGCCGCCTGCATCGCGGGCGTCGACCGTGTCTTCACGATCGGCGGCGCGCAGGCGGTGGCGGCGCTCGCCTACGGTACGGCCACCGTGCCGGCGGTCGACAAGATCGTCGGCCCCGGCAACGCCTACGTGGCCGAGGCCAAGCGCCGCGTGTTCGGCACCGTCGGCATCGACATGATCGCCGGGCCCAGCGAGATCCTGGTGCTGTGCGACGGCACGACCGACCCGGACTGGGTCGCGATGGACCTGTTCTCGCAGGCCGAGCACGACGAGATGGCGCAGTCGATCCTGCTCACGCCCGATGCCGGCTTCGCCGACCGGGTGGCGGCCTCGATCGTCAGGTTGCTGCCGACGATGCAGCGCCGCGAGGTGATCGCGCGCTCGCTCGCCGACCGCGGCGCGCTCGTCGTCGTGCGCAGCATGGAGGAGGCCTGCGACATCGCGAACCGGATCGCCGCCGAGCACCTCGAGATCTCGGCCGCCGACGCGCCGAAATGGGCGGCGCGCATCCGCCACGCCGGTGCGATGTTCCTCGGGCCCTGGTCGTCCGAGTCGATCGGCGACTATTGCGCCGGGCCGAACCACGTGCTGCCGACGATGCGCACCGCGCGCTTCTCGTCGCCGCTGGGCGTCTACGATTTCCAGAAGCGCTCGAGCATCATCGAGGTGTCGGCAGCGGGCGCGCGCACCCTGGGCCGCATCGCCGCGACGCTGGCGCGCGGCGAGGGGCTCGAGGCGCACGCGCGCAGCGCCGAGATGCGCCTGGAGGGCGAAGCGGACGAGCGGTCGTGAGCGCCCGCCTGGCACCGGCCGAGCTGCTGCGGGCCGACATCCTCGCGATGAAGGGCTACCATGTCCCCGACGCCGCGGGGCTGGTCAAGCTCGACGCGATGGAGAATCCGTACCGGCTCGACGAGCCGCTGCGCGCGGAGCTGGCGCGCCGGCTCGCCGACGTCGCGATCAACCGCTACCCGGCGCCGGACTATCGCGAGCTCAGGCAGGCGATCCGCGAGCGGTTCGGCGTGCCTGCCGGCTACGACGTTCTCCTCGGCAACGGCTCCGACGAGCTGATCACGCTGCTCGCGGTGGCCACCGCGCGGCCCGGCGCCGTCCACCTGTCCCCGTGGCCGTCGTTCGTCATGTACGAGATGTCGGCGCGGCTCGCGGGCAGCCGTTTCGTCGGCGTGCCGCTGGCTGCCGACTTCTCGCTCGACCTGCCCGGCATGCTCGCCGCGATCGAAGCGCATCGCCCGGCAATCGTCTGGCTGTCGTGGCCGAACAACCCGACCGGTAACTGCTTCGACGAGGCGGCGGTCGGGCGGGTGCTCGACGCGGCGCCCGGGCTCGTGGTGATCGACGAGGCCTACCAGCCCTTCGCGGTCGACACCTGGATGCCGCGCCTGCCGCACTACCCGAACCTGATGGTCCTGCGCACCGTCTCCAAGCTCGGCCTCGCCGGCCTGCGGCTGGGCTACCTGAGCGCGTCCGGCCCATGGCTCGCCGAACTGGACAAGCTGAGGCCGCCCTACAACGTCAACGTGCTGACCGAGGCCGCGGCCCGCTTCGCGCTCGACCACCTGGACGTGTTCGAGGCGCAGGCGGCGCGTCTGCGCACCGACCGGGACGCGCTCGCCCGCTCGCTGGGGGCGTTGCTCGGCGGCCTGCCCGGCGCGGCGGTGTTCCCGTCGCGCGCCAATTTCCTGCTGGTGCGCGTGCCCGACGGCCCGGCGACCTTCGAGCGGCTGCGCGCCCGCGGTGTCCTGGTCAAGGACGTCGGTAGAATGCACGAATCGCTGCGCAACTGCCTTCGCCTGACGGTCGGGACCCCCGACGAGAACCGGCTGCTGGTCGAGGCGCTGCGCCAGTCCTTGTGAACCCCGGCAGCGCGCCGGTCGCGCCGCCAGAGAACCGCCGGATCCCCATGCGTACCGCCGAAGTCACCCGCAACACCGCCGAGACCCGAATCCGGGTCCGCGTCGCGCTCGACGGCAGCGGCCAGCAGAAGCTGGCCACCGGCGTGCCGTTCCTCGACCACATGCTCGACCAGGTCGCTCGCCACGGCCTCGTCGACCTCGAGGTCGAGGCGCAGGGAGACCTGCACATCGACGCGCACCACACCGTCGAGGACATCGGCATCACGCTCGGCCAGGCCGTCGCGCGCGCGATCGGCGACAAGAAGGGCATCCGCCGCTACGGGCACGCCTACGTGCCGCTCGACGAGGCGCTCACGCGGGTCGTCATCGATTTCTCGGGAAGGCCCGGGCTGCACTGGAACGTGCCGTTCACGCGCGCGATGATCGGCCATTTCGACGTCGACCTCGCGAGCGAGTTCTTCCAGGGCTTCGTCAACCACGCGCAGGTCACGCTGCACGTCGACAACCTGCGCGGCGAGAACGCCCACCACCAGTGCGAGACCGTGTTCAAGGCGTTCGCCCGTGCGTTGCGCATGGCCGTCGAGTTCGACCCCCGCGCCGGCGGGCGCATTCCCTCCACCAAGGAATCGCTTTGAGCGAGCGAAGGGAGAAGGGGGAAGGGGGAAGGGGGTGCTGATCGCGGTCGTCGACTACGGGATGGGCAATCTGCGCTCGGTGGCGAAGGCGCTCGAGCACGTCGCGCCGAAGGCGCGCGTGGTCGTGTCGGGTACCGCTGCCCAGGTCGACGAGGCCGACCGCGTCGTATTTCCCGGCCAGGGCGCGATGCCCGACTGCATGCGCTATCTCGACGCGGCCGGCCTGCGCGAGGCGGTGCTGCGGGCCGCGCGCACCAAGCCGCTGTTCGGCGTCTGCGTGGGCGAGCAGATGCTGTTCGAGCGAAGCGAAGAGGGCGACACCGAAGGGCTCGGCGTGCTCGGCGGACAGGTGACACGGTTCCGGCGCGACGCGATGCGTGCGCCCGACGGCGCGGCGCTCAAGGTGCCCCACATGGGCTGGAACCGCGTCGTCCAGGCGCGCGCGCACCCGATCTGGTCGGGCGTGCCCGACGGCGCGTACTTCTATTTCGTGCACAGCTTCTACGCGGTGCCCGCGGCCGGCGAACTGTCGGTCGGGGAAACCGAGTACGGGCTTCGCTTTACCTCGGCGGTGGCGCGGGATAACATTTTCGCGACCCAGTTCCACCCGGAGAAGAGCGCAGCCAACGGCCTGAGGCTCTACGAGAACTTCATCCACTGGCAACCCTAGCCCGCCGCGCCCGCCGGCAGGCAGCCTTCCCGGACGGGTGCGGCCGCGCCGCGACCCGACAAGCTTCCGAACCGACCGTCACCATTGCGATGCTCCTCATCCCCGCCATCGACCTGAAGGACGGCCGCTGCGTCCGCCTCAAACAGGGCGACATGAACGCCGAAACCGTCTTCTCCGACGACCCGGGCGCCGTCGCGCGGCACTGGGTCGAGCAGGGGGCCCGCCGCATCCACCTGGTCGACCTGAACGGGGCCGTGGCCGGGCGCCCGCGCAACGAGGCGGCGATCCGCTCGATCGTCGACGCGGTCGGCGGCAACGTGCCGGTGCAGCTCGGCGGCGGCATCCGCGACCTCGACACCATCGAGCGCTACCTCGACGACGGCATCAGCTACGTCATCATCGGCACCGCCGCGGTCAAGAATCCCGGCTTCCTGCACGACGCCTGCAGCGCGTTCCCCGGCCAGATCATCGTCGGGCTCGACGCCCGCGACGGCAAGGTCGCCACCGACGGCTGGAGCAAGCTCACCCGCCACGACGTGCTCGACCTCGCGAAGAAGTTCGAGGGCTACGGCGTCGAGGCCGTCATCTATACCGACATCGGTCGCGACGGCATGCTCACCGGCGTGAACGTCGAGGCCACCGTGCGGCTCGCGCGCGAGCTGCGCATCCCGGTCATCGCGTCGGGCGGCTTCGCCAGCCTCGAGGACGTCGAGAAGCTGTGCGCCATCGAGGAGGACGGCGTCACCGGGGCGATCCTCGGACGCGCGCTCTACGAGGGCAAGCTCGACTTCCGGGCCGCCCAGGCGCGCGCCGACGAGCTCAACGGCTGAGTGCACCGCGCCGATGCTCACCAAACGCATCATCCCCTGCCTCGACGTGACCGCGGGGCGCGTCGTGAAAGGCGTCAATTTCGTCGGCCTGCGCGACGCCGGCGATCCGGTCGCGATCGCGCGTCGCTACGACGAGCAGGGCGCCGACGAACTCACGTTCCTCGACATCACTGCGTCGAGCGACGAACGCGACATCATCCTGCACGTGATCGAGTCGGTGGCCGAAGAAGTCTTCATCCCGCTGACGGTGGGTGGCGGCGTGCGCGCGGTCGATGACGTGCGCCGGCTGCTCAACGCCGGTGCCGACAAGGTGTCGATCAACACGGCGGCGTTGCAGAACCCGCAGCTGGTCGCCGACGCGAGCGCCCGCTATGGCGCGCAGTGCATCGTCTGCGCGATCGACGCGAAGGCGGCCGCCCCTGGGCGCTGGGAGGTCTTCACCCATGGCGGGCGCAAGCCGACCGGCCGCGACGCAATCGAGTGGGCGCGCGAAGTCGAGCGACTCGGCGCCGGCGAGATCCTGCTCACCAGCATGGACCGCGATGGCACGAAACAGGGCTTCGACCTGGCGCTCACGCGCGCGGTCGCCGACGCGGTGGGCGTGCCGGTCATCGCCTCCGGCGGCGTGGGCACGCTGCAGCACCTGGCCGACGGCGTCACCGAGGGGCGCGCCGATGCGGTGCTGGCGGCCAGCATCTTCCACTTCGGCGAGTTCACCGTCGGGCAGGCCAAGCGCTACATGGCCGAGCGCGGCATTCCCGTGCGGCTCGACTGACGCGGGCACGGCAGCCATGCACCCCGCGAGCACCGGCATCCCGCGCGACGACGGCGCCTGGCTGGACGAAGTCCGGTTCGACGCCGACGGTCTCGTGCCCGCGATCGCCCAGGAGGCGTCGAGCGACCGGATCCTCATGGTGGCCTGGATGAACCGCGAGGCGCTCGCCGAAACCGTCGCCACGGGCCGCGCGGTCTACTGGTCGCGTTCGCGCGGCCGCCTGTGGCGCAAGGGCGAGGAGTCCGGGCACGCCCAGGCCGTTCGAGAGGTGCGCCTCGACTGCGACGGCGACGTGGTCCTGCTGAAGGTCGAGCAGGTCGGAGGCATCGCCTGCCACACCGGGCGCCACTCGTGCTTCTTCAGGCGTCTCGAGGACAAGCGCTGGGTCGTGGTCGACCCGGTGCTGAAGGACCCGGAGTCGATCTACCGATGACGCGTCGAAGCGATGCGAAGGCAGGGGGCGCGCCGGTCGCGGCGCCCGGCGATGCCGGCGTGATCCTCGATCGGCTGGCGGCCGTGCTCGAATCGCGCAAGGGGGGCGACCCCGAGCGTTCCTACGTCGCGCGGCTGCTGTCCAGGGGGCCCGACGCGATCCTGAAGAAGATCGGCGAGGAAGCGACCGAAACCGTGATGGCCGCGAAGGACGGCGCGCCCGAGCGGATCGTCGCCGAGACCGCCGACCTGTGGTTCCACTGCCTGGTGATGCTGGCCCACTTCGGGTTGTCGCCGCGCCAGGTGCTCGACGAACTGGCCCGCCGGGAGGGCCTGTCCGGACTGGACGAGAAGGCCGCGAGGAAGTCCGGTTCCAGGGGGATGCCTGAGTGAGCACGAAGACCGGAGCGACCGCCGGCGGCCAGGCGCCGTCGGGCCAGAAGGCCGACTGCCTCTTTTGCCGGATCGCGCGCGGGGAGATTCCGTCGCGAAAGGTCTACGAGGACGACGAAATCGTCGCTTTCCACGACATCCACCCATCGGCCCCGGTGCACTTCCTGATCGTTCCCCGGCTGCACCTCGAGAACCTTTACGACGCCGACATGAAGTACCAGGCGCTGCTCGGCAAGCTGCTCGGCGTGGCCGGCCAGCTCGCGCGCGAGCAGGGCGCCGTCGACGGATTCCGGGTGGTAGTCAACAACGGGAGGGTGGGCAGGCAGGAGGTGTATCATCTTCACGTACATGTGCTTGGCGGGCCGGATCCACTCGGTTCCGGCATGAACCGCACCTGACGGGAGTACGACATGGGAAGTCTTAGCATCTGGCACTGGCTGATCGTGCTGGTGATCATCATGCTGATCTTCGGGACCAAGAAGCTGCGCAACATCGGGTCCGACCTCGGCGGCGCAGTGCGCGGGTTCAAGGAAGGCGTCAAGGAAGGCACCGAGAAGGCGGCCTCCGAATCGCAGCAGGCATCGTCGAAGACCATCGATGTCGAGGCCCGCGAAAAGAGCTGATCGACGCATCGAGCGCCCCGATTCGCCTGCGAGCGGTCGCCTGCGGCCGCTCGCGTCGTTTCCGGGGGCCGCGATGGCCGGTCGGCCGACTGCCTGAGACGCGAAGATGTTCGATTTCGGCTTCTCCGAGATGGTCATCGTGGCGATCGTCGGCCTGATCGTGCTCGGCCCCGAGCGCCTGCCGAAGGTCGCGAAGCAGGCCGGGCAGTGGCTCGGCAAGCTGCAGCGCTACGTCGCCGACGTGAAATCGGACATCAACCGCCAGATGGAGCTCGACGAATTGCGCAAGCTCCAGAGCGAGGTCACCGGCGCGGCGCAGAACCTCGAAGCCACGCTGAAATCGACGATCTCCGAGACCCAGTCGCAGTTCGACTCGATCGCTGCCGACCTCGACGGCACGAAGGCCGGCGCCAGCGAGCCGGCCACCGACTGGGACAAGGTCTACGCGCAGCGGCGCCTGCGCGAGCGGATCCACGACCGGCGCATCGAGCGCGAGAAGGAGCTCGGGCACAAGCGTCCGAAGCGCCGTCACCACTGACACGGCCCGGTCCGCGCGCCGCGCGGCACCGGCCCAGCGGGCGCCCGGGCGCCCGCAGCCCGATCCGATCTCCATGAGCCAGGAAGAAAGCTTCGTCTCCCACCTCGTCGAACTGCGCGACCGGATGATCCGGTCGCTGGTGGTGGTGCTCGTGCTGTTCGGCGTGTGCTTCTACTTCTCCGGCGAGATCATGAAGTTCCTGTCGCAGCCGCTGTATCAGTCGCTGCCGCCGGGCACCAGGCCGATCTTCACCGACCAGGCCGGTGCGTTCTTCACGCTGACCAAGGTGTCGTTCCTGGCCGCAGTGCTGCTTTCGCTGCCGTGGATCATGTACCAGGCGTGGGCCTTCGTCGCGCCGGGCCTGTACGAGCACGAGAAGAAGTTCGCACTGCCGCTGATCGTCTCGAGCATCTTCTTCCTGGTCGTCGGCATCGGCTTCGCCTACTTGTTCGTGCTGCCGGCCGCCTACAAGTTCTTCTTCGCGTTCGCCTCGCGCACCGGCGCCGACGTGATGCAGGACCTGCAGAAGTACTGGGACTTCACGCTGGCGATCTTCTTCGGCTTCGGCCTGACCTTCGAGGTGCCGGTGGCCGAGATGCTGCTGGTCAAGCTGGGCATGGTCACGACCGAGCAGCTGCGCGCGGCGCGCCGCTACGTGGTGGTCGGCGCCTTCATCGTCGCGGCGGTGCTGACCCCGCCCGACGTGCTCAGCCAGTTCATGCTCGCGATCCCGCTGATCCTGCTCTACGAACTGGGCATCGTGCTGGCGGGCTTCATCAAGGCGCGCAGCCGCGCGCCCGACGAAGAAGAAGCGGCGGAAGCGGACTCGGGCGAACCCGGCGGCGCGACCGTCGCGCCGGCGCCGGCCGACCCCAGGTTGCCGGGCGGCGGCCAGCGCTAGCTCGCCCGACCGTCCTCGCGCTCACTCGCGCGGGGCCCCCGGCTTCGGACGCTTGCCGATGCGGATCGGGATCTCGATCGTGCTGCTGTCGCGCACGAAGCGGAAGCGCGCGGTCGATCCCGGCTTGAGCTGCGCGATCACGTTGAGCATCGTCGCGGTGTTCGTCACCGGCTGCCCTTCGACCTCGACCAGGATGTCGCCGACCTTGACGCCGGCGCGATCGGCCGGCCCGTTGCGCATCACGCCGGCGATGATCGCGCCGTCCTTGCGCGGCAGCTTGAACGCCTCGGCCAGCTCGGGAGTGAGGTCCTGCGGCTCGACGCCGATGTAGCCGCGGGTGACCGAACCGGTGGCGACGATCTGCTCCATCACCTGGCGCGCGGTGCTGGCCGGAATCGCGAAACCGATGCCGAGCGAACCGCCGGTGCGCGAGTAGATCGCCGTGTTGATGCCGAGCAGCCGGCCTTCGGTGTCGACCAGCGCGCCGCCCGAGTTGCCCGGGTTGATCGCGGCGTCGGTCTGGATGAAGTTCTCGAAGGTGTTGATGCCCAGCTGCGTGCGCCCGAGCGCACTGATGATGCCCATCGTCACGGTCTGCCCGACGCCGAACGGATTGCCCACCGCCAGCACGACGTCGCCGACGCGGGCGGCGTCGGCATTGCCGAACGCGATGGCCGGAAGGTCGGACAGGTCGATGCGCAGCACGGCCAGATCGGTCTCCGGATCGGTGCCGACGACCCGGGCGCGCCCCCGCGAGCCGTCGGCCAGCAGCACTTCGATCTCGTCGGCGCCTTCGACCACGTGGTGGTTGGTGAGCACGTATCCGTCGGCGGAGACGATGACTCCCGAACCGAGGCTGTTGGCCTGCTGGCGATCGCCGAACTGGTCGCCGAAGTATCGGCGGAACAGCGGGTCGCCCAGCAGCGGGTGATCCTGCGGCACCCTCGCGGTCTTCATCGTGTAGATGTTGACCACCGCCGCGGTCGCCCGACGCGCCCCTTCGCTGTATGACAGAATCGGCGTGACGCGGCCGGCAGCAGTGCCGGTAGCCGGCGCAGAATCGCCGGCGGCTGGCTCCACGGTGGCGCCGGGCGCGGGCGCCGACAGCGGCGGCCGCTCGCGCACCCACCGCTGCGGCAGCCATTCGGGACGCAGCGTCGCGAACGTGAACAGCAGCGCCAGCAGGATCGTGACCGCCTGCGCAAAGACCAACCAGAGCTTCTTGAGCATGACTCGGCGACGCGGAGAGGGACGCACGGAACGGGGTTCGGCTGCCGCGGCGGTGACCGCCGCCGAACTGTCGGCGTGCTTCGAGGAGGTACTCGGGGCGAGCAGGTTCGCCGATTATTGCCCAAACGGCCTGCAGGTGGAAGGCGAGCGCCCGATCCGCCGGCTGGTGAGTGGCGTCACCGCGAGCCTCGCGCTGGTTCGCGCAGCGGTCGACGACGGCGCCGACGCGCTGCTGGTCCACCACGGCTGGTTCTGGCGCGGTGAAGATCCGCGGGTGACGGGCACGCGACGTGCGCGGCTGGCCGAAGTGCTCGGCCACGGGCTGCACCTGTTCGCGTATCACCTGCCGCTGGACGTGCATCCGCAACTGGGCAACAACGCGCAGCTCGCCGCGCGGATGGGCTGGCGCGTCGACGGCCACGCGGGGGAGCAGGACCTGATCGCGTGGCACGACCTCGCGCGGCCGGTGAGCGCCGCGCGGGTCGCGCGGCAACTCGGAGAGCGCCTCGGCCGCGAGCCGCTGGCGGTGGGGGCGCTGGACCGTCCCATCCGGCGCCTGGCCTGGTGCACCGGCGCGGCGCAGGACATGCTCGATCAGGCGATCGCGGCGGGCGCTGACGCGTTCGTGAGCGGCGAGATCGCCGAGCGGACGACGCACCTGGCCCGCGAGGCCGGTGTCGTCTATTTCGCCGCCGGCCACCACGCGACCGAGCGCTACGGCGTACAGGCGCTCGGCGAGCACGTCGCCGCCCGGATGCGCATCGCGCACCGGTTCGTCGACGACGACAACCCGGTGTGAGCGCGGCCCGGCCTCGCGGCCGGGCCGGTGCTCAGGCGCGGGTCTTCAGCAGGTCGCGGATCTCTCCCAGCAGCACTTCCTGCGCGGGCGGGGCGGCCGGGGCAGCGGGGGCCGGCTGCTCCTTCCAGCGGTTCATCATCTTGACCATCATGAAGATCACGAAGGCGAGGATGATGAAGTTGATCAGGATCGTGATGAAGTTGCCGTAGGCGAAGACGGGCACGCCCGCCTTCTTGACCGCGTCGAGCGTCATCGCGGTGCCGTCGGGTACCTTGCCGAGCGCGATGAACAGGTTGCTGAAGTCGAAGCGGCCGCCCAGGATGGCCGAGATCACCGGCATGATGACGTCGCCCACCAGCGAGTCGACGATCTTTCCGAAGGCCCCGCCGATGATCACGCCGACGGCGAGATCCATCACGTTGCCCTTCATTGCGAATTCCTTGAACTCCGCCATCATGCCCATGTCGCTTCTCCCTGTGTTTCTCGTTGTCCGATTCGATGCTCCGTCCGCGACGGCCCGAACGGCCCGAACGGCCCGCGCCAACCTTAGCACCGCGACGGTGCGAGCGTCACGCGGGCCATGTGTCGGCGTCGCGCCGGAGGCGAATCGGGGGCATGAACCCGGCGGCGGGGCGCGGGCGCCGCGCCACGGTTCGTAGCGCCGCAGCCACCGCCCCTTTAATCGTTGCGCCGCAATACGCTAAAATAGGGGGTTTTCGATCCCGCCCGACATCATCTCCAACAGGGAAGTCATGAGCGATTCACCCAAGCCACTGGACTCGTCCCGCCGGACCGCCATCGGCCTGACCTGTGCCGCGGGCGCTGTCGGCACCGTTGCGGTGGCCATCCCGTTCGTCAGCACGCTGGCGCCTTCCGAGAAAGCCAAGGCCGCAGGGGCCCCGGTCGAAGTCGACATCGCCGGCATGAAGCCGGGCGAGCTCAAGCGGGTCGAATGGCGCGGCAAGCCGGTCTGGGTGGTGCGTCGCACGCCGGAAATGCTCGAGTCGCTGAAGAAGACCGACGACAAGGTCGCCGATCCGAATTCGCTGCGCACCGCCTATCCCACGCCCGAGTACGCGAAGAACGAATACCGGTCGATCAAGCCCGAGTACCTGGTCGTGGTCGGCATCTGCTCGCACCTGGGCTGCTCGCCGATCGACAAGTTCGAGGGCGGCGGCGATCCGTCCCTGCCGGCCGACTGGGCTGGCGGCTTCCTGTGCCCCTGCCATGGCTCCACGTTCGACCTGGCCGGCCGCGTCTTCAAGAACAAGCCGGCGCCCGACAACCTCGAGGTGCCGCCGCACATGTACCTGTCCGACACGCGTCTGCTGATCGGCGACGACAAGAAGGCCTGACGAGCGACAAGCGAAGTCTGCCCCCCGGCGCCCGTGGCGGAGCCGGGGCCCCAGGATCAACCCATCACTCGTGAAGCCTCGCGGGGAGCATAGAAGATGGCGCAGGAAAAAACGGTCGAAACCACGGGTCTGCTGGGCTGGGTCGATACCCGCTTCCCGCTGACGAAGCTCTGGAAGGAGCACCTGTCCGAGTACTACGCGCCGAAGAACTTCAACTTCTGGTACTTCTTCGGCTCGCTGGCGATGCTGGTGCTGGTCATCCAGATCGTCACCGGGATCGTGCTCGTCATGCACTACAAGCCCGATGCGGCGCAGGCGTTCGCATCGGTCGAGTACATCATGCGCGACGTGCCGTGGGGCTGGCTGATCCGCTACATGCACTCCACTGGCGCGTCGGCGTTCTTCATCGTCGTCTACCTGCACATGTTCCGCGGACTGCTCTACGGCTCGTACCGCAAGCCGCGCGAGCTGGTCTGGATCTTCGGCTGCCTGATCTTCCTGTGCCTGATGGCCGAGGCGTTCATGGGCTACCTGCTGCCCTGGGGCCAGATGTCGTACTGGGGCGCGCAGGTGATCGTCAACCTGTTCTCGGCGATCCCGTTCATCGGCCCCGACCTCGCGATCTGGATCCGCGGCGACTACGTGGTCGGCGACGCAACGCTGAACCGTTTCTTCTCGTTCCACGTGATCGCAGTGCCGCTGGTGCTTCTCGGCCTCGTGGTTGCGCACATCATCGCGCTGCACGAAGTCGGGTCGAACAACCCCGACGGCATCGAGATCAAGGCGAAGAAGGACGCCCGCGGCATTCCGCTCGATGGCATCCCGTTCCACCCGTACTACACCGTGCACGACATCCTGGGCGTCGCGGTGTTCCTGATGGCGTTCTCGGCCGTGCTGTTCTTCGCGCCCGAGTTCGGCGGCTACTTCCTCGAGTACAACAACTTCATCCCGGCCGACCCGCTGAAGACGCCGCCGCACATCGCGCCGGTGTGGTACTTCACGCCGTACTACTCGGTGCTGCGCGCGACGACCGAAGACTTCCTGATGTACTGGATGATTCCGTTCCTCGTCGCGTTCGCGCTGCTCGTCCTCGCCAGCGCCCGCAGCGGCCTGTCGAAGGTCATCGGCGTCGCCGTCTGCGCGGCACTGATCCTCGGCTTCTTCGTCATCGACGCGAAGTTCTGGGGTGTCGTCGCAATGGGCGCCTCGGTCATGATCCTGTTCGCCCTGCCCTGGATCGACCAGAGCCCGGCGCGGTCGATCCGCTACCGGCCGGCGCTGCACTGGTGGCTCTACGGCGTGTTCGTCGTCGTGTTCCTGGTGCTCGGCTACTTCGGCACGCTCGCGCCGTCGCCGGTCAACGCGCTGTTCGCGAAGATCGGCACGCTGATCTACTTCGCCTTCTTCCTGCTGATGCCGTGGTGGAGCAAGATGGGCAAGTTCAAGCCGGTGCCCGATCGGGTCACCTTCGCGGCGCACTGAGCGCAATCGAGGCACACGGAGCTGCATCGAACATGAAAAAACTCGTCAAGTCCCTCGCTGCGCTGGCGTCGGCGCTTGTGATCGGGAGCGCCTTCGCGTCCGAGGCCGGCTATCCGCTGGACCACTTCCCCACCGAGAAGCTCACGCAGCAGGCGGCGCTGCAGAACGGCGCGAAGCTGTTCGTCAACTACTGCCTGAACTGCCACAGCGCGTCGCTGATGCGCTACAACCGGCTGCACGACATCGGCCTGGACGACGACCAGATCAGGAAGAGCCTGCTGTTCACCGCCGGCAAGGTCGGCGACCCGATGTCGATCGCGATGCACGCCGCCGACGCCAAGGAGTGGTTCGGCGCGCTGCCCCCCGACCTCTCGGTGATCGCGCGCGCACGCGCCTCCGGCGCCGGTTCGGGGTCCGACTGGCTCTACACGTACCTGCGCGCGTACTTCCGCGACTCCACCCGCCCGACGGGCTGGAACAACGTGCTGTTCGAGAACGTCGGCATGCCGCACGTGTTCTGGGAACTGCAGGGCGCGCGCGGCGCGACGCTCGAGGAGATCAGGGAAGTCGCCGACGAGAGCACCGGCAAGCCGAGCGGCTTCACGAAGACCGTCGTCACCTTCGACGCGAGCGGCGTGCGCACCGAGAAGTCCGAGAAGCTCGAAGGCCTGCACCACCATCCTTCGCGCCACTGGACGCTCGCCACGCCCACGGGCGGCAAGATGTCGCAGGCCGAGTACGACGACAACGTCGCCGACTTGGTTGCCTACGTCACCTACATGTCGGACCCGACGGCGCAGACCCGCACGCGGCTGGGCGTCTGGGTGCTGCTGTTCCTCGGCGTGTTCACCGTCTTCGCCTGGATGTTGAACCGGGAATACTGGAAAGACGTCAAGTAACCGGGCGGCACCGATCCGATGCAGGGTGAGTCCGCCGACGGGCTCACCCTGATTTTTTTCATGCGGTACCCAGACTTATCAGGAGCTCGACCATGATGGTGCTGTACTCCGGCACGACCTGCCCGTTCTCGCAGCGCTGCCGCTTCGTGCTGTTCGAGAAGGGCATGGACTTCGAGATCCGCGACGTCGATCTCTACAACAAGCCCGAGGACATCTCGATCATGAACCCGTACGGCCAGGTGCCCATCCTGGTCGAGCGCGACCTGATCCTGTACGAATCGAACATCATCAACGAGTACATCGACGAGCGCTTCCCGCACCCGCAGCTGATGCCGGCCGACCCGGTCATGCGCGCGCGAGCGAGGCTGTTCCTGTTCAACTTCGAGCGCGAGCTGTTCGTCCACGTGCAACAGCTCGAGCGCCGCGACCAGGCGCGCGACGCGTCCAAGGCGATGGACAAGGCCCGCTCGCAGATCCGCGACCGCCTCACGCAGCTCACGCCGATCTTCATCAAGAACAAGTACATGCTCGGCGACGACTTCTCGATGCTCGACGTGGCGATCGCGCCGCTGCTCTGGCGCCTCGACCACTACGGCATCGAGATGCCCAAGACCGCGGCGCCGCTGCTGCGCTACGCCGAGCGCATCTTCTCGCGCCCGGCCTACATCGAGGCGCTGACTCCGTCCGAGAAGGTGATGCGCCGCTGATGGCCGAGATTTCCACCAAGCCGTACCTGATCCGGGCACTGTACGAGTGGTGCTCGGACAACGGCTACCGCCCGTACATCGCGGTGGCCGTCGACGAGCGCACGCTGGTGCCGCGCGAGTTCGTGCGCAACGGCGAGATCGTGCTGAACATCTCGGCGGCCGCGACCAACCGCCTCACGATCGGCAACGAGCTGCTGGAATTCGAGGCGCGCTTCGGCGGCGTCGCCCGGCAGGTGTCGATCCCGATCGAGAACGTCTCGGCGATCTTCGCGCAGGAGAACGGCCACGGGATGGCGTTCGAGGTGCCGAAGGCGCTCGCGTTGACGCCCGAATCAGGCGGCGACGACGCAGGCGCCGGCCAGCAGGCCCTGGCGTCCGACGCCGCCGCGGGGTCCGACGCGGCGTCGCTGCCGGTCGACGACGAAGGGGCGGCGGGCGCGACGACGACGACCGGCCGCGCGCGCAAGCGGCCCAGGCTCGCGTCGGTTCCTGCGTCCGGCGAGGAGGCTCCGAAGCCGGGGCGGCGCAAGACGCAGATTGCGGCGGTGCCCGCGGCCACGAAGCCGTCGGCCGATTCCGCCACCGCGGCGGAGCCGGCTCCTCGCGACGCGGCGAAGTCGCGCACCGAAGCGCCGGCCAGCCCGGCGGCCGACGCCGACGGCTCCGGCGACGACGAGCCCGGTCCCGGCGCTCCCCCGTCGGGAAGGCCGCACCTGAAGCGCGTGAAGTAGGCGCGGCCGGCGCGCGACCGGGTCGCGCGTCGCGACGCTTCGGCTACACTTGCCCGACCGTGCCGGCTTAGCTCAGCTGGTAGAGCAATCGCCTTGTAAGCGATAGGTCGTCTGTTCGAGTCAGACAGCCGGCACCAGACGCGGTGGGCTGCCGACCGGGATCGCGCTGCAGGTCCGCGCTGTGGCTCGGCAGTGCGATCGCGCTAGGTCTGCGCCCGGAACCGGCGCACGACGATCGTCCTGGTGACCCACACGATCCCGAGCGCCGCGAGCGGCAGCAGCGCAACCAGCAGCGGTGTGCGCCAGTCGTACGGTCCGCAGGGCAGCCATGGGCCGGCGAACAAGTCGCACGCGAGCTGACGCCCGTAGCGCAGCCGCGCGACGTGGCCCCACCCTCCGAACCAGACGAGCGTCGCGAGCGCGAAGACGCGCAAGGGGCGCAGCCGTTGCAGCAGTCGGGTCGGCAGGGCAGGCTCCGGTTCGATCGAGCGGATGTGCTGCGGGCACTTTACACGGGAACCGCCTGCCGGCGCGCCCCTCAGCGGGCGCGCGCCCTCGCGCGTTGCCCGGCGTCGGCAAAGTACCGCTTGATCGCGCCGGTGAAGCGCATGCGCGCATGGCGCGAACGCTCGAGCAGCCCCACGCGCCGGCGTACGTCGACGTCGGGCAACTCGACGACACGCAGCTCGCGGTCCTCGGACCAGCGCACGTTGGCGAGCTTCGGGACGATCGACACGCCGAAGCCCTGGCGCACGATCGCCAGGATCGCCTCGACCGAGTTCAGTTCCATTTCGTCGCGAACCTCGGCCCCGCACTGGCTCAGCACGTCCTTCACCAGCAGCCCGGTCCAGGTCTCGCGGTCGAAGCGGATGAAAGGCGCCTGGCGCAACGCCTGCAGCGGATCCCTGGGCAGGTCGAAGTGCGGGTGACGCGGGACGATCATCACCATCGGCTCGACATAGAGCTGCGTCCAGGCCAGGCTGCGCGGCAGCGGGCGCGGCGGGCGGGTGACGATCGCCGCGTCGAGCAACCCCTGTTCGACGCGGTTCGCGAAGTCGCTCGACTGGCCGGCGAACAGCTTGACCTCGAGCCCCGGGTTCTCGCGCTTGAGCGACCACAGCGCGTCGGCGAAGGCGCCCATCAGGGTCGACACCAGCGCGCCCATGACGATCGTTCCGGAAAGCGCGTCGCCGTCGCGGCCGCCGATCAGCTCCTCGTAGCGCATCACCAGTTCCTCGATCCGGGGGATCGCGCGCCGGCCGGCGGTGTTCAGCACGACCGAGCGGCCGCTGCGGTCGAACAGCTGCTGCTTCAGGCTCTCCTCGAGCGCGCGCATCTGCAGGCCGACCGCGGCGGCGCTCAGCCCGATTTCGCCGCCGGCGGCCGCAAAGCTGCCGTGCCTGACGACCGCGAGGAAGGTCTTCATCGTGCGGATCGAGGACATTCGAAAATTTTCCTTGTGCTCGGGTGAACCAAAAATGGATTTTCCTTGATCGACGGATTCCGGACAATGCATCCAGAACAACCCGCCGCCGGCTCGGTGGCAGGGCAACGGAGACGCCAACGCATGGACACCGACCTGGTCGTGCTGATCGCCGGGGCGCTCGCCGGATCGTTGACTTTCGGCATCGCCGGCTTCTCGTTCGGCATCGTCGCTTCGGCGATCTGGCTGCAGGCATTCGCGCCGGCGAGCATCGTCGCGCTGGTGATCGTCATCCCGCTGGCGATGAACCTGATCCTGCTGCCGCGCTTCAGGCAGCATTTCGCCTGGCGCCGGATGCTGCCGTTCGCCGTCGGCAGCACGCTCGGAGTCCCGCTGGGCGCGCTTGCGCTGGCACGCCTCGACGCCTCGACCGTGCGTGTCGCGATCGGCTCGGTGCTGGTCGGCTACGCGCTGCTGGCGATGCGGATGCCGCGCGGGCTGCGCGTTCGCGTGCCGGCGCTGGCGGGACCGGCGGCCGACACGACGGTCGGATTCGTCGGCGGGGTCATGGGCGGCACCAGCGGCCTGTCGATCATCGTGCCCGCGCTGTGGTGGAGTGCCCGCGGCTGGAGCAAGGAGGAGCAGCGCGCGATCGCGCAACCGTTCGGCATGTACACGCACCTGATCACGATCGCCTGCATCGCCGGCATCGTCGGTTTCCGCGAGGACACCGGCCGCCTGCTGGTGTGGGCGCTGCCGATCGCACTGCTCGGGATGTTCCTGGGGCTGAAGGTCTTCGACCGGCTGAGCGGCGAAGGATTCAATCGTGCGCTGCTGTGGATTGCGCTCGCGGGCGGGGCGCTGCTGGTTGCGAGGGCTGCGACGTGACGACCGAACCGCGCGACGCGCCGATCCGGATCGAGGTCGTCCGCCTGCGGGTGCCGCTGGTTCGCCCGTACAAGCTGGCCTTCGGCCCGGTCACGGCCTTCGACACGGTGGTCGTACTGATGCACGACGACGCGGGTCGCCGCGGGGCCGGGGAGGCCACGCTGCTGACCGGCTACACCGACGAAACCATCGAGGGCGCATGGGACGGGGCGCGTGCGCTCGCGACGGCGCTGGCCGGGGCGTCGGCGCGCGAGGTTGCCCGCAAGGTGCTGCCGGTCGCGCCGTCCTCGCCGTTTCTCGCGACCGCGTTCATGACCGCGCTCGATGCGTTGCATGCCCACCCGCTCCTGACGGTCGACGCGCCGACCCGGGTGCCGATCCTGGGCATCCTCAACGAGACCGACGACGGCGCGCTCGAGGCCGAGATCGAACGGCTGCTCGGCGCGGGCTACCGGACGCTGAAGGTGAAGGTCGGTTTCGACGTCGAGTCCGACCTGCGGCGCGTCGCGCTGATCCAGGCGCGCGTGGCGGGGCGCGCCCGCCTGCGCCTGGATGCGAACCAGGGTTACACGGCGCAGCAGGCACGGCGCTTCGCAGGCGCGCTCGACCCGGCGGACATCGAGCTCTTCGAGCAGCCGTGCGCGGCCGGCGACTGGGACGCGCACATGTCGGTGGTGCCGCACTCGACGGTGCCGCTGATGCTCGACGAATCGATCTACGGGCTGTCCGACATCGAGCGTGCCGCGCGGCTCGGCGCCGCCCGCTACGTCAAGGTCAAGCTGATGAAGCTGGTGAGCCTGGACGGCCTCGTCGCGGCGGTCGAAAGGATCCGCGCGCTTGGCATGATCCCGGTGCTCGGAAACGGCGTGGCCTGCGATCTCGGCTGCTGGATGGAGGCCTGCGTCGCCGCGCGTCACATCGACAACGCCGGCGAGATGAACGGCTTCCTCAAGCCGCACGCGGGGCTGTTCGGGCGGCCGCTCGCCTTCGAAGACGGCGCGATCGTCCTTCAGCCGGGGTTCTGCGGCGCCCCCGATGAGGTTGCGCTGGCGCGCTACGAGATCGATCGACAGGGGGGGAGACCCGCATGAAGCAGCGCACGCTGGTGACGGGAGTCATCGGCGCCGACACGCACATCGTCGGCAACCGGATCCTGAGTCTCGCGCTCGAGAAGGCCGGCTACAAAGTCGTCGCGCTCGGCGCGCTGACGCCGGCCCAGGACTTCGTCAAGGCGGCGATCGAGACCGACGCCGACGGCATCATGGTCTCGTCGCTGTACGGGCAGGGCGAGATCGACTGCCGGGGGTTTCGCGACCTGTGCATCGAGGCCGGGCTCGAGGACGTCCTGATCTACGTCGGCGGCAACCTGGTGGTCGGCAAGACGCCTTGGGCGGAGGTCGAGCGCAAGTTCCTCGACATGGGCTTCGACCGTGCCTTCCCGCCCGGTACCCGCGTCGAGGCGGTGCTCGAGGCGCTGGCGCAGGACTTTGGGGCGCGCGCCGAGACGCCGCGCAGCCGGCAGGCATGAGCGCCGCTCTGCTCATCGACTTCGGCAGCACG
Organism: Burkholderiaceae bacterium; assembly: GCA_019635275.1. Classification (GTDB taxonomy): domain Bacteria; phylum Pseudomonadota; class Gammaproteobacteria; order Burkholderiales; family Burkholderiaceae_E; genus Zeimonas. The sequence continues at coordinate 24,083 of JAHBZV010000025.1, read as the reverse complement.
TTCACGAAGCTGCGTGCGGTCGACCTCGACGCCTGCCGGATCGTCGCGACGGCGCAGGCGCCGTCGACCGTGACCAGCGACGTCAACCTGGGGCTGGATGCCGCGCTCGCCGGTCTCGCCGTCGAGTTGGGCGGGCTGCCGGGGTTTCGCTACCGGCTCGCCTCGAGCAGCGCCGCCGGCGGCCTGCGGATGGCCACCGTCGGACTGGTGCGCGAGCTGACTGCCGAGGCTGCGCGGCAGGCCGCACTGGGCGCCGGCGCGAAGCTGGTCGGCAGCTTCGCCTACCGCCTCACGGCGAGCGATCTGCGTCGCCTGGCGGATCTCGCCCCCGACCTGCTGCTGCTGTGCGGCGGCACCGACGGGGGCAACAGCGACGTCATTCTCCACAACGCCCGCGCGCTGGCCGCCAGCAATCTCGGCTGTCCGTTCGTGGTCGCCGGCAACCGCGAGGCTGCCGACGAGGTCGCGCAGAGCCTCGCCGCGGCGGGCAAGCTCGCGCTCGTGACCGACAACGTCATGCCGGAGCTGAACGTGCTGTCGATCGAGCCGGCGCGCAAGGCGATCCGCGAGCTGTTCATGGCGCGGATCGTCACCGCCAAGGGCATCGACCGCGCGCAGGCCAAATTCGACCGGGTGCTGATGCCGACCCCGGCCGCAGTGCTCGAGGGTGCGCGGCTGCTCGCCGAAGGCGCCGGCGGCGAGCGCGGACTCGGCGACCTGATGGTGATCGACCCCGGCGGTGCGACGACCGACGTACACTCGATCGGCAAGGGCGAGCCGGCGGAGCCCGGCGTGCTGCCGTACGGGCTTCCCGAGCCCTACGCCAAGCGGACCGTCGAGGGCGACCTCGGCATGCGGCACAATGCGCTGACCATCGTCGAGGTCGCGGGGCTCGAGTCGATCGCCCGGGACGCCGGTCTCGGCGCCGCGCGCACGCGCGAACTGGTCGAGGAGCTGGCGCGCGACGTCGGCCGCCTGCCCCGTGACGACGAGGAGCGCGCGATCGATCGCGCGCTGGCCGGCGCGGCGGTGCGCATCGCGGTCGCGCGGCACGCCGGGCGCATCGAGACCGTCTACACGGCGCAGGGCCCGGTGCGCGTCCAGCGCGGCAAGGACCTGACCCGGCTGAACGCGGTGATCGGCACCGGCGGGGTGCTCGCAGCGGCACCCGAGCCGCACGCCCTGCTCTCGGCGGCGCTCGCCGACGGCCGCGATCCGTCGTCGCTCGCGCCGCGCGCGGCCGCCCTGTGGCTCGATCGCGACTACCTGCTCTACGCCGCCGGGCTGCTCGCGGAATGCGAGCCGGCGGCTGCTTTCGCGCTCGCGCGGTCGAGCCTGGTCCAACTCGAGGAGGAGAACGCGCATGGCTAGCGTGATGTCGGAGTCGCTTCGCACGAAGCGGCCGCTCGGCGAGGCGGCGATTCCCTGGGACGAATTCGACGCGATGCGCGCCGAGAACCTGGCGCGCTGGCCGACCGGTGCGGCGGTCGACCTCGATGAGGCGGTCGAGTTCCACCTCGGCCTCGCGAGCCACAAGCGGCTTGCCGAGGTGCTGCGGCGGGCGAAGGCCGAGCGTCGCTGCCTGACGCAGCCTCGCGGCGGCTTCGGCACGCTGCGGCTGCAGAAGGCGCTGATGCAGGCGCTCGATCGTGAAGGCCTCGCCGACATCGTGCCGACGACGACCGACAGCTACACCCGCAACGAGCATTTCGCGCAGGCCGGGCGGGGATCGGAGGAGTCCGAGGCGGCCGGCCGGTCGCTGCTGAACGGCTTTCCGATCGTCAACTACGGCGTCGCCGCGTGCCGAGAACTGGTCGAGGCGATCGACAAGCCCGCGATCATGCTGACCGGCACCGCGATGCCGAAGCTGGTCGGCGAGATCGGCTACGCGGCCGGCTACACCGGCTTTCTCGGGTCCGGCATCGCGTACACGACTTCGTACACGAAGGAATACTCGATCGAGGACGGCATCCGAAACTATCAGTACCTCGACCGGCTCGCGGCGCTGTATGCCCGGCGTGGCGTGCTGCTGCATCGCCGCCAGCCGGGGTTCCTCACCGGTACCAACATCCCGCCGTGCATCGCGATCGCGATTGCGGTGCTCGACTGCCTGCTTGCCGCAGCCCAGGGCGTGAAGCAGTACGGGCTCGAGCTCGGGCAGACGCTGCATCTGGTGCAGGACGCCGCGGCGATCGCGGTCTGCGAGGAGATGGCCCAGGAGTACCTGGGCAAGCGCGGTTACGCCGGCGTCGAGACGCCGATCACCTCGCTGCACTGGATGGGCGCGTGGCCGCACGACGAGGCACAGGCAGCGGCGCTGGTCGCCTACGGCGGCACCGTGGCGGCGGTCGGCGGTGCGGTGTCGGTGACGACCAAGTCGACCCATGAGGCGCTCGGCATTCCGACACCGGAGGCCAACGCCGAAGGCCTGCGGATGACGCGCATGGCGATTTATCTGGCGCGCAACCTGCGCCTCGACGGGCTCCCCGACTACGAGCGCGAGAAGGCGTTGATCCGGCGCGAGGTGCGCGGCATCGTCGAACGCGTGCTCGAGATGGGTGAGGGCGACGTAGCGATCGGCACGGTTAGGGCGTTCGAGGCCGGCGTGCTCGACGTTCCCTGGTCGCCGAACCGCCAGGTGGCATCGCGCGTGCTGCCTGCCCGCGATGCCGACGGATACCTGCGCATCCTCGACGCCGGCGCGGTGCCGATCGAAGCCGACGTGCTCGAGGAACATCGGGCGCGGCTGGCGCGCAGGGCCAGCCGCGAGAAGCTCGACATGGGCTACGACCTCGCCGTTTCCAGTGTCTACGAGCTATCCGAGCCGCTCGGCGTGCTGCTGTCCGACGGATGGGCGAAGGACGCGCCGGCGCGCGGGAGCGAATCCTGATGCGCGCGATCCGGATCGACCGCTTCGGCGCGCCCGACGAGATGACCCTGCGCGAGATCGACGCGCCCGCGCCGGGGCCCGGCGAGGTGCAGGTCGAGGTCAGCCTGGCCGGGCTGAACTTCATCGACATCTACATGCGCAACGGCACCTACGCCAAGTCGCAGACGTATCGGACACCGCTGCCGATGGGGCTCGGCATGGAGGGCGTCGGGCGCGTGTCGGCGCTGGGCGAGGGGGTCACCGGCGTGGCGCCGGGCGATCGGGTGGCCTGGTGCCTCTCGCGCGGGAGCTACGCGCAGTATGCGTGCGTGCCGGCGTGGCGCGCCGTGCCGGTGCCCGGCGGCGTCTCCGACGAGGTGGCCGTGACGCTGATGCTTCAGGGTTGCACCGCGCACTACCTGGCGCACTCGGCGTTCGCGCTCGAACCCGGCGACACCTGCCTGGTTCACGCGGCCGCCGGCGGGGTCGGGCAGCTTCTGACCCAGGTCGCCAGGCTGCGGGGCGCGCGCGTGATCGCGACGGTGGGCAGCGAGGAGAAGGCGGCGATCGCGCGCGCCCGCGGCGCCGACGAGGTCATCCTCTATCGCACCCAGGACTTCCGCGACGAGGTGCGCCGCCTCACCGGTGGGCGCGGCGTCGACGTGGTCTACGACTCGGTCGGGATCGACACGATCGCGCGCAGCATCCGCAGCCTGCGCCGCCGTGGCACCTGCATCCTGTACGGCGCGAGTTCGGGGCCGGTGCCCTCGATCGAGCCGATCGAGCTGGGCGAGGCCGGTTCGGTGTTCTTCACCCGACCCCACCTCGCCGACTACACGGCCGACCGTGAAGAGATCCTGCGACGCACCGGCGACCTGTTCCGCTGGGCCGGCGAAGGGCGCCTGAAGGTCACGATCGATCGGGTGTTTCCCCTCGAGGAGGCGGCCGATGCGCACCGCTTCCTGGAGGCCGGCGAGAGCCGTGGAAAGCTTCTCTTGCGCGTCCGCTGAGCACAATCCATCAACAACGAGGAGACCACCATGCATTCGATCACGAGAAGAGCCGTCGTCGCCGGGATCGTATCGGCGGCGGCCCTGTCCGTCGTGTCGCCAGCCGCCCGCTCGCAGGAGAAGTACCCATCGCGGCCGGTCGAGTTCATCGTGCCCTGGGGGCCCGGAGGCGGTGCCGACGCGGTCGCACGCAAGGCCGGCAAGATGCTCGAAGACAGCCTGAAGGCGTCGTTTCCGGTCATCAACGTGCCCGGCGCAACCGGGCGAACCGGCCTGAACAAGATGCTGTCGGCCCCCGCCGACGGCTACACGATTTCGATCATGACCGGCGATACCTTCGGCCTGCTGGCGGACCCGCACCCCAGCTGGAGCCTCGACGCGCTGGTCCCGGTGGCGATCATGATCCGGCAGCCCTCGGCTTTCCTGGCGGCCGAGAACGGCCCGATCAAGACCTGGGCGGACGTGGAGCGCGAGGCGAAGACGCGACCGCTCAAGGTCGCAGTCACCGGGTTCGGCAGCCCTGACGACATGACGGTCAACTATTTCGTGCGCCGCGGCCTCAAACTTGTGAGCGTGCCCTTCGCCAAGCCCGGCGAGCGCTACTCGGCGATCCTCGGCGGACACGCCGACCTGCTCTACGAGCAGCCGGGCGACGTGCGCAACTTCATCGACGGCAAGCAGATGCGGCCGGTGATCCTGTTCGGCGAGAAGCGGCACCCTGCGTTCGCCGGGGTGCCGGTCTCGAAGGAACTCGGCTTCGACATCACGATGCCCCAGTTCCGCATGGTCACCGTGAAGGCGGGCACCGATCCCGAGAAGGTGAAGCTGCTCTCGGACGAACTCGCGAAGGTCGCGAAGTCAGCGGACTATGCGCGATATCTTGAGGACCAGCTCGCCGACGCGGACAGCTACATCCCGGCGAAGGACGCGATGGCGTTCCTGCGTGGCGAGCTCGAGGCGATGAAGAAGCACGCGAGCGCCAGATGAGGGTGTTTGGGAACGATCCGCGATGACCCACCGCATGAGGCGGGTGCTGCCGCACCTGGTGATGCTGCTGGTTTCGGTGCTGCTGTACTGGGCGGCGCTGCAGATCGACACGCGTGGCGCCGAGGGCGGTCGGCGCATCGGCCCGGAGTTCTGGCCGAAGGCGATCATCGTCATCATGGGCGCGTTGTGTGTCTACGAGGTCGTCAAGCGCCTGCTCGTGAAGACGACGTTCACCGCCGAGGGGCTCACGGGCGACGTCGACCACAACCCGGCCGAGCCGGCGCCGGCCGAGCCGGCGCCGGAGGCCGAGGTGGCGCCGCCGGCGCAGCGCGAGCACCCGGGACGCTTGCTGGCCGGGATCGTCCTCATCGCAGCGTTCGCGCTCGGCGTCGACTGGCTCGGCTTCTTCGTGGCCACGGCGGTGTTCCTGGTGGCGTTCATGCTGATCGGGGGGTTCAGGCGCCCGCTGCTGGCAGCGGGCATCGGCGTCGCGGGCAGCTTCCTGCTGATCGTGATCTTCATGCGCGTGGCCTACATCTCGCTGCCGCTGGGTGCGGGGCCCTTTCGCGAGTTGTCGCTGGCGCTGCTGCGCCTGCTGGGCGTGAGCTGAGGAGGCGACCGCGATGGACGTGTTGACGCACCTGTTCGGCGGCATCCTCACGGTGCTCTCGCCGGTTCACTTCCTCGTGCTGCTGATCGGGCTGGTGCTGGGCATGCTGGTGGCGGTGCTGCCCGGGCTGACGCTGGTGATGGGCGTCGTCCTCGCGCTGCCGTTCACCTACAAGATGGGGGTGGGTCCCGGGCTGATCCTCCTCACGGCGATGTACGCGTCGGGCACGTACGCCGGCGCGATCACGTCGATCCTGTTCCGGATCCCCGGCGAGCCGATGGACGTTCCGCTGCTGTGGGACGGCTACGAGATGACGCGCAAGGGGCAGGCTGCCAAGGCGCTCGGGTGGTCGCTGATGGCCTCGTTCATCGGCGGGATCGCCTCGGCGGTGATGATGGTGGCGATGGCCGAGCCGGTGGCGCACATGGCGCTGAGCTTCTCGTCGCCGGAGTTCTTCGCGATCGTGTTCTTCGGCCTGATCAGCGTGGTCGCGCTGTCGGGCGACTCGGTGGTGAACTCGCTGATCAGCCTGTGCATGGGGCTGCTGATCGCGACGGTCGGCGTCGACTCGATCTACGGCGCCGAGCGCTTTGCGTTCGGCCAGCCGTTCCTGCTCGACGGCATCGAGTTCCTGCTGGTGATGGTGGGCGCCTACGGGATCGGCGAGGTGCTCACGCGGCTGCGCGCGGGCTTCGCCGCCGAGCCCGGCGAGGCCGGCGACGGGCAGGCGCGCTTTCGCACGGCGCTGCCGCGATGGGCCGAGATCGTGCGGATGAAGTACACGCTGCTGCGCGGCACGCTCACCGGCGTGGTGGTCGGCATCGTGCCCGGCGCCGGGGCGACGGTCTCCGCGTTCGTCGCCTACGGGCTGGAGAGCCAGTACGGCAAGAACCGCAAGCAGCTCGGCACCGGCGCGCCCGAGGGCATCGTCGTCGCCAAGTCGGCGGCCACCGCGTCGGTCGGCGGCGCGCTCGTGCCGCTGCTGGCGATGGGCATCCCGGGCAGCGGCGCCACCGCGATCATCCTGGCGGCGTTCCTGCTGCACGGCATCCAGCCCGGGCCTCAGGTGTTCGTGAGCAGCACCGACCTGGTCTACACCGTGTTCGCGGCGGTGTTCCTGTCGGTCATCGGCATGTGCGTGCTGGGCTACTTCGCGATCAAGCCGCTGTGCAAGGTGCTCGATGCGCCCGAAGCCATCGTCTCGGCGTTCGTGGTCGTGTTCTGCTTCGTCGGCGCGTTCGCCGCGCGCAACAGCCTGTCCGACCTGTACGTGATCTCCGCCTTCGGGCTCGTCGGCTACCTGTTCGAGCGCTTCAGGTTTCCGATCGCGCCGCTGGTGCTGGGCACCATCCTCGGTCCGCTGGCCGAGACCAACTTCATGACGCTGATGGTCAGCTTCGACAACGACTGGACCATCCTGTTCCGCCGCCCGATCAGCGGCGTGGTGATGGTCCTGGCGCTCATCGGCCTGTTCTGGCCGATCGTGCGCGCGCTGGCCCGGATGCGCCGCTCCGCACGGTTCGCCCGGGTTGCGGCTCGGGTCTGATCGGGAGAGGAAGTCGTCAATCTAGGAAAACTTTATTTCGATGCAAGAATAAATCTGTTTCCCTTGATTGACCAAACTCGGACAATGCCTCCATGTCCACCCACCTGCGCGTCAAGGTCTGGCGCGGCGGCGCCGACGGCGGCTTCTCCACCTACGAGGTGCCGCGGCAGGCCAGCCAGACCGTGCTCGACGTCGTCACCTACATCCAGCGCAGGCTCGAGCCGACGCTGAGCTATCGCTTCTCGTGCCGCGTCGGCATGTGCGGTTCGTGCGCGATGACCGTCAACGGCGTCGCGCGCTGGACCTGCCGCACGCACGTGTCGAAGGTCGTCGACGGCGACTCGCTCGAGATCGCGCCCCTGTCGAACCTGCCGGTCATCAAGGACCTGGCGACCGACATGGGCGAGTTCTTCGACAAGTGGGCGCGCGCGAAGGGGAGGTTCCGCGGCGCGACGACGCGCCACGACGACTTTGCGCGGGTCGAGCCGGCATCGCCCGAGCGCGTCTCGGCGAACGCCGGAATCGAGTGCATCGGTTGCGGCGTCTGCTACGCGTCGTGCGACGTGGTCGCGTGGCGCCCCGACTACCTGGGGCCCGCCGCGCTCAACCGCGCGTGGACGCTGGTGAACGACGTGCGCGACGTCGACCAGAAGGAGCGACTGCGCGCGGTGGCCGGCGACGCGGGCTGCCACGCCTGCCACACGCAGGGCTCGTGCAGCGAGCGCTGCCCGAAGGCGATCGAGCCGACCGCCGGGATCTCCGGCCTCAAGCGCGTCGCGGCGCGACGCGCGATGCGCGGCGAACTCTGAGCCGCGGCCGGGGAGCGACGCAAGATGAGGGGCCGTTCGTGAGTTCCGCCGCCACGCAGGCCCGGCTCTGGTACCTCCAGCGCCTGAGCGCGATGGTGCTCGCGCTCTTCGTCGCGGTTCACCTCGCGACGATCGTCTATGCGGTCCGCGGCGGGCTGAGCGGCGCCGAGATCCTCTCCCGCACCCAGGGCAACTGGCTGGTCGCGGCGTTCTATGGCGCGTTCGTGCTCGCCTGCGCGGTGCACGTCCCGATCGGGCTCGCGCGCATCGCCGAGGAGTGGCTCGGCTGGGGCGCGCGACGCAGCAACGTCGCCGCGGTCGCGGTGGCGCTCGCGCTCGCGGCGCTGGGCCTGCGGGCCGTCTACGCGGTGGTCGCATGAGCACGGCGAGCGGCCCCGCCGTGCCGCAACCGCGTCGCGCGGCGCGCCGCAACGACTTTCGCGCCCGCAGCCATCCGGCATGGTGGGCGTTCCTCGCGCATCGACTGTCGGGCATTGCACTGGCCGCGTTCCTGCCGTTGCACTTCTGGGCGCTCGGCCAGGCGCTGCGCGGCGAGGCCGCGCTCGACGGCTTCCTGCGCTTCGCGGACCAGCCGCTGTTCAAGTTCGGCGAGTGGTGCCTGGTCGTCCTGTTAGCGATTCACCTGACTGGTGGCCTGCGGCTGCTCGTGATCGAATTCAAGCCGTGGTCGGGGCTGCGCAAGAACTGGATCGCCGCAGCCGCCGGCCTGGGAATCGTCGCGGGCCTCGCTTTCGCGCTGGCGCTGATCGGTTGAGCCCCCGGCCCTGCGCAGGGATCACGACGAACGTATCGAATCAAACGGGAGACAGAGCTTGAAGACAATCGAAAACCGGAACCGCCGCGTCGCCCTGGGCCTCGCGGCTGCCTCGTGCGCGCTCGCGCTGTGCTCGCCGCTGCCGGCTGCCGCGCAGGACGCGTGGCCCACCAGGCCGGTGAAGATCGTCGTGCCCTTCGTGGCTGGCGGCACCACCGACGTGGTGGCCAGGGCGCTTGCGAAGGACCTCAGCGAGATGTGGGGCCAGCCGGTGGTGGTCGAGAACCGCGGCGGCGCGGGCGGCAACATCGGCGCGGACGTCGTGGCGAAATCGGCCCCGGACGGCTACACGTTGCTGATGACCTCGGGCAGCATCTTCACCGTCAATCCGCACATGTACGCGAAGATGCCCTTCGATGCGAAGAAGGATTTCATCGCAGTGACGAACGTGGCGAGCGGACCGCAGGTCGTGACGGTCAATCCGTCGATTCCGGCCAAGACGCTGAAGGAGTTCATCGCCTACGCGAAGAGCCAGCCCGGCAAGCTGAACTTCGGTTCGGCCGGCATCGGCAGCCAGGTGCACATGGCGGGCGAGAGCTTCATCGACGCGGCCGGCATCGACCTCGTCCACATCCCCTACAAGGGCGAGGCGGCTTCGTACCCCGACCTCGTGACCGGCGCACTCCAGCTGGTGGTCGGCAACATCGCCGCGGTGGCACCCTATGTGAACAACGGCCGCCTGCGCGCGCTGGCGGTGACGAGCAAGACCCGCTCGCCGCTGCTGCCGAACGTGCCTACGGTCGCCGAGAGCGGGCTGCCCGGCTTCGAAAACACCGGCTGGTTCGGGTTCATGGTGCCTGCCGGCACGCCCAAGGACATCGTCGACAAGATCCACCGCGACACGGTCAAGGCGCTGCAGAGCACCGAAATGAAGGCGCGACTGTTCGTGGCCGGCATGAGTCCCGTGGGCAACTCGCCGGCCGAGTTCGCTGCCGCGATAGACAAGGAGTCGGCGTACTGGGCGAAGGTGGTCGAGCGCCGCAAGCTCAAGGCCAATTGAACGAGGTTCGCCGAGTTGAAGATCGATCTGTCCGCGGTCGAGGACGCCGCCAGGGAACTCTACATCCGGGCGCTGAAGATCCTTCCGCCGGATATCAAGGACGGTTTCGCGCGCCTGTCGGCGGGCGAAACCGACCGCACCGCGCAGGGCGTGCTGGCCACCATGGTGACCAACATCAGGGTGGCCGAGGACACCGGAAACCTGCTCTGCCAGGACACCGGCATCCCGATCTACAACGTGGTGATCGGCAGCGGCGTCGAGGTCGACGGCCACGCGCTGAAGCAGGCGATCCGCAACGGCTGCGAGCGCGCGACGCGCGAGCATCCGTTGCGGTCGTCGGTCGTGCACCCGCTCACCCGCCGCAACGAGCACACCTCGTGCGGCATCGAGGTGCCGGTGATCCACGTCGATTTCAGCGACCGCCGCGACACGCTGTCGATCGAGATGGTGCCCAAGGGCAGCGGCTCGGAGAACAACTCGTTCCTGAAGATGGCGATCCCCGCCGAAGGGGTCGACGCGATCAAGACCTTCGTCGTCGACTGCGTGATCGCGGCAGGCGGCAAGACCTGCCCGCCGACGATCGTCGGCGTGGGCATCGGCGGCACGTCCGACCTGTGCGTGGCGCTGGCCAAGCGCGCGGCCACGCGCGAGCTCGGCAGCCGTTGCGGCGACCCGGAAGGCGCGAAAATCGAGGAACAGTTGAGCGCAGCGGTCAACCGGCTCGGTGTGGGCCCGCAGGGGCTGGGCGGCGACTCGACGTCCTTCGCGGTGCACGTCGAGCTCGCTGCGACGCACATCACGATGAACCCGGTCGCAGTGAACATGCAGTGCCATTCGGCGCGACGCGCGACCGCGACGTTCGGGCCCGACGGCGTCACGTTCGGATTCTGAGCATGGCCCACTACGAGCTGAAGACGCCGGTGACCGAAGAGCAGGTCCGGCAGCTGCGCGTCAACGACACGGTCACGCTGCAGCAGACGCTGTTCGGCATCCGCGACGCGACGCAGATCGCGATGTTCGATCGCGGGCGCACGACCCGATTCGACCTGCGCGGCCACGCGGTGATCCACACGGCGCCCAACGTGAAGAAGGTCGAGCCGAGCGCCGAGCATCCGGCCGGCTACGCGCCGGTGTGCATCGGCACGACGACGTCCGACCGGATGGAGCGCTTCACGCGCCCGCTGATGGAGCGCAACGGCGTGCGCATCATCATCGGAAAGGGCGGGTTGCGCGCCGATTCGCTCGCCGCGTTCCGCGAGCTCGGCGGCGTCTATCTCGCGATCGTCGGCGGCACCGCGGCGCTCGAGACCACGTGGATCGAGAGCATCGAGGACGTCGACCTCGACGACCTCAACCCCGAATCGCTGTGGAAGTTCCGCATCCGCGACTTCGGGCCGCTGCTGGTGGCGATGGACAGCCACGGCGGCAGCCTCTACGACGTCGTCCGGCACGACGTCGACGCGCGGCGCGCGCAGGTGCTCGCCAGCCTCGGAGTGCAGTCGCGGTGAGGTTGCGCCGGCTTCAGACCGACATCCTCATCCTGGGTTCCGGCGGGGCCGGCCTGTTCGCGGCACTGCACGCGCACCAGGCCAATCCCGCGCTGTCGATCACCGTCGCGGTGAAGGGGCTGCTCGGCAAGAGCGGCTGCACGCGGATGGTCCAGGGCGGCTACAACGTCGCCATCGCAGAAGGCGACTCGGTCGAGCGTCACTTCATGGACACGATCGAAGGCAGCAAGTGGCTGTCGAACCAGGAGCTCGCCTGGACGCTGGTCACCGGGGCGGTCGAGCGCATCCACGAACTCGAGAACGAGCTCGGATGCTTCTTCGATCGCAACCCGGACGGCACGGTCCACCAGAAGGCGTTCGCCGGACAGACCTTCGATCGCACGGTGCACAAGGGCGACCTGACCGGCATCGAGATCATCAACCGGCTCGCCGAGCAGGTCTGGTCGCGCGGCATCGGCCGGCTCGAGGAGCATCGCGCGATCGAGCTGGTGCGCACCGCCGACGGGTCGGCGCTGGCGGGCGTGCTGATGATCGACATGCGCGCCGGCGACTTCGTCTTCGTGCAGGCGAAGGCGGTGCTGCTGGCCACCGGCGGCGGGCCGACGATGTACAAGTACCACACGCCGTCGGGCGACAAGAGCTGCGACGGCCTGGCGATGGCGCTGCGCGCCGGGCTCGCGTTGCGCGACATGGAGATGGTGCAATTCCACCCCACCGGCCTGCTCGCGGGGCCCGGCACGCGGATGACCGGAACGGTGCTCGAGGAAGGGCTGCGCGGCGCGGGCGGGCAGCTGCTGAACGGCGCGAACGAGCGCTTCATGCAGCGCTACGACCCGCGCGCCGAGCGCGCGACGCGCGACATCGTCTCGCGCTCGATCTATTCGGAGATGCGCGCGGGCCGCACCTCGCCCAACGGCGGCGTCTACATCCAGATGCACCACCTCGGGCCCGACAACGTGCGCCGGATGTTCAAGGGGATGGTCGAGCGCTGTGCCGATTGCGGATTCGACCTGGCCGGCGGCCTGGTCGAGGTCGTTCCGACCGCGCACTACATGATGGGCGGCGTGGTGTTCGATGCCGACTGCACGACGCAGCTGCCCGGCCTGTTCGCCGCCGGCGAGGACACCGGCGGCGTGCACGGGGCGAATCGGCTGGGTGGCAACGGGGTCGCCAACTCCACTGTCTTCGGCGGCATCGCCGGAGAGAGCATGGCCGCGTGGGTCCGCGAGCATGCGCGACATCGCGAGCCCGACATGGCGGCGATCGAACGCAGCATCGCCGCGCACGAGGCGCCGTTCTCTTTGCCGGTCGGCGACGTCGAAGCGATCCGCGAGTCGCTCTACGAGTGCATGTGGAACGACGTCGGCATCCTGCGCACCGCCGACGGCCTGCGGCGCGCCGCGACGCGGCTCGGCGAGCTCGACGCGCAGCTGTCGCGAACCGGGGTCGCCGATGCGGGGCGCGCGTTCAACCTGAGCTGGCACGACTGGCTGAACCTGCGCAGCCTGGTCTCGGTGAGCCGCGTCATCGCCGCCGCGGCGATCGCGCGCGGGGATTCGCGGGGCGCGCACTTCCGCGAAGACCATCCGGAGACCGGTGACCTCGAGCAATCGACCTACACGGTGGCGCGCTTGCACGACGGCGCGGTGAGCATCGGCCGCGAGCCCGTGAATTTCACCCGGGTTCGGCCCGGACAGAGCCTGATCGCCGGCGACCAGTCGGCCTGAACGATCATTCCAACGACCGGAGACCCACGGTGAGCACCACCAGGAAAACTGTGGCCGCGCTCGCGGCCTGCATCGCGACGGCGCTGGGCGTCGCGTCGGCCGGGGCGCAGACCTATCCGGAGCGCTCGATCACGCTGGTCGCGCCGTTCAGCGTCGGCGGCGACGCCGACCTGTCGGCGCGCAACCTCGCTGCGGCCGCGCAGAAGTTCGTGCCGCAGCCGATCGTCGTCAGCAACCGAGCGGGCGCCGGCGGCGCGATCGGCTCGCAGCTGGTCAAGGAAGCGAAGCCCGACGGCTACACGCTGCTGCTCGCGCGCGTCGGCTCGCAGACGCTGCTTCCGGCACTCAAGCCGAGCGTGCCTTACAAGTGGAGCGACTTCACGTTCCTCGGCCTGCTCGAGCGCAACCCGTTCGTCTGCGTCGTTCATGCCGACTCGCCGTACCGGACGCTCGGCGACCTCGTCGGCGCGCTGAAGGCGCAGCCCGGCAAGCTCAACTACAGCACCTCGGGGCCCGGGACGATCCTGAACTTCGGCCCGCAGCTGCTGTTCGACACGCTCGGGCTCGGCAAGGACGCGGCGACGCAGGTCGTCTACAAGGGCGGCGGCGACGCAGCGCTGGCAGTGCTGTCGCGCGAGGTGGACTTCAACTGCGCGAACCTCACTTCGGTGATCGGCAACATCAAGGCCGGCAAGCTGCGCGCGCTGATGACCACCACGCCCGAGCGCTGGAAGGACATTCCCGATGTGCCGACGGTTCGCGAGCTGGGCTACCCGCAGCTCGAGGCGATCGTCGGATGGAGCGCGCTCTACGGCCCGCCGGGGATGAGCGCCGAGCTCGTCGCGTACTGGGCCGACGTGCTCGCGAAGCTCGCGAAGGATCCCGCGTGGGTCGCCGGCACCGAGCGCTTCGGCGGCATTCCCGGCGTGATGTCGCCGGCGGCCACCGCGAAGTTCGCGGCCGACCAGTTCGGGGTCTACGACCGGCTCGGCAAGCAGCTCGGCATCGAGCTGAAGTAGGCAACTCGATGACACGGGTCTTCCGCGGCGCGGACGCGCTGGCGCGCGCGCTGCGCACGGCCGGCGTCGCGCGCATCTTCACGCTGTCCGGCAACCACGTGATGCCGGTGTTCGACGCGACGATCGACGCGGGCATCTCGCTGCTGCACACGCGCCACGAGGCCGCTGCGGTCCACATGGCCGACGCCTGGGCCCGGCTCACCGGTGAACCGGGCATCGCGCTGGTCACCGGCGGGCCCGGCCACGCGAACGCGGTGTCGGCGCTCTATACCGCGCAGATGGCCGAGGCGCCGATCGTGCTGCTGTCGGGCCACGCGCCCAACGGGCAGCTGGGCATGGGCGCGTTCCAGGAGATGCGCCAGGCCGAGATGGCGGCGCCGGTCACGAAGGCTTCGTGGACCTGCGCGAGCGCCGACGAGGTGGCCCACGACCTGGCCCGCGCGATCTCGCTCGCGCGCTCGGGCAGGCCGGGGCCGGTGCACCTGAGCCTTCCCACCGACGTGCTCGAGAAGGCGGCCGACGCCGATCGCCTGCCGGGCGCGCCGGCGTTCGCTGCTCGGGTGCAGCCGCTGCCGGCGAGCGACGCGGTGTCCGTGCTCGCGCGCTTGCGGCAGGCGAAGCGGCCGCTGGTGCTCGCAGGGCCGGCCTTCATGACCCGGCGCGGGCGCCCGCAGTTGCGCGCGCTCGAAGCGGCGATCGACGTGCCGGTGATCGGCATGGAGAGTCCGCGCGGCGTGAACGACCCTGGCCTCGGCGCCTTCGCACAGGTGCTGGCCCAGGCCGATTGCGTGCTGCTCGCCGGCAAGCGCTGCGACTTCACGCTGAAGTTCGGCCAGCCGCCGGCGTTCGAAGCGGGCTGCGCCTTCGTCCAGGTCGACGCCGAGCAGGCCGAGATCGATCGCACGCGGCGCGCGGTCGGCGCTCGCCTGGCCGCCGCGTTCGCCGCCGACGCGCAGGCCGCGATCGAGGCGCTCGCCGCCTGCGCGCGCGGGCAGGGGAGGCCCGAGGAGAAGTCGCGCTCCGCCTGGCTCGCCGAAGTACGCAGCGCGATCGACTGGCGTCCCCCCGAGTGGGACCGCGCCGCGTCGGGCGAAGCCGATCGGCTGCACCCGGTGCAGGCCTGTCGCCCGTTGCAGAAGCTGCTCGACGCGCACCCGGATTCGGTGCTGGTGTCCGACGGCGGCGAGATCGGCCAGTGGGCGCAGGCCTGCCTGTCGGCGCCGAACCGCGTGATCAACGGCGTCGCGGGATCGATCGGCGCCGGGCTGCCGTTCGCACTGGCGGCGCGCGTCGCGAAGCCCGATGTGCCGGTGGTCGCCGTGATGGGCGACGGCACCTTCGGTTTCCACGTCGCCGAGCTCGACACCGCCGTGCGCTACGCGCTCCCGTTCGTCGCGGTCGTCGGCAACGACGCGCGCTGGAACGCCGAGTACCAGATCCAGCTCAGGGACTACGGCGCCGACCGGCTGGTGGGCTGCGAGTTGCGGCCGATGCGCTACGACAAGGTCAGCGAAGCATTCGGGGGCTACGGCGAGCTGGTGACCGAGCCCACGCAGCTCGGGCCTGCCGCGGCGCGCGCACAGGAGTCCGGCCTGCCGGCCTGCCTGAATGTGATGATCGAGGGGGTCGCCGCGCCGGTGATCGGCCGCCCCGGTTGAGCGCCAACGCTCGCCGGCCGCGGCGCCCCGTTCAGAGGCTGCGCAGCACCAGCGTCGCGCCGCCGACAATCAGGATCACCCACACGGTCTGAACGATGCGATGGGCGGGCAGGCGGTGATGCAAGTGCGTACCGAGATACATGCCGGCGAGCGCGCAGGGCAGCATCGCTGCGATCAGCATCGGCAGCCCGGGCGGCGAGAACAGGCTCGCAGCGACGAACGACGCGAGCCGAGCCAGCGCGCTCATGAACAGCAGCAGCGAGATCGTCGCGCGCAGCCGGCCCTTGTCTTGCACCCGTCGCGCGAGGTAGATGGTGTAGATCGGCCCGCCGGTGCCGAACAGCGCGCTGAACACGCCGCCCACCGTGCCCAGCGGCAGGGCCCAGCCGGGCGCGATCGTCGCCTGGCTCGGGCGGAACAGCAGGCTCCACGCCGAGAAGGCCAACACGAATACGCCGAGGAGCAGCAGCAGCGCGCGCTCGGGCGCCTTCACCAGCACGGTCACCCCGAGCGCGACCCCGATCAGCATGAACGGGACCAGGCGCAGCAGCTCGCTGCGATCGACCGACCTGCGGTGGCGCACGCCGATCGCCACGCCGCCGATCAGGTCGTAGACCAGCATCATCGGCAGCGCCAGGCGCAGCGGCAGCAGCTGCACCAGCATCGGCATGGCCACCATCGACGCGCCGAAGCCGGTGAGTCCGACCACGGTGTAGGCGAACGTGACGACCAGGCCGACACCCATGAGCGTCTCGATGGGCAGGTTCATCCGGATTCCGGGCCGGGACCGATCCCGGGGAGCGATGGGAGGATGCGACGAGCGAGTGCCCGGCCGCAGCCGAAGCCTAGCATCGACGTCGGCGTACGATGGAGGCGTGCTTCGTGGCCAGTGCCCGGCGCGTTCCGGAAAGTCGCAACGAAGGGGGAGCGTTGAACCAGGACAGGGCGCCGCGCCGGGTCGCGATCGTCGGTGGCGGCTTCACCGGCGCATCGACTGCGGTGCAGCTGGTTCGCGCGAGTACGGTGCAGCTCGCGATCACCGTCGTCGAGCCGCGCGAGCGGGTCGGCCCCGGCCTCGCGTACTCGGCCACCGATCCCGACCATCGCCTGAACGGCCCGACCTGGTCGCACTCGATCGTTCCCGGCGACGCGGGGCACTTCACGCGCTGGTGCGAAGCGAACTCGATCTTCCAGCGCGACCCCGAGGCCCTGGCGGCCGACGGAAACGCGTTCGTGCGGCGCGCGGACTACGGCGACTACCTGTCCGACACGCTGCGCGCCCACGAGCAATGGCCGGCGACGCGTTCGACGATCGCACACCTTCGCGACCGCGCGGTGGCCGTTTCCGCGTCGCGCGACGCGATGGCGATCCGCACGGCCGGCGGCCGCACGCTCGAGTCGGACCTGCTGGTGGTCGCGACAGGCAATCCGCTGCCGCGGCTGCAAGCGCCGCTCGCGCGATCGCTGGCCGGCCACCCGTCGGTCATCGAGGACCCGCTGCAACCGGGCCGCCTGGCGCAGGTCGATCCTCGCGCGAGGGTGCTCGTCGTCGGCAGCGGGCTCACGGCGCTGGACATCGCGTCGACCCTGGTGCGCGCCGGTCACCGAGGCGACGTCGTCGTGGTGTCGCGACGCGGGCTGCGGCCGCGCGCGCAGCCGCCGGCGGCAGCGTCGGCCGGGGTCGTGGCCGCCGACGCGGCGGCGCAAGCGCCGCTCGAGCGGATCATGGGCACGGTGCCGGGCTTCCTTCTGCACGACGCGCCGCCGACGCTGCGCGGCTGGGTGCGCGCACTGCGCGTGCGCATCCGCGAGCTCGAGGCTCGCGGCGAGAGTTGGCACAAGGGTTTCGACGAGCTTCGCGACGTGGTGTGGCGGGCGTGGCCGTTGTTGCCGGCCGCCGAGCAGCGAAGGTTTCTGCGCAGGATGCGTACCTGGTACGACGTGCATCGCTTCCGCGCGCCGCCGCAGAACGACGCGCTGGTGCGCGACGCCGAGGCGCGCGGCCGGGTCGCATTCCGCGCGGCGCGCCTGCGGGCGGTGGAACCGGTGGCCGGCAGCCGCTCGCTGCGCGTGCGGTTCGCCGGACGCGGCAGCGCGGGCGAGCGCACCGAGACCTTCGACATGCTGGTCAACTGCACCGGGCTCGATGCGGCGGCGGGTCTTCGCGCGAATCCTTTCCTGGCGTCGCTGGTCGACGACGGATGGCTTCGCGTCGACGACGCAGGCATTGGCTTCGCGGTCGACGCGAACTGCTGCGCGATCGGTGCCGACGCGCGCGCGCGCCCGGCCCTGCGGGTGCTCGGGCCGCCGACGGTGGGCAGCTTCGGCGATCCGCTCGGCGTGATGTTCATTGCCGCGCAGATCTGGCGGATGCTGCCCGACGCGCTGGCTTTTCTCGCGCAGGCGAGGCCGGGGATTTCTCGCTGAGCGCCGGCTTGCGCGCCGGCGCCCCCTCGCCGGGCGCCGGCACGCGAGGCGGCGGGGCGTCGGGCGCGTCGCGCCTGAACAGGCCGTGAAGCAGCAGGCCGTACAGCTCCTCGACGGCGTCGCGGTACGACAGCCCGGACGCGGCGAGGAACGCAGGCTCGCGGATGCGGCGCAACGACGCCGCCATCACCTCGGCGACCAGGTACGGATCGACGCCGCGGAACAGGCCCTGCTCGACGCAACGCTCCACGAGGCGACGAAGCCCGTCCAACCGCTCGCGCTGGTGCCGTTCCCACATCGCGGTCGCGGGCGGATAGCCGGTCATGTCCTGCATCAGCGTCGCCGAGAGCTTGCGCGCCGCGTCGATCGCCGGCATCAGGTACGGTTCGAAGGCCTGCTGCGGCGGCACGGCCGCCGCGCCGCGCGTGCCCTGCTCGCGCAGCCGGGTCAGGTAGCGGTCGAACACGCGCAGGAACAGCGCTTCCTTGCTGTCGGCCAGTTCGTAGAAGCTGCGCCGCGAGCAACGCAGGCGACTGGCAAGCTCCGCGACGGTCACCTTGCGGAAACCCTCCTTCAGGAAGATCGCCTCGAGCCGGTCGAGCAGTTCCTCCTCGCGCGGCGCCGGCGACGAGCGCCTGGTCGTCAAGGTCGTTTCCTCCAGAAGGTGTCTGGTACCAAAAACAAGTTTCCGGTACCATCTCTGCAATACAGGGGAATCTACACCGAACCCGATCGGCGGAGACACGGATGGGTTACCGGATCGGCATCGACGTCGGGGGCACGTTCACCGACTACCTGCTGCTCGACGAGCGCGGCGGCACTCGCGCGCACAAGGTGCTGTCGACGCCGGCCGATCCGTCGCAGGCCGTGCTGCAGGGCCTCGGCGACCTGGCCGCCGGCGCCGGACTGCCGCTCGCCGGGTTTCTCGAGCGCGTGGACATCATCGTCCACGGCACGACGGTGACGACCAACGCCGTGCTCACCGGACGCATCGCGCGCGCCGGGCTGCTCACGACGCACGGCTTTCGCGACGCGCTGGAGATGCGCCGCGGCGTGCGCGAGTCGTTCTACGACAACAAGCTCACCGCGCCCGCGCCGCTCGTGCGCCGGCGCCTGCGGCTGCCGGTGCGGGGCCGCATCGATCACCGGGGCCGAGAGCTCGAGCCGCTGTCGCTCGACGACGTCGAGCGCGCCGTCGACGTGCTGCAGGCGAGCGGCGTCGAAGCGGTGGCGATCAGCTTCATGCACGCGTACGCGAACCCTGCCCACGAGGAGGCGGCCGCCGGGCTCGTCGCGCGACGGATGCCCGACGCGTACCTGTCGGTCTCGAGCCGGGTGCTGCCGCAGGTCCGTTTCTACGAGCGCACCAGCACCACGGTGCTCAATGCGGTGGTCGGGCCGATCCTGCGCCGCTATGTCGAGAACCTGCGGCGGCGCCTCGCCGACAGCGGTTTCCGGGGTGCGCTGCGCATCATGCAGTCCAACGGCGGCGTCACGTCGCCCGAGGCGGTCGCGGCGCTGGCGGCCTCGACGCTGCTGTCGGGTCCGGCCGCGGCGCCGACCGCGGGGCTGGCCGCGCTGCGCCCGCACGGCGAGGACAGCTTCATCACGGTGGACATGGGCGGCACGAGCTTCGACGCGGCGCTGGTGGTCGGCGGCGCGCCGTCGATCACGACGTCCACCAGCGTCAGCCGCTTCGCGCTCGCGCTGCCGTCGATGGACATCGTCACGATCGGCGCCGGGGGCGGCTCGATCGCCTGGATCGACGACGGCCTGCTCAAGATGGGGCCGCAGAGCGCCGGCGCGGATCCCGGCCCCGCCTGCTACGGTCGCGGCGGCACCGAGCCGACCTGCAGCGATGCGAACCTCGTGCTCGGCTACCTGTCGCCCGACTTCTTCGCTGGCGGCAGCATCCGGCTCGATGCCGGGGCGGCGCGCGCCGCCGTCGAGCGCGGCGTCGCCGCCGCGCTCGGCATCGACACGGTTCGCGCGGCCTGGGGCATGTACCAGGTGATGAACGTGAACATGGCCTCGGCGATCCGCGAGATCTCGGTGCAGAAGGGCTGGGATCCGCGCGAGTTCACGCTGATCTGCGCCGGCGGCGCGGGGGCGATCCACGCCGCGATGATCGCGCGCGAGCTCGGCATCCGCCGGGTGCTCGTGCCCCGCGACGCGGCGATCTTCTGCGCGTCGGGCATGTTGCGAACCGACCTGAAGCACGACTTCGTGCGCAGTCACGCGGCGGTGCTGGGCGACGCGACGACCTCGCGCGGTCGCGTCGGAGAGCTGGCCGACGAGATGACCGCCGACGCCGATGCGGTGCTGCAGTCCGAAGGCATCGCGCCGGACAGGCGGCGCCTGTCGTACGCGCTCGACCTGCGCTACCGTGGGCAGTACCACGAGGTGCCGGTCGGCGTGAGCGCCGGGCAGCTTCGCGGCGGCGCGTGGGACGCGATCCGCGACGCGTTCCACGAGCGGCACGACCGACTGTACGGCTACTCGCTGCGCGACGAGGCGACACCCGTCGAGATGGTGAGCGTTCGCCTGTCGGCGGTCGGCGAGACCGACAAGCCGCCGCAGGTCGACGAGCCGCGCGACGGCGAGGACGCGAGCCACGCGCTGAAGGGCCGGCGTGCGGTCTACCAGCCACAGGCCGGCGACTTCCGCGAGACGCCGGTCTACGACGGCGACCGCCTGCGCCACGGAAACCGGCTCGAGGGCCCGGCGATCGTCGAGAAGGTGACGACGACGATCTTCGTTCCCGCCGGGTTCGCCGTCTCGGTCGACGCGCTCGGCGGCTGCGTGCTCGAAGACCGCATGATGGAGGAGCTGCGATGACGCCGGGCGTCGATCCGATCCGGGCCTCGGTGCTGCACCGGCGGCTGAAGTCGATCACCGAGGAGATGGGCCTCACGCTGCTGCGCACCACGCGCTCGCCGATCCTGAACGAGGCGCGCGACTTCGTCACCGGGCTGTACGACGCGCGCGGGCAGATGCTCGAGCAGTCCGAGTACATCCCGGTGCTCGCATTCGCGCTGCAGCCGGCGTGCGAGCACGTCGTGCGCTGGTTCGGCGACGACGTCCACGAGGGCGACGTCATCCTGCACAACGACGTGTTCTCCGGCGGCAACCAGAACAACGACGTCGCCGTGTTCCGCCCGATCTTCCGCGATGGCCGCCTGGTCGCCTGGGCCGCCTGCAAGGGGCACCAGGCCGACATCGGCGGCGCGCAGGCCGGCGGCTACAATCCCGAGGCGCGCGAGGTCTGGCAGGAGGCGCTACGCATCACGCCGATCAAGGTCCACGAGCGCGGGCAGCTGCGGCGCGACGTCTGGCGGATGATCTTCGCCAACATCCGCTACGCGATCGTCGAGGAAGACATCAAGGCGCAGATCGGCGCGACCCGCGTGGGCGAGCGCGGCATGCACGAGCTGTTCCGCCGCTTCGGTGCGCGCGAGTTCGACGACTGCGTCGGCTACCTGTTCGACGCGTCGGAGCGGATGGTCAGGCGGGAGATCGCGGCCATCCCGGACGGCGTCTACCGCGGCGAGAGCCGGGCGTTCTACGACGGCGTGACCGATGGCTCGTCGATGAGAATCAACCTCGCGGTCACCGTGTCGGGCGACGAAGTCACGTTCGACTTCACCGGCTCGTCGCCGCAGACGCCCGGCTTCGTCAACGCGCCGTATTCGGCGACCGCGTCGGCGCTGCTGCTCACGTTCCTGATGCTGATCAACCCGGAGGTGCCGCACAACGCCGGCATCCTGCGCCCGATCCGCATCGTGAACCCGGAGGGTTCGTTCCTCAACGCGCGCTTCCCCGCGGCGACGACCTTCGGCAACTCGATCACCGGCCCGACGTCGGACGCGATCTTCCGCGCGTTCTCGCAGGCGCTGCCGAAGATGGTGACCGCCGGCTGGAACCGGATGATGGGCTTCACGATCACCGGCTACGACGCGCGCAACGAGCGGCCCTACGTCGACATCCTGTTCCTTGCGCTCAAGGGCGGCTCCGGCGCCACCTGGGGCGCCGACGGCTACGACCACATCGGCCTGATCAACTGCGCCGGCGGCATCCTGGCGCAGGACTACGAGATGTTCGAGATCCACGACCCGCACCGCCTGCTGCGCCACGAGTACGCGCGCGACTCGGCCGGCGCCGGCCGCTGGCGTGGCGGGCTGGGGGTCGAGACCGAGTTCGTCATCGAAGGCAAGGACGTCACCGGAATCGCTTTCGGCGACGGAATCGAGGAGGAAGCGCGCGCGTTCGGCCTGTTCGGCGGCAAGGCGGGCAGCGTCAACGAGGTGACGATCACGGCGCCGGGCGGTGTCGTGCGCCGCCCGAAGGCGAAGGAGATCGTGCGCGGGATCGAGCGCGGCTCGGTGTACCGCCAGCGCGCCGGCGGCGGCGGCGGCTACGGCGATCCGCGCGAGAGGCCGGTCGAGCGGGTCGTCGACGACGTCCTCGACGGCGTGCTGAGCGTCGAGGCGGCGCGCGAAGACTACGGCGTCGTGATCGACCCGGCGACGCTGGCGCTCGACGAAGCCGCGACCCGGCGGCTTCGGGAGGCGACATGAGCGCGCCGCGCGTCGACCACATCGGCATCGTCGTCGACGAGCTCGAGCCGGCGATCGACGCGATGGCGCGCCTGCTGCCGGGCGCGCCGTTGCGCCGGCGCTCGGTGCCCGACGCCGGGCTCGAGGTGGCCGAGTTCCACGCCGAGAACCTGATCGTCGAGTTGCTGCGCTACACCGATCGCGGCGACGGATTCGGCCGCGCGGTGATGGGCCCGGCGCCGGGGGTCAACCACCTGTCGCTGTCGGTGCCCGACCTCGACGCCGCGCTCGCCGCGCTTCGCGTCGAAGGGATCGAGCCGCTGCCGGGCTTTCCGAGGCGCGGCGCGCATGGCCG
Source organism: Burkholderiaceae bacterium (assembly GCA_019635275.1). Lineage (GTDB taxonomy): Bacteria > Pseudomonadota > Gammaproteobacteria > Burkholderiales > Burkholderiaceae_E > Zeimonas. The sequence goes on along the minus strand of JAHBZV010000025.1, from coordinate 1,167 downwards.
GATCGCGTTCCTGCCGCGCGACGGCGTCACCGGCTTGCGCTTCGAGCTGTGCCAGCCCGACGAAGAGGGCTCCGCGACGGAGCAGCCATCGTGAGCGGCACGTCCGGCAAGCGAGCAGCCGGGGTTCGCGCCGCCCGCGAGCCCGCAGCCGGGGACCGCGGCCGCCGCCTCTGGAACGAGGCGGTCGAGACGCTGTCGCGCGACGCGATCGCCGAACTGCAGCTGCAGCGGCTGAAGCAGCAGGTGCGCTACAACTACGACCGGTCGCCCGCGCACCGGCGCAAGTTCGACGAGGTCGGAGCCCGGCCCGAGGACATCCGCAGCTTCGAGGACTTCTCGCGCATCCCGGTGATGACGAAGGACGAGCACCGCCGCGTCCAGCAGGAGTCGCTCGAGCGCCACGGCAGCCCGTTCGCGTTGCTGGGCTGCGCGGCGCCCGAGGAGATCGTGCGCATCAATGCCACGTCGGGCACCACCGGCGTGCCGACGCTGTACACGCTGACTGCGCACGACGTGGCGATCGTCAACGAAATGCACGCGCGCAAGTACTGGCGCGCCGGCATCCGCCCCGGCCACGTGATGCTGCAGGCGTTGTCGCTGAGCATGTTCACCGGGGGGCTGCCGCTGTCGCAGGGCATCATGCACCTCGGTGCCTGCGTCGTGCCGGTCGGCATCGAAGGCGGCACCAAGCGCGTTATCGACATCGCGCGGATCACCCGCCCGCACGCGATCGTCGCGACCCCGTCGTTCGGGCAATACCTGATCGAGGAAGCGCCGCGTCTCACCGGGCGTCCGGCCAGCGAGCTCGGGCTGCGCTGGTTCTTCTGCGCGGGCGAGGGCGGCGGCGGAGACCCCGAGGTCAGGCGGGCGCTCGCCGACGGCTTCGGCGCACGCGTCTTCGACCACACCGGCGGCGGCCACGCGTTTCACGGCATCTCGTGCGATGCGCCGGCCGAGGACTGCGCCGGCATGCACTTCGTCTCCGAGGATCACTGCCTGCTCGAGCTGGTCGACCCGGCCACGCGCGCGCCGATCGCGCTTCGCCACGGCGCGATCGGCGAGATGGTCTTCACCTTCCTCGACTGGCGCGGCGGGCCGTTCATGCGCTACGCGCTCGGCGACCTGCTGCAGGTCTGGACCGAGCCCTGCGCCTGCGGCATGCCGGGC
>JAHBZV010000024.1 GCA_019635275.1 Burkholderiaceae bacterium | reverse complement strand
AACTGCACCCGCACGCCGGCGGCGCTGCGTCCGGTGGAGCCCGCTGCCGGCGCCGGTTCGCGCTCGAGCACGACGACGCGCAGTCCGCGTTCGGACAGTCGGCGCGCGCAGGCCGCGCCGACGATGCCGGCGCCGATCACGATCGCGTCGGCCTGCGTCGTCACTTCGGTGCCCGGATGCCTCGCCGGGCCGCGCTGGGGGCGTCGTGCATCGCGTCGTGCATAGGAAAAGGCGGATGGAACCGCGAAGCGGGTGTGCCCGCATGATAAACGCCCGGATCGGCGCCCCGGCCACGCGGCGCGCGGTGGCCAGCGATTGGCGGTACGATCCGGTGGCCGCGCGATTCTCCGCGCGGCGCGCTCCGACCCCGATACGCCCGCGCCCCCTCACGATGCCCGATGTCGATCGCCACCGCCGCGCGAATCGCCCGACGTCCGCGCGCCGTCCGCCGCCGGCATGGCGGGGCATGCGCCTGCGTGCGGGAGAGGGACGCCGTCGCGCGGGGGCATCCGGATGAACGCAGGGCTGCCCGCGGGCGTGCTGCTGTCGGCCATCGAAATTGCCGGCACGCTGGCGTTCGCGCTGTCGGGATTCATCGAGGCGACGCGCAAGCGAATGGACATCGTCGGGGTCGCGACAGTGACCTTCTTCGCGGCTTTCGGCGGCGGCACGCTGCGCGACCTGCTGCTCGATCGGCGGCCGTTCTTCTGGGTGATGTACAGCGGCTACGTCTGGGCCGTGCTTGCGCTGGTCGTCGTCGGATGGTTCTGGCTGCAAGCGGCTCGCCCGACGCCGCCGGCCTGGCCGATGCTCTGGGCCGACGCGTTCGGAATGGGGCTGTTCAGCGCCTCCGGAACCGGCATGGCCTGGGAGATGGGGCAGCCGGCGATCGTCTGCGCACTGATGGGGGTCGTGACCGGCGTGTTCGGCGGCGTGATGCGCGACGTGCTGTGCAACGAGGTGCCGGCGATCTTCCGCGATCACCGGCCCTATGCCGTGTGCTCGTTCGCCGGCGCGTGGGCGTTCCTCGCGGTCGCCGGTGTGCTCGGGGCGGACTGGCAGGCGCTGGCCGCAGGCATCGTGGTCGCCGCCGGGATACGGCTCATCGCGCTGGCGCGCGACTGGCGCGTGCCCGGCTGGGCGGGAGAGTCGCATGAGCAGCGTTCCCGCGAGTGACGATCCAGGGTGCACGGTCGACGATCGTCGCGGTGTGGCCGAGTCTCTTCGTCCTGGTGCCGAAGATCTGCGCCGATCCCGTCGCGTCGCCGTCGCCGTCGCCGTCGCCGTCGGCGCCGGGCGAGTTCCTTGCGCGCGATTGATACAGATGGAGACCCGATGAACCCGATCCTCGAACCCGCCGGCGACGCGTTGCGCATCGACGTCGTCTCCGATGTCGTGTGCCCGTGGTGCTACGTCGGCAAGCGCCAGCTCGAAGCGGCGCTGGCGCGCTGGCGCGACGCGCACCCGGATGCGCCCGTACCGATGGTGCGCTGGCACCCGTTCCAGCTCAACCCGGACCTTCCGGACGAGGGCATGAGTCGTGCCGACTACCTGCGCGAGAAGTTCGGAGCCTCGGACCCCACCGCGATCTACCAGCGGGTCAGCGCGGCGGCGCGCGCAGTGGGTCTACAGCCCGAGTTCGCGCGGATCGCCCGGCAGCCGAACACGCTTCGGGCGCACGCACTGATCGCGGCGGCGCAGGGCGAGGCGCAACAGGCGGTCGTCGAGCGGCTGTTCCGCGCGTACTTCGTCGAAGGGGCGGACCTGAGCGCTCGCGAGGCGCTCGCAGCGCTCGCACGCGAAGCGGGGCTCGACGATGCCGCGATCCGCACGGCGCTGGACGACGGCGACGCACTCGAGCGGACCACGCAGGCGGAAGCCGAGGCGCGCGAACTCGGCATCCGCGGCGTGCCGTTCTTCGTCATCGACGGCAGGATCGGGGTCAACGGCGCGCAGGGGGCCGATGCGCTGCTCGGCGCGTTCGCTCAGGCGCGCGTGAGCGACTCGCCGCCCGGCTGACGCGGCGGCGCCTGATCCGCGATTGCCGGGTCGGCCGACGGCTGCTCGGGCGCCGGAGGCGGCTGAGGGAAGTCGGCGACCGGCCCGAGCGCCATCGCGTCGCGCCGGAACAGCGGCTCGCTGCAGACGTACGCGTAGAGCAGGTCGGCCAGCGCCATCAGCGAGTCGACGTGGGTGCGCTCGTAGCCGTGCGAGGCGTCGAGCGCGAAGCACGCCAGCGCGGTACGAATGTCGTTGCCGGCTTCGACCGCGGCCGCCGCGTCGCTGCGGTAGTGCCTGAAGACGTCCCGGCTGTGTTCGATCGCATGTTCGCGGCACAGCGCCAGCAGGTGACGCGTCAGGTGCCAGTCGAACGGGCCCGACGAGTCCTGCATCGCGACCGTGACACCGTACTCGCAGGTGTTCTGGCCCGGGGCGATCGTGCCGTTGTCGATCGACACCAGTTCGGAGACGTCGCCGTGCAGGATGTGCGAGGCGCCGACGCCGATCTCCTCCGAGATCGTGAACAGCAGGTGGCAGTCGACCGGAAGCGGTGCGCCTGCGTCGCGACACGCCCGGGCCACGGCCAGCAGGGCCGCGACGCCGGCCTTGTCGTCCAGGTGCCGGGCGTTGATGAATCCGTTGTCGCAGAACTCGGGCTGCGCGTCGACCGACACCGTGTCGCCGACGTTCACGCCGAGGCGGACCAGGTCTTCGACGCCGTGGCAGCGCTCGTCGAGTCGCAACTCGACGTGGGCCCAGCCGGACGGTTGCGCGTCGATCTCGTCGCCCCAGGTGTGGCCCGAGGCCTTCAGCGGCAGGATGGTGCCGCGGAAGTAGCGGCCATCGTCGGCGTGCACCGTGACGCGCGCACCTTCGGCGAAGCGCGCCGACCAGTGGCCGATCGGAACGAGCTCGAGCCGCCCGTTCGGTTTCACCTGCTTGACCATCGCGCCAAGCGTGTCCAGGTGCGCGACGATCGCGCGATCGGGACTGTGGCGCGCGCCCTCGAGGTCGGCGCGGATCGCGCCGCGCCGCGTCAGGCTGTGCGGGATGCGCAGTGTGTCGAGCTCCTCGCTGACCGCCAGGATGATCTGGTCGGTCATCCCGGAGGGGCTGCGGATCGCGAGCAGCCGGCCGAGCACGTCGAGCAGATAGGCGCGGTCGATCGGCGACGCGTGCCGGCGCGAGCCGTCACGAGGCGACGACCCCGTCGTCATCGGCGCCGCGCTCATGCCTGCCCCCGCGTCTGCGGAAACAGCAGATCGACGAAGCGCTCGGCCGTGGGCTGCGGCTCGTGGTTCGCGAGGCCCGGCCGCTCGTTTGCCTCGATGATCGCGTAGTCGCTGCCCTCGACGTCGGGAACGATGAAATCGACGCCGACCACCGGGATCTCCAGCGCGCGTGCGGCACGCTCGGCGACCGCTGCGAGTTGGGGATGAAGGCGGGCGGTGACGTCGTGGATCGTCCCCCCGGTGTGCAGGTTCGCGGTCTTTCGCACGACGAGCGTCTCGCCGGCGGGCAGCACCTCGTCCATCGAACGTCCGGCCGATTCGACGCAGCGCCGCGTTTCGGCGTCCAGCGGGATCGAGCTCTCGCCGCTGGTCGCCGCGCGGCGACGGCGGCTCTGCTTGACGATCAGCGTGCGCACGGTGTTGCTGCCGTCGCCGGTCACCTGTGCGGGGCTGCGGATCGCCGCTGCGACGACCCGGTAGTCGATGACGACGATGCGCAGGTCTTCGCCCGAAACGAGTTCCTCGACGATCACGTCCTCGCAGAAGCGGCGCGCGCCGGAGATGGCGCGCTCGACTTCGGCGAGGCTGCGCAGGTCGACCCTCACGCCGCGGCCCTGTTCGCCGCGCGCGGGTTTGGCGACGACGCGGCGGTGCCGCGCGACGAACGCGCGCAGCGCGTCGCGGTTCCCGGCCAGCATCTGCTCGGGCATCCGCAGCCCCGCGTCGGTGAGCACGCGGCGCGTGACGCGCTTGTCGTCGCAGCGGCTCATCGCGATCGCCGAGGTCAGCTCGGACAGCGACTCGCGGCAGGTGATCGTCCGCCCGCCCAGGGAGAGGCGGAAGAAGCCGTGCCCGGCGTCCAGCACCTCGACGCAGATTCCGCGGCGCCGCGCCTCGTCGACCAGGATCCGCGCGTAGACGTTCAGCTCGCCGAAACTGTCGGGCCCGACGAACAGCTTCTCGTTGATCGGGTTCTTGTTCTTGACGCAATAGACCGGCACGCGCTCGAAGCCGAGTTTTTCGTAGAGCGCGATCGCCTCGGCGTTGTCGTGCATCACCGACAGATCGAGGTAGCTGCGGCCCCGCGCGCGAAAGTGCGCGGCGAGGGCGCGCACCAGCGCCTCGCCGACGCCGGGGCGCGTGCCTTGCGGGTCGACTGCGAGCGACCACAGGCTCGCGCCGCCGTCGGGGTCGCTGCAGGCGGCGACGTGGTCCACGCCGGTCACGGCACCGAGGACCGCGTTGCTGTCGACGTCCTCGGCGACGAGCAGCAGCAGTGCCGCGTCTCGTCGCGCATCGGCGAAGAAGCCGTCGCGCACCGGCACCATCGAGCGCGACAGGTAGATCCGGTTCACTGCCGCCTCGTCCTCGGCGCGGGCCGACCGAATGCGCAGCCCGGCGTCCGACGGCGCGTTCGACGGCGCGTCCGGCGGCGTCGCCTGCAACGCCAGCCGGAACGTATGCGAGGGGTCCAGGAACAGTTGCTGCGGCGCGAGCGCGACGACCACGTGCGGATCGCGGATGTACAGCGCGACGTCGCGACGACCCGGCGCCTCGCGGCGGATCGCTTCGGCGAGTCGTTCCGGTGAACCGTAGGTCTGGCCGAAGATCAGCCGGCCCCAGCCGCAGTCGACGTCGGCCTCGTCGGTCATCCGCTCGCTGGCGCCTTCGGGTAGTTTGCCCCAGTGCTTCAGCGAGGCCATCTGCACCGGATCCATCGGGTTGCGGACCTGCGCGGTCTTGGTGCTCGTCATCGAGTCCTCCTTGCCGAGGCGCCGGATCAGATCCCGCGCGCCTGCAGCCACAGTTCGAGCAGCGCGACCTGCCAGAGCCTCGAGCCGCGCAACGGGGTAATGTGCTCGGCGGGGGCTGCGAGCAGGCGCTCGACCGCCGCGGGGCGAAACAGCCCGCGTTCGCGCGCGGCGCGGCTGCCGAGCGCGTCGCGAACCATGTTGAGCACCGGGCCGTCGAGGTACTTGAGGATCGGCACCGGGAAGTAGCCCTTCGGCCGGTCGACCACGTCGTGCGGCAGAAGTCCGCGCGCGATCGACTTCAGCACGCCCTTGCCGCCGCCGCCCAGCTTGTCGCTGACCGGCAGGCGTCCCGCGAGCTCGACCAGTTCGTGATCGAGGAACGGCACGCGCGCCTCCAGGCCCCAGGCCATCGTCATGTTGTCGACGCGCTTGACCGGGTCGTCGGCGAGCATCACCGTCGTATCCAGGCGCAGGGCCTTCTCGACTGGCGTCCCACCCTGCGCGGTCGCGAATTCTCGCTCGACGAAGGCGCGGCTGGCATCGTCGGTCGCGTGCGCCTCGCCGACCGTCGCGAGGTAGCCGTCGTGGTCGACGTCGAAGAACGCTCGCGCGTAGTCGTGCGCCGGGTCGGTGCTGTCGGCGAGCTTCGGGTACCAGTGATAGCCGGCGAACACCTCGTCGGCGCCCTGGCCGCTCTGGACCACCTTCAGGTGCCGCGAAACCTCGCGCGACAGCGCGTAGAACGCGACGTTGTCGTAGCTGACCATGGGCTCGCTCATCGCGGCGATCGTTCCCGGCAGCGCCGCGAGCAGGTCCGAAGTCGGGATCCGGATCTGCGCGTGGCGGGTGCCGTAGCGCTCGGCGACCAGATCAGAGAAGGCGAACTCGTCGCCTGCCTCACCGCCGGCCGATTCGAAGCCGATCGAGAACGTGCTCAGCGCGTGCTGGCCCGCCTCGGCGAGCAGCGCCACGATCAGGCTCGAATCGACGCCGCCCGAAAGCAGCACGCCGACCGGGACGTCGGCCACCATCCGACGGCGCACCGCCACGCGCAGCGCATCCTCGACCAGTCGCTCGCGTTCGGCCGTGGGCAGCGCCGCGAGCTCAGGGTCCGCCTTCACCCGCAGGTCCCAGTATCGGGTCGCTTCGTAGAGGCCGTCCGCGGTCCAGCTCGCGATGGTGGCCGGCGCCAGCTTGCGAACGCCCGCCAGTATCGTGTGCGGCGGCGGCACCACCGCGTGCCAGCTCAGGTAGTGGTGCAGCGCGACCGGATCGATCGCCGTGTCCAGTCCCCCGCCGGCCAGCAGCGCCGGCAGCGACGAGCCGAACCGCAGTCCGCCGGCGACCGTCGCCAGGTACAGCGGCTTGATACCGAAACGGTCCCGGGCGAGCGTCAGGGTTCCGCTGTCGCGCTCGGCGACCGCGAACGCGAACATTCCGTGGAAGCGCCGCACGCAGTCGCGCCCCCAGGCGTGGAACGCCTTGAGCACGACTTCCGTGTCGCCGTCGGAAAAGAACCCGTATCCGAGCGCCTCGAGTTCGGTACGCAACTCGCGGAAGTTGTAGATGCAGCCGTTGAACGCCAGCGTCAGGCCCAGCGCCGAGTCGGTCATCGGCTGCTGCGCGTGCTCGGACAGGTCGATGATCCGCAGACGCCGGTGCGCCAGTGCGATCGATCCTTGCTGAAAGGCGCCCGAGGCGTCGGGGCCGCGGTCGCGCAGCGCGGCCCCCATCCGGGCGACGATGCCGATATCGGCAGGGAGGGCGTCGAAACGTGCTTCGCCGGCAAAGCCGCACATGAGTCAAAACCTCTCTGTGTCGTGGGCGGAGCTTCCAGAGCATAGCGCTGAAACAACATTTTGACAAATGTAAATGTGCGGCAATTGCGTGGATCATGCTTGCATCCGCTGCCGAACGTCGGAAAAAATCTTTTAAATCGCGAAAGAAGGGCGCGAACGTCCCGGTACGCCGGCGATCGTGCGATGCCGAGGGTGCGTCGCCGGCAGTGTGTCCGCGGGGTCGGTGCTCAGCGCCGTCCGGTCGTCAGCATGACGATCGCGCCGATCACCAGCAGTGCACCCGCGATCTGGATCGTGGCGACTTGCTGGTCGAGCACCATCCAGCCCAGAAACAGGGCCGCGATCGGCTCGAAGTTCATCACCGCGGCATTGTTGACCGCGCCCAGGCGGGGCAGCAGTACGAACAGGGCGGTGATCGCGGACGAGTAGAGCACGGTGAGCGCTGCCAGTGCGGCCCAGCCGATGCGGTCGCCCGGCCAGTCGAATCGGCCGCCGAGCGCGCCGCCGGCGATTGCGACGGCGGCCACCACCAGCATCAGCACCAGCGTGCGCAGGCGCCCGTCGGTGCTGGCCAGCCAGCGGGTGGTGAGATAGAGCGCGCTGGCGAACGAGGCCGCACCGCCCAGCGCGAACGCGACACCGACGCCCATCGACACCGGCGCCGCTGCCGCGGCGCCTGCCAACGGCGGCGCGAGGCCGGCCACGTCGAGCGCCACCGCCAGTCCGACGAGCGCGATCGGCATCGCTACGAAGGCGCGGCGCGACGGTCGCTCGCCGCCGGCCGCCCAGGAGATCAGTCCGAGCATCAGCGGAAAGGTGTTGAAGGCGAGCAGCGCCAGCGCCACCGGAATCCGCGCCACCGCCGAATACAGGCACAGGCTCTGGATCGCCACGAGCAGGCCGATGCCGATCGCGCGGCGCAGCGTCGGCGCCGGCATGCGAAGTGCCACGCCCGCCTGCGCGAGCAGCGCCAGCACGAACAGTGCCGCGCCGATCGAGCGAACGGCGACTGCGGTGGCGACGTTCGCGCCGTGATCGAAGGCGAGCCGCGCGGCGACGTGGTTGCTCGCGAACGAGACGGCGATCAGCAGCAGTAGCGCAACGCCCAGCCAGCGGGGAAGCGGCGTCGGGGGGGTCATCGACCCGCGAGGATACCAGCGGAACCGTCGGCGGTCGCCGTCCTCGCGTGCGTCGATGCGACGATCTCGACGGATTCGATTGCGCCGGACGCATCGTGCCGGACGCTGAGCATCTGCGCCTGCTGCCAGCGCCGCACCACATCGGGCTTGAACCCTGCGCGAGCGGCGATCTCCTCGATCGTGGTGGCGCGCCGGATCGAGCGCCGCTCCTTGCCGCGAAACCTGATGAAGTTGTACGACGCCCAGCACACCAGCGAGCCGGCAAGCAGCCCGATCACGAGCGCATACCAGCCCAGCAGCTCGAGCAGCGCGACGTCGCCGCTCGCGACGACCATTTCCTCGTAGAAGCGCGATGCGCCGAAGAGCCAGCCGAGCAGCGCGATCACCGGCAGCCAGAGGTACGCCCAAACCGCCCAGAGCAACGCCGTGAGTCCCGCCGAAAGCACCCGCTGGGGCGGCGACTGCAGGTCGGGCCGCTCGATGATCAGCGGTCGGGCAGTAGTCCGCGGTCCGGGCTTTTCCATCGTGCACGCTCTCCGCTCGAACGAGACAGCGCCCTGGGCACGCTCACCACCGTGGTGAAGACGTTGATCAGCCAGAACGCCAACGGGTACCAGATCATCCAGAAGTAGTACTTGAGCAGGCCTTTCTCCACGCGCGAGTCGAGCATCATCCCCGTGGCGACCTGCAGCAGGCAGGTGGTGCCGACCACGACACCGGTCCACCCGGGCAGCAGGCTGGGGACGGAGATCGGCACCGGCATGCCCAGCACCGTGCCGAACAGCCACATCAGGATCACGCCCATCATCGCGTAGCCCCAGAGCGCGCTCACGATGTACTCCGTGAATACCGGCCACATGCGGCGCATCTTCCAGGCCTGCAGCCCGCGCCAGTTCCTGAGCAGCACCTGCATGCCGCCGGTGGCCCACCGCAGTCGCTGCTTCCACAGGCCGCGGAACGTCTCCGGCATCAGGATCCAGCACAGCGCGTTGGGCTCGAAGCGCACGTCCCAGTGGTGCGTCTGCAGCTTCCACGACACGTCGACGTCTTCCGTCAGCATGTCGGTGCTCCAGTAGCCGACTTCGTGCAGCGCGCTGCGCCGGAACGCGCTGACCACGCCGGAGACGGTGAAGACGCGTCCGTAGGTGCGCTGTGCGCGCTTGATCAGGCCCACCGTCGACGAGAACTCGCCGACCTGCAGGCGCCCGAGCAACGTCGATCGGGTGCGTACGCGCGGGTTGCCGGTCACGGCGCCCACGCGCGGAGACCGGAAGTGCCAGATCAGCCAGTGCAACGCCGACGGATCGAGGAGCGCGTCGCCGTCGATGCAGACGAGGAACTCGGCGCCGGTCATCATCGCCGCCGTGTTGAGCGCCGCAGCCTTGCCCTGGTTGTGAGCCAGGTGAATGACGCGCAGCGCCGGAAAGCGCTCGGCGAGCCCGCGCAGCGCGTCTGCCGTGCCGTCGGTGCTGCCATCGTCGACGGCCAGGACCTCGAGGTTCGGATATTTCGAGGTCATCAGACATTCGATCGTCTCGACGACCTGCGCTTCCTCGTTGTGGCAGGGCACGATCACCGCCACCGTCGGGTAGTCGCCCAGATCCGGCAGATCGCCGGGCTTGCCGCTCTTGCGCTCGTAGTGGAACCAGTAATAGATCGCGCCCGCCATCCACAGATACGCCATGAACAGCGGGTAGTAGAAGACGAAGGCCATCAGGGCTTCGCCGAAGGCGGGCAGGTTCGGCATCGGCACTCAGGGCTCCGGGGTCGAGCGCAGCGAGAATGCCGGGACGAGACTGCGCAGCTCGGGCACGTCGGCACGCAGGTCGTCCGGGTAGTAGCCGATCTGGCGGGCGCCCGAGAGCTCGAGTTGCCGGATCCACGCCGCCGTTTGCGCCGCCGGCACCGGCCGCCCGCTGCGCCAGTCGCGGGTCTGCAACTCGAACACGGTCCGCGCCAGGCCTTGCGGATGCGCGGCGACGGCCCGGACGAGCGAACCCAGGAATTGCTCCGGTTGCTGCGAGCCCTCGAGGTACGGCATCGCCATCAGCGCCGTGTAGTCGTAGGCCTGAAGGAACGCCGGAAGCGACTGGGCGAACCAGTCCTGCGCGGCCGGGTCGATGACCGGCCCGGCATACAGGTTGCGCGCCGTCTTCAGCGGTGCATTCCAGGTCGCCGTCGCGGCAGCGAGTTCTCGAGTGAAGTCGACCAGCCACGCGAGCTTGCGCGCCGACCACTCGGCCGCGGCACGCCGATCGGCACGAATCGCTTCGACCGAGGCGGGCAATCCCCAGCGCTCGCGATAGACGTCGAGCGCCCAGGGGCTGCTGTCCTCATGGTCGCCGAGCAGCGCGTCGTCGTGGAACAGCAAGCCGCTGAAGCGGGCATGGCGGCCGAGGTCGGCGTAGATCGAGGCGATCGCCGCGCGGGCGCGAGGCGAGAACGGCGACAGTCGCCTGTACGTCGACCCGGCCCTGGCGTTCGCCGCCTGCACGAGGTCGTCGCGCGCCGGATGGCCTTCGGGTAGCCGGAACGCGAGCACCGGCATCCATGCGTAGACGTTCACGCCGACACGCGTCTGGAGTTGCCACGCGACCCGGTTGAACAGGTCGGCCCGCATCGGCATCTGGCTGTTCGGGAAATACAGCGCATCGGCCTCGCCGTCACCGTCCGGATCCGCGTATGCCTGCAGATAGACCGTGGTCGGGCGGATCGCCTTGATGCGCTCGAGCAGCGCAGACAGGTTGCGCTCCTGCTCGTCCGGATCGGCGCTGTAGACGTAGTCGAGGTCGACGTGTACGACGCGCTGCGGCAGCTCGGGCCAGACGCGCTCGATCTCGTCGACGAACTCACCGAGATCCGGGCTGGATTCGACGATGATGCGACGGATCCGGTCGTTCGGATCGCCCGGCGCATTGACGCCTCCGTCGAGCGTGAGCATCAGCGGCATGCCGAGCTCGCGCGCGATCCGCTGCGTGGCGACGTTGTAGCGGCCGTACGGCCAGACCATCGCCCGTGGCGCCTTGCCGGTTTCGCGCTCGATCAGGCGCACGTTGCGTTGCAGGTCCTCGCGCACGCGCCGGAGATAGGCGTCGTCGTCCTCGTAGCTGCGGGTTGCGGCGTCGTAGATTCTGGCGACTGCCGCCGGCTCCTGGTTGCCCTGCGGATTGGCGATCACGCCGCGATGCAGCGCGTAGGAATGCGAGGCGACCTCCACCAGGCCCGACGCCATCATTTCGCGTACCTGTGCCCACGACAGGAAGGCGTCGCGCGACTCGGTCTTGCCGTCGTAGTCGACCAGGGTGCCGGGCGGGGTGTCCATCCAGCTGCCGACCAGCGCGATCACCGCCGGATAGCCGAACATCTTCAGCACCGGATAGACGCGCGAATGGAAATCGGCATATCCGTCGTCGAAGCTGAGCAGTACCGCCCTGGCCGGCAGCGCGGCGCCGCCCTGGCGTGCCTGATCGATCTGGGCCAGGCTGACGGGGTGATAACCGTTCTCGCGCAGCCAGTTGAACTGCGCGACCAGATGCGAGATCTCCACGCCGTAGCGGTCGGCGTCCTGGGCAGTCGCCGGCGCAAGGTCGCCACTCACCTCGTGGTACGAGAGCACGAGGAACGCGCCCGGCGCCATCTCGGGCGCGCGCGCCGACGCACCGGGCGGCGCGAGCAGGGGCCCGAGCGCGGCCGCCAGCAGGCACAGTCCACGACGCAGCGAACCGAACATCACCTCAGAACCTCCCGTTGAGGGTGAGCGTCGCGAAGTTTCGAGCGCTGCGCTCGCCGTCGTACGGTCGCAGCAGCCGGCCGACGCCATAGCGCAGATACAGCCGGCGGTCGATCTCCCAGATGTGCTCGTAAGACAGGCCGTACATCGCGCCGCTGCCGAACCCCTGCTGGGCGTAGCTGCCGACCGTGACGGCCAGGCGCTGCCGGAAGCTGCGCTCGTAGCGTCGCCAGCTGAGCCATTCCACGGCCGCCTCGACGGTTGCCGTGGTGTCGCTGGCCGGGTTGAAGTACGGTGCGCCGGCGAGCGAGTTGCGCGACGCGCCGAGCCCGGTCGTGGTCTCGAAGCGCCACAGCGGCGTGCTCACCCAGCGCTCGAACCACGAGGCCCAGCCGGCAGTGCGATCGTTGCCGTCGCTGAATCCGAGGCGGCTCGCGCCGACTGCGAAGCTGCGCGACTCGTTCGCCGCGTAGCGCACGGTGGCGGCCGCTTCGTTCGCGCGCACGCCGGCGCGCCAGGCCTGCATCGGCAGGTTGCTCGAAACGGTGCTGCCGAGCAGCTCGGTCGACCAGTGGTCGCCGAACTGCCGGCTGGCGCTCGCCTCGAGGCCGGTACGCCCCGACGAGCCGCCGGTCAGGGCGGCCGTCAGCCTGAGATCGCGGGCCCGGTACTCGGCGCCGAGCCCCTCGCGATGCCGGCGCACCGTGTCGCCGGCGAAATCGGCGTACGCGATCGAGCTCTGTGCGAAGACGCGCCACCGGTCCGCGAGCGGCTGCGTGTAGAGGCGGGCGTCGAGCCGCCAGTCCCTGCCACCGGTGGGCGTGGCGTCGCCCGATCGCCCGAAGCCGGCGCTCAGCTCGAGCTCGCGCAACTGATGTACGGCCCACAGATCCTGCGCGCGTTGCACGCGACTGTCATCGGAGCGACGCTCGAGGGCTTCGCCGAGTTGCGCCCGGGCCTCGGCCCACGCGTGCACGTCGAGCAGCGGCGCGACCCGTTCGGCGTACAGTCCCGCACTGTCGGGATCGACGGCCAGCGCGCGGCGGAACTCCTCGTCGGCCAGGCGCGGCCAGCCGCGCGCGTATGCGGTCGAGCCGAACGCCTCGCGGACTCCGGCGTTGTAGGGGAATGCGTCGCGCAGCGAGTTCGCCCTTTGCTCGGCGTCGTCGAGCCGCTCGCCGAAGACGCGGCCGAGCACCGCGACGGCCTGGGCGGTCACGGCGTCGGGATTGCCACGGTGCGACGAGCGCAGCGGCGGAGTGCGTGCGGCGAGCGCATCGGCATGGGCGATCGCCTCGTCGATGCGCTCGCTCTCGACCAGCGCGAAGAACAGGCCGAGTGAAGCCGCAAAGTCGGTCGGTTGTGCCTGGAGGACCTCCCGATACAGCGACGCTGCGTCCTCGGGCCGCCGCACCGCAAGCATCGCGTCCGCTGCCGACGCGATCGCATAGACCGGCACCGGAGTCCCGGCTTCACGCATGTCCTGATAGAGCGCGACCGTGTCCCCCGGGCGGCGGCGCAATTCGAGCGCGACGATCCGGTCCGCGAGGCGGCGGCGCTCCGAGGCGTCGAACGTGGCGGGCGTTGCGGCATGGGGACCGCGCAATGCTTCGGCCAGCCGTGTCGCCGCGCCGTCGCTGTGCCGCAGGGCGCGGTCGAGCCAGGCAAAGCGGGTTTCGCCCGATTCGATGCGCTCCTGGATGCGCCCCCAGCGGATCTCGATCGCGGCCTGGTCGTCCGCGATCGCGGCGACTTCAGGGGCCGACAGCAGACCGGGATGTCGCGCCGCGTATTCGGCCGCCAGGCCGGGTGCTCCGAGTCGGGCGGCCGCCCGGATCAGCCCCGCCTGCGCCGCCTTCGATCGCGGATCCGCCGCGAGCGCTTCCTGGTACTTCGCCAGGGCCGTGGGCCATTGACCTGCGAATTCGGCCACGTTGGCTCGCGCGACCAGCAGGCCGGCGCGACCTGCTCCGGGCGGCACGACCCCGAGCGCCTCGTCCAGCAGTCGCGCGGCTTCCTCGTGCCGGCCGCGATCGGACAGTGTCAGCGCGAGCCCGATCCGGCTCTCCTGGCGCGCGGGATACCCCGAGACCGAGCGTCGATAAAGCGATTCCGCGAGATCGAACTGCTTCTGGTTTCGCGCCGAGCGGCCGATGCCTTCGAGCACGTACGCGGGAGCGCCGGTCAGATCGAGCCCGGAAGCCCGCACGAGCGCCTCGGCATCCCGGCCGGCCCAACCGAGCACGACGATCCTGTCGAATGCAATGCCCCGGTCGTCGGGGTGCGCGGCCGCCAGGCGATCGAGCACGGCGAGCGCGTTTGCATGATCGCCGCTGCGGGCCAATGCCACGGCCGCGTCGCGGGAGTCGGTGCCCTGCGCCGCCGCGGGGCATGCAATCATCGCCCAGACGACGAGCGCCCCCGCGCTTTTGCGCAGGCGGCGGGTGGTTCCACGAATCGATCGGACAGGCACGTGCGGGACGGGACGTAGGGCGAGAGTGCGGGGTCAGCCTATTGGCCGGATTGTTGCAACGCAATGGCATTTCGCACGCGTACCGGTGCGGTGTGTACGACTGCGCCCGGACACCCGACGAGCGGATGCAGGCGTTGTTTCAATGCGACGGCGCCGAGGGGTGGCGGCAAGCGCGGGCCTGCCGGCGGCCCGGCTTTACATACCCAATCGGGTATGAAATCATGATACCCTATACGGTATAAGACGAATGCGGGCTCACAGATGAACGCAGACCGATTCCGCAACACCGCGGTTCTATTCTCGGCACTGGCCTGGCTGGCGGGGCCGGCAGCGGTCGCTGTCGCCCAGGTGCCAGTGGTGCCGACAGTCAGCGTGCGGCCCGGCGCCGTGGGCGTCGGGCTCGAACTCGACGGCACGCTGCAGGCGGTGCGCCAGAGCACCGTGGCCGCGCAGGTGTCGGGCAACGTCGTACAGCTGTCCGTGCGCGCCGGTGACGCCGTGCGCGCCGGCCAGGTGCTGGCCCGCATCGACGAGCGCGAGGCCCAGGCCGGGCTGGCGCGCAGCGACGCGGCAGTCGCGCAGTCGCAGGCCGAACTGGCGAACGCGCGGGCGAGCTACGAGCGCAGCAAGCTGCTGCGCGCGCAGGGCTTCATCAGCCAGGCGGCGCTCGACGTCGCAGAGGCGCAGTTCAAGGCCGCGCAAGCGGGCCAGCAGCAGGCACAGGCCGGCCGCAGCCAGGCAGCGCTGGCGCGCAGTTTCACCAGCGTGGTCGCGCCGTACGACGGCCTGGTCCTCGCCACGCACGTCGAGGCGGGCGACCTGGCGGCGCCGGGGCGCGCGATCGTCACCGTCTATGCGCCGCAGCCGATGCGTGCGGTGGCCTACGTGCCGGCCTCGCAGCAGGCGTTGGCGCGGCAGGCGCAGCGCGTGCAGGTGCGCATGCCGTCGGGCGACTGGGTGGCGCCGACGGCCAGCACCGGGCTTCCCGGCGCGGATCCCGTTTCCCAGACCGTGGAGTTCAGGCTCGACCTGCCGGCGGCGGCCGTCGCCGGTGCAGTGCCGGGCCAGAGCGTGCGCGTGCGTTTCGCCGGTGGCTCGTCCGAACGGCTGATGGTGCCGGCGGGGGCCGTGCTGCGGCGCGGCGAGCTCACCGGGGTCTACGTGGCGCGCGACCAGGCGTTCGTGCTGCAGGCGGTCCGCGTGGGCGCCGAACACGGCGAGGCCGGCGTCGAGGTGCTGGCGGGCCTGAAGCCAGGCGATCGCATCGCGGTCGACCCGGTCAGGGCGGGCCTGGCCGGCGCGAAGCCGGCGCCGGCCGAAGGCGCGCGTTGACGTGGGCGGGCACGATCCGATGAAACCCAACGATTCCGCGGGCGCCGTGGCGCCCGCCGGCGAAGCCCCGCGCCTGGGCGTCTCGGGGCGCATCGCGCGCGCGTTCCAGGCCAACGCGATCACGCCGCTGCTGGCGCTGGTCGCGCTGCTGCTCGGCCTGTTCGCGGTGCTGGTGACGCCGCGCGAGGAAGAGCCGCAGATCAACGTGACGATGGCCAACGTGCTGATCCCGTTCCCCGGGGCTTCCAGCACCGACGTGCAGAACATCGTCGCGCGCCCGGCCGAGCAGGCGCTGTCGCAGATCGCGGGCATCGAGCACACCTATTCGATCGCCCGCCCAGGGCTCGCGGTGCTCACCGTGCAGTTCCAGGTCGGCGTGCCCCGCACCGAGGCGCTGGTGCGCCTGTACGACGTGCTCAACGCCAACCAGGACTGGCTGCCGCGCGACCTCGGCGTCCTCACGCCGATCGTCCGGCCCAAGGGCATCGACGACGTGCCGGTGCTCGCGGTCACGCTGTGGCGGCGCGACGCGGCGCCGGCCGTCGAGCTCGAGCGCGTCGCGCACGCGGTCGAGGTCGAACTCAAGCGCGTGCCCGGCACGCGCGAGGTGCAGACCACCGGCGGGCCGGGGCGCGTCGTGCAGGTCGCGCTCGACCCGGCGCGCATGCGCGAGCGCGGCCTGGACGTCGCGCAGTTGCGCCAGGTGCTCGCGGCCGCGAACCTCGGCATGCCGGCCGGCAGCGTCGTCGACCCGTCGGGCAAGGGGATGCTGACCGTGCAGACCGGCGAGTTCCTGCGCTCGGCCGACGACGTCGGCGCGCTGGTGGCCGGCGTCCACAACAACCGGCCGGTGTATCTGCGCGAGGTCGCCCGGATCGAGGCCGGCGCGGCGCAGCCGCAGCAGTACGTCTGGTTCACGCCGGGCGCCGGCGCGAGCGCGGGTCAGGCCGACGCCGCGACGACGCCGCCCGAGACGCAGGCCGAGCGCGCCGCCGAAGCCGGGCGCGTCTATCCGGCCGTCACGCTGAGCGTCACCAAGAAGCCGGGCGAGAACGCGGTCGACGTCGCGCGCGCGGTGCGCGCGCGCATCGACGAGTTGCGCAACAGCCTGCTGCCGCCCGAGGTGGAGGTCACCGTCACGCGCGACTACGGCCAGACCGCGGCCGAGAAGGCCAACAAGCTGATCCAGAAGCTCGCGTTCGCCACCGGCTCGGTGATCCTGCTGGTCGGCCTCGCGCTGGGTCGCCGCGAGGCGGTGATCGTCGGCGCGGCGGTGATGCTGACGCTGACCGCGACGCTGTTCGCGTCCTGGGCGTGGGGCTTCACGCTGAACCGGGTGTCGCTGTTCGCGCTGATCTTCTCGATCGGCATCCTGGTCGACGACGCGATCGTGGTCGTCGAGAACATCCACCGGCACCAGCAGCTCGAGCCCCACGCGCGGCTCGCCGACATCATCCCGCGCGCGGTCGACGAGGTCGGCGGCCCGACGATCCTCGCGACGCTGACCGTGATCGCGGCGTTGTTGCCGATGGCCTTCGTGACCGGCCTGATGGGCCCGTACATGAGCCCGATTCCGATCAACTCGAGCATGGGCATGGCGCTGTCGCTGGCGATCGCGTTCACCGTGACACCGTGGCTCGCGCTCAAGCTGATGAAGCAGCACGCGGCGCCCGAGGGCGACGTCCACGACGCCGCCGCGAAGGTCGCGGTGGGCCGCCTGCAGCGGGTGTTCGTCGCGCTGCTCGATCCGTTCCTGCGCAGCGCGCGCCGGCGCTGGCTGCTCGCCGCGGGCGTGCTCGGCGCGATGGCGCTGTCGGTGGGCCTGGTGGTCGTGCAGTGGGTCGTGCTGAAGATGCTGCCGTTCGACAACAAGAGCGAGTTCCAGCTGGTGGTCGACATGCCGGCGGGCACCCCGCTGGAGGACACCACGGCGGCGCTGCACGACCTGGGCGCGTTCCTCGCGAAGCAGCCCGAGGTGCGCGACCTGCAGGGCTACGCAGGCACCGCGTCGCCGATCACGTTCAACGGGTTGGTGCGCCAGTACTACCTGCGTGCCGAGGCCGAACTGGGCGACCTGCAGGTGAACCTGGTCGACAAGGCGCACCGCCACGACCAGAGCCACGCGATCGCCTCGCGCCTGCGCCCGGCGCTCGACGAGATCGCCGCGCGCCACGGCGCGAAGCTGAAGGTCGTCGAGGTGCCGCCGGGCCCGCCCGTGCTCTCGCCGATCGTCGCCGAGGTCTACGGTCCCGACGAGGCCGGTCGCAGCGAGCTCGCGCAGCGCATCGCCAAGGCATTCGGCTCGACCGCGCACATCGTGGGCATCGACACGACGGTGAAGGACGACGCACCGCGCGCGTTCCTGCGCGTGCAGCGCTCGCGCGCCGAGTCGCTGGGCATCCCGGTGGCGACGATCGCGCAGACGGTGCACGGCGCGCTGTCCGGCGTCGACGCGGCCTACCTGCACGACGGCCACAGCAAGTACCCGGTGCCGGTGCGCCTGCAACTGCCGCGCGAGTCGCAGGTGGGGCTCGACGCGCTGCTCTCGCTGCCCTTGAAGGCTGCCAACGGGACGATGGTGCCGCTGTCGGAGCTCGTGCGCGTCGAACGCGGCGTGATCGACAAGCCGCTGTACACGAAAGACCTGCAGCCGGTGCAGTACGTGCTGGGCGACATGGGCGGCGGCGTCGACTCGCCGCTGTACGGGCTGTTCGGCATCCGCGCATCGCTGGCACAGGCCGCGCTGCCCGGCACCGGCGCGCTCGGCGAGTACTGGATCCGCCAGCCCGGCGAGGCCTGGAAGCAGTACGCGATCAAGTGGGACGGCGAGTGGCAGATCACCTACGAGACGTTCCGCGACATGGGCGCGGCCTACGCGGTCGGCCTGATCCTGATCTACCTGCTGGTGGTTGCGCAGTTCCGCTCGTACCTGATGCCGCTGATCATCATGGCGCCGATCCCGCTCACGATCGTCGGCGTCATGCCGGGTCACGCGCTGCTCGGGGCCCAGTTCACTGCCACGTCGATGATCGGAATGATCGCGTTGGCCGGCATCATCGTGCGCAACTCGATCCTGCTGGTCGACTTCATCGAGCTGCAGCTGGCCGAGGGCGTGGCGTTCCGCGACGCGGTGATCCGTTCGGCCGCGGTGCGCGCTCAGCCGATCGCGCTGACCGGGCTCGCGGCGATGGTCGGCGCGTTCTTCATCCTCGACGACCCGATCTTCAACGGCCTCGCCGTCGCGCTGATCTTCGGCATCCTGGTGTCGACGATGCTGACGCTGGTGGTGATCCCGGTGCTCTTCTACGCGGTCTATCGCAAGCGCTACGAGGCCGCCTGACGGTTTTCCCTTTCCTTTTCCTTCCTCAACCTTGCATGGAGTCTTTCATGAACGTCGAACGTCTCATCCGCATCTTCGCGGGCTCGTTCATCCTGATCTCGCTGGCGCTGGGCATCGAGGGCAGCCCGCTGTTCGTCTCGAAGTGGTTCCTCGCGGTCACCGCGTTCGTCGGCCTGAACCTGTTCCAGTTCGGCTTCAGCAACCTGTGCCCCCTCGGCACGATCCTGAAGAAGCTGGGCGTGCCCGACACCCCGTCGACCTGCGCGCGCTGAAACCGGTGCAGTCCGCCATGGCCGCGCCCGGTTCGCCGCTTCGGTTCCTCGCGTTCGGGTGGTTTTCGATCGTGATGGGGCTGAGCGGCCTCGCGTTCGCCTGGCACCGGGCTGCGGCGCAGCTCGGCGAGCCGGCGCTCGCGGTGTCGGTCGCGCTGGCCATTCTCGCGGGAGCGGTCTTCGCGACGCTGCTCGCGCTGGTCGCGCTGCGCGCGCGCCGGCACCCGCAGGCTCTGCTCGAGGACCTCGCGCATCCGGTGCGCCACGTCTTCGTCGCAACGGTGCCGATCTCGGCGCTGCTGCTGGTGGGACTGTGGGTCGCGCTCGTCGGCCCCGGGCCGATCGTCCACGCCCTCTGGGGGCTGGCCAGTCTCGCGCAGCTCGCGGTCACCCTGTGGGTGCTGGCGCGATGGTGGCGGGGCAACCAGCCGGGCGGGCTCGCCTGGCCGTCGCTGACCCCCGCGCTGATCGTGCCGATCGTCGGCAACGTGCTGGTGCCGCTTTCGGGGGTTCCGCTCGGCCACGCGGCGGCGTCGGCGGCCCAGGCCGGCATCGGCCTGCTGTTCTGGCCGATCGTGCTCGTGTTGCTGCTGGTGCGGATCGCGCAGGCGGGAATCTGGCCCGAGAAGCTGATGCCGACGGCGTTCATCACGGTCGCACCGCCGGCGGTGCTGGGGCTCGACGCGCTGCAGTTCGGCGCGCCGCCGCTGCTGGCCTGGGCCGCCTGGGGCATGGCGCTGTTCTTCCTGCTCTGGGCGACCACGCAGGCGCGGCGCATCGTCGCGCTGGAGTTCGGGATCACGCACTGGGCGGTGTCGTTCCCGCTGGCTGCGTTCACGACGCTGAGCCTGCGGCTGGCCGATCCTGTCAACGGCGGCGGCCCGGGGATGGCGCTTCTGGCGCTGTTCGCGCTGGCTGCCACCTCGGTGGTGATTGCCGGCCTCGTTCTGGGCACGGTGCGCGGGCTGCGCCAGCGCCGCTTGCTGATACCGGAACAGCCGGTCGTGGCGCAAGTCGTCGCATCTGGAGGACAATCGCGGTGAATCCCACGAATGGCTCCTGCACCATGACCGTACTGAAAGACGAAGCGTCGCGCACCGACCTGCTCAACCGGTTGCGACGCGCCGAGGGCCAGCTGCGCGGCATCCAGCGGATGGTCGACGAGGGCGAGGACTGCATGCAGATCGCCCAGCAGATCTCGGCGGTCCGCAAGGCCCTCGACAGCGCCTACGTGCGGATGACGGTCTGCTTCATGGAACAGGAGCTGTCGACCAAGATGCGAGACGGCAAGGGCCGCCAGGCCGAGCTCGAGCAACTGCTCGGCAACGTCGAAGTGCTGCTCGGCAAGGTCCGCTGACGCCTGCCGGCGCGGCGGCGCCCCCGCCGGCGCCGCTTCAGTGCGACACGCGCGCAGCCGGGGTGCCGGCGCGGGGTAGTGCGGTCGCCAGCACCGCCAGCGCCAGCAGCGCCCACGCGGCACCCGATCCGAACGCGACGGCGCTCCCGTAGCGCAACCACAGCCAGCCCGCCACGGCGCCGCTGGCGAGCTGGAACACCCCGGTCACGAAGTGGAAGACGCCGAACGCGGTGGCGCGGCTGGCCGCCGGCGCGACCGCGGCCACGGCCGCCGACAGCCCGCCCTGCGACAGTCCCATGTGCAGGCCCCACAGGCCGGCGCCGACCCACAGACCGAGGCTTCCGGGCAGCGCGGCCAGGACCCCTTGCGCGGCGACCAGCGCCACCAGCGATGCGCCGAGCAGCGCCCCGCGGCCGAACCGCGCACCGAGCAGGCCGGCCGGGTACGACGCCACCGAGTAGACCGCGCTCATCACGATCATCACCATCGGGATCCACACGACCGGCAGGCCGATCTCCTGCGCGCGCAGCACCAGGAACGCTTCGGAGATGCGCGCCAGCGCAAACAGCGCGGCGAGCGCGATCAGGCGCCAGAACGCCGGCGGCATCGCAGCCACGCTCGCGAACCGGATCGGTGCGCTGCCCTCGCGCGCCTGCGCGACGTCGGGCTCCTCGACGCCGGCGACGATCAGCGCCACCGCCAGGAAGGCGGGGACGACCGCGACCCACAGCACCGCGCGCAGGTCGTTGGCCCACATCCAGAGGAACAGCATCGCCAGCAGCGGGCCGACGAACGCGCCGACCGTGTCGAGCGCCTGGCGCAGGCCGTAGGCCGCGTCGCGCAGCTCGGGGCGCGTCACGTCGGCGACCAGCGCGTCGCGCGGCGCGCCGCGGATGCCCTTGCCGACGCGGTCGGCGAAACGCGCCGCGACGACACCGGCCGCGCCGTCGGCGAGCGGGAACAGCGGCTTCGTGAACGCCGAAAGGCCATAGCCCAGCAGCACCAGCGGCTTGCGACGCGCAAACCGGTCGGAGACGTACCCGGAGAACACCTTGGAGATCGACGCCGTCGCTTCGGCGATGCCCTCGATGATGCCCACGGTGAGCACCGAAAGGCCGAGCACTGCGGTCATGTAGACCGGCAGCACCGCGTGGATCAGCTCCGACGACATGTCCATGAACAGGCTCACGCCGCCGAGCACCCAGACGGTTCGGGGAATGCGGCGGGAAGCATCCATGTCCGCGTGGACTCCGGTCGTGCTGCGCAACGACGTGATCCTAACCCGCACGCGGCCTGCGCGACGCCCGGGAACGCCGTGCGCGCACGCCCGGCGAGCGCACCGCGCGCCGCAGGCTCGTGCTATGTTGGCTTCGCCGATCACCCGCGCGCAGTCGCCATGCACTGGCTCTTTTCGCTGACACCCCTCGAGCACGGCGCGTTCGTCTTCGTGGGCTTGCTGATCTACGTCATGGTGACCCGCATCGGGCAGCAGCATCGGCATCCGTCTGCCGCGATGGCCTGGGTGATGTCGATCGCGCTGCTGCCGTACGTGGGCACGCCGCTGTTCCTGATCTTCGGCACGCGCAAGCTGGCGCGCGCGCGTCGCCGGTTCGTGGTGCGTGCGCCTGCGGCCGTCGGCACCGAAGGGCCGGATTGGGCGTTGACGCTGCTGGCCGCCCTGGGGGTGCCGCCGCCCGTGCGCAACGTCTCGATCGCTTTTCAAGGCGAAGGCGAGCGCGCGCTGCACGAGCTGGTCGCCCTGATCGACGGCGCGCGCCAGCGCGTCGACCTCAGCACCTTCGTGATGGCCGACGACGCGGTCGGCACTGCGGTGTCGGCCGCACTCGTGCGTGCCGCCGCGCGCGGCGTGCAGGCGAGGGTGCTGCTCGACGCGATCGGGGGCCTGCGCACCTCCAGGCGGCTGGCGCGCGAGCTGCGGGCAGGCGGCGTCCCGGTGCGCTGGTTCATGCCGGTGGTGCGCAACCCCGTGCGCGGCCGCACCAACCTGCGCAATCATCGCAAGCTCGTCGCGGTCGACGGCGAGTCGGTCTGGAGCGGCGGGCGCAACCTGGCAGCCGAGTATTTCGTCGATGCGCCGGGGCGGCCGGCGTGGCGCGACCTGAGCTTCGTCGTGCACGGGCCGCTGGCGACGCAGGCGCACGAGACCTTCGATCACGACTGGGCCGCGGCGTGGGGCAAGTCGCCTCGCGCCGCGCGGGCGACCGTGTCGCCGCCGGGGGTCGACGGCGGGCCCGGCGCGCAGCTGGTCCCGAGCGGGCCCGACCACGCCGACGACACGGTGCACGCGCTGCTCCTCGCGTCGGCCTACCACGCGCGCGAGCGGATCCTGGCGGTCACGCCGTACTTCATTCCCGACGACGCGCTGCTCGCGGCCTGGTGCATCGCGTGCCGGCGCGGCGTGCGCCTGACGCTCGTCGTGCCGCAGCGGTCGAACCACTGGATGGCCGACTGGGCGAGGGAGCGCGCGCTGCGCGCGCTGGCAGCGGCGGGGGCGCAGGTGTTGCTGTTTCCCTCGATGATCCATGCAAAGTCGGTCGTCGTCGACCGGCAGCTCGCGCTGTGCGGCTCGGCGAACCTGGACGGGCGCAGCCTGTTCGTGAACTTCGAACTGATGACGGCGTTCTACGGCGCGGAAGAGATCGCGTGGCTCGCCGAGTGGATCGACGCGCAGGCCCAGCAGTCGGGCGCGTACGAGGCGCGTGCGCCGTCGTGGGGGCGCGACGTGCTCGAAGGCGTCGTGCGCTCGGTGGGGTTCCAGCTGTAGCGCGCAACGGCGCGCGCCCGGCGCTTTCCGAGGGCGATCAGTTCGCCAACCGTCCGAGCGTCGCGACGGCGATCGTCAGGAAGCCCAGCGCGAGGTTCAGCACCACGAGGCGGCGGATCGCATCGAGCGCGGCGGCGGCGCCGGGCCACTCGGACGCCGCGACGGCAGCGCGCAGCTTCGGGTGCAGCTTCAGCGCGATCCAGAGGAACACCAGCGTCATCACTGCGGCGATCGCGGCCATCAGGTTCCACGACATCGGCGGCTTGCCGCCCGAGCTCGTCATCGCGGCGAACATCGCCAGCCCGCTGCCCCAGAGCAGCACCAGCGACCCGCCCACCAGTGCGAAGAACCGCCCGAGCGCCGCGGCCATCAGCGGCAGGCGTTGCGGCGGCTGCAGCGTCGCGAGCGCCGCAGGGCGCAGGCAGAAGTGCGCGAACACCATGCCGCCGATCCAGACGACGACGGCGACGAAGTGCAGGAACAGCCAGAATTCGGTCATCGACGGGGCTCCCCGTAGCCCGGAGGCGGCGACGCGGCCGCACGGCCACCGACGCGCCCGCCGCGGCGGCGGTCGTTCGTTGTAGCGAAAGCGCGGCCGGATTGCAACCGCCGCTTTGGCGCCGACGCCTCCGTCGACGTCCTGCGCTCGGGGGCGCGACGCGGCGAGCAAGACCGTGAATCGCGTCGGAACGCCGCTCAGCTACGCGCGAACAACAGCCAGGCCAGATAGGCCAGGTAGGCCGCGACGAACGCGGCGCCTTCGCGCCGCGAGACCAGTCGGTCGCTCCGGAACACGGGCAGGCACACGAGCGCCACCGCCGCCGCCAGCGGCAGGTCGAACCGCAGGATGTCGTCGCTCACGTCCACCCCGTCCGGCGCGACCACGCAGGTGAGGCCGAGGACGACCAGGATGTTGTAGATGCTGCTGCCGATCAGGTTTCCGATCGCGACGTCCCGGTCGTTCTTCAGCGTCGACATCAGCGTCGTGACGAACTCCGGCGCCGTGGTGCCGATGGCGACGATGGTCAGCCCGATGACCGCTTCCGGGACGTCCCAGGCGCGCGCGAGTCCGGCGGCACCCGAGACCAGCAACTGGGCGCCCAGCGCCGTCGCCGCGATGCCGACGACGAGCAGCATCGCGTGCCAGGCGCCGCGCGCGGCGCCGCGACCGGGTTCCAGCGCGGAGGCTCCGTACTCCTCGGCGAACTCGCGCCTCAGTGCGGCGGACTCGAGCCGGCTCAATTGCACGATGGTCGCGGTGTAGGCGATCGCCGCGAGCACCAGGACCAGTCCCTCGACGCGACTGAGGACGCCGTCCCAGGCCATGGCGACGAGTGCGAGCGCCGAGGCAATCATCACCGGGACGTCGAACCTTACGCTCAGGGAGCGAATCGGCAGCGGCCGGATCACCGCGCTCAGGCCGAGGATGAACAGGATGTTGACGATGTTCGCCCCGGCGATGTTGCCCACTGCCAGCGACCCCTTGCCCTCGATGGCTGCCGTGATGCCCACTGCCAGTTCGGGCGTGCTGGTACCGATCGACACGACGGTCAGGCCGATGATGATCGGCCGGATGCCGAGCATCACGGCGAGGCGCGACGCGCCGCGCAGCAGCATCTCGCCGCCGACGACGATGATCACCAGGCCCGCGAGAAAGACGACGACAGGGTGCAGGTCCACCGGGTTGGTCACGCACGACGGCCCGTGCGCGGATCGCGGCCGGACGATGCATCCGATGCAGTACGATGGCCGCTGTCACGCTCGGGCGCGGAAAATGCCCGAGCGTAGCATCCGCCGCCGCGCCAGGCAGGGGCTGCGGCAGACACCCGAATCGCACCGCGCCGAAGAGGACGACGACGATGCCCGAGCTGCGCCATCTCCTGGCCGCGACCGATCTCTCGGCCCCGTCACGCCATGCCGTCGAGCGCGCCGCGATGTTGAGCCAGGAGACGGGAGCGTCGCTGGACCTGCTTCACGTGGTCGATCGGGCACCGCTCGAGAGGCTGCGGCAACTGATGCTGGGGCCCCCCGACGGCTTGCAGGAGCGTGTCCTGGGCGCCGTGCGGGAGCGGCTCGGCGAGCTCGCGGAAGCGCTGCGGGAACGCTTCGGTGTGTCCGCGGGCGCTCGCGTCGCGGCCGGCCCGGTGCTCGCGGAGTTGGCCAGGCATATCGACGAGACCGCGGCAGACCTGATCGTCTGCGGCGCGCGCGGCGAGAGCTACGCGCGGCATTCGCTGCTCGGTTCCACCGCCGCCCGGATGCTCGGCAAGGCGACGCGCCCGATGCTGGTCGTCAAGCAGGTCCCCCACGAGCCGTACCGCGCCTTGCTCGTGCCCGTCGACTTCTCGCCATCGTCGGTGCGGGCCGTCAGGCACGCCCGGTCGGTCGCCCCGAAGGCCGACATCGCCCTGTTGCACGCGTTCGAGGTGCCGTTCGAGGGGCACCTTCGGTACGCCAGGGTCGACGAAGCAACGATCCACCAGCACCGCATCGTCGCGAGGCAGGACGCGACCCGGAAACTGCTCGAATTGGCCGGGGAGGCCGGATTGCCGCCTCACGCCGCGCGGCTGGTCGTGACGCACGGCGATCCGTCGCTACGGATCGTCGAGCAGGAACAGGAGTTGAACTGCGACCTGATCGTGATCGGCAAGCACGGCCAGAACGTGGTCGAGGAGTTGTTCCTCGGCAGCGTTACCCGGCACGTGCTGGCCGAGTCGCAGTGCGACGTGCTGGTCTCGGTGTGACCGCGAGCGTGCCGCGCCGGGGGCGTCAGCTCTTGCCGGCCGGCTTTGCCGCCGGCGCGTCGAGGACGAGCTTGCCGTCCTTGACGGGGATCTTGTCCCCGGGCTCGTGGTCCATGCGCACCGTGTCGGTCCGGCCGTTCAGCGTGTAGCGCACGTCGTAGCCGACCACGCGCTCTACCGGCCGCTCGACCGTCTTGCAGCGCCGCTCTTCCGTCGTGTAAGTGTCGCGGTCCTGCATGCCCTTCTGGACCTGGTTGCCGGCGTAGCCGCCGCCGACCGCGCCCGCGACCGTCGCCAGACTCTTGCCCCGGCCGCCGCCGATCTGGTTGCCGATGACGCCGCCGACGACCGCGCCCACCGCTGTGCCGACGATCCGGTTCTCGTCCTTCACCTCGCGGCGACGCGTCACCGGCACCATCGCGCACTCTTCCTCGCGCCGCTTGTCGACGTGCTTGACCGGCTTCACGGCGACCACCTCGGCGTACGACGGGGCCGTGAAGGTCTTGTAGCCCGCAACGGCGCCGACTGACAGGACCGCCGCGCCGCCGAGCACGGCTCCAGCAATCATGGACTTGTTCATCTGTTGCACTCCCCATTCCGGGCGCGCGACGGGCCCGGTGCAGGTCGAGTATATGGCCGCCGGCCCACTGGGCTCGGGGCATGCGCGGGTCCGTCCGTCGGGCGGATGACGCCGTCGGCGCGGCGGTGATCGTTGCGGGCCGATGAACACGAAGGGCCTGGCATCTCTGCCAAGCCCTTGAAAGTGTTGGTAGGCCGTGCTGGATTCGAACCAGCGACCAACGGATTAAAAGTCCGCTGCTCTACCAGCTGAGCTAACGACCCATCTTGCGAAGCCCGCAATTTTAGTATGGGTGTCTTCCCGGGTCAAACGACCTGATGCGTCGGTACGGGGCCGCTGATCGCCAGCGCCCTGACCGTGCTGAAAGACCATCCGATGATCGGCCGGCCGAGGCGGGGTTGCGCGAGTGGCTGATTTCGCGTGGGCGCAGCGGCCACGTGGCGTTGTATCGCCACGATCCCGCCTCCGACACCGTCGTTGCATTGGCGATCCGGCACCAGCGCGAACGTCGCTGAGACGGCGGTGTGGCCGGCACGCGCCTCCCCGAGCGGCACCGCTCACCGATACCGGGTCGGATCCGCAACGCCCGCCGCCGCAAACCCGTCGCGCCGGATCCGGCACGCGTCGCAGCGCCCGCAGGCGCGTCCCTGCCCGTCGGCCTGGTAGCACGACACCGTCATCGAGAAATCGACGCCGAGTCGCGCGCCTTCGCGGATGATCTGCGCCTTGCTCATGTCGATGATCGGCGCGCAAATGCGGATCGGCCTGCCTTCGACGCCGGCCTTCGTCGCGAGGTTGGCCATCCGCTCGAACGCGGCCACGTACTCGGGGCGGCAGTCCGGGTAGCCGGAGTAGTCGACCGCGTTGGCGCCGAAGTGGATCTCGCCGGCGTCGAGGACTTCGGCCCAGCCCAGCGCGATCGACAGCATGATGGTGTTTCGCGCCGGGACGTAGGTGACCGGGATTGCGCCGGGCGCGCCCGGTTGCTCCGGGACGGCGATCGTCGCGTCGGTCAGCGCCGAGCCGCCGAAACGCGAGAGGTCGACGTCGACGATCTCGTGGCGCGCGGCCCCCAGCGCTGCCGCGATGCGCGCAGCGGCGCCCAGCTCGGCGGCGTGGCGCTGCCCGTAGCGAAGCGAAAGCGCGTAGCAGTCGCGGCCCTTATCGCGGGCCAGAGCGAGCACGGTGGCCGAGTCGAGCCCGCCCGAGAGCAGGACGACGGCGCGCATCAGCGCGCCGGCAGCTTGGCCAGCCGGTCCTTGGCGAGCGGAGCCGCCTGGCTCTGCGGGTACCTGGCGATCACCGACTCGAGCGTGCTGCGCGCGGCGCGCCGGTCGCCGCTCTCGGCCTGGGCGTAGCCGACGTTGAGCAGCGCGTCGGGGGCGCGCGGGTTGTCGGGATACTTCGTGATCAGCGCCTGGTGGCTGGCGATCGCGCCCTTGTAGTCCTTCAGCGCAAACTGGCTGCTGCCGATCCAGAACAGCACGCTCGGCAGGTAGGGACTGTCGGGGTACTGCGCCTGGAACAGCTGGAAACCGGTGAGTGCGCCACGGAAGTCGCCGTTGCGGAACAGCGCGAGCGCGGCCTCGAACGCGCGCTGCTCGGACTGGTCGACGGTGACGGTGCGCCCGTCGATCTGCGTGGTGACCGGTTCGAAGCGCTTGATGCGCGAGTCGACGTTGGCCATCTGGTCGCGCATCTGGCGCTGCAGCGTCACCAGCTCGTTGGTCTGCACCTCGAGCTGGCCGCGCAGCCGCGCGATCTCCTGGCGCATCGCGTCGAGCTGCGACTGCAGTTCGAGCTGCCCGCGCGAGCCCTGCTCGAGCCGCTCGACGCGCCGCGAGAGCTCGTCGAGCTTGTCGTTGGTCTGCTGCTGCAGCACCTGCACGCGGCCGCGGACGTCGAGGATCGCCCGGCGGGCCTCGTCGTCCTCGAACAGCGCGTGCGCACCCGGCGCCACCGATAGCAGGCCGGTGGCGACGCAGAACCCGGTGAGTGCGCGGCGCGGCGTCATCGCGATGCCCGCTTCACTGGTAAACGAGGTCGGCGCGACGGTTCTCGGCGTACGAGGCCTCGTCGGCGCCGGTGGCGCGCGGACGCTCCTCGCCGAAGCTCACCGCCTCCATCTGCTTGTCGGGCACGCCGAGCGCCGACATCGCGCGGCGCACCGCCTCGGCGCGCTTCTGCCCCAGCGCGAGGTTGTACTCGCGGCTGCCGCGCTCGTCGGTGTTGCCCTGGATCACGACGCGCTTGGCGCTGTTGGCGAGCAGGTAGCGCGCGTGGGCTTCGACCGTGCCGCGGAACTCGTCCTTGATCACGAAGCTGTCGAAGTCGAAGTAGATGCTGCGCTTGGCCAGCGGGCTCTTCGGGTCGTTCAGCGGGTCGGTGGCACCGACCGTCACGGGCTCGACGGAACGGCCGCTGGCGCCGCCGGCTGTCGCGCCGCCCGCGCCATCGCGACTCTCGATCGGAGCCGGCCCCTTGCCTGCGGCTTCGTCCTCGAGCTTCACGCTCGAGCACGCGGCGAGGAACGCCATCATCGTGGCGGCGATTGCGAGTCGGATCGTCGTTTTCATCGTGCCCTCTGTGTCGTGACTGTTCGTGGTTGTCGAGGCTGCTTCGCTGTCACTTCGCGAAGGGCCCCCAGGTGGGTTCGCGGATGTCCCCCGCGTTCGAGGTCATGCGCTGGCGCACGCGGCCGTCGATGCTGACCGCGACCAGCGAGTCGCGTCCGCCGGCCTGCGTCGCGTACATCACCCAGCGCCCGTTCGGCGCGAAGCTGGGCGACTCCTCGCGGCCCGCCTCCGACAGCAGTGTCTCGTTGCCGCCGGCGAGGTCGCGCACAGCTACCAGGAAGCGGCCTTCGCGCCGCGTCAGGAAGGCGAGCGTCTTGCCGTCGGGGCTGATGCGCGGGCTCACGTTGTACGACGAGCCGAAGGTGACGCGGGCGGCGTCGCCGCCGCCCAGCGAAATGCGGTAGATCTGCGGCGACCCGCCGCGGTCGGACGTGAAGTAGAGGCTCTTGCCATCCGGCGCGAAGACCGGCTCGGTGTCGATGCCCGACGAACTGGTGAGCCGGCGCGGCGAACCGGAGCCGTCGGCGTTGATCAGGTAGATCTGCGACAGGCCGTCCTGCGTGAGAGCCACCGCCAGCGTGCGACCGTCGGGCGACCACGCAGGCGCGCTGTTGCTGCCCTTGAAGTTCGCGACCGCCTTGCGCTGGCCGCTCGCGAGCGTGTGCACGTAGACGACCGGCTTCTTCAGCTCGAACGAGACGTAGGCCAGCCGCGTGCCGTCGGGCGACCACGACGGCGAGATGATCGGCTCGGGCGAGGTCAGCGGCGAGACCACGTTCTCGCCGTCCCAGTCGGCGACGTTGAGCTTGAACCGGTTGCCCTGCTTGGAGACGAACGCGATGCGCGTCGAGAAGATGCCCTTCTCGCCGGTGATCTTCTCGTAGACCCAGTCGGCGACGCGGTGCCCACCGTAGCGCAGGTCGGCCTCGCTCACCACCAGCGACTCGCCGCCGATCGTGCTCTGGCGCACGGCGTCGCTCAGGCGGAAGCGGATGTCGTAGCGGCCGTCGGCGAGCCGGGACACCGACCCGGCAAGCACCGAGTCGGCGCCGCGCGAGCGGATGTCGGGGAAGTTGATCGACGCGGTGTCGGACATCGTCGCCTGGGGGTCGATCACGCGGAACGCGCCGCTGCGGGCGAGGTCGCCGCGCACCACGTTGGCGACGTCCTGCGGCACGCGGCCGTCGGTGGCGAAGCTGGCGATGGCGATCGGGTACTGGGTGGCGCCGACCCCGGAGACGTCGATGCGCATCTGGGCGTGCCCGACGGGCAGCGCCAGCGCGAGACACAGCGCCAGGAACAGTCTCCTCATGAAACTCCTCGTGACGACCAAGCGCGGATTATAGCGGCCTGCGCAGTGAACCTCCGGGCCACGGGGCTTCGGCGCACGGGGCCCGGCGTCGCGGGTCATCGGTCGTCCTTCGGCCCGCGCGCGATCTCGAGCTCGGGCGGGCAACTGCCGTCGCGCTGGCGCGGCAGCGGCGACGAGCGCTGGATGCCGCGCTCGGCCGCATCGTCCCAGGCGGCAATGCCGCTCGAGCGGCGCAGCTTCACCGACATGATCGTGCAGTCGGGCGCCACCTTCACGACGAAGACGGCCTTCGGGTTGCCGGCGAGGTCGGCCGGCACCTGGTAGACGGTGTTCGAGCGGATCAGCGCCGACAGTCGGGCGACGTAGCCGTTGTCGGTGCCCGCGCCGCCCGCCGAACCGGTGGCCCCGGGGGTGCCCACGGCCCCTGAAGCGCCCGAGGCGCCGCCGCTTCGGCCGCCCTCGGTCGGGGTGCCGGCCGAAGCGCGCAGGCGATCGAGGTAGGCCTGGCGTTGCTTCTCGTCCTGCTCGCGGCGCGCCTTCTCCTGCGCCTCGCGTCTCGCCTTCTCGTCGGCTTCGCGCTTCGCCTTCGCCTCTTCCTCGCGCTTGGCCTTGGCCTCGGCTTCGCGCCTGGCTTTCGCCTCGGCTTCGCGCTTGGCCTTGGCCTCGGCTTCGCGCTTCGCGACGAGTTCCTGCTCGCGGCGCGCCTTCTCTTCGGCGGCCTTGCGCGCCTCGGCTTCCTTGCGGCGGATCTCGGCCTGTCGGCGCGCCTCTTCCTCGCGCCGCGCGGCCTCCTCGCGGGCCTTGCGCTGCTGCTCGAGGACGATGTCGGGTTTCTCGACGGCCGGCGCCGGTTCGGGGGCACGCACCACGGGGGGCGGAGGCGGGGGCGGCGGCTCGGGCGCGGGCTTCGGCTCGGGCGCGGGCTTCGGCTCGGGCTTCGGCTGTGCGACGGGCCTGGGCTGCGGCTCGACCGGCATGCCGGGCGACCACATCTCGGCGGAAACCGGGGCCGGCTTCTGCGTCTGCCAGCGGATGCCGACGAACAGCATGAGCACGAGCAGGCCGTGCATCGCGAGCGCCAGCGCGAATGCGCGGGCCCGGCCCTTCGGTTTCGGCGGCTTGCGCACGGGCCCGGCGCCGCCCGAGCGCGGCATCGCGGGGGCCGGGCCTGCGGGGGGGTCGAGGGGCATCAGGGCGCGCATCGGCGTGGATCGGATGTCGGTGTCGTCGGGTGTCGTCGATTGGCGGGAAGGGTCAGTTGGCGGGCTTGACCATGAGCGCCACGCGGCCGACGTTCAGTTTCTGCAGTTCGTTCATCACGTCGATGATCGCCTCGTAGCGCACCGAGCGGTCGCCGCTGATCACGACCGCCATCTGCGCATTGTCGCCGCGCAATTGCTCGATCGCTCCGGCCAGGTCGCCGCGGCCGACGCGGCGCTCGGACGGGTCGCCGGTGTTCACGCCGCGCACGCGCATGTCGCCGGCCGCGCGCACCTGCACCTCGATGTACTGGTCGGGCCGCGTGTTGCTGCGGCCTGCGCGCGGCAGGTCAATCGCCCCGGGCGGCAGCATCGGCGCGGTCACCATGAAGATCACGAGCAGCACCAGCATCACGTCGATGTAGGGCACGACGTTGATCTCGTTGACCAGCCGGCGGCCGCGGCCGCCGGAGCGCGAGCGCGGAGCGGTGGCAGCCATCAGCGAGCCTGCCTCTGCAGGATATTGGAGAATTCGTCGATGAAACTGTCGAACCGGGTCGACAGACGGTCCATGTCGTAGGCGAAACGGTTGTAGGCGACCACCGCGGGGATCGCTGCGAACAGGCCGATCGCGGTGGCGACCAGCGCCTCGGCGATGCCGGGCGCGACCGACGCGAGCGTCGCCTGGTGCACGTTGGCCAGCCCCCGGAACGAGTTCATGATGCCCCAGACGGTGCCGAACAGGCCGATGTAGGGGCTGACCGAGCCCGCTGACGCCAGGAACGCGAGGCTCGATTCGAGTGCGTCCATCTCGCGCTGGTAGGCGGCGCGCATCGCGCGGCGCGAGCCGTCGAGCATCGCGTTGATGTCGCCGGGCTTTTGCTGGCGGGTCTTCAGGAACTCGCCCATCCCCGACTCGAAGATCCGCGCGAGCGAACCGTGGTCGTGGCCCTCGTTGCGCACCTGCTGGTACAGCGTGCCTAGGTCGCGGTCCTTCCAGAACTCGGTCTCGAAGCGGTCGGTGGCCTGCTTCGCGGCGCGGATCGCGAACCACTTGCGGAAGATGACGCTCCACGAGCCGAGGGAGATCAGCATCAGCACGGCCATCACCAGCTGTACCAGCACGCTGGCGTTGGTGATCATCGAGACGATCGACAGTTCGCTGTTCATTCGCCGTTTACTCGTCGACGGGGCGTTGGGGAAGGGCTGCGGCGACCCGCTCGTTCAGCCAGCGCGGAAAGCCCGTCGGGCGGCCGTCGTCGCGGCGGATCGCCGCGATGCGAACCGTGGCCGCGACCAGCGGCTCGGGCTGCCCGCCGAGCCGCGCGCACTGCCAGAGCGTCCAGGACGCCCGCCGCGCCTCGATCAGCCGCACCTCGACTTCCAGCAGGTCGTCGAGGCGGGCCGGCTGCCGATAGTCGACGGCAATCTCGCGCACCACGAAGACGACGCCCGCCTGCTCGGCCAGCCGGGTGTGCTCGGCCCCGAGCGCGCGCAGCCAGTCGGTGCGGGCGCGCTCGAAGTAGCGCAGCCAGTTGGCGTAGTAGACGATGCCGCCGGCGTCGGTGTCCTCGTAGTAGACCCGCACCGGCATCGAGAACGCGAGCGGCGCGCGCGTCGCCGCCGACGAGTCGCCGCGCGCCGACGGGAGCGCGGGCCCCGCCTCGGCAACCAGGGCGTTCGGGTTCGTGGGCGCAGCGGCTGCAGCAGTCACCGGCGGATTCTACCAATGCCCGCCACGGCACCCCGCGCCTGCGCTACATCGGCGGCGCGGGCAGCGTGCGCCATGCAAACGCGGCCGCGACCGCCGCGGCGCCGATCGCGACCAGCGCGCGCGAGGCGGCGTTGCGCCGGTACTCGGCCCAGTCGAACTTCTCGGCCATGACCGTGGCCAGCGCGAATCCCGAGACCAGGCCGCCCACGTGCGCGGCGTTGTCGACCACTCCGGAGGTGAACCCGAGGAACAGCGAATAGCCGACGAACATCAGCAGCGACGAGCGCATCGATGCGACCAGCGGGGCGGGCAGCTTGTCGTGCTTGGTGAACAGCGCCGCCAGCAGCGCGCCGGTGACACCGAAGATCGCGCCCGATGCGCCGACCGACACCGCCTCGCGCGCGGCGAAGTGCAGGCTCGCGAGCGACCCGAACAGCCCCGACAGCAGGTAGATCGCCAGGAACTGCAGGTTGCCGTAGAAGCGCTCGGCGATCGCGCCCATGTTCCACAGCGCCCACATGTTGAAGCCGATGTGGATCGCCCCGGCGTGCAGGAAGGTCGCGGCGAGCAGCCGCCAGGGCTGCTCGAGCGTGGCGGGCAGCAGGTTGCCGCCCCAGGCCAGCAGCTCGATCGGCCGCGGCATCAGCAGGCTCATCCCGCTGGCGACGTTGGCCAGCCAGACCGCGACGTTGACGGCGACGAGCGCGACCGTGACCCAGGCGCGCGGCGTGGCGCGAACCAGCCGCTCGACGAACTCGTCAGTCACCCGCGTCGCCGGCGCCGCCGCCGCCGTTGCCGCTGCCGGTGGGGGCGTCGCCGCCGATGCCGGCCCAGAGGTCGGGTCCGGGGCCGCCGGGCATCGCGAGCCCGAAGTGGCGCCAGGCCGCGGCCGTGGCGACGCGCCCGCGCGGCGTGCGTTGCAGGAAGCCCTGCTGGATCAGGTAGGGCTCGAGCACGTCCTCGATCGTGTCGCGCTCCTCGCCGATGGCCGCGGCGAGGTTGTCCAGGCCGACCGGGCCGCCCGAGAACTTCTCGATCACCGCCAGCAGCAGCTTGCGGTCCATCACGTCGAAGCCGATCGGGTCGACGTCGAGCATGCGCAGCGCCGCGTCGGCGATTGCCGCGTCGATTCGCCCCTGCGCCTTGACTTCGGCATAGTCGCGCACCCGCCTGAGCAGCCGGTTGGCGATTCGCGGCGTGCCGCGCGACCGGCGGGCGATCTCGCGTGCGCCGTCGTCGGTCGTGGGGGCGCCCAGCAGCTGCGCCGAGCGGGCGACGATCCGGGCGAGGTCGTCGACGTCGTAGAACTCGAGCCGCGCGACGATGCCGAAGCGGTCGCGCAGCGGGTTCGTCAGCATGCCGGCCCGGGTCGTCGCGCCGATCAGCGTGAACGGCTGCAGGTCGAGCTTGATCGAGCGCGCGGCCGGCCCTTCGCCGATCATGATGTCGATCTGGAAGTCCTCGAGCGCCGGATACAGGATCTCCTCGACGATCGGCGAGAGCCGGTGGATCTCGTCGATGAACAGCACGTCGTTGCGGTCGAGGTTGGTGAGGATCGCGGCGAGGTCGCCCGGGCGCTCGAGCACCGGGCCCGAGGTCTGGCGCAGGTTCACGCCCATCTCCGCGGCGACGATGTGCGCGAGCGTGGTCTTGCCCAGGCCGGGCGGGCCGAACAGCAACAGGTGGTCGAGCGCCTCGCCGCGGCCGCGCGCGGCCGCGATGAAGATCTCGAGCTGCTCGCGGATCTTCGGCTGGCCGACGTAGTCGGCCAACCGGCGCGGGCGCAGCGCGCGCTCGACGGCCTCCTCGGCGGGCGAGGCCGCGGCGGCGGCAATCAGGCGATCGTGCTCGATCATGACTTCGCCAGCAGCTTCAGCGCCTGCTTGATGCCGTCGGAGACTGCGGTGCCCGCCGGCAGCTGGCGGATCGCCGCGGTGGCCTCGCGCTCGGAGTAGCCGAGCGCGAGCAGCGCGTGCAGCACGTCGATGCCCGCATCGGCCTCGGCCGGGCGGCCTGCCGCGCCGACCTCGGGTGCGAGCTTGCCCTTCAGTTCGAGCAGCAGCCGCTCGGCGGTCTTCTTGCCGATGCCAGGCACCTTCTGGAGCCGGCCCGATTCCTGCATCGCCA
Source organism: Burkholderiaceae bacterium (assembly GCA_019635275.1). GTDB lineage: Bacteria > Pseudomonadota > Gammaproteobacteria > Burkholderiales > Burkholderiaceae_E > Zeimonas. The sequence continues at coordinate 8,910 of JAHBZV010000024.1, read as the reverse complement.
CCGACTGCGCGAGGTCGGCGACCGACATTCCCGAGAGCACCGACAGCGCCGTGCGCGGGCCCACGCCCGAGATGCGGATCAGCTGCCTGAACGCGTCGCGCTCGTCGACGCGCAGGAAGCCGTAGAGCAGGTGAGCGTCCTCGCGGACGACCTGCTGGACCAGCAGCGTGACGCGCTCGCCCGGCGGCGGCAGGTCGTAGAACGTGCTCATCGGCACGTCGACTTCGTAGCCGACGCCGCCCACGTCGACGAGCACGGTGGGCGGACGCTTGTCGAGCAGGGTTCCGTGCAGTCGGCCGATCATCCGCGGATCTTACCGGAGCCGGCCGCCTCGCATTGCGCTGCCGCCGGCGGCGCTGGTCATCGTCGCCGCGTGCGCGTGGCAGATCGCGCAGGCCAGCGCGTCGGCCGCGTCGGTGGAGGGCACGCCGGGCAGGCGCAGCAGGTGCTGCACCATCGCCTGGACCTGCGACTTGGCCGCCCGTCCGTAGCCCACCACCGCCTGCTTGACCTGCAGCGCGGTGTACTCGTGCACCGCCAAACCGTGCGCGACCAGCGTGGTGATCGCCGCGCCGCGCGCCTGGCCGAGCAGCAGCGTCGACTGCGGATTGACGTTGACGAAGACGATTTCGGCGACCGCGATCTCGGGGCGGTACTCGGCGATCACCTCGGAGACGCCTTCGTGGATCGACTTCAGGCGCGGCGGCAACGACCCGGGCGGGATGCGGATCACGCCGCTGGCGACGTAGTGCAGCGCGCGGCCCTGCACGTCGATGACGCCGAAGCCGGTCAGGCGCAAGCCCGGGTCGATGCCGAGGATGCGCACCGGGCTGGCCTAATGCCGGAAGTGCCGTACGCCGGTGAACACCATCGCGATGCCGCGCTCGTCGGCGGCGGCGATGACCTCTTCGTCGCGCACCGAGCCGCCGGGCTGGATGACCGCGGTCGCGCCGACGTCGGCGACCACGTCGAGCCCGTCGCGGAACGGGAAGAACGCGTCGGAGGCGACCACCGAGCCGGCGAGCTGCAGTCCGGCGTTGGCCGCCTTGATCGACGCGATGCGCGCCGAGTCGATGCGGCTCATCTGCCCCGCGCCGACGCCCAGCGTCATGCCGTCGCCGCAGAACACGATCGCGTTCGACTTCACGTACTTGGCCACCCGCCACGCGAACAGCAGGTCGTTCAGCTGCGCCTCGGTGGGGGCCCGCTTCGTGACCACCTTCAGCTCGGACAGCGTCATGCCGCGATTGTCGGCGCTCTGGATCAGCAGGCCCGAGCCCACGCGCTTGACGTCCTGGGCGTTGCGGCCGCGCTCCCAGTCGGTGGCGCCGTCGGGCCTGACCCCGTCCAGCGGGATCTCGAGTACGCGCGCGTTGGCCTTCGCCGAGAACACCTGCTTCGCCTCGTCGGTGTAGGAGGGCGCGAGCACCACCTCGACGAACTGCTTCGAGACCGCGCGAGCGGCCTCGCCGTCGACCGGCCGGTTGAACGCGATGATGCCGCCGAACGCCGACGTCGGGTCGGTGCGGAACGCTCGCGAGTAGGCGTCGGCCGCGTCGGCGCCGAGCGCCACGCCGCAGGGGTTCGCGTGCTTGACGATCACGCAGGCCGGCGTGTCGAAGCTCTTCACGCACTCCCAGGCCGCGTCGGCGTCGGCGATGTTGTTGTAGGAGAGTTCCTTGCCCTGCAGCTGCCGCGCCGTGACCAGCGAGCCCGGCGCCGGGTGCAGGTCGCGGTAGAACGCGGCGCGCTGGTGCGGGTTCTCGCCGTAGCGAAGGTCCTGCAGCTTGACGAAGCGGCCGTTGGACTGGCCGGGGAACTCGCTGCGGGTGCCGTCGGGACGCAACGACGACAGGTAGTCGGAGATCGCGCCGTCGTAGTTGGCGATGGCGTTGAACGCGGCCACCGCCAGCGCGAAGCGGGTCGCGTCGGACAGCCCGCCGGTCTCGCGGATCTCGGCCAGCGCGCCGGCGTACTGGGCGGCGTCGGTGAGCACGCCGACGCCGCGCCAGTTCTTCGCGCCCGAGCGCACCATCGCCGGTCCGCCGATGTCGATGTTCTCGATCGCGTCTTCCAGCGTGCACTCGGCACGGGCGACGGTCGCCTCGAACGGGTACAGGTTCACTACCAGCAGGTCGATCGGCACGATGCCGTGCGCGGCGATCGCCTGCATGTGCGCGTCGAGTTCGCGCCGGGCGAGCAGGCCGCCGTGGATGGACGGGTGAAGCGTCTTCACGCGCCCGTCGAGCATCTCGGGAAAGCGGGTGTGGTCGGACACCTCGGTGACGGCGACGCCTTGCTGCGCGAGCAGCTTCGCGGTGCCGCCGGTGGAGAGGATCTCGATGCCGAGCCCGGCGAGCGCCCGGGCGAGTTCGACGACGCCGGACTTGTCGGAGACGCTGATCAGCGCGCGGCGGATTGCGCGCGTCATGAACGAAGCATCCCGTGCTGCTGCAGCTTCTTGCGCAGAGTGTTGCGGTTGATGCCGAGCATCTCGCTGGCGCGCAGCTGGTTGCCGTGCGCCTCGCGCATCACGACCTCGAGCATGGGCCGTTCGACCGCCTGGATCACCATGTCGTAGATCGAGTTCGGCGGCGTGCCTTCGAGGTCGTTGAAGTAGCGCTCGAGGCTGCGAACGACGGCATCGTCCAGCGTGGTCTGTCTGCTCATGCTGCGTGGCTCCGCAGGAACTGGGTGTCGTTGGCCGCGCCGGCGCAGCCGTTCTGCGCGAGGAAACCCTCGAGCGCCGCGAGTTGCGCCTCGGCGGATTCGAGCGCGTTGAACGCGGCGAGGAAGGCTTGCGCGCCCGCGCGGCCGGCGAGGTACCAGCCGACGTGCTTGCGCGCGCTGCGAACGCCGCGCTCCTCGCCGTGGAAGGCGTAGTGATCGAGCAGGTGATCGCGCAGCAGCATGGCGATCGCCGCGTCGTCGGGCTCGGCGAGCAGCTCGCCGGTCTCGAGGAATTGGGCGATCTGGCGGAAGATCCAGGGCCGGCCCTGCGCGGCGCGGCCGATCATCACCGCGTCGGCGCCGGTGGCGCGCAGGACGTCGCGCGCGGCCTGCGGCGAATCGATGTCGCCGTTGGCGACCACCGGGACCGACACCGCGGCCTTGACCTCGCCGATCGTCGCGTATTCGGCGCGACCGCCGAACGCGCAGGCGCGAGTGCGGCCGTGCACCGCGAGCATCGCCGCCCCGGCCGACTCGAATGCGCGCGCCAGTCTCACGGCGTTGCGCGACGAGGGCGTCGGGCCGGTGCGAAGCTTGACGGTGACCGGCACTTCGACGGCGCGCACGACCGCCTCGACGATCGCGATCGCCAGGGGCTCGTCGGCCATCAGCGCGGAACCGGCCGCCACGCTGCAGACCTTCTTCGCCGGGCAGCCCATGTTGATGTCGATGACCTGCGCGCCGCGGTCGACGTTGTAGCGCGCAGCCTCGGCCATCATCGCCGGATCGGCGCCGGCGATCTGCACCGCCCGCGGCTCGATCTCGCCCGAGTGATCGGTACGTCGCGAGGTCTTGACGCTCGCCCACAGGCGCGGGTTGGAGGCGGCCATCTCGGACACTGCGTAACCCGCGCCGAGCCGCTTGCACAGCTGGCGGAACGGTCGGTCGGTGACGCCCGCCATCGGCGCCACGAACACGCGATTGCGCAGCGTGTGCGGGCCGATTCTGATTGTTGTCGGGACCATCGCGAGCGAACCGGATGCGCGCTTCGAACAAGGGGAGCGCGATTCTATCGAAAACGACGCTGCCCAAGAAGTGTGCAGGGCAGCAAACGCGCAAAAAGAGACGCTCGGTGAACAACGGTCGGACAAACCACGTCCGAAAGATTCAGGCGTTGCGCAGTCCGAAGGCCAGCGAAGCGGCCAACGCGTTGCGTGCCGGCGCGGCGAGGTCGAGCGCGCCGAGCGCGAGCGACTCGAGGCGCGCGATCGCCGGAAATGTGAACGCCTGCGCGAGCGTGTCGGTGACAGCGACCGTCAGGCCGCGATCGGCGCGCCGAGCGCGCGCGAAGCGCGCTGTCACTTCGTCGAGGCGCCGGTCCGACGCGCGCAACTCTCCAAGCAGGGCGGCGAGTTCGAAGGCGTCGCGAAGGCCCAGGTTCAGTCCCTGGCCGGCCACGGGATGCAGCGCCTGCGCGGCATTGCCGATCGCGAGACGTCGCGGGTCGACATCGGCCGCGCGAAGGCGCCGCTGCAGCGGCGTGAGCACGCGATCGCTGTCGAGCCGCAGCGCGCCGAGCGCGCCGCCGAACATGGCAAGCAGCTCGGCCTCGAATGCCGGCGCGTCGAGCGCGGCGCGTCGCGCGGCTTCGTCGGGCCGGGCGCACCAGACGAGCGCGTAGCGTCGCGCCTGCGGCAGCGGCAGCAGCGCCAACGGCCCCTCGTCGGTGAAGCGCTCGAACGCGGCGCCGTGCCCGTCGCGATCGACGACGAGTTCGGCGAGCAGTGCGGTCTGGTCGAAGTCACGCACCTTCGACGCGGTGCCCGGCTCGCCGTCGGCGATCACGGTCAGCGTGGGGGTGGCCTCGTCGGCATCGGCCGGCGGCGCCGATCGCTGGCGCGCGGCCCAGGCAGCGGCGAGCGCGCGGTGCAGCGGACCGTAGCGCAGCACGTAGCCGAGCGCGGGCGCGCGCAGGTCGGCGGCGTGCATCCGCGTGCGCCCGGCGCGGCCGCGCAGCGACACCTCGACGCGCAGGATCGGCGCTGCGGGCGCAAGCGTGGCCACCCGCGACAGCAGCTGCCAGCTGCCGAGCGACAGCGCGATCGAGCGCGACTCGAGCCAGGGAGGCAGCTCGGCGGGAATCGGGTCGATCGAAATCGACGCGGCGTCGAATCCCTGCCGCGAAAGGAACAGCGCGAGCGCCATCGCGACCGGGCCGCGCCCTTCGATGCGCACGACCTGGCGATCGCTGCTCATCCGCGCATCAGCGCCTCGATGTCGTCGACGCGCTTGGGCGCGTCGACGGTGAGGATCTCGCAGCCCGATGAGGTGACGAGCGCGTCGTCCTCGATGCGGATGCCGATGTCGTGGAACTCGGCGGGCACGTCGGAGGCAGCCCGAACGTACAGGCCAGGCTCGACCGTCAGCACCATGCCGGGCGCGAGCACGCGCCAGGGCTTGCCGGTGTCGGCAGCCGGCGCGCCGGCCGTCGCGGCGGCAGGCGCGCCCGGCCCGGCGGCGGCCGGCACCGGGGCACCCGGCTCGCGGTAATCGCCGCAATCGTGCACGTCCATGCCCAGCCAATGGCCGGTGCGGTGCATGTAGAAGCGCTTGTAGGCGCCGGACTCGATCACGCCGTCGAGGCTGCCCGCGACCAGTCCGCAGTCGATCATCCCCTGGGCGAGCACGCGCACGGCGGCGTCGTGCGGGTCGATGAAGCGCGCACCGGCGCGCGTCGCGTCGATCGCCGCGCGCTGCGCATCGAGCACGATCTCGTAGAGCCTGCGCTGCGGCCCGGTGAAGCGGCCGTTGACCGGATAGGTGCGGGTGATGTCGGACGCGTAGCCGTCGAGCTCGCAGCCGGCGTCGATGAGCAGCAGCTCGCCGTCGGCGAGCCGCGCGTCGTTTCCGCGGTAGTGCAGCACGCAGGCGTTGCGACCGCCGGCGACGATCGAGCCGTAGGCCGGGAACTGCGAGCCGTTGCGGCGGAACTCGTGCAGCAGCTCGGCCTCGATCTCGTACTCGTGGCAGCCGGGGCGCGTCGCGCGCATCGCCCGCACGTGCGCCGCCGAGGAAATCTGCGCCGCCCGGCGCATCGTCGCGATCTCGTGCTCGTCCTTGAAGAGCCGCATCTCGTCGAGCACCGCGCGCAGGTCGAAGGCCTGCGCAGGCGCGACGACGCCGGCGCGCGCCTGCGCCCGCACGGCGCCGAGCCAGCGGTGCACGCGCGCGTCGAGCGCCTCGTCGGCGCCCAGCGCGTACCAGAGCGCCGGCCGGTCGGCGAGCAGTTTCGGAAGCTCCTCGTCGAGACTGCCGAACGGCAGGCTGCGGTCGAAGCCGAAGCGCTCGCGCGCTGCCTCGGGCCCGAAGCGAAAGCCGTCCCAGATCTCGCGCTCCTCGTTCTTCTCGCGGCAGAACAGGATCGACTCGGTCGTCGCGCCATCGGCGACCAGCACCATCGCGGCCTCGGGTTCGGGAAATCCGGTCAGGTAGTAGAAGTAACTGTCCCAGCGATACGGGTACTCGCTGTCGCGGTTGCGCGCGACCTCGGGCGCGGTGAAGGCGATCGCGACGCCGCCGCCGTGCGCGCGCATCGTCTCGGCCAGTCGTTGTCTGCGGGTGTCGTGGGGAAACATGCGGGTCCTCGTTCAGGCGCCGGCCGGGCGCTGGCGCCGCTGCGCCTGCTGCGCCTGCTGCGTCAATTGTGCATCGAGTTCGGCCAGGCGCTGCGGGGTACCCACGTCGGTCCAGCGCCCGCCGAAGTACTCGGCACCGGCCCGTCCACGTTGCGCCGCGTCGCGCAGCAGCGGTGCGAGCGGCGCCTTAGTGCCGGGCGCGATGCCGTCGAACAGCGCGGCGCCATAGACGCCGATGCCGCTGAACGTGAGCCTCGGCGCCCCGTCGGCCTGCAACCGGCCGTCGCGCAGCGCGAAGTCGCCGGCGGGGTGGTGCGGCGGATTGTCGATCAGCACGCACCACGCCGTCAGGCCGGCGGCCCGCATCTGCGGCGCGATGGTCAGTGCGCGCGCCGGGTCGAAGTCGGTGAACACGTCGCCGGCCATGACGAGGAACGGCCCATCGCCGAGCAGCGGCAGCGCGTTGGCGATGCCGCCGGCGGTCTCGAGCGCCTCGCCCTCCGGCGAATACCGGATTCGAAGGTTCCACTGCCCGCCGTCGCCTAGCGCCTGCTCGAGCATCGTGCCGAGGTGCGCGTGGTTGATCACGACGTCGACGATGCCTGCGCGACGCAACGCGAGCAACTGCCATTCGATCAGCGGACGCCCTCCGGCGCGCAGCAGCGGCTTCGGGCAGGTGTCGGTCAGCGGGCGCATGCGCTCGCCGCGGCCGGCGGCCAAAATCATCGCGCGCATCGTCGCCGGCCCCGCCTCAGAACGTGAGGCCGGAGGTGCGCGCCAGGGAGGCGCCGGCCTGGCGCTCGACGTCTTCCATCAACCGCGTGAGCGCGTCGAACTCGGCGTAGCGGCGCGCGGCGCGCAGCGCGTAGTCGAGCACCAGCGGCATGTCGGCGAGATAGCGGTCCTTGCCGTCGCGGTAATACAGGCGCGCGAAGATGCCGAGCACCTTCAGGTGCCGTTGCAGCCCCATCCACTCGAAGTCGCGGTAGAAATCGTCGAAGGCGGTGGCCACCGGCAGCTTGCGCCGGCGCGCACCCTCCCAGTAGCGGGCCGCCCAGTCGAGCTGGCGTTCCTCGGGCCAGGCCACGTAGGCATCGCGCAGAAGCGACACCAGGTCGTAGGTGACCGGGCCGTAGACGGCATCCTGGAAATCGAGGATGCCGGGATTGGCGCCGCCTTCGAGCACCATCAGGTTGCGCGAATGGTAGTCGCGGTGCACGAAGACACGACCCTGCGCCAGGTTGTTCGCGAGCAGCCGCTCGAAGGCGGCGGAGAGCGTGGCGCGCACGCCGGCCTCGGGTGCGACGCCCCGGTGCCGTGCCAGGTACCAGTCCGGGTACAGGTTCAGCTCGCGCTCGAGCAGCGCGCGGTCGTAGTCGGGGAAGACGCCCGGGCGGCTGGCCGCCTGCAGGGCGAGCAGCGCGTCGATCGCGTCGCGGTAGAGCGCGTCGGCGTCACCGCTCGCCAGCTGCGACAGGTAGGTCGTCGACCCGAAGTCGTCCAGCAGCAGGAAGCCGCGCTCGAGATCGGCCGCGCGCACCGTGGGCACGCTGACGCCGGCCGCGGCGAACACGCGCGCGGCGTGCACGAAGGGGCGGCAATCCTCCATCGGCGGCGGCGCATCCATCGCGACGAGGCCCGGCTCGCCAGCGCTCGCCGCGTCGATGCGGAAGTAGCGGCGAAAGCTCGCGTCGTCGGAGGCGGGGCGGATCGAGTCGAGCACGAGCCGCTGCGCGGGCTCGATCGAGGCGAGCCAGGCGCGCAGCTCGGCGAGTCGGACGTCTTCGGAAACGGGCTTCATGCGGGGCGTGCGCGCGAGGGGCAGTCCGTATAATAGTCGACTGTCGTTCACGGCCGTCGGGCGTCACGGCGTGCCGTGATCCGGCGGGCTCCCTAGACCCGCGCGACCCGTCGCGCGACCCACTGCGCGACGCATGCGCCGGCCACGTATCCGCACGATCCTCGCGCATTCCACGAGCCTGCTTGCCGGATTGCTCGCGGCCACGGTCGCCACGGCGCAGGCGACGGGCGCGGACACCGCAGCGGAGAGGGGCGCCGACAGGGGAGCGGGCACCGAGGCCGGCGCGCGGCCATCGGAGGCCTTTTCGCTCAAGCTCGATCCGAAGCTCGGCGAGGAGCGGGCCGAGATCCGCGAAGGGCGGCCGGTGTTCGGCCGCGGCGACCGGTTGTCCGGGCGCACCGGACGCGAGACGACGCTCGAGGGCGACGCCGAGGTGCGCAAGGCGGGCACCGTGATCCGCGGCGATCGCCTGACCTACTACGAGGCCGACGACGAGCTGGTGGCGGTCGGCAACGTCCGCATTACGCGACAGGGCAACATCTTCACCGGTCCGCAGTTGCAGCTGAAGATCGACGCCAACGAGGGCTGGTTCACGACGCCGAGCTACTACCTCGCGCAGTACGGCGGCCGCGGGCGTGCCGAGCGGGTCGATTTCCTCGGCCACGACCTGACCCGGCTGCACCGCGCGACCTACACGACCTGCGAGCCGGACAACCCGGACTGGCTGCTGCTGAGCGACACGCTGACGATCGACGAGGCGGCCGGTGACGGCACCGGGCGCTCGGCCAGTCTCTACTTCAAGGG
>JAHBZV010000023.1 GCA_019635275.1 Burkholderiaceae bacterium | reverse complement strand
CAGATGCCGGCGTTGTGCAGCGGCTTGGCCGGCGTCGCGTACAGCGGATCCTTCAGGGCACGCAGGAAGTAGTCGATCGACTTGCGCTCGCGGCCGGTCTGGCACAGGAACCAGCCGTAGTTGTTGTTCAGGTCGGAGTCGCCGGGAGCGAGCTGCAGGCCGCGCTGGAAACTGTCTTCGGCGCGATCGAGATCGCCGAGATCGCGATAGACCAGGCCGAGCACGCCGTAGGCCGCGGCGTAGCCCGGGTCGACCTCGAGCGCGTGACGCAGCTCGTCGAGCGCCACGTTGAAGTTGCCCTGCTGGTAGTAGTTCGCGGCCAGTTCGAGCCTGATCCGCGCACGACGCCTCTGCTCGGTCTCGTTGGTCGACTGCGGGATCACCGCGGCGACCTGGCTGTCGGATGGTGCCGGCGGCTTGCCGTCGGTCGCGCAACCGACCAGCGCGGCGCCGGCCAGCAGCACTGCGATCCATCGGGCCCGGCTGCGGCCGGTGATCGCCTGGCCGGTGACAGTCGTCTTCATTGCGCCTCCGCTGGCTGCCTGCCGCGCTTGCCGGCCGCGCGCGTCGTACGCGCTTCCCGGTCGCCGACGGGCACCGAACGGCCGGCGGCCCGGGCCGCTCGCTCGCCGAGCCGGGTGCGATCCTGCACCTCGCCCGCGAGCTGCCCGCAAGCCGCGTCGATGTCGTCGCCGCGGGTTCGGCGGATCGTCGTCACGATGCCTGCATCCGTGAGCCGCTGCGCGAAGCGCCGGATCCGCTCGGCGGGCGAACGTCGGAGGCCGGAGTTCGGAAACGGATTGAACGGGATCAGGTTGAACTTGCACGGCACGTCGCGCACCAGCGCCAGCAACCGTTCGGCATGCCGGTCGCTGTCGTTGACGCCGTCGAGCATGACGTACTCGAACGTGATGAAGTCGCGCGGGGCGCGCTCGAGGTAGCGACGGCACGCCGCCATCAGCTCGGCCAGCGGGAACTTGCGGTTCAGCGGCACGAGCTCGTCGCGCAGTGCGTCGTCCGGCGCGTGCAGCGAGACCGCCAGCGCCACCGGGCAGTCGTCGCGCAACCGGTCGATCATCGGCACGACGCCGGACGTCGACACCGTGACCCGCCGCCGCGACAGCCCGTAGGCGTTGTCGTCGAGCATGATGCGCAGCGCGGTCAGCGTCGCCGCGTAGTTCTGCAGCGGCTCGCCCATCCCCATGAACACCACGTTGGTGATCGGGCGCTCGCCGCGCGCGCGCTGCGCCGGGTCGCCGGCACCGAGCGCCCGGTTGGCGTGCCACAGCTGCGCGACGATCTCGTGCGCCGCCAGGTTGCGCGAGAAACCCTGCTTGCCGGTCGAGCAGAACAGGCAGTTGACCGCGCATCCGGCCTGCGTGGAGATGCACAGCGTCCCGCGGTCGGCCTCGGGGATGTAGACCGTCTCGACCGCGTTGCCCGCGCCGACGTCGAGCAGCCACTTGCGGGTGCCGTCGGCCGACACGTTGTCGGCAATGACCGCCGGTGCGGCGACGCAGGCGCTGCGCTCGAGCACCTCGCGGAAATCCCGGGCGAGGTCGGTCATCGCGTGGAAGTCGTGCTCGCCGCGCTGGTGGATCCAGCGCATCAGCTGGCGCGCGCGGAAGGGCTTTTGCCCCCAGTCGGCGCAGCGCTGCGCCAACCCGTCAGCATCCAGCCCGAGCAGGTTGACGATCTCGCTCATCATGGGGCCGCCGGAACAGGGACTCCCGCGAGCTTAGCGCGAATGGACGTCGAGCGCCGCGAAGAAGAACGCCACTTCGGCGCGCGCCGTCTCGGCGCCGTCGGAGCCGTGCACCGCATTGGCGTCGATGCTGTCGGCGAAGTCGGCGCGGATCGTGCCCGGCGCGGCCTTCTTCGGATCGGTGGCGCCCATCAGATCGCGGTTCTTCTGGATGGCGTTCTCGCCTTCGAGCACCTGGATCATGACCGGTCCGGAGGTCATGAACTCGACCAGGTCCTTGAAGAAAGGACGCTCCCGATGCACGGCGTAGAAAGCCCCCGCCTGCTCGCGGGACAAATGCATCATCCGCGCGGCGATGACTTTGAGGCCAGCGCCTTCGAAACGCGAGTAGATCTGCCCGATGACGTTCTTGGCGACGGCATCCGGCTTGATGATGGAGAGAGTCCGTTCGACAGCCATTTGGTTTCCCGAAGGTCGGAAGTGGTGAAAATCGCTGGACTGATATCCGGGGAAGCGCCGCCCGCCCGTCGTGGTCGGCGGCCGCGGCCTCGACGTTCGATGGGTCGCCGGCCCCGAACGAGACAGGTCACAGACTGTCACGCCCTGGAATATCCAGCAAAATGAGTGACTTGTGTCACTTAATTATGCCAGTTTCTCAGGACTTGGCCAGAACCTGCTCAGAACTCAGGTTAACTTGTAAGTTTAACACAGCCGGCTGACAAAAGCTCTGTACCGGGCAGCGACCGGCTGGCATGATGCCGGGCGTTGCGGTGGGAGACCTTCGTCCCCATGTCCGGTCGAGACTTACTGGCCGACGCTGGCCGCTTTTCTGGAGGCAACACGCATGGCATACGAGCAAAACCAACTGGGCACGCGCGGGTTCGGCGCAGCGGGAGGCGTCCTCGAGACCGCCAGCCGTAACCGGGTTCTCCGCAACACCTACTGGCTGCTCGCGCTGTCGATGGTTCCCACGGTGCTGGGCGCCTGGATCGGCGTGCAGACCGGCTTCCGGTTCTTCGCCGGCTCGCCGTTCGTCGGCCTGCTGGTGTTCCTCGGCGTCGCGTTCGGCTTCTTCTACGCGATCGAGCGCTTCAAGAACAGCGGCATCGGCGTCGCCCTGCTGCTCGGCTTCACCTTCTTCATGGGCCTGATGCTGTCGCGGCTCGTCGGCGCGGTGCTCGGCTTCTCGAACGGCGCCAGCCTGATCATGACCGCATTCGGAGGCACCGCGGCGATCTTCGCCGTCATGGCCACCGTCGCAACCGTCTCGAAGCGCGATTTCAGCGGCATGGGCAAGTGGCTGTTCATCGGCTTCATGGTGGTGTTCGTCGCCGCCATCGCCAACATCTGGCTGCAGATGCCCGCGCTCGCGCTCACGATTTCCACGCTGGCCGTGCTGATCTTTTCGGCCTTCATCCTGTACGACCTGCAGCGCGTGGTGAACGGCGGCGAAACCAACTACGTCAGCGCGACGCTGTCGGTCTACCTGAGCATCTACAACGTGTTCAGCAACCTGCTGATGCTGCTCGGCGTCCTGGGCGGCGACCGCGACTGACGCGCTCCACCCCCTCCCGCATCAAAGGCCGCCCACCGGGCGGCCTTCTGCATTCGGGGGCCGGTGGCGCGGGGCGCGTGCCGGGCCTGGCCTCGCGGCCGCCGCTTACGGGGGTTCGGCCACGCGCGTAACGCCTCGCGCCGGGCGGGCGCGGCGAGGCCCGGCCCGCTGTGCGGCCCTCGACAAGCCGAGCGCCACCGAAAGCAGGCTTGCGGGACCCGACGCCGTCGGGCGCGCAGCGCCCGTCGGCCGCGGGTGCAAGCCTGCGAGGTGGGCGAGGGAAGCCCCGCGAAGCGGGGCCGCAGTCGTGGGCCGCGCAGCGGGCCGGGCCTCGCCGCGCCCGCCCGGCGCGAGGCGTTACGCGCGTGGCCGAACCCCCGTAAGCGGCGGCCGCGAGGCCAGGCCCGGCACGCGCCCCGCGCCACCGGCGCCCGAATGCCGCCTACGCCGACCCGGTGGACGGCTCGAACACCGCCATGGACTCGACGTGCGAAGTCTGCGGAAACATGTCCACCGCCCCCGCCGCTGTCATCGCAAACCCGCCCTGGTGCACCAGGATCGCCGCATCGCGTGCCAGCGTCGCGGGGTTGCACGACACGTAGACCACCCGCACCGGCTTGCCGGGGTCGGCGGCGAGTGCCTTGGCCACTTCGAGCGCGCCTTCGCGCGGCGGATCGATGAGCACCCGGTCGAAGCGACCGAGCGCGCGAAACCCGGCCGCTCCCTCGTCGAACAGGTTCGCGGCGCGGAACGTCGTCCGATCGCCCAGTCCGTTGAGGAGCGCGTTGTGCTGCGCGCGCCGCACCAGCGTCTCGCTGCCCTCGACCCCGACCACTTCGCGGGCGCGCCGCGCCAGCGGCAGCGAGAAGTTGCCCAGCCCGCAGAACAGGTCGGCGACCCGATCCTCCGGCTGCGGCCCGAGCAGCCGAATCGCGCGCGAAACCAGCACCTCGTTGATGCGATGGTTGACCTGCGTGAAGTCGGTCGGCCGAAACGGCATCGCGACGTCGAACTCGCGCAGCCGGTACGCGAGCTGCGAATCGCCGTCGCTGCCCGCCGGCCGGCCGTCGGCGGTGCACAACAACTCGATCGAATCCGGCCCCTTCGGCTGCAGCCACAGCTCTACGTGCTCGCGGGCCGCGAACTCCAGCAGGCGCGATCGGTCCTGCGCGCCCGGCGCGTCGAGCACGCGCAGCACCAGCGCCACCAGCAGGCCTGCATCGTGCTCGCCCACCGCCACTTCGACCTGCGGCAGGCGCTCGCGCAGGCTCAGCCCGCCCACGAGCTCGCGCAGCGGGACGAGCAGGTCCGACACGCGCGGCGGCAGCACGTGGCACTCGCGCATGTCGGCCACGTAGCTCGATCCGCGCTCGTGGAAGCCGACCAGCACGCCGCCCTTCTTCGGCACGTGACGCACCGAGAGGCGGGCGCGATAGCGATAGCCCCAGACCGGGCCGGCGAGTGGCCTCAGGATCGACCCGGGTCGCACCTTGCCGATGTGCCAGAGCTGGTCTTCGAGCGCGCGCTGCTTGATCGCCAGTTGCGCGCCCGGTTCCAGGTGCTGCATCGAGCAGCCGCCGCAGACGCCGAAATGAGGGCACCGCGGCACCACCCGCGAAGGCGATTCGCGCAGCACCTCGACCGTCTGCGCCACGTCGAAGCGCGGCTTGCGCCGCACCAGCGTCGCGCGCACCCGCTCGCCGGGCAACGCGCCGCGCACGAACACCACCTTGCCCTCGTGATGCGCGACGCCGTTCGCCTCGAGATCGAGCGAATCGATGTCCAGCGTCAGCGGCTCGCCGGCCGCGCTCACGCCGCCGGCCACGCTTGCAGGAACTCGCGCCAATGGGGCGCCTGCCCGGCCTGCCCCTGCAGCGTCTCGCGCAGCAGCGCGACCTCGCGCCGGTAGTGCTCGGGCGTCCAGAGCCCGCGCATCCGCTGGAACCTGCAGAACATCAGCCAGGTGTTCGCCACGTCGGTCTCGCAATAGGCGCGGATCTCGGGCAGGCGGCCGTCACGGTAGGCCGGCCAGACCTGCGAGCCGTCCATGCCGAGCTTGCCCGGGAATCCGCACAGCTTCGCCAGCTCGTCGAGCGGCGCATTCGCGCGCGGCGTGTACAGCGCCAGCACGTCCATCAGGTCGAGATGGCGCGAGTGGTAGCGGCCGAGGTAGTTGTTCCACTTGAACTCGCGGTCCTCGTCGCCCTGCTCCCAGTAGCGCGCGGCCTGCACGCCGTGCACCAGCGCGCGGTATTGAAGCACCTGCAGGTCGAAGCCGCCGCCGTTCCACGACACGAGCTGCGGCGTGTGGCGATCGACGAGCTGGTAGAAGCCCCTGACGAGCTTCTCCTCGTCGGTGTCCGGCTCGCCGATGCAGCGCACCTTCAGTCCCTCGTCGGTGCGCAGCAACGCGCCGATCGCGACCACGCGGTGCAGGTGCAGCGGCAGGAAATCGCTGCCGGTCTGCTCGCGCCGGCGCGCGAAGGCCTGCTCCGCCACCGTGGCGTCGTCGATCGTGTCTTCCAGCCCGTGGATGACCCGCAGGCCCGCCACGTCGGGCACGGTCTCGATGTCGAAGCACAGGACGGGAACCATCGCAGGAAACCCGTCGCGCTCAGCGCGCCGGCAGGTACTTGCGGGGGTCGACGGGCTTGCCGTCCTTGCGGATCTCGAAGCGCAACTGCGGGCTGTCCGCGCCGGAACTGCCGAGTTCGGCAATGCGCTGGCCGCGCTTGACGTTCTGGCCTTCCTTCACCAGCAGCGTGCGATTGTGCCCGTAGACGGACAGCGTCTCGTTGGCGTGCTTGAGGATCACGAGGTTGCCGTAGCCGCGCGGCCCCGGCCCGCTGAAGATCACGCGGCCATCGGCCGCCGCGACGATCGGGTCTCCGGGCTTGCCGGCGATCGTGATCCCCATGCTGCGCGGCTCGGCGAATCCCTGCACGACCTGGCCCGTGGCCGGCCAGACGAAGTCTCCGGCCGAAGCGGCCCCGGGAGCAGCCGGCGCGGCTGGAGCCGCTGCCGGCGCAGGCGGCGGTGTCGGCGCGGCCGCGGGCGCCGGGGCCGTGGGCGGCGCAATCGCGACCGGGCCCGGCGTGGCGCCCGCAGGCGGCGCGGCCGACTTCAGCTCCTCGAACAGCGAATCCGAGTACGGCTGCTTGGTCGCCATCGGCTCGGTCTTGAGCATGTTCGACGACTGCAGCGGCGGCGGCGCGGCGATCGTCCCGCCCGGACCGGGCAACGGGCGCGACTCGACGCGACTCGACGGCACCGGCGTGGTCTCGATCACGAGCGGCGCCGAGTCGGCGGCGCCGGGAGCCGGAGCCGGCGCCGGCAGGGTCGCGACCGGCGGCACCGGTGCGGGCGCTGCAGCGGGACGCGTGGTGGGCGTCCGATGCACGATCGGCGCCGGGTGGGAGCTCGCGCACGCCGCGAGGATCGCGGCGATCGCAACGAGGAGTCCGACGCTGCGACCCCCGATGCGCGCCGGTGCGTCGGCCGGACCGACGCCTTCGACAGATTTCACCATGGCTGTGTCGCGCCGCTGGGGCGCACTCGGTAGGCGGAGCATTGGCACTAGGAGGTGCCGGTGCGCAATGGTACGAATCGTACCGCATCGAGGACGGTGACCTGCCACTGCTCGCGCTCGACGCGCTCGACGAGGTGCAGCGCCTGTCGCGTCGTGCCGATCGGCGCGATCAGCCGCGCGCCCACCCGCATCTGCTCGAGCAGCGCGTCGGGGATCGCCTCGCCGGCCGCGGCCATCACGATCGCATCGAAGGGCGCGGCCTGCGCGACGCCCAGATGACCATCACCGAAGACCAGCCGGAGGTTGGCCAGGCGCATCGCGCGCAGGTTGTTGCGCGCCTGCTCGTGCAGCCCGCGCACGCGCTCGACCGAGACGACCTGCCCGAAAACCCGCGCCAGCACTGCGGCCTGGTAGCCGCAGCCGGTACCGATCTCGAGCACCTGCGCCGCCGCACGGCGCGACGGCGGCAGCGACTGCGCGACCAGTTCGATCATCCGCGCAACCGTGCTCGGTTTCGAGATCGTCTGGCCGTGGCCGATGGGCAGCGCCACGTCCTCGTAGGCCCGGCTGGCCAGCGCCGCGTCGATGAACGCGTGCCGGGGCACCTGCGACAGCGCATCGAGCACCTGCGCGTCGCGCACGCCGATGCGGCGCAGCGACTCGATCATGCTGGCACGCGCGCGGTCGGAGGCGAGCCCGAGCCCGCCCGGATTCTGCGGCAGCACCGGGCGCCGCGTGCGCGCACCGGCAGGCGGGGGCGCCGGCAGCCAGGACGGGCGACGGCTCATGGCCTGCCCGGCGCCCGGGCAGCGGCGCGGCACGCCGGCGGGCGCGCGATCATTGCTGTTCGAGCCAACCGCGCACCGGATCGAGCGAAGCTGCCGCGGTCAGGTCGATGTCGAGCGGGGTGATCGACGCCCAGCCCTGGTCGACCGCGTGGAAATCGGTGCCCGGGCCGGCCTCCTTGGCCGCACCCGCCGGGCCGATCCAGTAGATCGTGTCGCCGCGCGGGCTCTTCGCGCGCACGACCGGCTCGGCGAGATGACGGCGCCCGAGCCGAGTGACCCGGACGCCACGCAACTCCGACAGCGGGCACGAGGGCACGTTGACGTTGAGCAGCATCGGGCCCTGCAGCGGCTGCCGCGTGAGGCGCTCGAGAAGGTCGCGCGCGACGCTGGAGGCGGTGGCGAGGTGCTCGTGACCGCGCCTGGCGAGCGAAAACGCGATCGACGGCACGCCGAGCAGGTATCCCTCCATCGCCGCGGCGACGGTACCCGAGTAGATCGTGTCGTCGCCCATGTTCGCGCCGTCGTTGATGCCCGAGAGCACCAGGTCCGGCTTGTGGTCGAGCAGCCCCGTCACCGCAATGTGCACGCAGTCGGTCGGCGTGCCGTTCAGGTACAGGAAGCCGCTGGCGGCGACGCGGACCGACAGCGGCCGATCGAGCGTCAGCGAGTTCGAGGCGCCGCTGCGATCGCGCTCGGGTGCGACGACGGTGACGTCGCCGAACTCGCGCGCGACCTCGGCCAGCGCCTGGATGCCCGGGGAGAAATAGCCGTCGTCGTTGCTGATCAGGATGCGCATGCGCGGATTCTATCGAATCCGTCTGCGCTCACCGTTCAGCCTTCGGCGGGCCAGTCGCGGATGTAGGCCTTGAGCATCCGGTTCTCGAAGCTCTGCTCCTCGAGCACCGCGCGCGCCACGTCGTGGAACGAGATGACGCCGAGCAGCGTCTGTCCGTCCATCACCGGCAGGTAGCGCTGCCGCGTCTCGAGCATCACGCGGCGCAGCTCGTTGACGTCCATGTCCGGCGACACGACGAACGGATCGGTGTTCATCACTTCGCGCACCACCGTCTCGGCGACCGGCCCGGTCGGACCCGCCCGGTGCTCGAGCTGGCGACGCGCCAGCACGCGCAGGATCTCCCGGAACGTCAGCATGCCGGCCAGGCGCCCACGGTCCATCACGACCAGCGAGCCGATGTCGTGATCGGCCATCGTGATCACGCAGTCGGACAGCATCATTTCCGGGTTGACGGTGAACAGCGTGCTGCCCTTCACCCGAAGCACTTCGCTGACCTGCATGTCCCCTCCTGCGCACTCGTTGTCCGGCCCCGGCGGCCGGGGTGCACGCGTCGATGCTATCCCAACGTCGCTGCGCGGGACAAGGGCGGCCGCCGGAACGGCCCCGGCGCCCGCGCGGGCGCCGCCGCGCGGCGCCTCGTCCCGGGCCCGTTGCGCCGGCCGGCACGCGGCCGGTCCCGTCAGCGGCGGTGCACGAGTTGCGCGATGTGGCCGGCGAGCGCGTCTTCCGTGTACGGCTTGGTCAGGAAGACGTCGACGCCGGCGTCGAGGGCGAGCCGCCGGTGCTTCTCGGACGAGCGCGAAGTGATCATGATGACCGGCACTGCGCGGGTATCCGGCCGCTCGCGCAAGGCGCGCACGAGTTCCACGCCGTTCATCCTCGGCATCTCGAGGTCGACCAGCACCAGCGCGGGCACGCGGCGCGCGACGCGTTCGAGCGCGTCGATGCCGTCGGCGGCGCTGTCGACCTCGTAGCCGAGGTCGCGGGCGAACAGTTCCATCGTCCTGCGCACGCTCACCGAATCGTCGACGACCAGGCACACCGGCGCGGCGCGTCGCGCCGCGTCCAGCGCAGGCGCCGCCTGCGCGTCCTGCCGCGCGGCCAGCAGCTGCGGCAGGTCGATGACCGGCGCGACCGCGCCGTCGCCGAGCACGGCCGCGCCGTCGACGCCCGGAATCGGCGGCACGAACGACGCCAGCGGGCGAACGACGACGTTGCGCGTCTGCCCGGCCTCGGCGACCAGCATCGCCACCCGCTCGCCGCCGGGCATCCGCACCTGCAGCACCGCCGGCGCTGCCGGTTCGACGCCCGGCGGCGGCGCGAATGCGTCGACCGGCAGGCCCAGCGCGTCCTCGAGCCGGACCAGCCGGATCGGACCGGCCGCACCGTGGAACCGGCGCACGCCGTCGGCGTCGTCGAAGATCCGGTCTGCAGTCAGGATCTCCTCGACGTCGCGCACCTCGAGGGCCAGCACGTGCGACGGCGAACGCACGACGATCACCGGCACCGCCGCCAGCCGCACGGGCACGCGCAATCGCACGCGCATGCCCTGCCCCGGTGTCGAAGCGATGTCGAGCACACCGCGTTGCTCGCGCACCGCCTGGTTGACGACGTCCAGGCCGATGCCGCGGCCGGAGAGCTGGGTGGCGCGCGCGCGCGTCGAGAAGCCGGGGATCAGCACGAAGCGCGCAAGCGCCGCGTCGTCGCAGGGCTCGCCGGCCTCGAGCAGTCCCAGCGCGGTTGCGCGCTCGCGCACTGCCTGCGGATCGAGGCCGCGCCCGTCGTCGCTGCATTCGACGACCAGGTCTGCGCCGTCGCGCGCGAACGCGAGCACGATGCGTCCCACCGGCGGCTTGCCGAGCGCCTGCCGCTGGGCAGGCGGCTCGATCCCGTGGTCGACGGCGTTGCGCAGCAGGTGGGCGATCGGCTCGACCATCGACTGCAGCAGCTGCGCATCGATTTCGGTCGCCTCGCCGTCGACCTGCAGGCTCACGTCGTGCCCGGCCATCCGCGCCGCCTGCCGCACCGTGCGCCGCCATCGCGGGACCACCGTGTCGACGCGCACGGTGCGCGTCTGCAGCGCTGCCTCGCGCAGGTCGACCTGGATGCGCTCGAGCTGCGACAGCGAATCGCGCAGCGCCGCCACGTTTCCGCCGAGCTGCTGCTCGATCAGCCGCCCGTCGGCGCCCGACTCGGCGATGCGTCGCGACACGGTGTGCAGGTCGTTGTACTCGTCGAGCTCGAGCGCGTCGAAGTCCTCGCGCGCGCGTCGCTCGCTCAGGGCCGTGCCGCGCACGTCGACCAGCCGCTCGAGCTCGCCGGCGAGGTCCTGCAGCTGGTCGGTCCCGGTGCGCAAGGTCGCGCGCACCCGATCGACCTCGACCGCCTGCTCCTGGGCCTGCGACAGAAGGATCGATGCCTCGTTGGCGAAGGCGAGCAGGCGCTCGATCAGCGAGGCCGGCACGCGCAGCCACTCCTGCGCGGGCGCGCCTTGCGCCGCCTCGGCAGGCTCGACGTACCCGGCAGGCTCGACGTGCTCGACCCGTTCGACCTTCTCGTCCCGTTCGACGGCCTCGGCGGGCGCGGTCGGCACCGCGGACGCGACAGGTTTCCCAGCCTCGGGCGACGCTTCCACGGCGGCCGGTTCGGCCGCCGCTGCGGGCGCCGGCCGAGCCCCGGCGGGCGTCGCGATCGCTGCGGCGGGGTCCTGCAGCAGGCGATTGGTCCAGTCGCGCACCCGACGCAGGACGCCGAGCGCTCCGTCGGGCGCCGGCCCCAGCCCGGCCACCGATTCGCTCATCTCGGCCACGCAATCGGCGGCATCGGCGAGCACGTCGATCAACTCGGCCGACAGACCGCCGTCGACGGGCTCGAGCAATTGCAGGAGGTCCTCGAGCTGGTGCGTGAGGACGGCGATGCCGCGCACGCCCACCGTATTGGCCGATCCCTTCAGCGTGTGGGCGACGCGCTGCGCCGACGCGATCGCATCGCCCGAGCCCGAGGCCATGCGGTCGATGCACGAGGAGAACTCGGCCGACAGCGCCGGCAACTCGCGCAGCAGGTTTTCGACCACGCTTCGATCGGCGTCGAGCGGGATCTGCAGCGACAGGTCGCGCTCGTCGACGGGCTGCTCGGCCGCGGCCACCCGCCGCGACGCGACGGTGGCGAGCGACGCGAACTGCGCCAGCGCCGCATCGATCGACTCGCGGTGCGCCGGTATCGGCCAGGCCGAATCGCCGAGCGGGCCGAGCGCCTCGCGCGCCGCCTGTGGCGAAGGCTCCCGGAACAGCCGGACCCAGGCCGGCGCCACCTGCGCCAGCAGCCGGCGATGCCGGTCGTCGAAGCGGGCGGGCTCGCTCGCGAGCGCGTGCAGCGTGCGCGCGAACGTCTCGAGCACCGCGGAGACCGCGACCAGGCCGATGTAACCGACCGCATTGGCGAAGCGCTCGATCGCGTCGGCGCCGGCCTCGAGGGAGTCGGCGATTCGCGCCGCGTGCGCGGTGCGATCCGCCTCGCCAGCGTCCCCGGCGAGCGCCGGCGCGAACTCCTCCTCGAGCTGCCCGGCGGCCTCTGCGAGCATCGCGAGCTCGTCCGCACCCACCGCCAGCGCGGCGGCCTTGGCCGCCTCGGGCGCCGCTTCGGGCGCCGCCTCGCTGCCGCCGAGCCCCGCAGCCATCGGCGCAAGGCCCTCCTCGGGCGGCGTCGCGAGGGGTTCGCGCAGATCGTCGGCCGCGTGGGACGCCTGCATCGCGACGATGGTCGCTGCCGCGATGCGCTCGGCGTCCTGGCGAAGTCGTGACGCGATCGGGGCGACCAGGTCGGGCGTCACTCGCTCGGCCAGACCCGGCCAGTCGCGCAGCCGCTCGATCAGGCTCGGGGCCTCGTCGACGGGCAGTTGCCCGCTGCAGAAGGCGATCGCGTCCGACACCCATCCCTCGGCCGACGCGAGTTCCAGCGCCACGTCGTCCGGCCGCGCGACGCCGAGCAGGTGCGCGCGCAGCAGCCCGACCGCGTGGCCCAGGCCGATCAGTTCGAGATCCAGCGCGGCCTCGGCCAGGCGATCGAGCGCGCTCGCCAGCCCGATGCGCCAGCCTCCGGCAGACGCCCCCGGCCCGGTCCCGCCGGGCGCGGCGCCCCCCGGCCCCGCCGCCGGCGCCGAAGCGAGCCCGACGACGTCGACGTCGGTCGCGTGGATCAGCGGCTCGAGCAGCCCGACCGCTGCCGCGTCGAGCGCGTCGAGGCGGGCGTCGGGCATCGCCGCCGCGCCACGCGCCGATGCATCGGATCCGGTCGGGCTCACGACACGGACTCCCCGGTCACGCCTTCGGCGCCTTGAACACGCTGACCTCCTCGACCAGCGAGCGCGCGTACTCGACCAGCCGCCGCGTCTCGATCGACTGCGCGCGCAGCTGGCGCGTCGTCTCGGCGCTGGCCTCGCGGATCACGTCGGCACGCGCCTGCAGCGCCGAGCTCGCGCCCGCCTGCTCCTCGGAGGTGGCGGCAATCTCGCGCACGTTGGCCACCAGCGATTCGGTCTCGTGCTGCGTACGCCGCATCGCCTGGCCCGCGTCGTCGGCCATGCGGCTGATCTGGACCACCTGCGTGATCGCCTCGTTCATTGCGCGCACGGTCTCGTGGGTGCCGGTCTGGATCGCGTTGACCAGCCGCGAGATCCGCGTGGCCGATTCGCGAGCCGACTCCGACAACCGCCTGACCTCGTCGGCGACGACGGCGAAGCTGCGTCCCGCCTCGCCGGCGGTCGCCGCCTTCATCGACGCGTTGAGCGCCAGGATGCCGGTGCGCTCGGCAATCGCCTGGATGATGCCTACCACCTGGCCGATCTCCTGGGAACGTTCGCCGAGCCGCTTGATCCGCTTTTCGGTCTCGCGGATCAGTTCGCGCGACTGCACGATCCCCTGCACCGTCGCCCCGACCACGCGCACCGCTTCGCTGGTCTCGGCCACGGCGCGGGCGGCCGACTCGTTGACCTGGCGCGCGCGATCGGCCACGGTGACGAGCGCCTGCGCCGCGTGCGCCAGCTCGCTCGCGGCCATGCCGACCTCGCGCTGCTCGCGCGCCGCGGCCTGGATCGCCAGGTCGGACTGGCCGCGCACCGCGAAGGTGGCCTGCGCGACGTCGCTCGACAGCGCCGCGACGTTGCGCAGCACGCGCCCGGTCTCCTCGGTGAGCAGGTTCAACGCGTCGGCGATCGCTCCGGTGACGTTCTCGGTGACCGGCACCCGGATCGAGAGGTCCTTGGTCGAGGCGATCGTGCCGACCGCCTGCATGATGTCGATCACCGAGTTGTTCAGTTCCTCGCTTTCCCGGATGGTGCGGTTCAGGCTCGCGACGCGATCGTCGAGCAGGCGGTCCAGTGCATCCGCGAGCCCGGCGAACTCGTCGCCGCCGCGCCAGCGCACCCGCGCATCGAGGTCGCCGTCGGCGAGCGCCTCCAGCGTCGCCTGGATGCGCTCGATCGGCTCGCTGGCCGATCGAGCAAGGCGGCGGCCGTAAGCGAAGCCGCCGAGCGCGAGCACGGCAGCCAGCGTCAGCACCACCGCCACGATCCAGAGCGCCTGCGTCGGCTCGAGCACGTCTCGCACGATCAGCCACGCGAGCGCCGCGGCGATCGTGGCCACGGCGAGCGGAACCGCCGCGAGCACGCCGATGCCCAGCCGAAGTTGTCGAGCGAACGATCGGGTCGCCATCGGTCAGCTCCGCGCCAGCGCCTCGAACAGGCGCTCGGGATCGGCCTCGTACCAGACCTCGCCCGGGCCGCCGCGCTGTGCCGGCTCGCGACCCACGCCATCGAGCGCGGACGCGAACGGGCAATCGGGCAGGCGCTCGTCGACCGGCTGCCAGCTTGCGTCGACAAGTGCCTGCGGCGGCCCGTCCACCAGCAGGGCGGCGGCCTGCGGCGGCTTGCCCACCACCAGCACGTCGCGACGGCGCATCGCCGTGGCCGCAGCCGGCTCGGTCGAAGGGTCGAGCACGACCAGCGGCTGGCCGCGCAACTGCATCAGGCCGGCGATCCGGGCCGGAGCGAGCGGCAGCGGATAGATCGCGGCGTCGGCCACGAACTCGAGCGCAGTGCCCACCGGCAGCGCCACCCCGACGCCGCCCAGTCGGGCGCCGAAGCGCGCGGCAGGCAACGGCACGGCGCCGGCATCGTCGGACGATCGCGGCGTCATCGGGCCGCGAACCTCAATGCGTCGAGGACCTGCGCGTCGCTGAACGGCTTGCCGATGAGCGCCTTGCCGCCCTGCATGCGCGCCCACACCTGGTCGGCGCGCTGGCACTTGGTCGAAACGAACACCACCGGGATGGCCCGCGTGAGCGGATCGACCGCGAGCTTGCGGCACGCCTGATAGCCGTCCATGCCCGGCATCACGATGTCCATGAAGATGATCGACGGGCGCTCGGCACGCGCCTTCTCCAGCGCCTCGGCCGCGCTGCCCGCGGTGCTCACGCGCCAGCCGGCGTCGGCGAGGATGGTCGTCATGCGCTCGCGTGCGGTGGCCTGGTCGTCGACCACCAGTGCAGTGAGGGAGTCGTCGTGCATGCCCGTCTTCACTGTCCGGCCGACCTCGGCGACGACCTGCCGGCCTCGCCGTCGCGCGCGGATGCCGTTGCCGGCCGCTGCGGCTGCGCCACCCGAGGCGGCACGTCGCTGCTCAGCCGGATGAGCCCGCGCAGGTCGTCGATCGCCAGCGAGCGGCGCAACTGCTTGACGATCGCGGCCTCGAGTTGCCTGAGGGGCACCGGCTTGACCAGGTAGCTGCCGCATCCGGCCAGCGCGCCGCGCGCAAGATCGAACGGCGACGAGCGGCTGGTGAGGATGATGACCGGCGTGCCCGGGTGCTTGCGCCGGATCTGCCGCGTGAGCTTGTAGCCGTCGACGTCGGGCATCACGACGTCGACCAGCGCCAGGTCGTAGTGATGCTCGCCGAGGCGCTGAAGCGCTTCCGCGGCGCTCCCCACGGCATCGCATTCGACCCGCATGCGCGCGAAGGCCAGCGACAGCTGCTTGCGTACCGTCGGGCTGTCGTCGACCACCAGCACCCGGACCTGCGGCGCCGGCGAATCGCCTACGAGCGGAAAGGCGACGAGATTCGAGCCGGCCGCTGCACCGGACTGCGTCGCGGCGTGGGCCGACGGCTGGGCGGCCTGATCGGGTTGCGCCCGCTCGGCCGGCGCGGCCGCCGTGCCGCGAGCGCTGTCACCTTCGCGCGAGAGCCGCCCGGCCTCACGAAGGAAATCGCGCGTCGGCTGGTCGGCACGCGATCGGTCGGCGTGGGGTCGACCCGACTCCGCCGGCTGATCGACGCCCTCGGTACGCGGCGCCGCCTCGCCGGGCGCCGCCGCCTGCCCTGCCGCCTGCCCTGCCGCCAGCGGCGCCGCCGGACCGATGGCCGCCGTCGGCCGCGCATCGGGCGCCAGCATCTCCATCTCGACCACCCGGTTCAGGATCGGCAGCAATTGCAGGGTGAGGCGGTCGATCGAGATCGCATGTCGCGCGCTGCTGGGCACGCCGCGCGGCACTGCCGAGATCACCGGCACGTCGCGACCGAGCGTGCGCAGCCGCGCAACCGCACGCAGCCCCTCGGACTCGACCGGGTTGACGATCAGGAGGTCGACGGTTTCGGGCACGAGCCGCTGCTCGAGCACGAACTCGAAGCGGTTGTACTGGCTGTGCTTGAAGACGATCTCGATCAGCCGCACGTCGCGCGGATCGAGACCGGCCGCGGCCACGCGATAGACCGGTCTGCTGGGCATGGCTGTGGCGTCAGGGTCGTGGGTTGCCCGTCATTGTCGCTTGAGACGCGCCCGAACCCAAGTCGCGGCCCGGTGCGTGTTCCGCCGCCGCCACGCGCCGACCGACGGCCGGCGCCGGCCCGGGCGCCGGCGGCAGCCCCCGAGGGCCATGCTAGGATCGGTGGCCCTCGTGGCCCGTGCAGGGCCCCTGCCGGGCGTCCTCTCACCGAGCGAGCACCGATGAGCCAGCGCGACTACTACGCCTTCGACACGCTGTCGCTGCACGCCGGTGCCGCGCCCGACCGCGAGACCGGCGCGCGCGCAACGCCGATCTACCTGTCGACGGCGTTCGTGTTCCGCGATTCCGACCATGCGGCGTCGCTGTTCAACATGGAGCAGTCGGGGCACGTCTACTCGCGGATCAGCAATCCGACCGTGTCGGTGCTCGAGGAGCGCATTGCGGCGCTCGAAGCGGGCGTCGGTGCGGTCGCGACCGCCAGCGGCCAGGCGGCGCTGCACCTGGCGATCGCGACGCTGGCCGGGGCGGGGTCGCACGTCGTCGCCTCGCGCGCGCTCTACGGCGGCTCGCACAACCTGCTCGACTACACGCTGCGTCGCTTCGGCATCGAGACCACGTTCGTCGACCCTCGCAACCCCGATGCCTGGCGCGCGGCGCTGCGCCCCGAGACCCGCCTGCTGCTCGGCGAGACGCTGGGCAACCCGGGGCTCGACGTGCTCGACATTCCCACGGTCGCCGCGATCGCGCACGCGCATCGCGTTCCGCTGCTGGTCGACTCGACCTTCACCACACCGTACCTCATCCGCCCCGGTGAACTCGGCGCCGACCTGGTGTACCACTCGGCGACCAAGTTCCTGTGCGGGCACGGCACGGTCGTCGGCGGCCTGCTGGTCGACATCGGCCGCTTCGACTGGGACGCGTCGGGGCGCTTTCCCGAGCTCACCGAGCCGTACGCGGGCTTCCACGGCATGGTGTTCAGCGAGGAGTCGACGGTCGCGCCGTTCCTGCTGCGGGCGCGCCGCGAGGGACTGCGCGACTTCGGCGCCTGCCTGAGCCCGATGAACGCGTTCCAGATCCTGCAGGGCATCGAGACGCTGCCGCTGCGCATGGCGCGCCACGTCGCCAGCGCCGAGCGGATTGCGCAGTTCCTCGCGGGGCACCCGATGGTGTCGCGGGTGTCGTACCCGGCCCTGCCCGACCACCCCGACCACGCGCTCGCGCGCCGCCTGATGCCGCGCGGCTGCGGTGCTGTCTTCAGCTTCGACCTGAACGGCGACCGTGCCGCCGGGCGCCGCTTCGTCGAGGCGCTGCGCCTGTTCTCGCACCTGGCCAACGTCGGCGACGCGCGCTCGCTGGTGATCCATCCGGCCTCGACCACGCATTTCCGGATGGACGACCAGGCGCTCGCGGCGGCAGGCATCGGCGAAGGCACGCTGCGGCTGTCGATCGGCCTGGAAGACCCTGCCGACCTGATCGCCGACCTCGAGTCCGCGTTCAAGGCCGCCGCGCGCGCCCCCAGGACCTGAGGCGGCGCAAGCCAGGCGCGACCCTCGCGAACCGATTCCCCACCCATGCTCGTCGACGTCAACGCCACGCCCGCCTACGCCTACTCCGGCGGCCGCCCCTTCGACCCGTCGCGGCCCGTCGTCGTGTTCATCCACGGCGCCGAGCACGACCACAGCGTGTGGGCGCTTCAGTCGCGCTACCTCGCGCACCACGGCTTCGCGGTCCTGGCGCCCGACCTGCCGGGGCACGGGCGCAGCGGCGGTGCCGCGATCGGCTCGGTCGAAGCGCTCGCCGACTGGCTGCTCGCGCTGCTCGATGCAGCGGGCGTCGCGCGCGCCTCGCTCGTCGGCCACAGCATGGGATCGCTGGTCGCGCTCGAGGCGGCCGCGCGCGCGCCGCAGCGGATCGAACGCGTCGCGATGGTCGCCGTCGCCTACCCGATGAGGGTCTCCGACGCGCTGCTCGAGGCTGCGCGCGACGACGAGCCGAGCGCACTCGACATGATCAACTTCTGGTCGCACTCGACGATCAACGCGCGCCCCGGCGCCCCCGGGCCGGGCTTCTCGATCTTCGTGCAGAACCGCCGACTGATGGAGCGGCAGCGGCCGGGCGTGCTGCTCACCGACTTCACCGCGTGCAATGCCTATCGCGGCGGACTCGACGCCGCCGACGCCCTGGCGTGCCCTTCGCTGTTCGTGCTCGCCCAGCGCGACTCGATGACGGCGCCGCGCCAGGCGCGCGAGCTCCTCGAGCGCTGCCGCGCGCGCGCCGCCGCGGCAGGCCTGCCGGCGCCGGGCGTGGTCGAGATCGCCGACTGTGGCCACTCGATCATGAGCGAGCGACCCGACCTGCTGCTCGCGGCGCTGCGCGACTTCCTCGCCGCGCCGCTGCCCGCTGCAAACCCCGCCGGCCGGGGCTGACTCAGGCCCGCGCGCCGTCGACCAGCGGCTCGTCGAGGAACGGTGCCGCGAACGGCCCCGCCGCGGCCGGCGCCTGGCCGCCCGGCTGCCAGATCTCCTCGAACAGCGCGCGCGCCGTCATCGTGCGCGGATCGTCCGCCCAGGCCCAGCGCTCCGACCAGATCGACTCGGCGTCGGGACGCGCCGCGGACCAGCGCCGGGCCCACCGCAGCGCCATCTGCGAGCGGCGCGTCGCCGGCGCCTCGCGCGACGCGCCCGGCTCGCCGATCGAGACAAATCGGGTGACGTAACCGAGCCGCGCCAGCAGCAGCGCAGCCTGGCTGGCGCGCTGCGGATCGTGATCGAGCATCGGCGCCAGGCGCTGCACCGGCAGCGCGCCGTGGCGGTCGCCGCCGAGCGTGCTGCGCATCGCGAGCAGCGCGCCGTGCACGTCGTGAAAGCGCTCGGCCGGCGTGCGCGACAGGTGCGGTTCGCCCGGCTGTCCCCAGAATCGAAGATTCGCGGCCAGCAGCGCGCCGGCGAGCAAGGCCATCCATCCGAGCGACAACCACAGCAGGAACACCGGGAGCGCCGAGAAGGTGCCGTAGACAACCGTGTAGGTCGGCAGGCGCGCCACGTACCAGCCGAGCAGGCTGCGCAGCAGCTCGAAGATCATCGCCGCGAGCAGCGCGCCAGCCAGCGCCTCGCGCCAGCGCACCGTGGCGCTGGGCAGCAGGCGATAGAGCAGCATCAGGCCGCCGACCGTGGTGATCCAGGGCAGGATCACGAACCAGACGCTGCGCAACTCGCGCAGGTCGGCGCCGCGCAGCCAGGCCGTCGCCACCATGCCGTGCACCGCCAGGTAGGCGCCCAGCAACAGTGGCCCGAGCGTGAGCAGCATCCAGTACAGCGTCAGCCGGTTGGCCAGCGGCCGCGGCCGGTCGGCGCCCCAGATCCGGTTGAGGGCGCGCTCGATGGTGACCAGCGCGACGAAGGCGGTCAGCAGGAACGCCACCGTGCCGATCAGCGACAGCTCGTTGGCCTTCGCCGCGAACTGGTTCAGGTGGTCGATCACCGTGTTGCTGATCGCCGCCGGGAACAGGTTGGACAGCAGGAACTTCTGCAGCGCCTCGCGCAGGCGACCGAAGGCCGGCGACGCCGTGGTTACCGCGAAGACGATCGAGAACATCGGCACGATCGCCAGCAGCGACAGGAAGGCCAGGCTGCCGGCGGCCTGGGGCAGTTGCAGCTGGCGAGCCTGACGGCCCATCGCGCGGGCGAGCGCGAGCACGGACTGCAGGAACGACCGGCCCGGGGGGCGCGCCGCATCGACCTCGTTCGCGAGTGGATCCGGAATCGTCATCGAGCGTATCTATAATCCGCAACCATGTTGCTCGCCGCGCTCCGCCGCCTCGTGGTCGCCTCGTTCGTCGCCCTGATCGCGCTCGGCCTCGCCTGGGAATTCTGGCTGGCGCCGCTGCGCCCGGGCGGCTCGGCATTGTCGCTGAAGGTGGTGCCCCTCGTGTTCGCGCTGCCGTCGCTGTTGCGCGGCCGCGTGCGCACCTACCAGTGGTGGTCGATGCTGGTGCTCGCGTACCTCGCCGAGGGGCTCGTGAGGGCGACTTCCGATCGCGGTCCGAGCGTGCCGCTGGCGATCATCGAGATCGGCCTTGCGACGCTCGCGTTCACTGGAATTCTTCTGTACGTGCGCGAGGTGCGCCGCTCGGCGCGCGCATCGCCTGGAGCGCCCGATCCAGGATCCGTGGCCCCGCAGACTCCAGCAACGAAGGATCGCTGAGCGCGCGACGCCAGTTTCGCGCCCCCGGCAATCCGTTGAACAGGCCGATCATCGGCCGCACCACGGCGCGCGCCGGCACGCCGGCCGCGACCTCGCGCGACAGGTACCCTCGCATCGCGTCGACCGCCTCCTCGCGCGTGGCGTGCGGCGCCGGTTGCCCGAAGTAGCGCACGTCGACCTCGGCCAGCATCCACGGATTGTCGCAGGCCTCGCGGCCGATCATCACGCCGTCGACCTGCGACAGTTGGGCGATCGAGGTCGCATGGTCTCGCAGCCCGCCGTTGAGCACGATCGTCAGGCTCGGGAAATCGCGCTTGAGCCGGGCCACCGTCTCGTAGCGCAGCGGCGGCACGGTGCGGTTCTCGCGCGGGCTCAGCCCCTTCAGCCAGGCGTTGCGCGCGTGCACGATGAACACCTCGCAACCGGCCTGCGACACCGTCCCGACGAAGTCGCGCACGAAGCCGTAGTCCTCGACCCGGTCCAGGCCGATCCGGTGCTTGACCGTGACCGGAATCGACACCGCGTCGCGCATCGCCTGCACGCAGTCGGCCACCAGCCTCGGCTCGGCCATCAGGCACGCGCCGAACGAGCCGCGCTGCACGCGCTCGCTCGGGCAGCCGCAGTTCAGGTCGATCTCGTCGTAGCCGGCCTGCTCGCCGAGGAGAGCCGCCTGCGCGAGCTCTGCCGGCTCGCTGCCGCCCAGTTGCAGCGCGACCGGATGCTCGGCCTCGTCGAAGCGCAGCAGCCGCTCGCGCGGCCCGTGCAGCAGCGCGCCGGTGGTCACCATCTCGGTGTATAGCCGTGCGTGACGGCTCAATTGCCGATGGAAGTAGCGGCAATGCCGATCGGTGTGATCGAGCATCGGCGCCACGCAGAAGCGGTGTGGACTCATGGTCGGCCGGGGAAAGCCCCCGGATTATGCCCTGCGCCGCGCTCGCCGCATTCAGGGCAGGTCGACGAACGCGCGCAACTCCGCCTCGCAGGCTTCGCCCAGCCGCGACTCCAGCGCCGCGTATCGCGCCACGAGTGCTTCGCCAAGCAGCGTGAGCACGGCGCCGCCGCCGCCTCGCCCGCCGGCCGTCGCGGCGACCACCGGACGACCGAATCCCTGGTTCAGCGAATCGATCAGCAGCCAGGCCCGCTTGTACGTGAGGCCCATCGTGCGCGCCGCGGCGGAGATCGAGCGCTCTCGATCGACGGCGCGCAACAGGTCGATCTTGCCGGGGCCGAGCGCGATCGCCGCGCCGATCTGCACGCGCGGCCGCGCCATCACGGCCACGGCACTCGCACGTCCGGCTGCCCCCGGACGGGCACGATCTCCGCCACTCACGCGCGATCTCCTTCCGCCTCGAGCAGCACCAGGTCTGCGGCGCGCAGGCACACCGTGACCTCGGCGCCCGCACGCACCGAGTGCGTACGCAACGCGCGCGCCGGCAGGCGCATCTGCAGGCGCTCGTCCGGCAGGCCGCGCGGACGCAGCCAGGCCAGCGCCTCGGCGCCGAGTTCGATCACTTCGTCCACCGTCGCGTCGACGAGGTTCTCGAGGTGCTGCCTGGGCTTGTCGGCGCGCACGAGCAGCACGTTCGACGGCAGCACGGCCCAGCGAAGCGACGCGCCGGCCGGCACCTTCGCGCTCGCCACCGCGCGCAACACGTGCGGCCCCCATCGAAGCAGCGGCGGCTCGCCGGCGCGGGCGGCGTCGGCCCGCGCGTCGAACACGTTGGGGATGTCGAGCAGGCGCGCCGCCGCCTCGTCACGCGGACGCGTCAGCACCTCGGTCGTCGGCCCGGCCTGCAGCAAGCGGCCGTGCCGCACCAGCAGCAGGTGCGAGGCAAGTTGCGCGGCCTCGTCGAGATCGTGCGTGACCAGCACGATCGTGTTGCCGAGCCGTGCGTGAAGGCGCCGCAGCTCGACGTACAGCCGCTTGCGGGTGCTGCGGTCGACCGCCGAGAACGGCTCGTCGAGCAGCAGCACCTTCGGGTCGCGCGCGATCGCCCGGGCCAGCGCCACGCGCTGCTTCTGGCCGCCCGAGAGCTCGTGCGGCCGGCGCCGCTCGAGGCCGGCGACGTGCGCGAGCGCGATGCACTCGCTCGCGCGCTGCCTGCGTCGCGCGGCATCGAGGTGAAGCAGCGCGGTTTCGACGTTGGACTGCACGGTCAGGTGCGGGAACAGCGCGTAGCCCTGCGGCACCAGGCCGATCGGGCGATCTCGCGTCTCGCGATGATGCTGTGCGTCGTCCCAGACGTCGTCGCCGAACGCGATGCGCGCGCGCCTGACGCGCAGCAAGCCTGCAACGGCGCGCAGGATCGAGGTCTTGCCGCTGCCCGACGGCCCGACCAGCGCGGTGATGCAGCCGGCAGGCACCTCGGCGACGAACTCGAGCGGTGGCCCGTCGTGGTGCAGCGCCAGCGCCAGGCTCATGGCGCGCGCCCGCGCCACGACGGGCGCCCGCCCAACCCGTAGCTGACCGCGATCGTCACCAGCGAGACCGCGAGCAGCAGCAGCGACATCGCCCCGGCCGCGGCATGGTCGAACGACTGCGCACTGTCGTAGATCGAGATCGACACCGTGCGCGTCTCGCCCGCGATGTTGCCCCCGACCATCAGCACGACGCCGAACTCGCCCAGCGTGTGTGCGAAGGTCATCACCAGCGCCGACAGGATGCCCGGCCACGCCAACGGCAACTCGATCCGCCACAACGCCCGCCCGGCGCCGAGTCCGCAACAGCGTGCAGCCTCGTGGATCTCCAGCGGAATGGCCTCGAAGGCGCGCTGCATCGGCTGCACGGCGAACGGAACGTTGAACAGCACCGAGGCCGCGACGAGCCCCGGGAAGCTGAACGCCAGCGTGTGCCCCGACAAGGCCTCGAACCACCGCCCCAGCGGCGAACCGGCGCCCATCGCCACCAGCAGGTAGTAGCCGATCACCGTCGGCGGCAGCACGAGCGGCAGCGCCAGCAGCCCCTCGATCCACGGCTTGGCGCGCGAGCGCATCTGCGCGAGCCGGCGTGCGGTCAGGAGCGCGAGCGGGATCAGCACCGCCAGCGTCGCCAGCGCCAGCTCGACCGACAGCACGACCGCGGCCCAGTCGATCACTGCGACGGCTCCCCGGGAAGCGCAAACCCGTAACGCGCGAGGATCGCCCGCGCCGCCGGACCCTGCAGGTAGTCGTAGAACGCCCTCGCCGCCGTGCCCGCATGGCGCGTCAGCACCATCCGCTGCCGCAGGGGTTCGCCGGCATGCCAGTCGGCCGGAATCGTCGCGAAGCGGCCCAGCGCCGCCACCGGCGGCGCCTTCGACAGCGACAGCGGCACGATGCCGCCCTGGCTCGACCCCGACGCAGCGAACTGCAGCGCCTGCGAAGCGTTCTCGCCGAGCACCAGCAGCGGCTCGATCCGCGACCACAGGCCCGAGTGCCGCAGCGCCGCGCGCGCCGCGCGCCCGTACGGTGCATGCTCGGGGTTGGCGATCGCGAAGCGCCTGATCTCGCCAGCGTCGAGCGCCCGGCGCAACCCCTCGAGGCGGGCATCGACCTGCAGCGGCGAGCGGTGCGGCGCGAACAGCGCCACGCGCCCCACCGCATAGAGCGTGCCGCGATCGCGAACCCGGCCCGCGTCGGCGAGCTGGAACACGTACTGCTCGTCGGCCGACAGGAAGAGCTCGAACGGCGCCCCTTGGGCGATCTGCTGCGTGAAGTTGCCCGACGAGCCGAAGGTGAGCTTCAGCGCATGACCGGTGTCGGCCTGGAAGCGCGGCGCGATTTCCGCCAGCGCGAACTTCAGGTCGGCGGCCGCGGCGATCGCCGCCGCCTCACCGGCCCGGGCTGGCCGACACCAAGCGCCCGACAGCACGATCGCCAGCGCGCCGGCCACGGCCTGCCGGCGACCAGGCGATGCAGTCCGGAGCAATTCGGGCAAGGGCACGGCGGTCGGGACGATGCGCAGGGCGGTTCGGCAAGCGTTATGACACAAAGAATATAGCGCTTTCCCAAGCGCGGCAAATCGCGGGCAGATTCGAAGCAAACGGGGCGCCCGCCCACGTCGGCTGCACGCGCGCCCCCGGCGCAGGACGCTAGGCCATTTGGCCGAGTGCGCCCATTTCATGCGCCGGTCGTATTGACGCGCCCGGGCTGCGCCCGTAAAAACGATCGTCCCGAAGAACACGATCCAGGGAGAGCGATCATGGCGGTCTGCGTGCTGATCATCGACGACCATCCGCTGATGCGCGACGCTGTCCGAATGACCATGGACACGGTCGCTCCGGGCAGCCGCATCGACCTCGCGGCCAGCTTCGCCGAGGCGCGTCGGCTGCTCGCGTTGAATACCGCCTACGACTTCACGCTGCTCGACCTGAACCTGCCCGACAGCGCCGGCTTCGAGGCGTTGAAGGCGCTGCGCGCCCAATATCCGCAGCTGCCGACGGTGGTGCTCTCGGCCGAGATCGACCGCGAGACCATTCTTCGCTGCCTCGACCTGGGCGCGGCCGGCTACATCCCGAAGACCTACCATGCCGACGTCATCACGCATGCGTTGCGGCTGATCGCGTCGGGCCACGTCTACGTCCCGCGGGAAGCCATCGACCCGCGTCGCGACGCCAACGAGCCGATCCGCCTGCGCAGCGCCGGCAGCGATCCGCGCGGGCTCGGCCTCACCGATCGGCAGTGCGACGTGCTGCGCCTCATCCTGCGCGGCCTGCCGAACAAGCTCATCTGCCGGCAACTCGACCTGGCCGAAGGCACGGTGAAGGTCCACGTCAGCGCCGTGCTGCGCGCGCTCGGCGTGCGCAACCGCACGCAGGCCGTGATCGCCGCGAGCCGGCTCGGCCTGCGAATGATCGACTGAGCCGACGATTCGCAGCGGCCATGAAGATCCGCGAGATCGCATCCGGCCTGCAGTTCCCCGAGGGCCCGGTTGCCATGGACGACGGCTCGGTGCTGCTGGTCGAGATCGCGCGCGGCACGCTGACGCGGGTCTCGCCCGGCGGGAAGGTGTCGGTGGTCGCGCAGCTCGGCGGCGGGCCGAACGGTGCAGCCATCGGTCCCGACGGCGCGGTCTACGTCTGCAACAACGGCGGCTTTCGCTGGGTCACCGAAGCCGACGGCTGCGTGCGCCCGGTGGCGCAGGCCGACGACTACGACACCGGCCGCATCGAGCGCGTCGACCTCGCCACGGGCCGCAGCGAGCGTCTCTACGAGCAGGTCGACGGCCACGGGCTGCGCGGGCCGAACGACCTCGTCTTCGATGCCGAAGGCGCCTTCTGGTTCACCGACCTCGGCAAGGTTCGCGAGCGCGACATGGACCGCGGGGCGCTGTACTACGCCCGCGCCGACGGCCGCTCGATCGTCGCCGCCGCGCGTCCGGTCATGACTCCGAACGGCATCGCGCTGTCGCCCGATGGCGCCACGCTGTACTACGCCGAGACGGAGGGCGCACGCGTCTGGGCGTTCGACGTCACCGCACCGGGGCGATTGCGCAAGGACGCCTGGCCCTCGCCGCACGGCGGCCGCCTCGTCACCGCGGCGCCGGGCCGCCACTACCAGCGCTTCGACTCGATGGCCGTCGATGCGCTGGGCAACCTGTACGTCGCCACCCTGCTGCACGGCGGCCTCACGATCGTTTCGCCCGACGGCCGCATCTGCCGGCACCTGCCGCTGCCCGACCGGTACACGACCAACCGCTGCTTCGGCGGGCCCGATCTGCGCACCCTCTTCGTGACGCTGTCGGGCAGCGGGCGCCTGGTGGCCATCGACGACTGGGCGATCCCCGGGCTGCGGCTGAACTTCAACGCCTGACGCGCCGCAAAGCGCCTTCATCGCCGAAGGGCCCGTGCAGGCCCCTCTTGAGATTGCGTCGGCGCGCCCCATGTCGACGCCAGGCGGCGTCGTGCCAGACCGGCGCGACGCGGCGTTCCCGCGTGCCGCCCCCGACCTGGAGCCCCGACGATGTCCGACCCGATCCACGCCGTCTGCCCGCATTGCGGCAAGACCAACCGCCTGCCTGCCGAGCGGGTCGGCCAGCACCCCGATTGCGGCGCCTGCGGCCAAGCGCTCTTTCCGGGCAAGCCGGTCGAAATGGACGACGCGCGCTTCCAGGACTATCTGCGCCGCACCGACCTGCCGGTCGTCGTCGACTTCTGGGCCAGCTGGTGCGGGCCGTGCCGGATGATGGCGCCGCAGTTCGAGCAGGCGGCCAGGAAGCTCGCCGGGCGCGTGCAGTTCCTGAAGGTCGACACCGATGCAAACCCCGGGCTCAGCCAGCGCTACGCGATCCGCAGCATCCCGACGATCGCGCTGTTCCAGGGCGGGCGCGAAGTGCGCCGCAGCGCCGGCGCGATGACTGCCGCGCAGATCGAAGCCTGGATCGGCGCCTGAATCGACCCAGGAATCGACCCCCGTGGGGCGAACCCGCCCCGGCTTGCGCCGGGACGGGGTCCGATCGACGCGTGGCCTAAGGCCGGATGTACGCCCAGCCCTCGCGCTGGCGCTCCATCAGCTCGACGACGCCGCCCGGCACGTAGCCGATGCCGGGGATCATGTCGGCCTTGGTGAGTTTCTGCGCGTGCATGGTGTTCTCGCAGGCGACGACCCTGACGCCGTCGGTCAGCGCTTGCGTGACGCGCGGCTCGACCTTCGATTCGGCCTTCAGCATCGCGATTCCGGGCCCGTAGACGACGAGCTCGGTCATGACCTTGTCCTTGCCGATCGCCTGCTGGACGTTGCGCAGGTTGTTCAGCGCCAGGTTCCAGTTCTTCGGGTCCGCTTCGCTGACCTGGAACACGACCTTCTTCATCTCGGCCTGGGCGGCAGGCCCGGGCGCCGTGGTGCTGCAGGCGCCGAGCGCGCCGCTCAGGATCGCCGCGCCCAGGGCAAGCGCCAATCTGCGTTGCATGTGTCGTCTCCTCGTTGGGCGCGGCGACCGGATGGCTCGCCTGTCTCCCGCTGTCTGGACGCACGCGGCCGCGCCTTTATTCCGTGCCGGCCGCCCCCGGGTGTCGCCCGCGGGTGGCGGCGCGAGGCCGTCGGTGGAATACTGGCGGCTTCCCGCGCGTCTAACCGGACATGGATCTCAGAAGCCTGCTCTTCGGTGCACCCTCCCTCCGGCAGGAGGTCGAGTCGTGTCGCCCCGCCCTGTACCGGGTCGCCTTTTCATGGTGCCACGACCGGGCGCTGGCCGAAGACCTCGTCCAGGAGACGCTGCTCAAGGCGCTGTCACGCCACGCGCAACTGCGCGACGCCGAGCGGCTCAAGGGATGGCTGTTCGCGATCCTGAACAACGGCTTTCGCGACCACCTGCGGCGCCAGCGGGTCCACGACGACATCGACGAGCTCGCCGACGAGATGCCGGGCACCGCGCCCACGCCGGAAGACGAACGTGCGACGGCCGAGATCGTGGCGCGGGTACGCGCCGCAATTGCGCGGCTGCCGCTCGGCCAGCGTCAGGTGGTCACGCTGGTCGACCTCGAGGAGCTGAGCTACGCGGAGGTGGCGCTGGCGCTGGGCATTCCGATCGGCACGGTCATGAGCCGGCTGTGCCGCGCGCGCGCGACGCTGCGCGACACGCTCACCGACGAACGCGCTAGCGCGCAGGTCATCGCGCTGGGGAGCCGCCGATGAGCCAGCCGCAGCGCCTCTCCGACGAGATGCAGAGCGCCTTCGTCGACGGCCAGCTCGACGCGCGCGAAAGCGCCGAGTGGCTCGAGCGAATGGGCAACGATCCGCGCCTGCGCGACCAGGTCTGCCGCACGCGCCTGGTCAAGGAGATGGTTCGCGCAGCGTACCGCGACGCAGCGCCGCGCTTCGCGCCCCCCGAGCCGCCGCGGCGTCGCCCGGCGGCCGCGGCGCTGCTGGCGGTGGCGCTCGTCGCCGCACTGGTGGGCTGGCAGGCTCATCGCTGGCTGCCGGGCGGCCTCGCGAGCGCACTGGCATGGGCGAGCGCACCGGACGACCCGGTGCAGCGCGCCGGGCTGGTCGGCAGCAACCTCGAAGCGGTGCGACAGGCCTCGGCCGACCGCGTGCTGGTTCACATCGCCTCGTCCGACAAGGCCCACCTCGGCCCGGCACTCGACGGCATCGAGGGATTGCTGCGCGACGCGCGTGCCGCCGGACGGCCGGTGGCCATCGAGGTCGTCGCCAACATCGGTGGCATCGACCTGCTGCGCGTCGGCGCATCGCCGTATCCGGCGCGCATCGCGGCGCTGCAGGCGGCCTATCCCGAGCTGTCGTTCATCGCCTGCGGCCAGACGCTCGAGCGACTGCGCGAGCGTGGCGCGACGGTTCAATTGCTTCCCGGCGTACGCCAGGCCAGCTCGGCGCTCGACGAGGTCGTGCGGCGCCTGCAAGAGGGCTGGGTCTACGTGAAGGCGTGATGCATCCCGAAGAGCCCGACAAGACCTCCACCACCGACGACGAGCGCGTCTCGCAGGTCGTCGTCCTGCCGCCTCCCGAAGACCTGATCCGCTTCTTTCCGATCCAGGGAACGAGCGTCGAGCGCATGGTGGGCGAGTGCCGCACCGCCGTTCGCCGCATCGTTCGCGGCGGCGACGACCGGCTGCTGGTGGTGATCGGCCCGTGCTCGATCCACGATCCACGCGCTGCGCTCGACTACGCGCAGCGGCTGGCCGGGCAGCGCGAGCGCTTCCGCGACACGCTGGAAGTCGTGATGCGCGTGTATTTCGAGAAGCCGCGCACGACGGTGGGCTGGAAGGGCCTGATCAACGACCCGTACCTCGACGAGAGCTGCCGCATCAACGAGGGGCTGCGCATCGCGCGCTCGCTGCTGATCGACATCGCGCGCCTCGGGGTGCCCGCGGGCAGCGAGCTGCTCGACACCACGTCGCCGCAATACCTGGCCGACCTCGTCGCCTGGGGCGCGATCGGCGCGCGCACGACCGAGAGCCAGGTGCATCGCGAGCTCGCCTCGGGCACATCGGCGCCGATCGGCTTCAAGAACGGCACCGACGGCAACGTGCGCGTGGCGATCGACGCAATCCTCGCGGCGCGCAGCCCGCACAACTTCCTCGGCATCCACAAGAACGGCCACGTCGCGATGGTGCGCACCAGCGGCAACCCCGACTGCCACCTGATCCTGCGTGGCGGTCGCGTGCCGAACTACGATGGTGCAAGCGTTGCCGCCGCGTGCGCAGAGCTCGAGCAGAGCGACTGCATGCCGTCGCTGATGATCGACTGCTCGCACGCCAACAGCGCCAAGCAGCCGGAGCGGCAGGTCGACGTCGCGGCGGACATCGCTGCCCAGGTCGCAGACGGCAGCCGCCACGTCATGGGCGTGATGATCGAGAGCCACCTCGTCGCGGGCCGGCAGGCATTCACGCCCGGCAGCGACGATCCCGCGAAACTCGCCTACGGGCAGAGCATTACCGACGGCTGTCTCGGGTGGGACGACTCGGTAAAGGTGCTCGAGACGCTGGACCGGGCGGTGAAGACGCGGCGCTTGGCGGATTCTTCACGCGCCCGTCATCGAGGCTGATCCTTCAATGGGCGCCACCGCACGGACCCTCCCGGCGGCTGGCTCCCTCAGGGCGCAAAGACCGCCTCGAGATCGACGTCGACGTCGCCGGGCGCGAGGTCGAGCGAATTCTCGATGTGATCCAGGTGTTGCAGCATGAGCCGCTCGGCCCTCGCCGCGTCGCGCTTGCCGATCGCGTCGATGATCGCCCCATGCTCGTCGGCGCGGCACGCCGCCGAGGTCGGAGTGTCGTAGAGCAGAATCACGAGGCAGGTGATCGTCGTCAGCTCGCGCACCGTTTTCGCGAGGACGGCATTTCCTGCCAGCTCGGCGAGCAGCGTGTGGAATTCGCCCGACAGGCGGATCACCGAGCGCTTGTCGTCCCGGCGACGGGCGTCCATCTCACGATCCTGGTGCTCGCGCAGCTTCGCGAGCTTCTCGGCCGTGACGGCGTCGACCAGGCGCCGGACGACGCCCGGCTCGAGTAGCCGGCGCGCCTCGAAGACGTTGCGCGCCCGCTCGGCCGTGGGCTTGGCGAGGAACGCGCCGCGCTGCGGAAACAGGTCCACGATCCCCTCGTAGGCCAGACGGGCGAGCACCTCGCGAATCCGCGCCCGGCTCACCCCGAAGATCGTTGCGAGCCGGTCCTCTCCGAGCTTCGAGCCGGGAC
Organism: Burkholderiaceae bacterium; assembly: GCA_019635275.1. Lineage (GTDB taxonomy): Bacteria > Pseudomonadota > Gammaproteobacteria > Burkholderiales > Burkholderiaceae_E > Zeimonas. The sequence goes on along the minus strand of JAHBZV010000023.1, from coordinate 13,981 downwards.
TCAGTCTATGTTCGAGGATCGCGACGTAGATCCGCTCGTAGATCTCGTCGGCCGAGGCTTCCCGCTTCGGCGCTCGACGAGGCTCGGTTTTCTTCTCGATGCTGGCCACGGCTGTCTCGTTGTGGACGGTTGATGTTAACGCAAATGTCGACGATATTGTTGACAGCCCTGCTCGCCGAGAGCATCCTTCGCTCGCCCCGGCAGCCATGACGGCCCGGACGGAAGCCGGCCGTCGTCCGGCCCAGCAGTCAGCGGATTCTCCCATGAGCCGTACCGTCCTCGATCTCGTCGTTCGCAATGCGCTGGTCTCGACGGCCGCCGACACCTTCGCCTGCGACATCGGAATTCGCGGCGGCGTCGTCACGATGCTCGGCCGCGACCTACCCGGCGCAGCCACCGAGATCGATGCCCGAGGGCGCCACGTCACGCCGGGCGGTGTCGACGGCCATTGCCACCTTGACCAGCCGATGCCACCTCCCGTGCGCATGGCCGACGGCTTCGACAGCGGCACCCGCTCGGCCGCCTGCGGCGGCACGACGACGGTCATCCCGTTCGCGGCACAGGAGAAGGGGCAGTCGTTGCGCGCGGCGGTCGACGACTACCATCGGCGCGCGGGCTCGAAGGCGCACGTCGACTACGCATTCCACCTGATCGTCACCGACCCGTCGCCGCACGTGCTCCGCGACGAGCTGCCGGCGCTGATCGCCGAGGGCTACACGTCGTTCAAGATCTACATGACCTACGACGACCTCAAGCTCGACGATCGCCAGATCCTCGATGTGCTCGATGTCGCCCGTCGCTACCGCGCCATGCCGATGATCCACGCGGAGAACTCCGAGTGCATCGCCTGGCTCGCCGATCGGCTGATCGGGGCCGGAAACGTCGCGCCGCGCTACCACGCGGTCTCGCGACCGATGCTCGTCGAACGCGAGGCGACGCACCGGGCGATCACGCTGTCGGAACTCGTCGACGTTCCGATCCTGATCGTTCACGTCTCGGGGCGCGAAGCAGTCGAGCAGATCCGTTGGGCGCGATCGCGCGGGCTGCGGATCCTGGCCGAGACCTGCCCCCAGTACCTGTTCCTGACTTCGGCCGACCTCGGTATTGACGACGACTACCGCGGCGCGAAATGCGTGTGCAGCCCTCCGCCTCGCGACGAGGCGAACCAGAAGATCATCTGGGACGGCCTGTCCGACGGGCTGTTCACGGTGTTCTCGTCCGATCACGCACCGTTCTCGTTCGACGATCCTGCGGGAAAGATGCCCGGCGGCCGCGAAGTGGCCTTTCCACACATCCCGAACGGCATTCCCGGACTCGAGACCAGGCTTCCGCTGCTCTTCTCCGAGGGCGTGCTCGCCGGCAGGATCTCGATCAATCGCTTCGTCGAGTTGACCTCGACGGCCCCGGCGAGGACATACGGCCTGCATCCGCGCAAGGGAACGATCGCGATCGGGTCGGATGCGGATCTGGTCGTCTGGGACGAACGCGAGGTGGTCGTGTCCAACGAACTGCTTCACCACGCGGTCGACTACACCCCGTACGAGGGTCGCCGCCTGCGCGCGTGGCCCGCCCTCACGCTGCTTCGCGGTGAAGTCGTGTGGGACGGTCGGCAGTTCTCGCCCGGAAGCGGTGGCCGGTTCCTGCGCTGCGGTACTCCGAGCATTCTGCCCGCGAGCGAAGCACGCTGAGCGCCGATGGAGCGCGGCACCTGCGCCGAGGTGGCTTCACTTCAGCCCGAACGCCGCCGAGCCAGCATCGCCGAGAGCGCCTGTGGCAGCCCGGCGTTGGGCTTCTCGGGGGGCGGCGCGAAGCTGCCGCTGCGCGCGCTACCCGGGCGCAGGGCCGCGAGCGATTCGGCATGGCGCACGGCGCTCGATACGCCGTCGACCACCGGCACCGCAATGCGTCCCTGGAGCGTTCGCGCGAGCCCAGCCAACGGCGCGCCGGCAAGGATGACCACGTCCGCACCGTCCTCGTCGACTGCCAGGCGGCACAGTTGCTCGAGTCGCGCCGCGTGATCCTGCTGCACCGTTCCGATCCCCCGCAGCGGTTGGTCGAGCGCCCGAATGCTTGCGAGGCGGCTGCCGAGATGGTTGTCTTCCACGCACTCGCGATACCAGGCCCGGATGCGGCCCGAAATCGCGACGACCGAGAAGCGCTTGCCCAGCAGGCATGCGCTGGCGAGAGCGGCTTCGGTCATGCCGACCACCGGAACGTCGAGCAATTCGCGAATTCCGGCGATCCCGGGGTCGCCGAAAGCGGCGATCACCACCGCATCGTGGCCATCGTAGTGTTCCGAAATCGCGCATGCCGCAGCGTAGGCGCCGATCAACGCCTCGAAGCGCGTCTCGATGTACGCCATGCCGAATCGCGCAGTGGCGACCGTGACCTCGGTTCCTGCCGAGGCGGCGCGCGCCGCCTCGGCGCCGATCAACGCGGAGACGTCCTCGGAAATGTTGGGATTGACAACCAGTAGGCGCATGGGGCGCTCCAGAACTCGTCGGATGTGGGCGGGCCCCTGCGCCCGCAAAAAAAGGATGAATCCTCGCCCAGATTGTGTCAACATGACTGTTGAACAATTTGTCGACAATCTTTCGGGCCGTCGGCAGCGAACCGCCCGAGCAAGCATGGAGGCAGACCGATGAACCGTGAAGTGCCCAATCGCCAACGCCGCGCAACCATCGGCTGGGCCGCAGCCGCCACCGTGTGCCTCGGCCTCGGCGCCGCCGCCCCCGCGGGGGCCCAGGATACGCTGCGGATTGTCGGAAATTTCCCGACAAACCATTCGAGCAGTGTCGCGATGGGGCTGTTCGAGAGCCAGGTGGAGAAAGCGTCGAACGGGCAGCTCAAGGTCGACGTCTTCCCCGCCATGCAGTTGGGAGGCGCGCAGGAAAACGTCGACCAGGTTCGCTCGGGCTCGGTGTTCCTGACCTGGATCTCCACCGCGTACCTGTCGCGGACCGTACCCGAGCTCGCGGTGCTCTCGATCCCGTTCCTGAACGGATCGCGCGAGCAGGCGTTCCGGATGATCGACGGGAAGGTCGGCGACGCGCTCAGCGCCAAGCTCGCTGCCAAGGGCTTCGTGCCGCTCGGCTACATGGAGCTAGGCGCGCGCCAGCTGACCAACAATGTTCGCCCGGTCAAGTCGCTGGCCGACCTCAAGGGGCTGAAGATCCGCCTGCAGCCCGACGAAACGCATCTCGCGACGTTTCGCGCGCTCGGGGCGAACCCGACAACGATGGACATCAAGGAAGTCTATTCCGCCCTCCAGCAGGGGGTGCTCGACGCGGAGGAGAATCCCTACGCCGTCATCCGTGACCGCAACTTCGACCAGGTCCAGAAGTACATCAGCGACACGGGCCACTTCTTCGACTTCATCGTTCTCGTCGCGAACAAGCGCAAGTTCGACGCGTTGAAGCCCGAGCTTCAGAAGGTGGTCCGCGAGGCGGCCGCGCAGGCGGTGGCCGCCCAGCGCAAGCAGGCGGCACAGGAAGATCTGGCAGCCCTCGAAGACCTGCGCAAGCGCGGCATGCAGTTCGATCCGGTCTCGCCCGCGTTTCGTGCCGAGATGCGCAAGGCGAGCGCCGGAATCGTCGACTCGGTCCGCAAGAAGGCCGGCAACGAGTTGGTCGACGCGGCACTGGCCGGCGCCGCCAACTGACTGACGGAATCACGCGATGGCCGAGCGTGATGGAGCCGCTCCGACCGCGTTGCTCGTGGTCGACAAGCTCAGCCGCTGGGCCATCGTTGGGCTGATGGCCACGATGATCTCGGTCGTATCGATCCAGGTGGCGCTGCGCTACGCGCTGTCCGCGTCGATGGACTTCGCCGAGGAACTCTCGCGCCTCTGCTTCGTCTGGGCCGTGTTCCTCGCGATTCCGCACGGCGTGCCGCAAGCTGGCCACGTCGGCATCGACCTGCTGGTCGCGAAACTTCCCGATCCGCTGCGCCGCACGCTCGCGCGCGCGATCGCGCTCGCGTCGGCCGTCCTGATGGGCGTGGTCGGCTGGTTCTCGGCGGTGGCAGCTGCCGACAGCTGGGACCAGCTGATGCCCACGCTGGATCTCTCCAGCGGGTGGTTCTACGTCGCAGTCTGCGTCGGCGCCGCCCACTCGGCGCTGCACCTCATGGCCCTCGCATTGCGCGCGCCGGCGACGATCGCTCGAGGGGGTCGGTCGTGACGGCGGTCGTCGTCGTCGGCTTCTTCGCCCTCGCCCTGCTGGGCATGCCGCTGGCCTTCGCGCTCGGCTTCTCGGCGCTTGCCGCGATGTGGGTCGGCGACGTCGAATGGCTGGTCTTCCCGCAGCGGATGATGTACGCACTCAACGCGTTCCCGCTGCTGGCCATCCCCTGTTTCATGGTTGCGGGCGAACTGATGGTCGAAGGCGGCATCATGGATCGCCTGATCGCGCTCGCGAACAGCCTGGTAGGGCGCGTCCGTGGCGGGCTCGCCCATGTGACGGTGGTCTCGGCAGCCTCGCTCGCAGCGGTCTCCGGCACCGCAGTGGCCGACGCGACCGCCCTGACGAGCACGATGCTGCCGTCGCTCGAGAAATACTACTCCCGCGGCTTCGGCGCCGCCCTGATCGCGGCCGCCGCCAACCTCGGGCCGATCATCCCGCCATCGGCGGCGATGATCGTCTACGCCTACATGGCAGGACCCAGCGTTTCGGTCGGCGCATTGTTCATGGCTGGCGTGGTGCCCGGCATCATCCTGGCGATCGCGATGATGGGCTGGAGCACCTGGGTCGCGCGTCGCGAGAACTTCCCCCCGACCGGCGATGCGTTCAGCCTGGTGCGCTTCCTCGCAACGCTGCGCCGATCGGCCATCGTGGTCGCGATGCCGGTGGTCGTAATCGGCGGAATCGTCGGTGGCCTTTTCACGGCCACGGAAGGTTCGGCGATCGCGGTCGTCTACGCGCTCGTGATCGGCGTCTTCGTCACCAAGCGGGTCAAGCTGTCGAGCCTGCCCGGCGTGCTGTTCCGGGCGGCGCTGACCACCGGTGTCGTCGGAGCGCTGATCGCATTCGCCTCCGCAGTGACCTACCTGCTGACGATCGACATGGTCCCCGCGCGCCTGGCCGCGTGGGTCCAGGGCGTGACCGCTGACCCGACGATGTTCATCCTGCTGGTCATGGTCGTGCTGGTCATCGCCGGCATGTTCCTCGAGTCGAATGCCGCATACATCATGCTCGTTCCGCTGCTGGCGCCGATCGCCCAGGGCTACGGCATCGATCCGATCTATTTCGGATTCCTGTTCGTGCTGAACCTGGTGATCGGAATGCTCACGCCGCCGGTGGGGGTGCTCCTGTTCGTCGTGAGCAGCGCAGCCGGCATCCGCATTGGCGACCTGACGCGGCATGCGCTCCCGTTCATCGCGATCCAGTTCGCGGTGCTTGCGCTGTGCATCGCGTTCCCCGCGGTGGTGACCACGCTGCCCCGTTGGCTAGGCTATTGAGGCGTCCCCGCTTCGCCCCACAAGCGTCCCGACTCGAGCAGCAGCCGCCACCGCGCGACCCACGCTTCGACTGCCGACGTCGACGCCGCCAGCCGCTGCTCGTTGGCGAGCCTGCGCGCCGCCAGCAGGTCGGCGAGCGAGCCCTCGCCCAGCTGGTAACCGCGCGCGAGCCCTTGCGCGGCCTGCTCGAGCTTGTCCTGCGCGGTGCGCGCGCGCTGCCAGCCGCCCTGCGCAAGCCGCGCTTCGCGCAGGCGCAGTCCGGCCTCGACCGCGGCGCGGCGTTGCACATCGTCGCGCCGCAGCGCCGCGGCGGTCGCTCGAGACGCCGCGGCCCGTGCCGCCGCTGCGCGATATTCGCCGCCGAACGGGATGCTGAGCACGACGCCGACCACCTGCTCGTTGGCGTCGCGCGCCTGCCCCAGCCGCAGCCCGACCGTCGGGTCGGGACGACGCTCGAGCTGTTCGACGCGGAGCTGCTCCTCGGCGACCTGCACCTCGCGGCGCGCCGACTCCAGCTCGGGCGCGTGCGCGAGTTGCGCGTCGATCCACGCGCCTTCGTCCGCCGCCGGTTCCGGCGGATCGGGCAGGCTCGGAGGCTGCGGAAACGCCAGCTCCGGGAACTGCTGCTCGAGCGCCTCGCGCGCGGCCTGCGCACGCCCTTCGGCGATCACGACCTGCGCCTGCGCCTGCGCGAGCGCCGCATCGACCTGGATCCGCTCGATCCGGGCCGCGTCGCCGAGTCGCTGCCGCTTCGCCACCGCGTCGGCTTGCGCCTCGAGCAGCGCCACCTGCTCGCGCCAGACTCGCGCCGACTCGCGCTCGCGCAGCCAGGCGCCGTAGCGCTCGATCAGCGCGCGCGCCTGTTCGCGCCACGCGAGACTGCCCATCGCCTGCGCGAGTTCGACGCGCGAGCCGCCGAGCCGGTCGGCCGCTTCGCGCTTGCCCGGGCGGCGCAGCGTCCGGTCCAGGCCGGCCTCCCATTCGAGCGTGTTGCCCAGCGCGGAGTCGCGGATCCGGCGCTGCGCGACGTTGACGCTGCCGATCCACTCCTGCGGGCCGACGACCCCCTGGCGGCGCGCCTCGCGTTCGGTCTCGATGGCCTGCCGCGCAGCGCGCCACGCGGGGGTGCGCGCTAGCACTGCGGCGACCTCTCGATCGGCGGGCAGCAGCGCCTCGTCGCCCGCCTGCGCGGTCGCCGCCACGGCCAGGCCGATCGCGGCCAGCGCGACGGCGCGCCACGATCGATCGCGCCTCATGCGTGGCCTCATGCCTGGCCTCCCGCAATCGCCTGCGCCGACAGCTGGCCGAACGTGTCGAAGCACTCGACCGGCAGCGTCCAGTAACCGCCGTCGACGCCCTGCAGCAGCTCGCGCAGCGAGTCGACCAGCGCCAGGCACAGCTCGCGCTCGAGGATGAGCTTCACCTCGACCCGCTCCGCAAAGCCCTGCACGCGCTCGTCGGCGCCCGCCAGCTTCACCAGCGGGCCACGCGCGGCCACCCGATGGACGCTGAACTCGATGCGCTCGTCGGAACGTTCGAGCAGCCAGTCGACGACGCGATCCTCGACGCTCGTCGGAATCAGCAGGATCAGGCACACCAGCGGCGTCGGCGCGGTCATGGCTGGACCTCCGGAACGGGCGGGCGCGACGGCGGAACGCCGAAGCGCCGGAACATCAACGGCAGCAGCAGCAGCGTGAGCGCCGTCGACGAAACCAGTCCGCCGATCACCACGATCGCGAGCGGCCGCTGGATCTCGGAACCGGGGCCGGTCGCGAACAGCAGCGGCACCAGCCCGCCGGCGGTGATCGCCGCGGTCATCATCACCGGGCGCAGCCGGCGTCGCGCGCCTTCGACCACCGCCCGGTCGAGCGGCACGCCCTGGCCCAGCAGCTGGTTGAAATAGCTCACCATGACGACGCCGTTGAGCACCGCGATGCCCAGCAGCGCGATGAAGCCGACCGACGCGGGCACCGACACGTACTCGCCGGCGATTGCCAGCCCGAACACGCCCCCCACCAGCGCCAGCGGAATGTTCGAGATCACCAGCAGCATCTGCCGCAACGAGCCGAAGGTGGAGAACAGCAGGAACGCGATCAGCGCGAGCGCCACCGGGATCACGAACGACAGTCGGCGCGCGGCGCGCTGCTGGTTCTCGAACTGCCCGCCCCAGGCCACCGTGTAGCCGCCCGGCAGCTCGACCTGCCGGGCCACCGCTGTGCGCGCATCGTCGACGAAGCCGACGAGGTCGCGGCCGCGCACATTGGTCTGGACCACCGCGTAGCGCTGCGCCTGCTCGCGGTCGATGCGCACCGGCCCGTCGGTGCGCCGCAGCGTCGCCACCGAGGCCAGCGGAATCGACGCGCCGGCGTCGGTCGTCAGCCGCAGCGCCTCGAACTCGGCCGGCGACGCGCGCAGCGACTCGCTGCCGCGAATGACGATCGGCGTGCGACGCCCGGCCTCGTGCACCACGCCGATCGGCTGCCCCTCGACCCAGCGGCGCAGGTCGGCCTGCACGCGCTCGGCGTTCAGTCCGACGCGGCCGGCGGCCAGGCGGTCGATGCCGACCTGCAGGTACTGCACGCCCTCGTTGCGCACCGTCAGCGTGTCGGTGGCGCCGGGCAACGCCGCGAGCACCGCCTCGACCTGCGTGGCCAGCCGATTGAGCGTCAGGAGGTCCGGGCCGTAGATCTTCACCGCGACGTCGCCGCGCACGCCTGTGAGCATCTCCGACACGCGCATGTCGATCGGCTGCGTGAAGCCGAACGCGACCCCGGGGAAATCCTCCATGACCTTGCGCAGCTCGCCGGTCAGCCACTCCTTGTCGGGGTTGCGCCACTGCTCGCGCGGCGCGAGCACCAGGAACGTGTCGGTCTGGTTCAACCCCATCGGGTCCAGGCCCAGCTCGTCGGAACCGCTGCGCGCGACGATGCTCTTCACCTCGGGCACGCGTTCGAGGATGCGCTTCTGCACGCGCAGGTCGAGCGCGACCGTGTTGTCCAGGCCGATCGACGGCAGCTTCTCGAGCTGCATGATGATGTCGCCCTCGTCGAGCACCGGCATGAACGACTTGCCGAGCTGCGTGAAGACGAACCCCGCGGCGACGAACGACGCGAGCGCAATGCCGATCAACCAGCGCTCGTGCGCCATCGCCAGCGCGAGCACGCGGTCGTAGACGCGGCCCAGCTGCCGCACGAGCCAGGGCTCGTGCGCCGGCGCCGAACGCAGCAGCCACGACGCGAGCACCGGCACCAGCGTCAGCGACAGCACCAGCGAGACCGCCAGCGCGAACACGATCGTCAGCGCGACCGGCCCGAACAGCTTGCCCTCTAACCCCTGCAGGCTGAGCAGCGGCAGGAACACGATGATGATGATCGCGATGCCCGAGGCGACCGGCGCCGCCACCTCGCGGCTCGCCCGATAGACGAGGTGCAGCAGTGGCACGCGCCGCGCCCTGTCGCCGCCGGCCAGCGCCGTCTCGACGTTCTCGATCACCACCACCGCACCGTCGACCAGCATGCCGATCGCGATCGCCAGGCCGCCCAGGCTCATCAGGTTGGCCGAGAGCCCGAACTGGCGCATCAGCACGAAGGTGCCCAGCGCCGACAGCGGCAGCATCAAGGCCACGACGATCGCCGCGCGCAGGTTGCCCAGGAACGCCAGCAGCAGCGCCAGCACCAGCACCACCGCCTCGAGCAGCGCCTTGCCGACCGTATTCACCGCGCGATCGACCAGCCCGCTGCGGTCGTAGAACGGCACCACCGTCATGCCCGCCGGCAGGGACGGTGCGAGCTCGGCCAGCCGCGCCTTCACCGCCGAAACCACCTGCCGCGCGTTGGCGCCGCGCAGGCCGAGGACCAGCCCCTCGACCGCCTCGCCGGCGCCATTGCGCGTTACGGCGCCGTAGCGCGTCAGCGCCCCGGTGCGCACCTGTGCGACGTCGCCGACCCGCACCACGCGGCCGTGGCTCGCGCGGACGACCGTCTGGCGCAGGTCGTCGAGCTCGCGCACTGCCCCTTCGGCGCGCACGATCAGCGCTTCCTCGCCGTTGTTCAGCCGCCCCGCGCCGTCGTTGCGGTTGCCGGCGACGATCGCCTCCTCGAGCTGCGCGAGCGTCACGCCGCGCGCCAGCAGGGCCACGGGGTCGGGCACGACCTCGAACGTGCGCACCTTGCCGCCCAGGCTGTTCACGTCGGCCACGCCGGGCAGCGTGCGCAGCGCCGGACGCACGACCCAGTCGAGCACGCGGCGCTTCTCGTCGAGCGACTGCGGGCCCTCGAGCGTGAACATGTACATCTCGCCCAGCGGCGTCGTGATCGGCGCCAGGCCGCCGCTCGCGTTCGGCGGCAGGTCTTTCGTCGCGCCGGCCAGCCGCTCGCCCACCTGCTGGCGCGCCCAGTAGACGTCAGTGCCGTCCTCGAAGTCGAGCGTGATGTCGGCCAGCGCGTACTTGGACACCGAGCGCAGCATCACCTGGCGCGGAATGCCGAGCAGCTCCTGCTCGATCGGCATCGTGATCCGCGTCTCGACTTCTTCCGGCGTCATGCCGGGCGCCTTCAGGATCAGCTTGACCTGCGTGGTCGACACGTCGGGAAAGGCGTCGATCGGCAGGTTGCGATAGGCGACGGTGCCCGCTGCGACCAGCATCACCGCGAGCACGAGCACCAGCAACCGCTGGCGAAGCGAAAACGAGATCAGCGCGGAGAGCATCGCGGCAGGTGCTCCGCTACTTTCCGGGCTCGGGCGTCGCGAAGATCGACTTCAGCGCCGCCGTCCCCTGCACGACCACGCGGGTGCCCGCGTCGATGCCCGTCACGGTGGCCATCCCGTCGGCGCTGCCGCCAAGCGTCACCGGTACGCGTCGGAACGTGCCGGCCACCTCCTCGACGAAGACGACGGGCGCACCGCCCTCGTCGACCACGGCCGCGGACGGCACGCGAACCGACGCGACACCCGGCACCTCGACCACCGCCACGACGGTCTGGCCCGGACGCAGCGCGCCCGCAGGCGCGCGCACCTCGGCGCGCACGAGCAGCGTCTGCGTCGCCGGGTCGACGCTCTGGCCGAGCGCGATCACGCGACCGGCGATTGCGGCCGTGTCGCGCTGGCCCGCCTTCGGGCCGGCCTCGATGCGCACCGCAGTGCCGCGCGCGAGCAACGCGGCGTCGGTGGCCGGCGCCTGCATCTCGACCCACAGCGGATCGAGCGCCGCGATCCGGTACAACGGCGCCGCCTGCTCGACACGTTCCCCGACGACGGCCTGCTGCTCGAGCACCACGCCCGCGATCGGCGCGCGCAACGTGATCTGCCCGGCGCCTCCGTCGGCGCCGACCCCGGCCTGCGCGAGCGCGCGGCGCCGCTCGAGCTGCTGGGCCTGCGCCTGGCGGGCCTGCGCGCGCGCTGCTTCGAGCCGCGACTGCGCGATCAGGCCTTCGGCGAACAACTGCTCGTCGCGCTCGAGATTGCGCCTCGCGAGGTCGGCCTGGCTGTTCGCCTGCGCCACGTCGCGCTGCAACTCGCTCGCCTGCGTGCTGCGCAGCACGGCGAGCACCTGCCCCGCGCGGACCTCGTCGCCGACCGCGACCTGCAGCGACTCGACCAGCGCCGGCAGCGGCGCGGCCACCAGGCGTTGTCGCGAGACCGGCACCACCACCTGCGCCGGGTAGCGCGCCTGCGAACCAGCGTTCGGGCCGTCGGCAGGCTGGACCCGGATGCCGAGCGCGTCGACCTGCTGCGCGGCGATCGTCCGACGCTCGACGGAGGGCGGCTGCGCCGACGCCGCGACTGCGAAGGTCATCAGCACGGCGACGATGGCGGCCCTGCGGCCGCGGCAATTCGGTGGCGTCAAGTGGATCCTCGTCCGGGGTTTCGTCTCCCTCCCGTTCGCGCCCGAACGAGAGGGTCGGACGGAGTATCGCGGGCGGAGGCTGAAACGAAGATTAACGTCCCGCGCGGGCGCGCGCTCCGGCCATCAGCAGAGCCGCTGCACCCGCCGCGAGCAGGCCGATCACACCCGGCTCGGGAACGTAGTACGGAAACTCACTGATCGACGCCCGCACCAGTCCGTCGCCGGTTTCTCCTCGAAACGCGCCGGCGAAGTCGAAGAACAGATAGCCCGACGAATAGACGTATCCCCAAGCGATCGTCGAGTCGAGGAAGAAGCGCGGGCCGAAGGGATAGTCTTCGGGTTTCGGGGGCGGGACGGCGTGCGGATAGAGCAGCCTGCCTGCCGGCGAATAGTCGACGTCGAGGTCGACCACCCCGGCGTCACCGGGGCCAGGCTGGATGTCGTAGCGCTGCTCGAAGCTGCTGAGGACGTTGCCCGCGCTGTCGAGGATCCGTGACGAGAGGTCGAGGAACATCGACAGGTACGCCCCCGGCTCGTCGACGAACGCCGCGAAGATGCGTCCGGCCGCCGAGAACTCATGGGTGATCAGCGCACCGTAGGTGCGGAACGGCAGGACGCAGTGGGAGACGCCCGAGTTCAATGTCGGACCTTGCGGGTCGTCGCCCGCCAGCAGGTCCGTGTCGAGCAGTTCGGCCCACTGGACGAGATCCGCGGCGCGCCGCGGCATGCTCGGCCCGCCGGCGTAATCCAGGTACAGGTGGTCCGGGTAACGAAGCGTGCTCCAGAAGCACGTCCCCGGCTCGAACTCGAGGACCGCGTGCGCCGGAGCGACCAGGCCGACGCCCATCAGGGCGGCGACCAGGTGGGCACGCAGATGACGCAACAAACGGGACATCGGTGGAACTCGAGCCGAACGGATCCCGGTCACGCTACGCCCGAACCGCGACCGTGCGTTGACGTCCGTCAACCGCCGATGGTGATCGTCGACGATCCGACGCGACGAATGTCGCTTCGGTGCATGCGGATCGCAACGCCCCACCGACTGCGCGGTCGGCGCAGGCGGCCGACAGACCGGATCGCTGGTGTGTGGCCAAACGCCGCCGTGACCTTGGCGCTTGGCGTCCCGTAGGGGATTCGAACCCCTGTTACAACCGTGAAAGGGTCGTGTCCTAGGCCTCTAGACGAACGGGACTCGTCGTTGCTGCGGTTCGTTGTTCTTCTGTTCTACGTGGTGGAGGTAAGCGGGATCGAACCGCTGACCTCTTGCATGCCATGCAAGCGCTCTCCCAGCTGAGCTATACCCCCCCGAAGAGCCAGCGAGTATATGACACGACCGTGGTGAGGCGCAAGTCGCGTCAGGCCGCGTGCTAGACTCGATCGCGTCCCGCGCGCGCCGGCGTTGCCGCGCGCGGCGCGCGCGGCCACCTCCCCACTTCCCGATCCGGACCGCTCCGATGACCGCCAGGATCCTCGATGGCGCAGCGCTCGCCAAATCGATCCGCGCCGAGATGGCGCAACGCGCCGCCGCACTCGCCGCGCGCGGCCGCCCACCCGGACTCGCGGTCATCCTCGTCGGCGAAGACCCCGCGTCGACGGTCTACGTGCGCAACAAGGTCAAGGACTGCGAGGAAGCGGGCATCCGCTCGACGCTCGACCGCATGCCGGCCGACACCACGCAGGCGGCGCTGCTCGCGCGCATCCGCGCGCTCAACGACGATCCCGCCGTGCACGGCATCCTGGTGCAATTGCCGCTGCCGCCGCAGATCGACGCGCACGCGGTGATCGAGGCGATCTCGCCCGCCAAGGACGTCGACGGCTTCCACGTCGCGAGCGCGGGCGCGCTGATGACCGGGCAACCCGGCTTCCGGCCGTGCACGCCCTATGGCGTGATGAAGATGCTCGAGCACGCCGGCGCGGCGCTCAAGGGCGCCGAGGCGGTCGTCGTCGGGCGCAGCAACATCGTCGGCAAGCCGCAGGCGATGCTGCTCTTGCAGGCCGACGCCACCGTCACCATCTGCCACAGCAGGACGCGCGACCTGGCCGCCCACACGCGGCGCGCGGACATCCTCGTCGCGGCCGTCGGCCGCGCGAAGATGATCACCGGCGACATGGTGAAGCCGGGCGCGATCGTCGTCGACGTGGGCATGAACCGAGACGCCGCCGGCAAGCTCTGCGGCGACGTGGATTTCGACAGCGCGCGCGAGGTCGCGGGCTGGATCACGCCGGTGCCCGGCGGCGTCGGCCCGATGACGCGCGCGATGCTGCTGGTGAACACGATCGAGGCGGCCGAGCGCGCGGCCCGATGAGGCACGCTGCAAGCCGCGCGGCGCGCGTGCGACGAACCGACCGAGCGAACCGATGGACGAACGCCTGACGATGCAAGCCCCTGCTCCCGCCGCTGTCACCGCCGTCACCGCCAACCCGCTGCTCGACTTCTCGGGCCTGCCGCGCTTCGCGGAGTTCGACCCGGCGCTGGTCACGCCCGCGATCGACGACCTGCTCGCCCACGCGCGCGCCACGCTGGCCGCCGTCACCGATCTGGCGACGCCGACGACCTGGGACGCCTTCGTCGAGCCGCTCGAAGACGCCACCGAGCGGCTCGGCCGCGCGTGGGGCGTCGTCGGGCACCTGAACGGCGTCGCCGACACGCCGCCGCTGCGCGAGGCCTACAACGCCAA
>JAHBZV010000022.1 GCA_019635275.1 Burkholderiaceae bacterium | reverse complement strand
ATGTAGTCGTGGCGATCGCGGCCCGTGATGCCGCGATCGATGCGCACGATGTCGGCCAGGTCGGCGGCGCTCATCGGCCGGATGTCGGCGTTGTCGCGCGCCAGCCGCTCGAAGTCGTTGCCTTCCTTGCCGCCGAAGTTGACCTCATGGGCGGGTCCTTCGCCTACCGGCATCGACACCGGGTCATCGCGCTCCTGTACGTACTCGCCGCCGCGCACCGGGCAGTCGACGACGTGGTTCGGTGCCAGCGTGAAGCCGGCGCTGTCGAGCCAGCCCATCATCCGGTGGTTGTTCCACGCGGCCTGGGTGCGCAGCTCGCCGATGCCGTGGCGGGCGGCCCACTGCGACAGCGCGGCGAACAGCTGCCGGCCGATGCCGCGGCCCTGGGCGTCGGCGCGCACGCCGAGCGCTTCGAGCCGCAGGTCGCGGCCGCTGCGGCCGAACTCGCCTTCGGTGACGCGCGCCTGGATGTGTCCGAGCAGTCCCTTGTCGTCGCAGGCGGCGAATTGCGCGTGCGAGCCGGGCTCGCGCAGCGCCGCCGCAAGCCGGCGCTCGAAATACGCGCGGCGCGATCGGCCCTCGATTGCGCTGTCGATGGCCACGACGGCGTCGAGGTCGCCACGCGCGAGCGGGCGGATGACGATGGCGGGCGCGGTGGCGGCTTGCATGGGTGTGGCCTCGGGTGGGTTGCGGTGGTGCTTCAGGCAGCGGCGTAGGCGAACGCGAGCTCGCGGTCGGTGTCGTCGTCGAGCAGGTCTTCGAGCATCGGCAGCAGCGCCATGGTCTCTTTCTGGATGTGGGAGACCTGGCGTTCGACCATCTCGAGCGCGCCGACCTTCAGCGTGTTCCAGCCGTCGTCGTCGAGCGACCCGGCGGCGGCGGCGCGTGCGAGCGGCAGCATCTCGTCGGCCACCGCGCGGATCGCGGCGTGCTCTTCGGCCAGCAGCTCGGCGATGTCGCCTTCCCCGGCGTCGGCGAGCCGCGTGAAGAGCTCGCGCTCCTCGAAATCGAAGTGCCGGTTCACGTCCTGCTCGAGATGGCGCACGAAGCTCGCGGCGACCTTGGCCAGGTCGGGGTCGCGGCTCGCCCCCGTGCGCGGCGCCCGCGCGAACGCCTGCTCGATGCGCCCGAGCAGGTCGAGGTTGGTACGGTGCTCGTCGTCGAGCGCGTGGCTGACCTGTCTCTGGAAGTTCATCGTCGATCCAATAATGGTATTCGGATACTAGAATACCCAATCAAGACCGGATCGGTCCATTGATGCGGGTCAAGCAACAGGGGCATTGCGGGTCGCGCGCGCCGGCGGCGGCCGTCGCATCCGCAGCAGCAGGATCACGAAGAAGGTCGAGAACGCGATCGCGCCGGCGAAACCCACCAGAGCGCCGGTTGCGGCGATCCACGCATTGTCGGCCAGGATCGCCAGCGCCAGCAATGCCAGCGCTGCGAGATGGCACCAGAAGTGCACGGCCAGCGGCCGGTCGTCGGTCAGCGAAGAGGGGGTGCGCGGCGCCGACTTGCCCGGCGGCTTGTGCATCGACGCAAGGAACGGAACGATGCGTTGCAGGATGCCGAGCAGGAACGTCAGCAACCAGCCTCCGATCAGCGTGAGACCGAACAGGGTCGGCATGCCGCCGAAGGGCGCGCCGAGCGCGACGGCCAGGGCTGCGAGCAGGCTCAGCGGCAGCAGGACCCACGAGATGCGTACCAGCCGGAACGATCGCCCGAGCTCGCGGCGCATGCCGGTTTTCGTGGCGACGACCATCATTCGCAGGTGCAGCCCGACTGCCACGAGCGCGGCGAGCACGGCGGCCACGCGCAAGGCTTGCGGCGCGAGCCCGAGCGCAGCGGCGCCGGCCAGGACGAGCGCGAGCGCCGCGAGCGCGCACGACACCAGCGCGCGACGCTCGGGCGGCGCAGCCGACAGGGCGAACATCGGTACCAGGATGTACGAAAAGCCGAGCGCGAGCATGCCCATCAGGCCGTAGGCGGCGAACGCGACGTGCAGCGCGAGCCCGGTCGCACGGTCGATCAGCGGCAGGCCGACGTAGGTGAACGCGAGCGAGAACGCGGTGACCAGGACGGCCAGCAGCGACGCGAGCGCGCTCCAGCCGTGCGCGACGACGATCGGCATTCCGCGGGCGCCGGCGAGGTTGCGCGCGAGCAGCGCGCCGTAGACGACCAGCGCGGCGATGACCGCGGTCGCGCCCGCCGCGAGGAGCCACGGCAGCGCGAGCCCCATGCCCAGGGCGATCGCCGCGACGCCCGGCGCATACAGCCACCAGATGACCACGGGCCAGCGCATCGAGCGCACCGGTTGCCGGGTCGCGACCGGCAGCAGCTGGAGGCTCGCGCCGATGGCGGTCATCACCAGCACGCCCAGCGTGACCAGGTGCAGCGCGGCCAGCGTCCAGCCGAGCCCGCCGGCGAATCGCGGCAGCGTGCCACTGCCGGCGAGCAGCGCGAGCCAGGCGAACACGTGGCTGGCGACTGCGGCGCCGAAGAAGCGCAGCGGAATCGACGCAGGCAGCAGACGGCTCGTCGCGCCTGCCAGGAACGTGCCTGCGAGCCGGGTCGCCATGTCGCGTCGGCCTGGAGCGGTTCAGCCCGCCGGGGCGAGCCGCAGGCGCACTTCGCCCGGCGCGCCCTCGATCTGCTCGGCGGTCCAGCCGAGCTCGGCGAGCTCGGGGTAGAGCATCCGCGGGTCGCGATCGTGGTGGACGATCACCGGCGTCGCATCGCGGATCGAGCCGACGAGCTCGAGGATGGCGACCAGCGGCTCGGGGGCCGGCAGGCCGCGCACGTCGATGTGGATGCCGTCGGGTTCGGTCCAGCGCGCGCCGGCACCGCGCGCGCCCACGGGCGCGCCCGGATCCGATTCCCCGTTTCGCGTCGTCATCGCGCGATCCGGCTCAGGCGACGGGCGCGTCGGCCGGCTGGGTCAGCGATTGCAGCAGCCTCTGCGCCAGCACCGCGGCGACCTGCCGGCGGTAGTTCGACTGCGTGACCGTGGTGCGCATCGGGCTGACCTGCTTCTGGACCAGTTTGCCCAGCGTGGCGAGCGTCTCGTCGTCGGCGATCCGGCCGGCGAGCGCGTCGGTGCCGGCGAGCACGAGCGGGTGCGAGTTGGTGCCGGTGAGCGCCACGCGCAGCGTACGGATCGAGCCGTCGTCGCCGACGGCGACCGAGCAGGCGACGCCCGCCAGCGGGAAGTCCATCGCGGCGCGCGCGCGCGCCTTGCGATAGCCGGACGCGCGGCCATTGGCGGCGGCCGGCACCCACACGCGGGTGAGGACCTCGTCGCGAGCGATCGTCAGGTGCGCCGCGCCGTCGTCGCGGTACAGGTCGGCGAGCGGGATGCGCCGCGTGGCGCGGCTCGACACCAGTTCGACTTCGGCGTCCAGCACGAGCAAGGCCGGCGCCAGGTCACCGGAGAAGGCGGCGTGGCAGCGCGCGCCTTGCGGCGCGACGTGGCAGGTGTCGCCGCCACGCTTCAGGCAGTAGTGATTGGAGGCGCGCCACCACTCGCTCTGGTTGTAGAACACGCAGCGGGTATCCAGGCACAGGTTGCCGCCAACGCTGGCGACTGTTCGGTGTCCCGGGCCCGCGACCGAGCCGGCGGCCTGTGCGAGGGCGGGCCACGCGGCGCCGATCGAAGCATCGGCCGCAAGGCGCGACAGCCTGACCGCTGCGCCGATCCAGGTGCCATCGGGCGTGAACGAGATCGTGTCCAGGCCGGCCACGTCGCCGAGGTCGACCAGCACCGGCGGACGCTCGATGCCGCGACGCAGGTTGGGGATCAGGTCGGTGCCCCCGGCGATGAGCCGCGCCTGCGGGTCGCCGGCCAGCAGCGCCGCCGCCTCGGCGACGCTCGTCGGCCGCTTCAGGATGAATGCGGGCATGCTGTCCATGTTCAGCTCCGGTTCGCTTGGGGCGCCGCGCCGCGGGCCGCGGCGCTCGTGGATGCGCCGGCACCGGCGCTGGCGGACGTGGGCCGGGACGCGCGCAGCCGCTCCTTGCGGCGTTTCGCGTGGATCGCTTCGAGCAGCCGGTCGGGCGTGATCGGCAGTTCGTCGAGACGGATGCCGATCGCGTCGTAGATCGCGTTGGCCAGCGCAGGCGGGAAGCCGTGCAGCGCACCCTCGCTGGCCTCCTTGGCTCCGAACGGGCCGAGCGGATCGTTCGTCTCGACCAGCTTGACCTCGATCGGCGGCGAGTCGGCGATCGTCGGGATCCGGTAGTCGAGCATGTTGGGCCGCATGGGCAGCCCCTCGTGGTACTGGTTCTCCTCCGACATCGCCTGGCCCATGCCCATCCAGACGGCGCCCTGCACCTGCCCCTCGACCGCCAGCGGATTGATCGCGCGGCCGCAATCGTGCGCGACCCAGACGCGCTCCACGTTGACCACGCCGGTGTCCTCGTCGACCGAGACCTCGACGACCTGCGCCGCATACGAGAAGCCGGCCGAAGAGCCGACCGCCGCACCGCGGAACTTGCCGCCCTGCGTCTCGGGCGGGGTGGACCAGGCGCCCTTGATCGTCAGCGTTCCGCTGTCGGCCAGCGCCGCTTCGACCACCTGCTCGAACCCGAGCACGCGATCGGTACCCGCGACCCGGCAGTGCTCGCCTTCCCATTCGACGTCGTCGACGCTGACCTCGAGCCGCTTCGCGGCCGCCTCCATCAGCGTGCGCTTCATCGCCTGCGCGGCCCGCAGCGCCGCGTTGCCGACCATGAACGACACGCGCGACGAATACGAGCCGTTGTCCTTCGGCGTGAGGGCGCTGTCCGTGGCGACGACGCGCACGCGCGCCAGCGGCAGCGCCAGCACCTCGGCGACGATCTGCGTGAGCAGCGTGGACGAGCCCTGCCCGATGTCGGAGGCGCCCGTGAGGATCGTGATGCCGCCGTCGAAGTCGAGCTTCAGGTTGATGACTGCGTGCGGCTCGCCGCTCCAGTGCACCGGCTTGGCCGATCCCGACACGTAGTGCGAGCAGGCCATGCCCAGGCCGCGCCCGCGCGGTAGCTTGCCGTGCCGCGCCTTCCAGCCCGAGGCCTGCTCGACCCAGTCGAGGCACTGCGGGATGCCGTACGAATTGACCTGCAGGTCGTTCAGTGTCCGGTAGGGCGGGGTGATCAGGTTGGCGCGCCGCACCGCGAACGGATCGAGCCCGAGCTCCTCGGCCATCCGGTCGAGCAGGGTCTCGAACGCGTGGCGCGCGTCGACCGCACCGTGCCCGCGCATCGCGCCGCATGGCGGCGTGTTGGTGTAGATGCGGTAGCCGCGGTACTTCGCGGCGCCCATGCGGTAGATCGCGTGAAGCAGCGCGCCGGCGTACAGGATCGTGACGAGGCCGTATCCGCCGTACGCGCCGCCGCGCTGGACGATCTCGCAGTCGACGGCGGTGATCTCGCCGGTCTTCTTCAGGCCGATCCTGAGGCGGATGTCGGTCTCGGGCCGGCCGCGGTGCGTGAGGAAGCTGTCTTCGCGAGACTGCTCGATGCGCACCGTGCCGCCGGCGGCGCGCGCGAGCGCCGCCGTCACCATCTCGAAGTTCAGCGGCTCGACGCGGTGGCCGAAGCCGCCGCCGACGAAGGGCTTGACCACGCGGATACGCGAGCTGTCCATGCCCAGGCACTGCGCGAGCGTCAGGTGCAGGTAGTAGGGCACCTGCGTGACCGAGTGGGTGGTCAGGCGGTCGCGCTCGGGCTCGTAGGCGGCGACCGCCGCGTTGAGCTCGATCTGACCGTGCGAGACCTCGGCGTAGTGGAACGTGTGCTCGCGCACGAGGTCGGCCGCGGCGAAGCCCGCGTCGACGTCGCCGAAGGTGTGGTCGACCTCGCGCTCGACGTTGCCGGCCTTCTTCTCGTGCAGCAGCGTCGCGCCGGCCGCTCGGGCGTCGGCCGCGCTGAAGTACGCCGGAAGCGGTTCGATGTCGAGCACGATCGCCGCCAGCGCGGCCTCGGCGGTCGCTTCGTCGATCGCCGCCACCGCGACCACCGGCTCGCCGCGATAGCGAACCTTGCCGCGCGCGAGCGGCCATTCGTTCTGCGCGATCGGGATCACGCCGTAGGGCGCCGCGAAGTCCTCGCCGGTGACGACGGCGCGTACGCCGGGCATCGCGCGCGCCCTGGCGGTGTCGATCCCGCGGATCACGCCGTGTGCGATCGGGCTGCGCAGGATCTTGCCTACCAGCGTCTCGCCGAACGGGATGTCGGCGGTATAGCGCGCGCGTCCGGTCACCTTCTCGATGCCGTCGATCAGCGGGGTGCGCTGGCCGACCGGATGCTCGCCGCGACCCGCGCCGCGAAGCTCGGCCGACGAGGCGCCGGCGTCCAGGGTGGCGGTCGGATTCATGCTCTCACTCCCCTGCGGCGGCTTTCACCGATTCGATGATCTTGACGTAACCGGTGCAGCGGCACAGGTTGCCTGACAGGGCGTCGCGGATTTCGCCGTCGCCCGGATTGGGATTGCGGCGCAGCAGCGCTTCCGAGGCCATGATCATCCCCGGCGTGCAAAAACCGCACTGCGTGCCCAGCTTCTCGTGGAAGGCCTGCTGCAGCCGGCTCATGCGTCCCCCCGCGGCGAGGCTTTCGATCGTCTCGACGCGCTTGCCCTCGCAGCTCGCGGCCAGCGTGATGCACGCGAGCCGCGTCTCGCCGTCGACCAGCACCGTGCAGGCGCCGCACTCGCCGCCGTCGCACCCCTGCTTGGTGCCGGTCAGGCCGACCGTGTCGCGCAGGTAGTCGATGAGCAGCGCGTGGTCGGCGACCGCGTCCTCGCGGGGGCGCCCGTTTACCGTCAATGTCAACAGCCGCTTTGCCATGATGTCAGGCTCCTTTGGGTCGCAGGTCGCGCACGCGCACCGCCTTGCCCTGCGAGCGTGGGATCTCGCCCGGGCGCTTGACGACGACGTCGGTGGTGATGCCGAGCAGCGACTTGATCTGGTGCGCCACCTGCCGCGCGATGCGCTCGTAGTCGGCGGCATCGACGCCGGGCTGCGCCTCGGTCTCCACCGTCACGTGGTCGAGGCTTCCGTGGCGCTCGACGACGAGCTGGTAGTGCGGGGCGATGTTCTGCAGGCCGACCAGCACCGCTTCGACCTGCGACGGATAGACGTTGACGCCGCGGATGATCAGCATGTCGTCGTTGCGTCCGGTGACGCGCAGGATCCGCACGTGCGTGCGCCCGCACTCGCACGGCGCGGTCGTGATCCGGGTGATGTCGCGTGTGCGGTAGCGCAGCATCGGCAGCGCTTCCTTGGTGAGGGTGGTGATCACCAGTTCGCCGGCCTCGCCCTCGGGCATCCGGCGCCCGGTGTCGGGATCGATGACCTCGAACAGGAAGTGGTCCTCCCAGCCATGCAGCCCGGCGTGGTGCTCGCATTCGCAGGCCACGCCCGGGCCCATGATCTCGGACAGCCCGTAGATGTCGACCGCGCGGATGCCCAGGCGCGCCTGGATCTCGCGGCGCATCGCGTCGCTCCAGGGCTCGGCGCCGAACATGCCGACCGCGAGCGCCGAGTCCTTCGCCAGGTCGACGCCCTGCTGCTCGGCCAGCTCGGCGATCGCCAGCGCGTAGGAAGGCGTCGAGCACAGCACGCGCGCCTTGAAGTCCATGATCAGCGAGACCTGCCGCTCGGTGGAGCCCCCCGACATCGGTACCACGACGCCGCCGAGGCGCTCGGCGCCGTAGTGCGCGCCCAGCCCGCCGGTGAACAGTCCGTAGCCGTACGCGTTGTGGACCACGTCGCCGCGCCGGGCGCCGCCCGAGTACAGCGAGCGCGCCATCAGGTCGGCCCAGTGGTCGAGGTCGCCCTGCGTGTAGCCGACGACCGTCGGCTTGCCGGTCGTCCCCGACGACGCGTGCAGCCGCGCGAGTTCGCCGAGCGGTCGCGCGAACATGCCGAACGGATAGTGGTCGCGCAGGTCGGTCTTCAGCGTGAACGGCAGCCGCTGGACGTCGTCGAGCGAGCCGATGTCCTCGGGCCTCACGCCCGCCGCGTCCAGGCGCGAGCGGTGCAGCGGCACGTTCTCCCAGGCGTTCCTGACCGTGTCGCGCAGCCGGGCGAGTTGCAGCGCCTGGAGCTGCTCGCGCGGCATGGTTTCCACCGCCGCGTGCAGGTAGCGCCCGTCGGCGGCCTTCGCGGCGGAGCCCGGTTTGGTCGAAGTGCTCGTGCCCATGTGTTCTCCTCGTATTTGCGTGGACGCCGTCGTCATGGACGCGCGCCGCGCACCGGCAGCTTCGACAGCGCGAAGCCCTGGTTGAACGCGGCCCGCGTGACCAGCGTGTACTTGAGCCAGGCGCCCGCACCGGCGGCCAGGATCCCGGCCAGTGCTGCAAGCACCGCAGCGCCCGATCCTCCGACCAGCCCGATGCCGGCGGGGGCGACCAGTGCCAGGGCCAGCCAGGTGCCGATCGTCTCCAGCGTGCCGCCTGCACGGTCGAGCGCGGACAGCGCGCGCGGCGCGGCGGTCGGCGCGAGGCGGCGGCGATACGCCAGCCAGGCCAGCCAGCGCGCGGCCAGCAGCGCGCCGAAGAGGGCCATCAGCGCCTGGCTCGAAACGCCGTGCAGCGGGTTCGAGAACAGGAACAGACCGCCGCCTTCCGCCAGGCCGGTCGTGACGATCAGCGGCACCACGAGCGGCTCGCGCCAGGCCGGGATGCCCCGGGCCGCCCGCAGGATGCGCCCCTGGCAGTACACGAACGCGAGTGCGAGCAGCGCGGCGACCCAGACGGCGCCGGAGAGGCCGGCCGCGGCGGCCAGCCCGGTCGGGAAGAGCAGGGCGGCCACGAAGCCTTCCCGGGTCATCCACGAGGTGCGCGGATTGAAGAAGACGTGAATCGCGCGCATCGGCCGGCCGATCTCGAGCCAGACGCACAGCAGGCCGAGGCCGACCAGCGCGAGCGCGGCCAGCACCAGCAGTGTGCCGGCGGCGCCGCGCGCGCCCGACAGCGCGGTGAACACCAGCAACCCGCTGCCGGCGCCGCCGCAGACGAAATTGCCTGCGGCGCGCCAGTCCCAGTGCGCCTGCTGCCAGGGGTTCGGACCGTAGCTCATGTTGCCGATTCCGTCGTGGTCGGCCCCTTGTCCCACAGGTAGTAGAAGCCGGGGCCGGTGCCGAGTTCCTCGTGCATGCGGAAGTGCTGGTTCTCGGCGAGCAGCTGCGACACGTTGCTGGCGGGGTCGTCGAGGTCGCCGAACGCGAGCGCCTTCGCGATGCACGCGTTCACGCAGGCCGGCGTCGCCTCGGGGTCGACGCCGGGCGTCTGGCCCTTCTCGAGGCCCGCGTCGATCCGCTCGACGCAGAACGTGCACTTCGTGGCCACGCCGAGGCGGGCGTCGTCGCGCCGCTTGGCCTCGTTGTCGGTGGGCGTCCCGTAGGCGAAGCTCGGCCGCTGGGTCTTGTAGCGGGCCTGGTACGGGCAGGCGACCGCGCAATAGGCGCAGCCGATGCACAGGTCGTAGTCGATCGTGACGATGCCGT
This sequence comes from Burkholderiaceae bacterium, assembly GCA_019635275.1. GTDB lineage: Bacteria > Pseudomonadota > Gammaproteobacteria > Burkholderiales > Burkholderiaceae_E > Zeimonas. Next base: position 36,163 of record JAHBZV010000022.1, on the reverse strand, counting down.
CGGCGCGCTTGCGGGTCGCGGTGGTCGGGCAGACCTCCATGCACGGCGGGTCGTCGCAGTGCTGGCAACCGGTCGGTACGAACGCGCGCTGCACGTTCGGGTACTCGCCGAACTCCATGTCGAGCACGCGGCGCCACTGGACCCCCGGCGGCGTCGCGTTCGCGTGCTTGCACGACGCGGTGCAGGTCTGGCAGCCGACGCAGCGACGCAGGTCGGCGATCATGGCCCAGCGCGTCATGTCGCGGCCCTCGCGATGCGCACCCGCACGATGTCGGCGCTCGATCCGGTCGCGTCGGTCAGGTCCATCGACATGCTGGCCAGCGTGTTCAGGCTGGGCACGCCGAAGTCCTTCGCGAACGGCGTGGCCCAGTGGTCGAACTGGCCGATCAGCAGCAGCGTGTCGGGGCGGATGCCCTGGCGCAGCACCGCGCGCCCGCGCACGCTGCGCTTCGGCGTCGCGATCTCGATCTCGTCGCCGTCCTCGATGCCGAGCTTCGCTGCAGCCTGCGGATTGACGATCACGCCGCGGTGCCCGGCGACGTTCTCGGCCACCTCGCGGATCATCTGGACGCCGACGTTGCCGCCCCAGGCGTACTGCATGCTGCGCGACGTGAGCAGCCAGAACGGATAGTCTTCGGCGCGCGCACCGGCGGCGGTGACGATGCCTTCCCAGAGGCCGGGAAAATCCTTCCAGGGCGGCAGCGCCTGGTACTCGGTCATCTGCTTGTCCCACCAGCGCATGTCGTGCTCGTGAAGGCGCCGCCCGAGCTCGGCGCCGACGCGCTTGAGGCGTTCCTGGTAGGGCAGTTCGAAGCGCAGGCCGCGTTCGACCATCGTCGGGTAGAGGTACCAGGCGAGCCGCGGGAATGGCCTGGTCGCCAGCCCGTTCTCCTTCCACCAGTCCAGCCCGTTGGCCTGCGCCCCGTCGGTCAACTCCGCGCTGGCCGACCGGCAGGCGGCATCCCAGATCTCTTCGCGCGTGTACGCGCGGTCGGGCCGCAGCGAGTAGTCGCCGTGCGCGCCCTTCAGGGGAACGCCGCAGGCGCCCTTGTTGATCGCGGCGTTGTACCGGTCGAGGATGCCGCTGCGCCGCGCGAGCTCGGTGGCGATGTCGGTGAAGTCGCGTGCGTCGCCGCGCATCGCGACCGCCGGCTGGCGAAGCGCGAAGCCCTCGTGGTCCCAGAACTGCTCGACGTACTTGGTCGCGCCGATGCGGATCAGCTGCAGGCCTTCGAGGTCGGTGGCGTCGGGCAACAGGATGTCGGCGAAGTGGTTGGTCTCGTCGCGGGTATAGGCGAGCGCGACGACGAACGGGAAGCGGGAGATCTTGTCGGCGACCGCCAGCGTGTCCCAGAACGAGATCGCAGGGTTCGTCCGGTAGACGAACCAGACGTCGGGGTAGGTGACCTTCGGCAGCCCCTTCGGCGTCTCGTCGAGGAACATCCACGAGAAGTGCGTCGGCCCGAGTGCCTGGCTCCACGCTCCGTTGCCGACCAGCGGCACCATCGTGCGGTAGGCGTTGCGGATGTTCGGGCGTGGCGACCAGTTCTCGCGATCGGTCGGATTGAGCGGATACGCCATGAAGCCGTCCGGGCCCGGCTTCGCGCTTTCGAGCCGCTCCGACATCGGGCGCACCAGGCGCACCGTGGTGCCGATGGTGCCCCCGGGGACTTCGAGCGCCCCGACCAGCGAGGCGAGCATCGTTCGCGCCCAGCAGCACTCGTAGCCGCCCCAGCCGTTGTTGATCGTCTTGCCGAGCGTGACCGCGACCGGCCGGTACGGCAGCCGCTGCCCCTCGATCTCGATCGTCTGGCCGACGCATGCCTGCTCGACGTACTCGCGCGCGATTGCGCGCATCGTGTCGGCGGGAACGTCGCAGATGCCGGCCGCCCATTCGGGCGAGTAGGGTTGCATGTGCGCGACCAGCGCGTCGAAGGCGGTGCGGCCCGCCAGCACGCCGTCGGCGAGCACCTCGTCGTCGGCGCCGATCTCGATCGCGTCGACCTCGACCTGCGCGTGCAGCGCCTCGTCGAGCCCCTCGCTGTCGTGCACGCGCGCGCGGCCGGCGTTGGCGTCCCAGACCAGCGGCTTGCGGGTCGCGCGGTCGCGCAGGTAGTAGCCGTTCGGGCCCACGAGGTAGGCCGACGCGGTGCGCTTGGCGAGAAACGGCAGGTCGAGCCGCTCGCGCGGTACGTCGTGCAGCAGCACATGAATGAGCGCGTAGAGGAACGCCGCGTCGGTCTTCGGCTTGATCGGCACCCACTGCGCCGAGCAGGCGCCGGTCACCGACAGGTGCGGCTCGACCTGTACCCGTTTCATGCCGCGCACGCGCGCGTGCGAATGCCGCCAGACGCCGACCACGCCGCCCGAGGCCTCGATGTTCGAGCCGCAGGAGATCAGGTAGTTGCAGTTGGGCGTGTCGGCCGCGACGATGAACGCGCGATGCCAGAACTCGCCGTACAGGTGCTCGGAGTGGTCGCACTTGACGCCCTGGCCCGAGCCGAAGCCCATGTCGACCGGCCCCCAGGCCGCGAGGAACGCCGGGAAGGTGCCCATGTAGAACTGCGGCGTGCCGCCGCCGCCGAAGCTGGCCGCCAGCCGCGGATAGCCCGATTCGTCGGTCAGTCCCTGCTCGCGGATGCGGTTCAGGCGTTCGGCAATCGTGTCGAACGCCTCGTCCCACGAGATCGGCACGAAGCCCGGATCCTGGTCGCGGCCCTTCTTCGGGTTGGTCCGCTTCATCGGCGTGAGGACCCGGTTCGGGTTGTAGGTCTTCTGGACCAGCCCGTAGGCCTTTACGCAGACCTTGCCGCCGCCGGGGTGGATCTTCTCGGCGCAGAAATTGGGCTCGACCTCGGTGGCCACGCCGTCGACGACCTTGACGGTGAGCAGGTCGGGACCGGCCACGCACTGGTAGCAATAGGTCGGGATGCGTCGCGTGCCCGCTGAGGGCGCGTCGGCGCGCCCTGCGCTCGCGGCCGCGGCAGGGAAGTTCATGCCAGGCCCGCCTTCTTGGCCTTGGCCGCCAGCCGCGCGGCCGTGCCCTCGACGTCGACGACGAAGCGGCCGTGCCGGCCGCGGCAGATCGTGTCGACGCTGTCGCGGCCCTCGATGTCGAAAGTGACCGCGCGGCCCTTGACCTCGGCGATCGTCACCTTCAACTCGACCGGCATGCCCAGCAGCGTTGCGGCGAGGTGGTCGAGTTCGACGCGCGTGCCGACCGAGTCTTCGCCGGCGTCGAGGTGCTCGAGCAGCAGCTCGCGGCAGGCGATCTCGATGTCCTGCACCAGCATCGGCGTGGCGTAGACGCGGGCATTCTCGCCCATGAATCCGATGGTGCGGTCACGGTCGACGGTGAGCTGGCTGGTGCGGGTGACGCCGGGGGCGAGGGAGGCTTTCATCGGGTTCTCCGGGTTCGGTTCGGGGAAGGGAGGTGGGGGTCGCGCTATAGCCCGAGGTACGCCTGCTGGACCGCAGGGTCGTCGAGCAGCTCGGTGCCGCGACCAGACAGCGCGATGCGGCCCACTTCCAGCACGTAGGCGCGATCGGCCACCGACAGCGCGGCGCGGGCGTTCTGGTCGACCAGCAGGATCGTCGTGGCGGCGTCCTTCAGCGAGCGGATGGTGGCGAAGATCTCGGCGACGAGGCGCGGCGCCAGCCCCATGCTCGGTTCGTCGAGCAACAGCAACTTCGGCCGCGCCATCAGCGCGCGGCCCATCGCGAGCATCTGCTGCTGGCCGCCCGACAGGGTGCCGGCCGCGTCGTTGCGCTTCGACGCGAGGATCGGAAACAGCGCGTAGACCTGCTCGAGGCCCGGACGAATTTCGCCGGGCGGGCGCAGGTAGGCGCCCAGCATCAGGTTGTCCTCGACCGTCAGCGGGCCGAATACCTGTCGTCCTTCGGGCACCTGCACGATGCCCATGCGCACGCGCGATCTGGCGGAGGCGCGGGTCACGTCGGCGCCTTCGAAGCGCACGCTGCCGGCTGCCGCAGGCTGGACGCCGGAGAGCGCGCGCAGCAGCGTCGACTTGCCTGCGCCGTTGGCGCCGACCAGCGCGACGAGCTCGCCGCGATCGACGCGCAGGCTGACCGAATCGAGCGCGGTGATCCGGCCGTAGCGGCTCGACAGTGCCTCGACTTCAAGCATGCGCGTGCTCCGGCTCGCCTGCTGCGCCGAGATAGGCCTCGATTACCCGCGGATCGTTGCGCACCTGCTCGGCGTTGCCCTCGGCGAGCTTGCGGCCGTAGTCGAGCACCAGGATGTGGTCCGAGACGCCCATCACCAGGCGCATGTTGTGTTCGACCAGCACGACGGTCGTCCCGGCTTCGGCGAGCCGACGGATGAGCGCGGCGATCTCCTGCGATTCGGTCGGGTTCAGGCCCGCCGCCGGCTCGTCGAGCAGCAGGATCTTCGGGTCGCCTGCCAGCGCGCGCGCGATCTCGAGTCGCTTGAGCGCGCCATAGGGCATCGAATCGGCGCTCGATCCGGCATGGGCGGCGAGGCCGACGAAGCGCAACAGCTCGATCGCGCGGCTGCGGCAGTCGCGCTCAGCGCGCGCCAGCTGCGGCGCGCGCAACAGCGTGGCGATCAGGCCGCAGCGCTCGCGCAGGTGGCGCCCGGTCATCACGTTCTCGAGCGCGCTCATGTTGAAGAAGATCTGCAGGTTCTGGAACGTGCGCCCGATGCCGGCGGCGGCGAACGCGTGCGCGGGCTGGCCGGTGAGGTCTCGGCCGCCGAGGCGGATGCGGCCGGCGGTGGGGACGTAGACGCCAGTCAGCAGGTTCAGTAGCGTCGTCTTGCCGGCGCCATTGGGGCCGATGATCGAGTGGACCTTGCCCTCGCCGATCGAGAAGGAGAGATCCTGCACCGCGTGGATGCCGCCGAACTCCTTCGACAGCCCCTCGACCAGCAGCCCGCCGGACGTGGACGCCGGCGCGTTCGCGCTCGCGGTAGGCCGGTTCACGATCGACTCCGCCACGTTCACCTGCGCCCGCGGCGCAGCCAGCCGGCGAGCGTGGGCACTGCCCCGCGCGGCAGGAAGATCATCGTGGCCATCATGATGGCGCCGAGCACGACCATCTCGTACTCCTTGACCACCGTGAGTGCCTGCGGAAGCACCGTGAGCACGGCCGCCCCGACGACGGCGCCGAAGGTCGACGCCATGCCACCGAAGACGACCATCGTCACCAGTTCGACCGAGTGCATGAACGACGCCTTCGCCGGCGTGATGAAGCCGCTGTAGAAGGCGGTGAGCCCGCCGGCCACCGCCGCAAACACGGCCGACACGACGAAGACCATCAGTTTCTGCCGCGCGCTGTCGATGCCGACGACCTCCGCGGCCACCTCGGAGGTGTGCAGCGCGCGCAACGCGCGCCCGGTCGGCGACTCGATCAGGTTCAGCGCCAGCCATACCGCGAGCAGCAGGCACGCGCCAACGATCCAGTACCAGACCTGTTCGCCCTGGATGGCGTGGCCGAGCACGGTGAACGGCGGAACCGCCATGCCGTCGGGCCCGCCGGTGACGCGGTCTTCGTTCGCGAGCACGATCGACACGATCACGCCCAGTCCGAGCGTGGCCATCGCGAGGTAGTGCCCCTTCAGGCGCAGGATCGGGCGCCCGACGACGAAGGCCATCAGGCCCACGCCCGCCGTCGCGACGGCGAGCGCGGCCAGCGGCGGCACGCCGTAGCGCGAAGTGAGCAGCGCCGACCCGTAGGCGCCGAGCCCGAAGAAGCCGGCGTGGCCGAGGCTGATCTGCCCGGCGTAGCCGATCAGCAGGTTCAGCCCGACGCAGACGATCGCGTTCAGCCCGACGAGGATCGCGACGTCGTAGAAATAGTCGTTGGCCAGCACCAGCGGCGCGAGTGCGATCGCCAGCGCGAGCGTCGCCAGGCCGCCGGTGCGCGGCGAGGCCCACCACTGCGCGGCCGGCGCGTGGCGCTCAGACGCGTTCGCTCTTGACTGCACCAAGGATTCCATCGGGGCGGACGAACAGCACGGCGAGGATGATCACGAACGCGATCACGTCCTTGTACGCCGACGACACGTAGCCGGCGCCCAGGCTCTCGAGCAGGCCGAGCACCAGCCCGCCTGCGATGGCGCCGGCAAAGTTGCCCAGGCCGCCGAGGATCGCCGCGGCGAATCCCTTCAGGCCGAGCATGATGCCGGTGTCGTACGAGGTGAAGGTGATCGGCGCGATCAGCACGCCGGCGATCGCGCCCAGCGCCGCTGCGAGCCCGAAGCTGGCGAACAGGACCCTGCGGACCTCGATGCCGACCAGTTGGGCGGCGAACCGATTGTACGAGGTGGCCAGCATCGCCTTGCCGGCCAGCGTGCGGTTGAAGAACCACGACAGCAGCGCCACGATCACCACCGTGACGCCGATCACCCACAGGCTCTGCGGCACGATCGTCGCGCCGAAGATCGAGATCGGGGTGTCGCCCGACAGCGCAGGCAGCGGGTGGATGCGCTTGTCCCAGACGAGTTGCGCGAGGCCGCGCAGGAAGATCGACGCGCCGATGGTGATGATGATCAGCGTCACGACGTCGGCGTTGCGAGCCTGGCCGACCGCGAGCCGCTCGAGCAGCAAGCCGACGACGCCCGAGACGGCGACGGCCCCGAGGATCGCCACCGGCATCGGCGCGCCGGCGGCGACCAGCGAGACGGCGCTCATGCCGCCGATCATCACGAACTCGCCCTGGGCGAAGTTGATCACCCGGCTGGCGTTGAAGATGATCGAGAAGCCGAGCGCCACCAGGGCGTAGATCGCGCCGACGGTGAGCCCGCCGGCGACGAACTGAACCCATTGTCCGCCCATGGTGCGCCCCCGCCCGGCGAGCCGCCGCTGCCTCGCGCTATTTCACCAGCGTCCAGTCGCCGTTGCGGATCTCGAGCATCTGGAACGCGCTGAGGTCCAGGCCCATGTGATCGGACGGCGACATGTTGACGACGCCGCCGGTGCCGACATAGCCCTTGGTCTTCTCGATCTCGTCGCGAACCTTCGCCCGGTCGGTGCCGCCGGCGCGCTTGATCGCCTCCACGGCGATCATCAGGCCATCGTACGCGTGGCCGCCGAACGTGGAAACGTCGGACTTGTAACGGGCCTCGTAGTCCTTCTTGTAGCCGACCACGACCGGCTTCTGCGGATTGCTGTCGGGAAGGATGTTGCCGACCAGCAGCGCGGCGGCGGGCAGGCGGACTCCCTCGGCGGCGCCGCCGGCCAGCTTGATGAACTCCTTGGACGCGACACCGTGCGACTGGTACAGCGGCAGGGTCATCCCGATCTGCTTGTAGTTCTTGGTGACGATCGCCGGTCCCTGGCCGAATCCGCAGTTCATCACCGCCTGAACGCCGGCGGTGCCCTTGATCTTCGTGAGCTGAGCGGTCATGTCGGTGTCGGCTGCGCCGTAGCTCTCGTCGGCGACGATCTCGATGCCGTGCTTGGGCGCGACCTTGATGCACTCGGCGCGCAGCGACTTGTCGAAGCCGCCGGCGCCCGAGATCAGCGCGAGCTTCGTGAGCTTGCGCGCGTTCATGTCGGTGAAGATCTTCTCGCAGGCCATCCGGTCGGTGTGCGGCGTCTTGAACACCCACTTCTTGACCGGCTCGATGATGACGACGGCGCCCGCGAGCGAGATGAACGGCACCTGCGCCTGTTCGACCAGCGGGATCGCGGCCATCGTCTCGCCGGTGGTTGACCCGCCGACGATGACGTCGACCTTGTCCTGCTCGATCAGGCGCTTGGTGAACGTGCGCGCCTTCTCGGCGTCGCCGCCGCTGTCGTAGGCGAACAGCTGCAGCTTGCGGCCGAGCACGCCGCCGGCCGAATTGATGCGCTCGACGTACATCTCCAGGGTCTTCTGCTCGGGGTCGCCGAGGAACGCGGCGGGCCCCGTGACCGAGAGGAAGGCACCGATTCTGATAGGCTCCTGGGCGGCGACGGTCCCGGTCCCGATCAGGGCTGCCGCGGCGAAGGTGCCGGCGAGCCGGATCGCGTTCCGGGCGCTTGCGACGAATTTCATTCGAGTCTCCTCTTCTTGTCTGCGACGACGCGGCCGCGAGGCGGCCTGCCGGTATCGCCCCGACGCGCGCGTGTTGCGCGAGGCAGGGCACGGGTGCCATCGGGCAAGCCCCGGAGCGGGCTTGCCCGATGGTGTCTGCATGGGGCGACAGCCGGGTCGGATGCAGCGGAGACGTTTACAGCGCGCCCATTAACACCTATTCTGGTACCAGAATGCGGGTATTCAATTGATCTGTATCAGACTTTCGGGGCAGCGATGACGAAGGCATCGACACGAGCGGGCGCAGGCGGCGCCCGGGCCCGGCGGCGTCCGGCGGCCGCTCGCGCGCCCGCGGGCAAGCCCGGCGATCGGGTCGTCATCCGCGCCGCGCGGCGCGCGGACCTCGACCAGGTCATCGCGATCGACGCGACGGTGACCGGCGTCGAGAAGCGCCCCTACTGGTTGTCGGTGTTCCGCCGCTACGGCGACGGCGCACGGCCCGAGCGCCACTTCCTGGTGGCCGAGGCCGACGGCCGCGTCGCCGGATTCATCATCGGCGAAGTGCGCGACTGGGAATTCGGCGCGCCGCCCTGCGGTTGGGTGTTCGCGATCGACGTCGCGCCCGAGTTCCGGCTGGCGGGCATCGCCACGCGGATGCTCGACGCGCTGCGCGCCGGGTTCAGGCGACTCGGCGTGCGCAAGCTGCGCACGATCCTCGCCCGCGACAACACGCTGATCCTGTCGTTCTTTCGCAGCCAGGGCATGATGACCGGGCCGTTCATACCGCTGGAGATGGACCTCGATGCCTGACTGCGAGCGCATGCAATGAGGCTGCAGAAGAACACTTCGCTCGCGCTGTACAGCGTGCTCGAGTTCGCGATCGATCCGGGGCGCCACATCCCGGCGGCCGAGATCGCCGGGAAGTACGGCGTCTCGCCGCATCACCTCGCGAAGGTGCTGTCGGAACTCGCGCGCACCGGCATCGTGGAGTCGGTGCGCGGCGTGGGCGGCGGCTATCGTTTCGCGGGCAACGCGCGGCGGATCACGCTGATGGACGTCATTCGCCTGTTCGAGGACCTTGCCCCGCCGCCGGGCGAGCGTCGCGAGCCGAGCGAGTCGACGCCGGTGGGCATGGCGCTCGGAGCGGTGCTCTCCGAGATCGACGAGATCGCCAAGGCGACGCTCAGCTCGATCACGCTCGCGACGATGCTGCGCCTGATCGAGCGCCAGCAGGGCAGGCCGATCGGGCCGGCAGCGCCGCTGAACGGAGAGGAGGCGACTGCCGAGCCGGCCGCTCCCCGGCGTCGCGGCCGCAAGGCCGCCGGGGCTGCGCCCTAGTGTGAATGCGCCCTAGACGGCGACCGGCGCCGCGATGTGCGGGTGCGACTGGTAGCCGACGAAGCGGAAGTCCTCGTACTCGTACTGGTCGATCGACGCCGGCTTGCGCGCGAACTCGAGGCGCGGCAGCGGCAGGGGCTCGCGCTGCAGCTGCAGCCGTGCCTGCTCGAGATGGTTGCTGTACAGATGGACGTCGCCGCCGGTCCAGACGAACTCGCCCGGCTCGAGGTCGCACTGGTGCGCGAGCATCGCGAGCAGCAGCGCGTAGCTGGCGATGTTGAACGGCACGCCGAGGAAGACGTCGCACGAACGCTGGTAGAGCTGCAGGTGCAGCCGGCCGCCGATCACCGCGGTCTGGAACAGGCAGTGGCAGGGCGCGAGCTTCATCGCGGGCAGGTCGCCGACGTTCCAGGCGCTGACGATCTGCCGCCGCGACCACGGGTCGTCCCGGATCTGGCGCACGAGCTCCGCGATCTGGTCGACGTGGCGGCCGTCGGCGGTCGTCCAGTCGCGCCATTGCTTGCCGTAGACCGGGCCGAGATCGCCATTGGCGTCGGCCCACTCGTCCCAGATGCTGACGCGATTCTCGTGCAGGTAACGGACGTTGGTGTCGCCCTTCAGGAACCACAGCAGCTCGTAGACGATCGAGCGGACGTGAAGCTTCTTGGTCGTGACCAGCGGAAAGCCTGCGGCGAGGTCGAATCGCATCTGGTGGCCGAAGACGGCGCGGGTGCCGGTGCCGGTGCGGTCGGGGCGATCGACGCCCTCGCGCAGGATCCGGTCAAGGAGATCGAGGTATTGCCTCATCGCGCGATGCGGGTAGCGGTGCGTTCGACGGAAGGTGGGTTCATCGCGAAACAGGCCCGGGCTGGTCGGCGACCGCCGCGGGCTGCTGCGCCGGCACGCCGGGTTGCTCGGCCACCGGGGCGCCGGTCGCCTCGGGCTGCGAGGGGGCTGGCGTCGTCGCGGGCGGCCCGGGGCTGCGTCCGTTGATCGGGCCGGGGGCGGGCTGCGGGGGCGGCGGGGCGGCGACCGTCGGGGGCGGCACGGGCGCCGCAGCGGGCACCGGCGGCGCGATGGCGGCCGAGCTCGCGTCGGAGCGCGCCGGTCCGCTCGAGAGCGTGGCGACCGACGGGCGCTGCGGCGCGGCCAGCTCGACCCGCGCGCCGTTGCGCTCGATGATCGCAGCGTCGGAGCGCACCTCGACCAGCTTCGCATCGGCGCCCACTGCGTCGCCGACCATGTAGGCCTTCGGCGGCTTGCCGTCGACCACGAGGACCGCGCTGCCGCGGACCTCGCTCGCCGCGACGCCGAGTACCTGGATGTTGGAGACCACGGCCACCTGGGCGGCGCCACGGCCACCGACCGGCATGCCGAACAGCCTGCCTGCCGCGACGAGGTCGGGGGCGTCGCGCTGGTCGGCCAGCGAGCCCGCCGGCGCGATCGGAACCGCCGGAGCGAGCAGTTGCAGCGCCCAATAGGCGATCGTCGCGCACAGCAGCGCGAACATCGCGAGCGAGGCCGCCAGCGGCGTCCATCGGCGCGAGGCGACCGTTCGTTTGAAGCGCATCTCGGTGGGTGGGGAGGGTGCGGAAATCCACTGGTATCATAGCCCGAGTCGTCAAGGCACTTTTCCGGAGTATCGATGCACCGTCCGTCGGCCGATCGAAGGCCGCATGCGCGCCAGCGCGGCTTCACGCTGATCGAGATCATGGTCGTCATCGTGATCCTCGGGGTCCTGGCCGCCATCGCCGTGCCGCGCATCATGAGCAAGCCGGACGAAGCGAGGGTCAAGGCCGCGCAGACCGAGATTGCGCAGATTCTCCAGGCGCTCGACCTCTACCGGCTCGACAACCAGCGTTACCCGACCACCGACCAGGGGCTGGCCGCGCTCGCGCAGCGTCCGACGGTCGAGCCGCTGCCGCCGAACTGGAAGGCCTATCTGAAGCAGGCCCCGGTCGATCCCTGGGGCAAGCCCTACCAGTACCTGAACCCGGGCGTGCGCGGCGAGATCGACGTGTTCAGTCTGGGCGCCGACGGGCAGCCCGGCGGCGAGGGCGTTGCCGCAGACATCGGCAACTGGTCGCTGAACCGGTAGCCGGCGCCCCACAAGGCGTCCCACGAAGACGCGGAAGGCCATGCAGCGCGTGAACGGGCCGGTCTTCGATGCCCGGCCGCGCGAGACAGGCTTCACGCTGCTCGAACTGCTCGTCGCGATGGTGATCGCCGGCGTGCTCATCGGCATCGTGTCGCTGTCGATCGGCGGCTTCGACCGCAGCCTGCGCTTCGAGGCCGAGCGGCTGTCGCAACTGCTGGTGCTCGCGCGCGAGGAAGCGCAGGTGCGCGGCGCGCCGATCCGCTTCGAGGCCGACGACGAGCGCTATGGCTTCTTCGTCTGGCGCGAGCGTCGCTGGCAACCGGTGCTCGACGATCGCGACCTGCGCGAGCGCAATTGGGAACAGCCGACGCGGCTGCGCGTCGAGCGTGCCGACGGCCGGCGCGAGATCGAGTTCGGTCGCGACCAGATCGACGCGCCATTCGTGCTGCACCTGAGCCGCGGTGACACGAGCGCGGCGATCGTCGCCAACGGCCTCGGCGCCTTCGAGGTGCGCTGATGCGGGCACGGCGCACTCCAATCCGCGCCGCGCGCCCGGGCGCCGGGTGCCAGGACGTCCGGCGTGCGCGCGGGTTCACGCTGATCGAGGTGCTGATCGCGATGACGATCGCCGCGGTCGCGCTGATGGCTGCGATCCGCGCGACGGCGTCGCTGGCCGTGAGCAGTGCCGACCTGCGCAGCCGCACGCTGGCGCAGTGGAGCGCCGAGAACCGGCTGGCGCAGATCCGCATCGCCCACGAATGGCCCAACGCGGGCAGGCGGCAGTACGACTGCAGCCAGGCGAACGTGGTCATGGTGTGCCGCGAGGACGTGATCCAGACGCCCAACCCGCTGTTTCGCCGGGTCGAGGTGAGCGTGTTCAACGAGGACGGCACCTTCCGCCTGGCCCGGCTGGTCGGGTTCTCGACGAGGCTGCCGTGAGCCGCCGCCGCTCGGCCCACGGCTTCACGCTGCTCGAGCTGCTGGTGGCCGTCGCCTTGCTGTCGGTGCTGGCGGTGCTCACGTGGCGCGGAATGGACTCGGTGCTGCGCGGGCGCGACCGGATCGTCTCGACGTCCGACGACCTGCGTTCGCTCACGGTCGCGATGACGCAGATGGAGGAGGACCTGCGCCGGTCGTGGCCGATCCGCCTGCTCGGGCTGGCCGAGCCCTCGATCTCGTTCTCGATGGCAGGCGAGCGCGAGCCGCCGTCGCTCGGGCTGCTTCGCGAGACGCGCGGGTCGGACGCGGTCCAGGTCCAGCGCGTGATCTACCGGCTGCGCGACGGGGTCTTCGAGCGCGGCTTCAGCCTCTGGGCGGCGCCGTCCCCCGACGGCGCGCAGAAGGTGCCGGCCACGCCGTTCACCTGGCAGCCGATCATGCGCGACGTGCAGGCGATCGAGTTTCGCGGCTGGCTCGACGGCCGCGGCTGGCTGCCGGCGGCGGCACTCGCTCCGTTGCTGGTGGCCGCACAACTTCCGGCGGCGGCGGCCGCGCAGCCCGCCGGGGTGCGTCCCGTGGTGCCGCAGCTCACCGGCGTCGAGCTGACGCTGGTGCGTCGCGGCGAGCGCATCGTGCGCGTCTTCGCGGTGGCGGACTGAGCGTGCGCACGCGCACTGCGGCCGGCCGCCCGCGAACCGCCCAGGCGGGCGTGGCGATCATCAGCGTGCTGCTGGTGATCACGCTGGCGACCCTGATCGTGAGCAGCCTGTTCTGGCGCGAGCACGTCACCGTGCGATCGGTCGAGAACCGGCTCGCGCTCGCGCAGATGCGCTGGATCGAGACGGCGGTGCTCGACTGGGCGTCGGTCGTGTTGCGGGTCGACCGGGCCAGCACCGGTGCCGTCGATCACCTGAACGAACTCTGGGCGACGCCGGTCGCCGAGACCGTGCTCGACGAGACGGTGACCGGCGGCGCGCGACTGACGGACACCGGAGCCAAGGCGCGGATGGCGGGCCAGATGTTCGACGCGCAGGCGCGAATGAACCTGAACAACCTGGTGATCGACGGGCTGCCGTCGGCCGTGCATCGCGAGGCCTTCGAGCGGCTGCTGGCGATCGTCGGCCGCCCCGAGAACCTGGCCGGCCTGTTGCAGGCGCGGCTGCAGCAGGCGTACCCGCCGCTGGTGCAGGGCAAGCGCGCGCCGGCGTCGGCGCTGCCGCTGCTCAAGCTGGCCGACCTTCGCACCGTGCCCGGTTTCGACGAGGCGACAATCACCGCGCTCGAGCCGTTCGTCATCTTCCTGCCCAAGCGGGTTCGCAGCGGCGCCGCCGAGTTCGTCACCGAGAACACGAAGGTCAACATCAATACCGCGCCCCCCGAGGTGCTGGCCGCCGAGGTGGTCGACATCGACCTGCAGGCGGCGCGGCGCTTCGTCGAAGGCGTGCGCGCGCGGACGTTCTTCGCGAGCCTGGACGTCGCCCGGTCGCGCTTCGACGGCGCGCCGGTGCTGCCGGCCAACCTGCTGTCCGTCGGCTCGGACTTCTTTCTCGTGAGGGGGATGGTACGCTTCGGGCGGGTCGAATCGCAGAGCGAAGCGCTCCTGTACCGCGGCGCCAGCCGCGTGGAACTCATATGGCAGCACAGGTACTGAGAAAGGGCCAGGCGATCGTCTGGGTGCCGCCGCGCGCGATCGGCGAGCGGGCGTTCGCGACCGAGCCGGTGCTGCTCGCGATGTTGCCGGTGGGGGTGTCCGAGAAGGTCGGCGGTGCGGCGAACCCCGGCGGACTGCCGGTCACCGTGTTCGGCAGCGCGAGCACGGCCCGCTACGTCCGCGTGAGCCTCGACGCGTTGCCGGTGCTCAAGACGGCCACGCTGATCTTCGACGCGCGCGACGTCAACCTGCTGCAGGTCACCGTCCCGGCGCTTTCCGGGGCGCGGCTTCAGCAGGCGCTGCCCAACATCGTCGAGGAAATGCTGCTGCAGGACCCGCAGACCTGCGCCTATGCGGTCGGTCCGCGGGTGGGCGGCGAGGGACGCCGGCTGGTCGCGGCGATCGACCGCGGCTGGCTGGAGTTCGTGGTCGGCGCGTTCGAGCGCCGCGGCATCGCAGTCCAGGGCGCGTGGCCGGCGCAGCTGGCGCTGCCGGTGGGCGCCGATCGGACGGCGCTCGCCTGCCTGAACGATGGCCTGGCGTTGCGTACCGGCCTGCTCGACGGCATCGGCTGGGGAGCCTCGCCCGACCCCGACTTTCGCGCCGAGGCGATCGTGGCGATGCTGGCGAGCGCCGGAACGCCGACGGCGCCGTTCGCGCCGCAGGCCGCCGCTGCCGAGCCTGCTGTGGCCACGTCCGGGGCGGCCCATGGCGACGCCGTCGTGGGCCTCGCCGCGCGCGAACTGCCGTCGGAGCCGCCCCGACTGCGGCGTCGCCTGGCGGTGTTCGTCGAGGACGCGAGCTGGCAGACGCCGGTGCTCAAGGCGGCTTCGCGTGCCGGATTCGACGCCGACATCCGCGCGCTGCCGTTTCCGCTGCCGGCGCCCATCGACCTGCTCGGTGCGCGCCGCGGCAATGCCGCGGGCCGGTGGTTCGCGGACATCGACTGGCGCGCCTGGCGCGTGCCGGCGATCCTCGGCGGCGCCAGCCTGGCCGCGGCCTTGCTCGGACTGAATCTGCACTGGGGCACCCTCGCCCAGGAGCGCGCGGCGCTGAAGGCGCAGATCGAGCGAAGTTTCCGGCAGGCGTTTCCGAATACGCAGCTGGTCGTCGATCCGCTGCTGCAGATGCAGCGCGAGGTCGCCAGCCTGCGCACCCGCGCGGGCCAGGCCGGACCCGAGGATTTCGTACCGCTCGTGAGCCGCTTTGCGCTCGCGCTGGGCGGGCAGGCCACCGATTCGCTGGCGAGCGTCGAGTATCGCGACGGCCGCCTCAGGGTACGGTTCCAGCCCGGCTTCTACGAGGCGCGCTCGGTGCGCGACCTGTTGCTGCGCGACAGCCAGCGGCAGGGGTTGTCGGTGAAGTTCGACGGCGAGCGCGAGCCGACCGCGACCGTCGCGTTGTTGCGCTGAGCGGGGCGAGGCGATGCTCGAGACCCTGCTCCAGAGGTGGCAACTGATGACGCCGCGCGAGCGGCGCATCGTGGTGGCCGGCGCTGCGCTGCTGGTCGCGGCGGCGCTCTGGCTCCTGCTGTTCGAGCCGGCCTGGACCGCGCGGCAGCGCCTGCAGGCCGAGCTGCCCGCGATGCGCTCGCAGCTGGCGCAGGTCGAACAGATGGCCGACGAGGCACGCCGGCTTGGCGCCGTGCCCGCGGGAAGTGATTCGCCGCAGGCGGTGAAGGCGCAGCTCGAAAAATCGATCGAAGGCGCGGGCCTGAAGCCTGCGCTGGCCCAGCTCACGCTCACCGGCAACCTGTTCGAGCTGCGCTTCAAGAGCGTGCCCTACGCCGCCTGGCTCGCCTGGCTCGATGCGGCGGCACGCGAGACCCGCCTGCGCGTCGTCGACGCCGCGGTGACGCGCGAGACCGGCATCGGCGTGGTGTCGGTGCGCCTGGCGCTCGAAATGCCACGCCGGGAGGCCCGATGATGCGGATGCGACCCGGGCGGATGGTGGCCTATGCGTTGGCGGGCCTGGTCGGCGCGGCATTGACGCTGATCGGTGCGGCGCCAGCCAGCTTCGCCGACCGCGCGATCGAGCGCGCCACCGGTGGGCGGATGCGCCTGGCCGAGACCGACGGAACGATCTGGCGCGGCTCGGGCCGGTTGGTGCTGGTCGATACCGGCGCCGAGTCCGGCGCGCAGCAAGCCGTGCCCGGTGTCGCGGTGCCGGGTCGGATAGACTGGGGACTGCGCCAGTTGCCGCTGCTGATCGGGCAGGTCGACGCGTCGATCCGCGTCGACGGCATGACCCAGCCGGTTCGGGTCCAGGGCGGGTACGGCGAAATCCGGGTGGGGGGCGGCTCGCTGGCGCTGCCCTCGGTCGAGCTCGGCCGCATGGGCTCGCCGTGGAATACCTTGCGGCCGTCCGGCGCGCTGAGCCTGCGCTGGGAAAACCTGACGCTCAAGCAAGGTGGGCTTGAAGGTCGGGCGCAGATCGAATTGCGCGACGCCTCGTCGGCGATGACTCCGGTCCGGCCGCTCGGCAGCTACCGCGTCGAGATCATCGGCCGGGGCGGGCAGGCCGACCTCGGCATCCAGACGCTGGCCGGCCCGCTGCGGTTGCAGGGCAGCGGCACCTTCAGCGCACAGGGCGGGCTGCGATTCACCGCCGAGGCCAGCGCCGACCCGGCGGCCCAGGCGAGCCTGAATTCGTTCCTCGGCTTGATCGGCCGACGGGATGGCGAGAAGACGATCATTAAAATAGGGGCATGAGCGTGCATAACCGAGGCGGGCACAGGCCCGCGCATCCGCCGGTCGGCGGCCTGCCGCTGCGACGGATCCGCGCGCTCGCGCGGCGTGTCGCCGCAGGCGGCGCGCTGGCGCTGGCCTGCGCGGTCGGCATGGCGCCCGCCCAGGCCCAGCCGGCGGCAGCGCCCGCGAACGGCAGCGCGGCGAACGACACCGTCACGCTGAACTTCAAGGATGCCGACGTCGATTCCGTGGTCGGCGCGTTCGGGCACCTGCTCAACCGCACGTTCGTCATCGATCCGCGCGTGCGCGGCAAGATGACCCTCGAGACGCCGCGCCCGGTGACGCGCGCGCAGGCGTGGCAACTGCTGCAGTCGGCGCTGCGTTCGCAGGGCTTCGCGGTCGTCGAGACCGGGACGCTCACGAAGATCGTTCCGGAGGCCGACGCGAAGCTGCAGGCGACGCCGGTGACCGCCGGCCGGGCCCCGTCGGCGGCCGGCGACCAGGTCGTGACGCAGATCTTCCGGCTCAACTACGAGTCGGCCACCAACCTGGTGCCCGTGCTGCGGCCGCTGATCTCGCCCAACAACACGATCGTCGCGTACCCGAACAACAACTCGCTGGTCGTCACCGATTACGCGGCCAACCTGCAGCGCATCGCGCGGATCGTCGCGACGCTCGACAGCCCGTCGACCGGCGAAGTCGAGGTCGTGCCGGTCGAGTACGCGGTGGCCAGCGACATCGCGGTCGCGGTGTCGCGCCTGCTCGAGGATGCCTCGCGCGGCGGCCCGGGCGCACAGGTCGACCCGGGCCAGCGGGTCGCGGTGCTCGCCGATCCGCGGCTGAACTCCATCCTGATCCGCGCTGCCAGCCCGGCTAGGCTGAACCTGGCCAAGAGCCTGATCGCACGACTCGACCAGCCGAGCGCCAGGCCCGGGAACATCAACGTGGTCTACCTGCGCAACGCCGAGGCGGTGAAGCTCGCGCAGACGCTGCGCGGCGTGCTGGGCGGCGAGGGCGGGGGCGGCGGCTCGTCCGGCCCGCTGACGACCTCGCAGACGCCGCCGTCGCAGATGCCGCAGGGCTCGGCGCTGCAGACCGGCCCGACGGGCACCCAGGGGCAGACCGCGGCCACGTCGCCGCTTCAGCCCTCGAGCAACGCGCCGGTCACCGTGAATGCAGGCGGCGCGATCATCGCGGCCGATCCGGCGACGAACTCGCTGATCATCACCGCGCCCGAGCCGGTCTACCGCAACCTGCGCGCCGTGATCGACAAGCTCGACGCGCGGCGTGCGCAGGTGTTCATCGAGTCGCTGATCGTCGAGATCAGCGCCGAGAAGGCCGCCGAGCTCGGCGTGCAGTGGCAATTCCTGGGATCGCCGCAGGGCTCGACGCGGGTCATCGGCGGCACCAACCTGCCGGCGCGCGGCACCGGCTCGAACATCCTCGATGTCGCCGCCAACGTCGGCTCGGTCGGCACCGGCCTGAACCTAGGCGTGGTGCGCGGCACGATCAACGTCCCCGGCGTGGGCGAGATCCTCAACCTCGGCTTTCTCGCGCGGGCGCTGCAGAGCGGCGCCAACGCGAACATCCTGGCCACGCCCAACCTGCTCACCCTCGACAACGAGGAGGCGCGCATCGTCATCGGCCAGAACGTGCCCTTCGTGACCGGCCAGTACTCGACGAACGCGACCACCGGCGCGTCGCTCAACGCGTTCCAGACGATCGAACGCAAGGACGTCGGCACGACGCTGCGCGTCAAGCCGCAGGTGTCCGAATCGGGCACCGTCAAGCTGCAGATCTTCCAGGAGGTCTCCAGCGTCCAGAGCACGACGCTATCGGCGGGCATCATCACGAACCGGCGCGCGATCGAGTCCAACGTGCTGGTCGACGACGGGCAGATCATCGTGCTCGGCGGCCTGATCGAGGAGAAGATCGAGGGCAACGAGGACAAGGTGCCGGGACTCGGCGACGTGCCGGTCGTCGGACAGCTGTTCCGCTACGACTCGCGCAGGCGCGTCAAGACCAACCTGCTGGTGTTCCTGCGGCCGGTCATCGTTCGCGACGGCGCCGACGCGCACGGCATCACCGCGGATCGCTACGACTACATCCGTGGCGTGCGCGGCGACTCGGCGCTGCCGTCGCACTGGGCGCTTCCCGACATGAAGCCCGATCCGATGCCGCCGATGCCGTCGCCGCCGGCGCGCGCGCCCAAGGCGCCCGCGGGCCCGGCCCCGGCGGGCCCGGCCGCTCCGCAGGGTTCGACCGCTCCGCAGGGTCCGGTCGCTCCGGCGGCTGCCGAACTGGCGACGCAGGCGCCGGCGCCGGTGTCGGCATCGCGGCCCAGCACCGTCATCCAGACCGCGCCGAACGAGGTCGTCGTGCCGCTGCGTCCTGGCACGTCGCTGGTCCCCGCGCGCAGCGACTGAGCGCCGACCCCATGGCCACCGTCTCGCCGGCCCGCTACGTTCCCTACGGATTCGCCCGCACGCACCAGGTGCTCGTCACCGGCGTGTCGGGCGACGCGGTCGAGGTGTGGATCGGCGATCGAACGCCGCGCCAGGCGCTGGCCGAGCTCTCGCGCACGCTGCCGCTGCGGCTGGTCACCGTGCACAAGCCCGAAGCCGAACTCGCCGCGGCGATCTCGCGTGCATATTCGCAGCAGGAGGGGTCGGCCGCGTCGGTGGTCGACGAGGTGGAGAGCGATCTCGACCTCTCGCGCCTGCTGCAGGACATCCCGAAGATCGAGGACCTGCTCGAGGCCGAGGACGACGCGCCGATCATCCGGATGATCAACGCGCTGCTCACGCAGGCGAGCCGCGACGGCGCGTCGGACATCCACATCGAGCCGTTCGAGACGACCTCGCTGGTGCGCTTCCGCATCGACGGTACGCTGCGCGACGTGGTCCGTCCGCGCCGCGAGTTGCACGCGGCGCTCATCTCGCGGATCAAGATCATGGCGCAGCTCGACATCGCCGAGAAGCGCTTGCCCCAGGACGGCCGCATCACGCTGCGCATCGGCGGGCGGCCGATGGACGTGCGCGTCTCGACGCTGCCGACCGGGCACGGCGAGCGTGCGGTGCTGCGGCTGCTCGACAAGGAAGCCGGCCGGCTCGACCTCGCCAAGCTGGGCATGAGCCCCGGCACGCTGACGGCATTCGACCGGCTCGTCCACCAGCCGCACGGCATCGTGCTCGTGACCGGGCCGACCGGCTCGGGCAAGACCACCACCCTGTACGCCGCGCTCGGGCGGCTCGACTCGTCGACGACCAACATCCTCACGGTCGAGGATCCGATCGAGTACGACCTCGAGGGCATCGGCCAGACGCAGGTCAACGCGCGCATCGACATGACCTTCGCGAAGGCGCTGCGCTCGATCCTGCGGCAGGATCCCGACGTCGTGATGATCGGCGAGATCCGCGACCTCGAGACCGCGCAGATCGCAGTGCAGGCGTCGCTGACCGGCCACCTCGTGCTGGCTACGCTGCACACGAACGACGCCGTCTCGGCGGTCACCCGGCTGATCGACATGGGGATCGAGCCGTTCCTGCTGTCGTCGTCGCTGCTCGGCGTGGTCGCGCAGCGGCTGGTGCGCAAGCTGTGCACGCAATGCCGGCAACCCGATCCGGTCACCGGCGGCTGGCGCGCGGTGGGCTGCCTATCATGCAACCGGACCGGCTTCCAGGGCCGCACCGGCATCTACGAACTGTTCACCGTCGATGACGAGATCCGCGGACTCATTCACCGCAACGCGGCCGAGACCGAGATCCGCGCGGCGGCGCTGCGCGGCGGCATGCTGTCGATGCGCGACGACGGTCGCCGCTGGGTCGAGGCCGGTGTCACGTCGGCCGACGAGGTCGTGCGCGTGACGCGCGACTGACCGCGCGGCCGCCCCCCACGCATCGTGCCGGCCTACCGCTACGAAGCCGCCGAGCCTTCGGGCCAGCTCGCGCGCGGAATCATCGACGCCGATTCGCCCCGGCACGCGCGAAACCTGCTGCGCGAGCGCGGGCTCACGCCGCTCGAGCTGAGCCCGGTCCAGCCGAGCGGCGCGAGCGCGGGCTTGCGCGTGCTCACCGGCAAGCTGGGGGCGGCGGAACTCGCGCTCGCCACGCGCCAGTTGGCGAGCCTGCTGTCGGCGCGCCTGCCGATCGAGCAGGCGCTCAACGCCGTGGTCGAGCAGGCCGACCGCAACACGGTGCGCGACCGCTTCGCGGCGGTGCGCAGCGAAGTGATCGGCGGGCAGACGCTCGCGCAGGCGCTGGCGAAGTATCCGCGCGACTTCCCCGACGTCTACCGGGCGCTGGTCGCGGCGGGCGAGCAGTCGGGCGACCTGGCGCTGGTGATGAACCGGCTGGCCGACTACGTCGAGTCGCGTACCGCGCTGTCGCAGCGGATCATGCTCGCGTTCACGTATCCGGCGATCGTCACCGTGGTGGCGACGCTGGTGATCATCGCACTGCTCACCTACGTCGTGCCGCAGGTGGTCGGCGTGTTCACGCAAACCCGCCAGCAGCTGCCTTTCCTCACCGTCGCGCTGATCGCCACGTCGGACTTCGTGCGCGAGTGGGGGCTGTGGCTCCTTGCGCTGCTGGTCGCGGCCTTCGTCGCCTTCCGCCTCGCGCTGCGCGCGCCGACGTTCCGCCTGTCCTGGGATCGCCGGATGCTGGCGATGCCGATCGCCGGCAGGCTGATCCGCGGCCTGAACACCGCGCGCTTCGCGTCGACCCTGGGCATCCTCACGAACAGCGGCGTACCGCTGATCCGCGCGCTCGAGGCCGGCGCGCGCACGCTGTCGAACGAGTCGATGAAGACGAACGTGCAGGACGCGATCTCGCGGGTGAGGGAAGGGTCGCCGCTGTCGCGCGCGCTGAAGGCGGGCGGGCAGTTCCCGCCGATGATGATCCACATGATCGCCAGCGGCGAGGCTACCGGCGAGCTGCCGCAGATGCTCGAGCGGACCGCGACCACGCTGTCGCAGGAGACCGAGCGGCGCGCGCTCACGCTCACCAGCCTGCTCGAGCCGCTGCTCATCCTGCTGATGGGCGCGGTCGTGCTCGTCATCGTCCTCGCGGTGATGCTGCCGATCATCGAGATCAACCAGCTGGTGCGCTGAGCGCGCCGCTCACGAGGAGAACGCGATGCCCGGCGCAGCCGGCTCGACCAGCGCCGACCGGTATCCGCTGCTGCTCGCCGGCCTGACCGCAGCCGTCGCGACGGTGGGTGCGACCATCTTCGCGATCTCGCCGCTGCTGTCGGACATCGCGGCGGCCTTCGGCATCGCGCCGGCGCGCGCGGGACGGCTGATCGGCGTCTACAGCCTGTCGATGGCCATCGTGGCGCCGACGGTCGGGCTGCTCGCGCGGCGCCTGCCGCGGGCGCGCGTGATCGTTGCCGGGTTGCTGCTGTTCGCGCTGGTCTGGCTGCTGGCCGGGTGGACGCGTCGCTTCGACGCGCTGCTCGCGCTCACGCTGCTCGCCGGCGCGGCGACCGGCGCGGTGATCCCTGCCACCTACGCGTATGCGGGCGACCTGTCGAGCTTCGCGCATCGCGGGCAGGTGATGGGCCGGATCGTCAGCGGCTGGTCGATCGCGATCCTGCTGGTGGTGCCGCTGATGGCGATCGCGTCGCAAACGATCGGGTGGCAGGCCGCGTTCGGCGCACTGGCTGCGGCGGCGCTGCTCACGGCAGCGCTGCTGGCGTTCGCGCCCAGGCCCGGCGCTGGCGCGGACAGCTCGGCGGCCGCCGAGCTTCCGGTGGGCCCCAGCCTGCGTCGCGTCGCGTCGCACCGCGCGACGCTGGTCGTGCTGGCCGTCAACGGCATCGACATGGGCGCCTTCTATGCCGTCTACGCGTTCCTCGGCAGCGAGATGCGCCGCGCCAACGACTGGGGCGCAGCACCGGCCGGCCTTGCCATCGCCGCGTACGGCGTGGGCCTGCTGATCGTCACGCTGAACGGGCGCCTGATCGATCGCTTCGGCAAGACGCGCAGCGCCGTCGCCTCGCTGGCCGCGCTGGGCCTTGTGCTGTCGGGGCTGCCGTGGCTGGTCGGCACGCCGGCGCTGCTGGTGCCCGGCGTGATCGCCTGGGGATGCGTGCAGGGCGTGTTCTTCACCGCGATCACGTCGCTCGCCACCGAGCAGATCCCCGAGCTGCGCGGCGTGGTGACCGCGATGTTGAGCGGCGCGACCTACCTCGGCGTCACGCTGTTCTCGCCGCCGGCGGTGCTGCTGTTCGAGCGCTTCGGGTTTCCCGCGGTGGGGGCGTTCGCGGGCCTCGCGAGCCTCGCGGGGGCCGCGCTGCTGGCGTGGCCGGGGGCGCGGGTGGCGGCGGTCGAGGGTCGATAGCTCGAGTCAGCCTGCGAACGAGGGTCGGCGCTACAGGCGCAGCGCGCCCGCGTAGCCGGTCAGCTCGAGGTAGCCTCGCCCGACCTCGCGGCCGGCCTCGAGCACGCGCACCGCACCCTCCCAGTAGATCGTGCCGGTGCTGGCGCGCGCGTCGAGCTCCTGGTCGTCGAAGAGCGGCTCGAGCTCGAGCGTGCGCGCCCCCACCTCGAGCCGCATCGCCACCGGATAGCGCGCGCCCGTGCGCGGCGAGGTCCAGCTGCGCGACGGCACGAAGCGCACGGCCGGATCGGGCATGGAGGGCGCCGCACCGCCCGGCGCGAACCAGCGCGCATACGACCACGCGACACCGCCGTCGCGGCGCCGGATCCTGAACGCGGCCAGCGCCGAGCCGTCGTCGAGGTTCAGGCCGACCCAGTCCCATCCGTCGGCGGCGGCATCGAGGATCTCGCTGGACCACTCGTGGTCGAGCCAGGCGACACCCTCGACGCCGACGCGCGCGCCGTCGATGCGGAACTCGCCGGTCGTGCGCAGCTGCGGCCGGCTGTAGTACCGGCTCGCCTGCCGCTCGGCCGGGCCCTTGCGCGAGAAGCCCCGATCGCCCTGCAGCGCCGGCGGGCCCTGGGGCGCGGCCTCGAGCGCCAGCGAGAACTGCCGGTCTTCGATGCGGGCGCGGTAGCGATCGTCGGCGTCGCGCCCGAGCGACCACCGTCCGACGTGCACGTCGGTGTCGTGCACCGACGCGCCGGCCAGCCCGAACCCCTCGCGCGCGGCGCGCTGCGCGTGCAGCAGCCGCCCGCGTTCGGGCAAGGCGAGCGTGGCGTGTGCGAGCAGCAGCTGGGTCGGCGCGAAGCGGCTGGGGTTCGCGGCGTCGTGGCGCGTGCGCGAACGGAAGAAGGTGACCTGCACGCCGAGCGCTTGCCCGCGATGCGGGCCGTCGAGGCGGCGAAGCCAGCCGGTCAGGTACCACCACTCGGTGCGCCAGGCGGGGTGCGCGCCGTGGTCGCGCGGAAAGACGAGCGCCGCGCCCCGCTCGATGGGCGGATAGAAGGCAGCGTCGGCGGCCGCGCCGGTCGGGCGCGTTGCACCACCCGCGCGTGCGGTGCCCACGCACAGCGCCAGCGCCGCGAGCAGGTGCCTGCGCGCAGCGTTCGCGAGCGCGCTCACCAGTCCTCCCGCAGCGCGCGCACCGGCGCGTCGGACATCGCCGAGCGCGCCGCGAGCACTGCTGCGCCGACGCCGAGCGCGAGCAGCGCTGTCGCCGCGAGCGCCAGCAGGCCCCCCGGCCAGGAGACCTCCATGGTCCAGTGGAACGACTGCGGATTGACGCGGTGGATCAGGACCATCGCGATCGTCGCCCCGAGCAGCGTTCCCCAGGCGGTCGCGATGCCGATCTGAAGCGTCGCTTCGACGGCGAACAGCGACGCCACCTCGCGCCTGCGAAGCCCGAGGTGGCGCAGCACGCCGAACTCGCGCGCGCGCGCCAGCCCCTCCGCGGCCCATGCCGACGCGACGCCGAACAGCGCGACCAGGATCGCGATCGCCTCGAGCGCGTAGGTGACCGCGAAGCTCCGATCGAAGATTCGCAGCGACAGCGCGCGCAGCTCGCCGGTGGCGCGCAGCTCGAGCCCCGCGACGTCCGACAGCGAGTCGCGCAGCCGCGCGATCGCCGCGGCGGGCGGCTGCGTCCCGTCGAACCACAGCGCGACGTCGCTGGCCGACGTGTCGCCGGTCAGTGCGCGATAGTCGGCCGCGTCGAGCACCACCGCACCGTGCTGGCGCGCGTAGTCGCGCCAGACCCCGGCGACGAAGAAGCGCTGCGTCGCCGCCGACGGCAGAGGAAGCTCGATGCGACGCCCCGGAGCCCAGCCATGCAGGTCGGACGCTGCCTCGCTCACGTAGACCGCGACCTCGCCGGGCGGCGTCGCGTGCAGCTCGCCGGTGATCGCCAGCCGCCGCTCGGGGTGCTGCGGGTCCAGCGGGCGCGCGATCAGCACCAGCGGCGGGCGCGACGTGTCCAGCGTCAGTTCGAGATTCCTGGAGAACTCGGCGCGCGCGACGCCCGGCGCGCGGGCGAGCCGTTCCCGGAGTGCGGGATCGATTGCCGCGCTGGCCGCGCCGCTGGCGATGCGCAGGTAGGCATCGGCGGGAAGCACGACGGCGAGCCAGCGGTCGACCGAGTCGCGAAAGCTCGACACCATGATTGCCATCGCGCTCGCCAGCGCGACGCTCGCGACGATCCCAGACATCGCGGCCGACGCGCTCGCGGGTGCGCCGTGCAGCCGGTGCGCGGCCAGCCACGCGATCGGCCCGGCGGCACGCGTCGAGGCGATCCGCGCGAGGACGCGCGAGCACGCCGCCACGACCCGCGGTACCAGTGCGATGCCGCCAGTGAGCCAGGCGGCGATCGCCGCGTAGGAAGGCCAGGGCAGGCCGTCGACCGGTGGCAGGGCCAGCGCCACCGCGCCCAGTGCGAAGCACGCGATCGGCCACGCCACCCCGGCCAGGCCGCCTCGTACCCGAAGCGTTTCCTCGACGCTGCCTGCGCGCAGCGCGCGGGCGCCCGGCATGCGGCTCACCGCGAGCGCCGGCACCAGCGCGCCCAGCAGCGCGGTGAACACGCCGGCGGAGAAGAAGGCGAGCAGCGACGGTGCGTCGATCGCCAGCGCAGGACGGCTGCCCGCGAAGTAGCCGCCGCCGAGGTCGCCGCCGACCCACGCCAGCAGCGCGCGGGCCAGGCCGATGCCTGCGAGCGCGCCGAGCGCCGCGCCGGCGGCCCCTAGCAGCAACCCCTGGCCGAGCACCTGCGCGACGACGAGCCGCGAGCGCGCGCCGAGCACGCCCAACAGCGCCAGTTCGCGCTGCTGGCGGGCGACGCCGAGCGCCAGCGTCGCGTAGACGATGAAGCCGCCGGTGAACAGCGCGACCAGCGCGAGCATGCTCAGGTTCACGCGATACGCGCGCGAGAGGTTCGACATGCGCTGGCGGCTCGCGTCGGGCGCGGTCCAGGCGGCGTCCGGCGGCAGGCGGGCCTCCCAGCGAGCGCGGATGCGCGACAGATCGCTGCCGTCGGGAAAGCGCAGGTCGAGCCGCGAAAGACGGCCGAGCCAGCCCAGGCGCCACTGCATCGCGCCGAGGTCCATGACGGCGAGCCGTTGTCCGGCCGCGACTCCGGGCAGGTTGCCCGCGATGCGCAGCGCGACTACGCGGGTGCCGACGCGCAGCCTCAGCGTGTCGCCTTCGGCGAGGCCGAGCGTCGACAGCGCGGCGTTCGACAGGAAGACCGTGTCGTCGGCAAAGAGCGGCGATGCGGCGCCGGCGTTTTCGGTCGCGCTCGCGGCCGGCAGCAGCGCCGGCGTCACGTCGGCAGCGCGGAACACGTCGAGCCCGATCACGCGCAGCGTCGCGGCGGGTCGGTCGGCGATCGCGAACGTCGCGTCGATCACCGGGCTCACCGACGCGCCGCCCGCGTCGGCGGCCAGCCGCGCATACAGCGCTTCGTCGAAGCTGCCGGCGCGCGCGGCGACCTGCGCTTGCGCCTCGCCGTTGACGGTCGACATCGCCGTCGCGAACTCCTCGAGCGCCGACCGGTTGACCAGGTGAATCGCGAGCGCCAGCGCGACGCCGACGGCGATCGCGAAGACCGCCGTCAACGCCCGCCCGGGTTGCGCGTGGGCCTGCGCGCGCCACAGCCAGCCGAGCAGCGCGAGCCGGCCGTCGCCGGGACGCGCGCGCGCCGAGGCGACCCCGGTGACGGAGGACCCGGTCACGCAGGCCCCTCGTCGTCGGCGTGCAGGCCGCGCGCGTCGAGGCGCAGGCGGCGGTGCGCGATCGCCGCGGCTTGCGCCGAATGCGTGACCATCACGAGCGCTGCGCCGCTGGCGTCGACCAGCGATGCGATCAGCGCGAGCGCCTGGGCGGCGGTGACCGGGTCGAGGTTGCCGGTGGGCTCGTCGGCAAGCACCAGCGAGGGCCGGTGCACCAGCGCGCGCGCCAGCGCGACGCGCTGCTGCTCGCCGCCCGAGAGCTGCCGCGGCCAGGCGTCGGCTCGCCCGCCGAGCCCGACGCGCTCGAGCATCGCTGCCGCCTGCTCGAGCGCCGCGCCTGCCGCGATGCCGCTGAGCAGCAGCGGCACGGCGACGTTGCGCACCGCGTCGAGGTGCGGCAACAGGTGGAACGCCTGGAACACGAAGCCGATCGAGGCGCGACGCAACAGCGCGGCCTGGTCGGCGTCGAGCGCGGACACCATCGTGCCCGAGACGCGAACGGTGCCCGCGTCGACCGGCTCGAGCCCGGCGATCACGTTGAGCAGCGTCGACTTGCCGCTTCCCGATTCGCCGAGCAGCGCCACGCGCTCGCCGGGCGCCACCCGCATGCAGACGCCGTTCAGCACGACGCGCCCGCCGAACGCCTTGCAGACGTCGGTCAGCTCGACCGCCGGAGTCGTCGGTGTGGACAAGGGTCGAGCGCGAGGCCGCGCAAGCGCCGACGCTCGCGCCGGCTCAGGCGACGACGTCGACGCCGGGTTCGCCGACGCCGAGCTCGCCGATCTCGCACGCGGCGTCGAAGCCGTCGCGACGGAAGATCGCGAGTACTTCGTCGACTGCGTGCGGCGCGCAGGCCACCAGCAGCCCGCCCGAGGTCTGCGGATCGGTGAGCAGTGTGCGCTGGCGTTCGTCGACGCCGGCGGCGAGGCGCACCTCGTGGCCGTAGCCGGCCCAGTTGCGCCCCGAGGCGCCGGTGGCGAAGCCGCGGGCGATGAGGTCGTCGACGCCGGCGATCCGGGGCAGCGCCGTCGCGGACACGCGCGCCGACAGCCGCGCGCCGTGGCAGATCTCGAGCAGGTGGCCGAGCAGGCCGAAGCCGGTGACGTCGGTCAGTGCATGCACCGCCTCGAGCTTCGACAGCGCCTGCCCGGGGGTGTTCAGCTTCGTCGTGCTGGCGACCATCGCGGCGTAGCCCTGGTCGGACAGCTCGCCCTTCTTCAGCGCCGCCGACAGCACGCCGACGCCGAGCGGCTTGCCCAGGACCAGCCGGTCGCCGG
Source organism: Burkholderiaceae bacterium (assembly GCA_019635275.1). GTDB lineage: Bacteria > Pseudomonadota > Gammaproteobacteria > Burkholderiales > Burkholderiaceae_E > Zeimonas. Next base: position 8,061 of record JAHBZV010000022.1, on the reverse strand, counting down.
GGCGCGCGCCCGTGTTGCGCTTGATGCGGTCGGGATGCGCGAGGCCGAGCACGACCAGCCCGTAGATCGGCTCGACCGAATCGATCGTGTGGCCGCCGGCGATCGGGATGCCGGCGGCCGCGCACACCGACTCGCCGCCTTCGAGGATGCGCCGGATCACGTCGAGCGGCAGCCGTTCGATCGGCATGGCCACCAGCGCGAGCGCCATGATCGGCGTGCCGCCCATCGCGTAGACGTCGGAAATCGCGTTGGTCGCGGCGATGCGCCCGAAGTCGAACGGGTCGTCGACGATCGGCATGAAGAAGTCGGTGGTCGCGATCAGCGCCTGCTCGTCGTTGAGCCGGTAGACCGCGGCGTCGTCGGAGCTCTCGATGCCCACGAGCAACTCGGGCGGGACCGGCAGACGCGACGCGCCCTGAAGGATTTCCGACAGCACGCCCGGGGCGATCTTGCAGCCGCAGCCGCCGCCGTGGGAAAAGGAGGTCAGTCGCGGCGCCGGCGCGATATCGGGTGCGTTCATCGTTCGGTTTTCCGGGAGGAGGGGCCGGGCGCGCGCCGCGCGCGCCCGCCGGGGAGCAGATTATGCGCCAGCGCGAGCACGGCCGCCCCCTCCCGCGCGGGGGTGAGGCGGCGTGCCCGCCGCGCGCACTGCGCCCGCAGGCGCTCGAGGAACGCCGGCTCGTCGCGGCAGCGGCGGATCAGTGCCGCCAGCGCAGCGTCGTCGCCGGCCGGGAAGAACCCGGCGTAGTCGTCGCCCAGCAGCCCGACCGAGCCGCCGATCCGCGACGCGAGCACCGGCACGCCGGCCGTCACCGCCTCGATCAGCACGTTGGCGCCGCCCTCGATCCGCGACGGCAGCAGCAGTACGCGGCCGCGGCGGATCAGTGCGCGCGTGGCCGCGTGCGGCAGCGGGCCGCGCAACTCGATGCGAGCGTCGCGCCGCGCCGCGTCGCGCACCTGCCGCGCGAGCGCGTCATCGAGCGCGCCGCCGACTTGGACCAGGCGCAGGCGCCGCGAGGGCGGATCGACGAGCCTGCCGAGCGCCCGCACTGCCGTCAGCGGGTCTTTCTCGGGTCGCAGGTGGCCGACCAGCAGCAGGTCGAACGTGCGCTGGCGCGGCCTGCCCGGCGTCATGGGCCGGGCCGACTGCTCGATCACCGACGTCTTCTCGCGCAGCGGCGGCGCGAGTTCCTCGAGGCCTTGCGCCTGCAGCACCACCAGCCGCCTCGCCAGCTCGAGCGAGCGCCGTGCGCTGCGATCGCCACGGATGTCGCGGTACAGGTCGGTGCCGGTGAGCACCAGCGCAACCGGCCGGCCGGTCGCGGCGAAAGCGGCGATCGCCGCCGCCGAGCGCCGCGCGTGCAGCGCGATCATCGCGTCGTCGGGCTCGCCGTTCCAGCCGCTGGCCACCCGCACGCGGAAGTCGCGCCGCAGGAAGCGCGCCCAGCGGCGCGCGGTCTGCCAGTTGCCGGTGTTGGCGTCGGCCAGCGTCGGCGACACGATCAGGATGCGCGCCATCGGGGCGCCGCCTGTGGCGGGCCGTTCGGAGCGTGGACCCGCGCTAGACCTCCATCCCGCCGACGACCTGGCTGAAGCCGCCGTCGACGTAGGTGATCTCGGCCGTGATGCCGGCCGCGAGGTCGGACAGCAGGAACGCCGCCGCGTTGCCGACGTCCTCGATCGTGACGTTTCGCCGCAGCGGCGCATGGCTGCCGACGAAATCGAGGATGCGCGAGAAATCCTTGATGCCGCTGGCCGCAAGCGTGCGGATCGGCCCCGCCGAGATGCCGTTGACGCGGATGCCCTGAGGGCCGAGGTCGTTGGCCAGGTAGCGCACCGCGGCCTCGAGGCTGGCCTTGGCCAGCCCCATCATGTTGTAGTGCGGCAGCACGCGCACGGCGCCGAGGTAGCTCAGCGTGAGCATCGCGCCCGCGCGTCCGTGCATCATCGGCTGCGCGGCCTTCGCCAGCGCGACCAGGCTGAACGCCGAGACGTCGTGCGACACACGGAACGCCTCGCGACTCGCGCCGTCGAGGAACGCGCCGGCGATCGCCTCGCGCGGCGCGAACGCGATCGCGTGGACCAGGCCGTCCAGCCCGTCCCAGCTCTGGCGCAGCGACGCGAACAGCGCGTCGATCTGGGCGTCCTCGGCGACGTCGCAAGGAAAGACCAGCGACGAGCCGAAATCGGCCGCCATGTCGGTCACGCGGCCCTGGAAGCGCTCGTTCTGGTAGGTGAAGGCGAGCTCCGCGCCCTGGTCGCGGCAGGCCCGCGCGATCCCGTAGGCGATCGAGCGGTTCGACAGCAGGCCGGTGATCAGGATGCGCTTTCCGGTCAGGAATCCCATACGGGGTGTCTCCGCTAGAATCTTCGACGATGACGATTGTCGCACGCGTTGCTCTGGCGCTGACGCTGGGCGCCCTGGCCGGCCCGGCGCTCGCCGCCCATGGCCTCGCGTGGGGCGACACGCCCAAGTACCCGCCCGGCTTCGCGCACTTCGACTACGTGAACCCGGACGCACCGAAGGGCGGCACGCTGAACCTGGCCGGCTACGGCTCGTTCGACAAGCTCAATCCGTTCACGTTGCGCGGGTTGCCCGCCGCGGGCCTGGGCACGCTGATGTTCGAGACGCTCGCCGAGGCCAGCGACGACGAGCCGTTCTCGATGTACGGGCTGCTCGCCGACGACATCCGCTTCGCCGACGACGGCCTGTCGATCACCTTCCACCTGAACCCCCGCGCGCGCTTCTGGAACGGCGACCCCGTCACCGCCGAGGACGTCCGCCACTCGTTCGAGGTGCTCACCGGCAAGCTGGCTCATCCGCGCTTCAGGCAATACTTCGCCGACGTCGCGCGCGCGGTCGTCGTCGATCCCGCGACGGTGCGTTTCGAGTTCCGCCGCCGCAACCACGAGTTGCACATGATCATCGGCATGCAGTTGCCGGTGTTCTCGCGCAAGTGGGGCGGGCCGCTGCCGTTCGACCGCGTGGTGCAGGACGAGCCGCTGACCAGCGGCCCCTACCGGATCGAGCGCTTCGACTGGGGCAAGGTGATCGCGTACCGGCGCGACCCGACCTATTGGGCGCGCGACCTGAACGTGCGGCGGGGAATGTTCAACTTCGACCGTGTCGTCTACAAGTACTTCAAGGACGAAACGGCGCGGCTCGAGGGATTCAAGGCCGGCGAGTTCGACTGGGTGGCCGAGAACTCGGCGAAGAACTGGGCGCGCGGCCACGTCGGCCGCCACTACGACTCGGGCGAGATCCTCAAGCAGGAGTTCCGCCACTCGAACTCCGCCGGGATGCAGGGCTTCGTGCTCAACACGCGGCGCCCGGAGTTCGCCGACGTGCGCGTGCGGCACGCGCTCGCGCTGGCGATGGACTTCGAGTGGATGAACCGGCAGGTCTTCTACGGCCAGTACGTGCGCACCCGCAGCTACTTCACGAACGGCGAGATGGAGGCGAAGGGATTGCCTTCGCCGGCCGAACTGGCGTTGCTCGAGCCGTTGCGCGCGAAGCTCGACCCTGCCGTGTTCGGCGAGGCCGTGATGCCGCCCACGACCGATCCGCCGTCGAGCCTGCGCGAGAACCTGCGCCGGGCGCTTGCGCTGCTCGCGCAGGCCGGCTGGAACGTCGACGACGACGGCGTGCTGCGCAACGCGCAGGGCCAGGCGTTCGATTTCGAGATCCTCACTTACTCGAAGGGCCTGGAGCGCGTCGCCGTGCCCTGGGCGCGCAACCTCGAGAAGCTGGGTATCGCTGCGCACCTGCGCGTCACCGATCCCGCGCTCTACCAGAAGCGGACCGACGAGTTCGACTTCGACGTCGCGATCCACCTCTACGCGGCGAGCCAGACGCCGGGCAACGAGCTGCTCGAGCGTTTCACGTCCGCGGCCGCCGACGAGAAGGGGTCGGACAACCTCGCCGGGATCCGCGATCCGGCGGTCGACGCGATCGTGCAGCGGCTGTTGGGCAGCCGCACGCGCGCCGAGCTGGTCACGGCGGCGCGCGCCCTCGATCGCGTGCTTCGCGCGGGCTGGTACCTGGTGCCGCATTTCTATGCGCCGTCGCACCGGGTGGCCTGGCGCGCGCGGCTCGCGCACCCGGACCGGCTTCCGCTCTACTACGCGGCGGAGACCTGGCTGCTCAAGACCTGGTGGGAGAAGCGCTGATGCTGGCCTACGTCGCCAAGCGACTGCTGCTGATGATCCCGACCCTGGTCGGGATCCTGTTCGTCTCGTTCGTCATCATCCAGTTCGTTCCGGGCGGCCCGGTCGAACAGCTGGTGCGCGAATTGCGCGGCGGCGGCGTCGGCGGAGAGGTCGCCGCGACCGGCGGCGTGTACCGCGGCGCGCAGGGGGTCGAGCCCGAACGCATCGCCGAGTTCCGCAAGATGTACGGGTTCGATCGCCCCGCGCACGAGCGCTTCCTCGAGATGCTGAGGCGCTACGCGGTGTTCGACCTCGGAAGCAGCTACCTGCACCACAAGGGCGTCTGGCAGCTGATGGTCGAGAAGCTGCCCGTGTCGATCAGCCTGGGCGTGTGGAGCTTCCTGCTCGTCTACGCGGTGTCGATCCCGCTGGGCATCGCCAAGGCGGTGCGCCACGGCAGCCGGTTCGACCTGTGGACGTCGATCGCGATCCTGGTCGGCTACGCGATTCCCGGCTTCGTGCTCGGCGTCGCACTGCTGGTGCTGTTCGGCGGTGGCACCTTCTGGCAGCTGTTCCCGTTGCGGGGGCTGACGTCGGACAACTTCGCCGAGTTGTCGCTGGCCGGCAAGGTGCTCGACTACTTCTGGCACCTCGCGATGCCGCTCGCCTGCCTGACGGTGGGCAGCTTCGCCGTGACCACCATGCTCACCAAGAACACGTTCCTCGAGGAGATCCGCAAGCAGTACGTGTTGACCGCGCGCGCCAAGGGCCTGGCCGAAGGCAGGGTCTTCTACCGGCACGTGTTCCGCAACGCGCTGATCCCGCTGGTCACGGCCTTCCCGGCCGCTTTCGTCGGCGCCTTCTTCGCCGGCTCGCTGCTGATCGAGACGCTGTTCTCGCTCGACGGCCTGGGGTTGCTGTCGTACGAGGCGGTGATCCGCCGCGACTACCCGGTGGTGCTCGGATCGCTGTACGTGTTCTCGCTGATCGGCCTGCTGACCCGGCTGGTCACCGACCTCGCCTACACCTGGGTCGACCCGCGCGTGAAGTTCGGGGCGGCCCGCTGATGGCGACGGCGCGCCGCTCGCTGTCCCCGGGCCGCCGCGCCTGGCTGCGCTTCCGGTCCAACCGGCGCGGCTACTGGAGCCTGTGGATCTTCGCCGTCGTCTTCGGCCTGAGCCTGGTCGCCGAGGTGCTGTCGAACGACCGCCCGATCGTCGCGCGCTACGAGGGGCACCTCTATTGGCCGCTGTTCCGGCAATACCCCGAGACGACCTTCGGCGGGGACTTCCGCACTGCGACCGACTATCTCGACCCGTTCATCCGGCAGCGCCTGTCGCAGGACGGTAACTGGGCGATCTTTCCGCCGAACCCGTACCGGTTCGACACGATCAACTACTTCGCGCCGAGCCCGAATCCGGCGCCGCCGTCGGCGCAGAACGTGCTCGGCACCGACGACCAGGGGCGCGACGTGCTCGCGCGGCTGCTCTACGGCTTCAGGATCTCGGTGCTGTTCGGCATGGCGCTGACGGCGGTCGGCATGCTCTTCGGCATTGCCGCGGGCGCGGTGCAGGGCTATTTCGGCGGGCGCGTCGACCTCGCGCTGCAGCGCCTGACCGAGATCTGGGGATCGATCCCCGAGCTCTACCTGCTGCTGATCCTCGCGTCGATCTTCGAGCCGAGCATCTGGATCCTGCTCGCGATCCTGTCGCTGTTCAGCTGGATGGGGCTGTCGGACTACGTGCGCGCGGAATTCCTGCGCAACCGCCAGCTCGAGTACGTGACGGCCGCGCGGGCGCTCGGCCTGTCGAGCCTGCAGATCATCCGGCGTCACGTGCTGCCGAACTCGCTGACGCCGGTGATCGCGTTCCTGCCGTTCAGGATGAGCGCCGCGATCGTCGCGCTCACCAGCCTCGACTTCCTGGGCCTGGGGGTGCCGCCGTCGACGCCGAGCCTCGGCGAGCTGCTCGCGCAGGGCAAGGCGAACCTCGACGCGTGGTGGATCTCGCTCGGCACCTTCGGGGTGCTGGTCGGCACGCTGATGCTGCTGATCTTCATCGGCGAGGCGCTGCGCGACGCGCTGGACACGCGCAAGGGCTGACACGTGAACGCGCCAGCCCACGCCGTCGCTCCCGCGCCGCTGCTGTCGGTCGAGGGCCTGACGGTCGAGTTCTCGACCGCCAGCGGCGATGCGCGCGTCGTCGACGGCGTCGGCTTCGCGATCGGCCGCGGCGAGAAGTTCGCGCTGGTCGGCGAATCCGGCTCGGGCAAGACGGTGACCGCGCTGTCGGTGCTGCGCCTGAACGCCGACGCGCGCTACGGCGGGCGCATCGCGTTCGAAGGCCGGGACCTGCTCGGCTGCAGCGAGCGCGAGCTGCGCGCCGTGCGCGGCGGCGAGATCGCGATGATCTTCCAGGAGCCGATGACTGCGCTCAACCCGCTGTACCCGATCGGCGACCAGATCTGCGAGGCGCTCGAGCTGCACGAAGGGCTCACGCGGAGGCAGGCCGCGCGTCGCGCGATCGAACTGCTCGAGCGCACGCACGTTCCCGAGCCGCAGCGGCGCTTCGGCAGCTATCCGCACCAGCTCTCCGGGGGGCAGCGCCAGCGCGCGATGATCGCCATGGCGCTGGCCTGCAATCCGAAGCTGCTGATTGCCGACGAACCGACCACGGCGCTCGACGTCACGGTCCAGCGCCAGATCGTCGGCCTGCTCGACGAGTTGCAGCGCGCCACCGGCATGTCGGTGCTGCTGATCACGCACGACCTGCCGCTGGTCCGCTCGTTCGCCGATCGCGTGGCGGTCATGAAGGACGGTCGCATCGTCGAGCAGGGCCCGACCCGGCAGGTGTTCGAGCAGCCGCGCGACCAGTACACGCGAATGCTGGTCGACAGCCGGCCGCGCCGCTCGGTGGCCGACGTGCCGGCCGGTGCGCCGCCGCTCCTCGAAGGCCGCGGCGTCGGCTGCAGCTTCCGGCTGCGACGCGGCTGGTTCGGCGCGCGTGCGTTCGACGCGGTGCGCGACGTCGACCTGCGGCTGGCGCGCGGCGAGACGCTCGGCATCGTCGGCGAGTCCGGCTCGGGCAAGAGCACGCTCGGCCTCACGCTGCTGCGGCTCGCGCAGGGCGACACTTCGGGCGAGGTCGTGTTCGAGGGCCGGCGCATCGACGCGCTGGGCCAGCGCGCGCTGCGACCCCTGCGGCGCGACATGCAGATCGTCTTCCAGGACCCGTTCAATTCGCTGTCGCCGCGCCGCACCGTGCTGCAGATCGTCGAGGAGGGGCTTGCGCTGCATCGCCCGCAACTCGACGCGTCGGCGCGGCGCGATGCGGTCGTCGCCATGCTCGACGAGGTCGGGCTCGACGCCGGCGCGCTCGACCGCTATCCGCACGAGTTCTCCGGCGGGCAGCGCCAGCGCATCTCGATCGCGCGCGCAGTGATCCTCCAGCCGGCGCTGCTCGTGCTCGACGAGCCGACGTCGGCGCTGGACGTGTCGGTTCAGCGACAGGTGCTCGACCTGCTGGCGGCGCTGCAGCGCCGCCACGCGATGGCCTACGTGTTCATCACGCACGACCTCGCCGTGGTGCGCGCAATGGCGCACCGCGTCATCGTGATGAAGGACGGCCGGATCGTCGAGGCCGGCGAGACCGGTGCGCTGTTCGCCGCGCCCCGCGAGGCCTATACGCGCGAGCTGCTGGCGGCCTCGTTGCCGGACCTGCCCGTGCCCGGCGCGCGCTGACGCGGCAGGCGGCGGCGGGCCGGGGTGCGCCGGTGGGGGCGGGCCCCGTCGGCCGCAGCGCCGGCGCGCGGGGCCCCGCCGGGCGGCGCGATGACGACGGCGGTCGGTGCTGCGCACCGACTTCCCTCCGCTGCTTATATGGACGCCTCCCGTGTCGCAAGGGGAGTGTTGCG
>JAHBZV010000021.1 GCA_019635275.1 Burkholderiaceae bacterium | reverse complement strand
CAGCGCGACGCCGATCGGCGTGCCCAGGAACATGAACACGAACAGCATCGCGAACAGCGCGGCGGTGGTCATTCGCGGCCCTTCGGCGCGTCGCCCTGGTCGACGGGCCGGAGCTTGAGCGCCTCCTCTGCCTCGTCGACGAGCAGGCCGCCCTGCGTACCCCGGATCGTCCTCGCCAGCACCTGGCCGAAACGGAAGAACAACAGCGCGTAGCCCAGCGGCAGCACCAGCCGCGGCACCCACTGCGGGATCGGGATGTCCTGCGCGAGGATGCCGATGTCGTACATCTTGCCGACGTAGATCCATCCACCGACGAAGACGATCGTCGCGTAGACCATGCATAGCAGCGTCGCGATCGTGCCGACGACGCGTGCGGTGCCGGGCTTGAAAGTCTTGACCAGCACGTCGACGCCGATGTGCGCGCCGACGCGGACGCCGTACGAGATGCCGATGAAGATCAGCCCGCCGAACAGGAACGTGGTGAGTTCCAGTGCCCAGACGAAGCTGTAATTGAAGACGTAGCGTGCCACCACCTGGATGAAGGTGACGACGGTCATGGATGCAATGAGGAGGGCCACGAGGCCCTCCTCCATCCGTTCGACCCAGCGGGTCTTCACGCTGCGCGTCCCGGCGCCCGCGCGTCGGCGAGCCGACCGGCGCCTACTGGTTGGACTTCAGCGCCGCCTCGATCAGGTCCTTGCCGATGTCGCCCTCGAACTTCTTCCAGACCGGCTCCATCGCCTTGCGCCAGGCGGCGACGTCGTCTTTCGTCAGCGTCTGGATCTTCGCCTTGCCGGCCTCCTCGATGCGCTTGCGGTCGCGCTCGTTGATCTCGTTGGCGAGCTTGTTCGAGTAGGCGGTGGCCTCGTCCATCGCCTGCTGCAGCCCCTTGCGGATGTCGGCAGGCAGGCCGTCCCACCACTTGGCATTGGTGACCACCATGTAGTCGATCACGCCGTGGTTGGTGACCGCGATCGTCTTCTGGACCTCGTGGAACTTCTGCGAGTAGATGTTCGACCAGGTGTTTTCCTGGCCGTCGACCACGCCGGTCTGCAGCGCCTGGTAGACCTCGGCAAACGCCATCTTCTGCGGGTTGGCACCCAGGGCGCGGAACTGTGCCTCGAGCACGTCGGACGGCTGGATGCGGAACTTCAATCCCTTGACGTCTTCCGGACGCGTGAGCTTGTCCTTGTTGGTCGACATCTCCTTCATGCCGTTGTGCCAGTAGGCGAGCCCCTGCAGCCCCCGGTTCTTCATCGAATCGAGCAGCGCCTTGCCCGCCGGGCTCTGCTGGAAGCGGTCGACCGCCGCGATGTCGTCGAACAGGAACGGCAGGTCGAAGACCTGGATCTTCTTCGTGTAGCGGTCGAACTTCGACAACGACGGCGCGATGAACTGCACGTCGCCGAGCAGCAGCGCCTCGAGTTCCTTCGCGTCGCCGAACAACTGCGAGCTCGGGAAGACCTGCACCTGCACCTTGCCGGGCAGCAGCTTCTCGGCCACTTCCTTGAATTTCAGCGCGCCCTGGCCCTTCGGCGTCGCATCCGCGACGACGTGGCTGAACTTGATGACGATCGGCTGCTGCGCGAGCGCGGCACCCGACACCGCGAGCGCGATCGCGCCCGCCAGCATTGCCCGGATGAAATTCATCTGCTGCCTCCCTTTGCCTTTGACCTGACGGATGTTGGCCGTTCCCAGCGGCGCATGCCATCGGGGTTGCCCCGGATGCGCGACGGCCACGGACGGGGCGAACTATAGTCGCGCCGCGTCCCCCGGCGCAAACGGGGTGCACGCCCCAGGGCCGGCGCGGCGCCCGTGTTCGAGGCCGGGCGCCGATCGCACCCGCCGTCAGCGTTGCACCGCAGCACCGGCGCGCCTCGCGGCGTCGCGCGCATCGGCCACCAGCAGGTCGACCAGGTCGCGCGCATAACCCGGCAGCGCGTCGAGGCTGCGCGCGCAGATCCGCAATTCGCGCAGCGCCCATGCATCACGCAGGGCGACGATCCTGATCGCCATGGTCCGTGCATGGCGCCGCGCGGCCGAGTCGGGCAGCACGCCGACGCCGACGCCCGCTTCGATCATCCGGCACGCGGTCTCGAAGCCGCCCACCTGGATGCGCAGCCTGAGCGGGCGACCCAACCCCTCGCAGATGCGCCGCACGAAGCCGTGGATCGCACTCGCCTCGTGCAGGCCGACGTGATCGAGATCGAGTGTGTCGGCAAATTCGACCTCGGTGCGCGCCGCGAACGCGTGGCCGGCCGGCACCACCAGCGCCAGCCGGTCGTGCCGGTATGGAATCACCTCGAGGCTCTCGGTGCGCACGGTGCCCGCGACGATGCCGAGGTCGGTCTGGCCGTCCGACACCGCGCGGACGATGTCGTCGCTCAGGCGCTCGCGCAGGTCGACATTCACGTCGGGATGGCGCAGCAGGTAGGCGCGCAGCACCGGCGGCAGGAACTCTCCCAGCGCGGTCGTGTTGGCGAGCACCCGCAGGTGACCCTTCACGCCCTTCGCGTAGTCCTGCAGGTCGCTGCGCAGGTGCTCGATCTGGGCCAGCACCAGGCGCGCGTGCTGGACGAAGGCCTGGCCCGGCGGCGTCAGCGTGACGCCCTGGCTGGTGCGGTACAGCAGCTTGGCGCCGATGCGCTCCTCGAGGTGCTTGACGCGCGCGCTCGCGGCCGGCAACGACATGTGCGACGCGGCCGCCCCGCCGGTCAGGCTGTTGGCTTCGGCGATCCGCACCATCAGGCGCAGGTCGACCAGGTCGAAGTGCATGGACATGGAGCAAGGGCCGCGCTGGCCGTCGATCTCCGGCGGTCGATTTCCGGCCGTCGATGCCTGGCCGTCAGCCGCAGTCTACCGTGCCACCCCTTACGCGCTGTCGAAGGCGGCCTTCCCGAAAGCCGAATTGTCCTGCGCCGGCGTTTCGCGCAAGCTTGGGTTTTTCCCGAGCCGCCCCATGGACATCGAGCCCCTGCAACGTTGGATCGGCCGCACCGAGCGGCGCGCCGACCTGGTGACCGCCACGCCGGTGGCCGCGCTGTCGGCGACGCTCGATCGAGACGACCCCGAGCCGCTGCCCGGCACCGACCTGCCGCCACTGTGGCACTGGCTGTACTTCGTGCCGCTGGCGCGCCAGAGCGAAATCGGCCCCGACGGCCACGCGAAGCGCGGTGGCTTCCTGCCCCCGGTGCCGCTGCCCCGGCGGATGTGGGCGGGCGGGCGGCTCGAGTTCCATCACCCGCTGCGCATCGGCGACGAGATCACCCGCGAATCGCGGATCGCCGACGTGCGCGGCAAGTCGGGTCGCAGCGGTTCGCTGGTGTTCGTCAACGTGCACCACGAGATCGCCGATGCGCGCGGCGTGGCGATCACCGAAGAGCACGACATCGTCTACCGCGACAACCCGGCGCCCGGCGCCCCGGCGCCCGAGCCGCGCCCCGCGCCCGCCGACGCGGCGTTCTCGCGCGAGGTCGTGCCCGACCCGGTGCTGCTGTTCCGCTATTCGGCGCTCACCTTCAACGGACACCGCATCCACTACGACCGCAGCTACGTCACCGAGGTCGAGGGCTACCCGGGCCTCGTCGTGCACGGCCCGCTGATCGCCACGCTGCTGCTCGAGCTGCTGCGCCGCGAGATGCCGCGCGCGCGCGTGCGAAGGTTCGAGTTCCGGGCCGTGCGGCCGCTGTTCGACATCCACCGGTTCACGGTCTGCGGCCGGCCCGACGGCGATCGCACGGTGCGGCTGTGGGCCCGCGACCACGACGGCTTCCTGGCGATGGAAGCCTCCGCGCAACTTCCCTGATCGGCGACACCTCGCCCCTCCCATCCGGACTCTTCCCGATGATCTCCACATCCGACGGCCGCTTCCAGGACATCCGCGACGGCGTGCGCGACCTGTGCCGCCAGTTTCCCGACGAGTACCACCGCCAGGTCGACGCGCAGCACGCCTACCCCGAGGCCTTCGTCGATGCACTGACGAAGGCCGGCTGGATGGCCGCGCTGATTCCGCACGAATACGGGGGATCGGGGCTCGGCCTGACGGAAGCCTCGGTCATCATGGAGGAGATCAATCGAGCCGGCGGCAACTCGGGCGCGCTGCACGGCCAGATGTACAACATGGGCACGCTGCTGCGCCACGGCTCCGAAGAGCAGAAGCGCACCTACCTGCCGAAGATCGCCACCGGCGAGTGGCGGCTGCAGTCGATGGGCGTCACCGAACCGACGACCGGTACCGACACGACGAAGATCAAGACCACGGCGGTGAAGAGGGGCGATCGCTACGTCGTCAACGGACAGAAGGTCTGGATCTCGCGCGTGCAGCACTCGGACTGGATGATCCTGCTCGCGCGCACGACGCCGCTGGCCGAAGTGAAGAAGAAGTCGGAAGGGATGTCGATCTTCATGGTCGATCTGCGCCAGGCGGAGAAGGCGGGGCTGACCGTGCGCCCGATCCCCAACATGGTCAACCACGAGACCAACGAGCTGTTCTTCGAGAACCTCGAGATCCCGGCCGAGAACCTGATCGGCGAGGAAGGCAAGGGGTTCCGCTACATCCTCGACGGACTGAACGCCGAGCGCACGCTGATCGCCGCCGAGTGCATCGGCGACGGCTACTGGTTCGTCGACCGGGTCACGAAGTACGCGAACGAGCGCATCGTCTTCGGCCGGCCGATCGGCCAGAACCAGGGCGTGCAGTTCCCGATCGCCGAGTCGTTCATCGAGGTCGAGGCGGCCAACCTGATGCGCTGGGAGGCGTGCCGGCGCTTCGACGCGCACGAGCCCTGCGGCGCGCAGGCCAACATGGCCAAGTACCTGGCGGCGAAGGCGTCGTGGGAAGCGGCGAACGCCTGCATCCAGTTCCACGGCGGCTTCGGCTTCGCCAATGAATACGGCGTCGAGCGCAAGTTCCGCGAAACGCGGCTCTACCAGGTCGCCCCGATCTCGACCAACCTGATCCTCTCCTACGTCGCCGAGCACGTGCTCGGCCTGCCGAGGTCGTTCTGATGGGCGCGCTCGACGGCATCACGGTCGTCACGCTCGAGCACGCAATCGCCGCGCCGTTCTGCACGCGCCAGCTCGCCGACCACGGCGCTCGCGTCGTCAAGATCGAGCGTCCCGGCGTCGGCGACTTCGCACGCGCGTACGACGCTCGCGTGGCCGGCCTCGCGTCGCACTTCGTCTGGACCAATCGCTCGAAGGAGAGCCTGACGCTCGACCTGAAGCACGCGCAGGCACCGCAGGTGCTCGCGCGACTGCTCGACCGCGCCGACGTGCTGGTGCAGAACCTGGCCCCGGGGGCCGCCGCACGCCTGGGGCTGTCGTACGACGCGCTCGCGCCCAGGCACCCCGGGCTCATCGTCTGCGACATCTCGGGCTACGGATCCGACGGGCCGTACCGCGACAAGAAGGCGTACGACCTCCTGATCCAGAGCGAGTCGGGCTTCCTGTCGGTCACCGGCACCTCCGACGAGATGGCCAAGGCCGGCTGCTCGATCGCCGACATCGCCGCGGGCATGTATGCATACAGCAACATCCTCGCGGCGCTGATCGAGCGCGGTCGCACCGGGCGCGGCAAGCGCATCGACGTCTCGATGCTCGAGAGCATGGTCGAGTGGATGGGCTTCCCGATGTACTACGCGTTCGACGGCGCCGCGCCGCCGCCGCGCGCCGGCGCCGCGCACGCGACGATCTACCCGTACGGCCCGTTCCCGACCGGCGACGGCAAGACGGTGATGCTCGGGCTTCAGAACGAGCGCGAGTGGCAGGTGTTCTGCGAGAAGGTGCTCGGCCGGCCCGAGCTGGCAAGCGACGACCGGTTCTCCGCCAACCCGGCGCGTGTCGGGAACCGCGATGCGCTTCGCACGATCATCGTCGAGCGCTTCGCAGCGCTCGACGCCGCACAGCTGGTGGCGCTGCTCGAAGACGCGCAGATCGCCAACGCGCAGGTCAACGGCATGGCCGAGGTCTGGGCGCATCCGCAACTGAAGGCGCGCGGCCGCTGGACCGAGGTGGACACGCCCGCCGGCGCGGTACCGGCGCTGCTGCCGCCCGGAATGACCGAGGCACGCATGGCGCCGATCCCGGCGCTCGGCGAGCACAGCGAGGCCGTGCTCGCCGAACTGGGCTACGACGCTGCGCAGATCGCGCAATTGCGCCACGACGGCGTGATCTGACCCGAACGACGGAACGACGATGAGCGAGTCCCACCCGAGCCGTACGCTGGCCGAATTCGCGGCCACGCTGACCTGCGAATCGATCCCGGCGCCGGTCGTGCGCCGTGCCGAAGACCTGTTCCTCGACTGGTTCGCCTCCGCGCTGGCGGGCAAGGGCGCACGCCCGGTCGAGTCGATCGCGCGCTTCGCCGAGGCCATGGGGCCGGCCGACGGGCCGAGCGAGATCCTGATCCACCGCCGCGGCAGCAGCCCGATGGCGGCGGCGGTGGCCAACGCCGCGGCGTCGCACTTCGCCGAACAGGACGACGTGCACAACGGTTCGGTGTTCCATCCGGCCGCGGTGGTGTTCCCCCCGGCGCTGGCGGTCGCGCAGGCACTCGGGTGCTCCGGCCGCGACCTGCTGCGGGCCAGCGTGGCCGGCTACGAGGTCGGCATCCGCGTCGGCGAATTCCTCGGGCGCTCGCACTACCGGATCTTCCACACCACCGGCACCGCCGGCACGCTGGCCGCCGCGGCCGCGGTCGGCAACCTGCTGCGCCTTTCGCCGGAGCAGATGCTGCACGCCCTCGGATCGGCCGGCACGCAGAGCGCCGGCCTGTGGGAGTTCCTGCGCGATGCGGCCGACTCGAAGCAGCTGCACACCGCCCATGCGGCCGGTGCCGGACTCACCGCGGCGTACCTCGCGCGCGACGGCTTCACCGGCGCGCGGCGCATCCTCGAGGGCGTGCAGGGCATGGCCGCGGGCATGTCGACCGACGCCGACCCGGCGCGACTCACCGATCGGCTGGGCACGCGCTGGGCCCTCGCCGAGACCTCGTTCAAGTTCCACGCCTCGTGCCGGCACACGCATCCGGCGGCCGACGCCCTGCAGCAGCTGATGCGCACCCACCACCTCGCCGCCGACGCGGTCGAGCGCGTGACCGCGCAGGTGCACCAGGGCGCGATCGACGTGCTCGGGCCGGTGACCGATCCGCAGACGGTGCACCAGGCGAAGTTCTCGATGGGCACCGTGCTCGGCCTCGTCGCGGTCGAGGGCCGTGCCGGCCTCGGCGAGTTCGACGCCGACTACCAGGACCCGGCAGTGGTGGCGTTCCGCGACAAGGTGCGCATGGAGCTCGACCCCGAGGTCGATCGAGCGTACCCGGCCCGCTGGATCGGCAAGGTCCGGGTGCAGACGACCGACGGACGCACGCTCGAAGCGCGCATCGACGAACCCAAGGGCGACCCCGGCAACACGCTGAGCCGCGCAGAGCTCGAGGACAAGGCACTGCGCCTCGCTCGATACCGCGGCGGTGCCGACGAAGCCGAGATGCGGGCAGTGATCGCGCGCGTCTGGTCGCTGGCCGACGCGCCCGTGGTGGGCAGGTTCCTGGCCGATGGGTCCTGACATGTCGCGCATCGCCCGCTCGCTGTTGTTCGTGCCCGGTTCGCGGCCCGACCGTTTCGACAAGGCGCTGGTCGCAGGCGCCGACGCGGTGGTGGTCGACCTCGAGGACGCGGTCGCGCCCGGCGACAAGGATCGCGCACGCGACGCGCTCGCCGCCTGGCTCGCCCCCGATCGCAGCGTGATCGTGCGGATCAACGGCGCCGACACGGAGTGGTTCCGCGGCGACCTCGCGCTCTGCGGCCGCCCCGGCGTCGCGGCCGTGATGCTCCCGAAGGCCGAGCGCGCCGGGGACATCGCCGCCGTGCGCGGCGCCGGCGCGCCGGCGGTGCTGCCGCTCGTCGAGAGCGCCGCCGGATTCGTCGCGCTGCCGGCCATTGCCGGCGCTCCCGGTGTGCAGCGGCTCGCCTTCGGCTCGCTCGACTTCCAGATCGACCTCGGCATGCGCGATGCGCTCGAGGACGAATTGCTGTTCTTCCGATCGCAGCTGGTGCTTGCCTCGCGGCTCGCCGACCTGCAACCCCCGGTCGACGGCGTGAGCACCGCGATCGACGACACGGACCGACTGCGCGAAGACGTGCTGCGCGCCCGGCGTCTCGGCTTCGGCGGCAAGCTGTGCATCCATCCTCGCCAGGTCGAAGGCGTCAACCGGCACTTCACGCCCAGCGAAGCCGAGCGGGCATGGGCGCAGCGCGTACTCGACGCCGCGGCGGCCTCGGGCGGCGCCGCGGTCGCGGTCGACGGCAAGATGGTCGACAAGCCGGTGATCCTGCGCGCGCAGGCAATCGTTCGCGACGCGCAGCCCGACTGAGCCGGCCCGCGGCCTCCGCCCGAGCCGCGCGTGGGCGGCGGGCGTCGCGCCAGCGGGATTCGCATCCGGCGCGAAATCGCCGGGAACGTTCGGCGCCGTGCCCGCATCCAATGCGGCATGAACGCTCCCGATCCGCTCCTGCCCCTGTTCGACGTCCAGTCCCAACGCGACGATCGCCAGATCGCGATCGACGCGGTCGGCGTACACGGCCTGCGCCACCCGCTCACGATCCAGTCGGGCACGGTGCTGCTGCCCACGATCGCGACGGTGACGATGACTGTCGGGCTGGGCGCGCACCTGCGCGGCACCCACATGTCGCGCTTCGTCGAACTCCTCGAGGCGCAGTCCGATCCTGTCGACCAGCGACGCTTCGGCACGATGGTGCAGGCGATGGTGAACAGGCTCGAAGCGGACAGCGGCGCGATCGACCTGCGATTTCCATGGTTCGTGATCAAGCATGCGCCGGTCTCGGGCGCACGCAGCCGACTCGACCACGAAGTTCGATGGCACGGGCGCCTTCACGAGGGGCGCTACACCTTCCGGATGGGCGTGCGCGTTCCGGTCACGAGCCTGTGCCCGTGCTCGCGCGCGATCTCGGACTACGGCGCCCATAACCAGCGCTCGATCGTCTCGATCGAAGCGGAACTGGCGGCACAGACGCCGATCGACGAACTCGTCGCGATCGCGGAGCGCAACGCCTCGTGCGAGATCTACGGACTGCTCAAGCGTGGCGACGAGAAGTACGTGACCGAACGCGCGTACGACAACCCCCGGTTCGTCGAGGATCTGGTGCGAAACGTCGCAGCCGATCTCGACCGCGACTCGCGGGTGGTGCGCTACCGGGTCGAGGCCGAGAACTTCGAGTCGATCCACAACCATTCCGCGTTTGCACGCGTCGTGCGTGACCGATTGCGGGAGACCAGGACGCAGGGAACCCCGTCATGAGATACGTACGCAGTGCCGCAGCGCTCGCCTCCGCAGCAGCCGCCCTGTCGCTCGCCGCATGCGGCAGCGCCGACACCCCGGGCGCCACGCCCGATCCTGCGGTCGTCGCGGAAGGCAAGCAGATCTTCCGCTACGACACGTTCGGCGACGAGTCGAAGTGGACCGACACCCTGCGCATGCACGAGGTCATCGCGGCCGCAGTCGACCCGTTGACCGCACTGTCGGTCGGGCTGAAGGTCGACGCGGAAGCGCTGCCGCCGGCGGTCGTCGACGGGATCCGGAACGGCAGCATCGACCTCGCAAGTCCGGACACGACCGTCGCGCTGCTCGAACTCGACGCGGTCGTCGGCCTGCGGGGCACGGTCGAGGTCGTCAACGGAACGAGAACGCTGACCCGGGTCGGCGTCACCTGCGCCCTGTGCCACTCGACGGTCGACGACTCGTTCGCCCCGGGTATCGGCAAGAGGCTCGACGGATGGCCCAACCGCGACCTGAACCCCGGCGCGATCATCGCGCTGTCGCCCGCGCTCGACGCGGGCACCCGGTCGGTGTTCAGCTCCTGGGGCAAGGGGAAATACGATCCGCGCTTCAACCTCGACGGCATCAACGGCCCGCAGGTGATTCCGCCGGCTTACGGACTCGCCGGCGTGGCGCGGATCACCACGACCGGCGACGGCGACGAGATCGCGTACTGGAACCGCTATGTGGCGGTGACCCAGATGGGTGGGCACGGCTCGTTCTTCGACGCCCGCACGGGTGTCGATGTCCGCAACGGAACCGATGACCTCGTCACTGCCAGGCTCCCGGCGCTCCAGGCCTACCAGCTGACGCTTGCCGCGCCGCCGCCGCCGGCCGGGAGCTTCGACGTCGCGGCGGCCGCGCGCGGCAAGATCGTGTTCGAGGGGCCCGGCAGATGCGCGAGTTGTCACAGCGGGCCGGAATTCACCGACGCTTCGCTCAGGCTGCACCCGGCCTCCGACGTGGTCAGCGAGCCCGAGCCCAACGGCGTGCCGAGCTGGGCATCGCGCAGTGCAACGAAGCAGTACCGCACCGCGCCGCTGCGCGGCATCTGGCAGCACCCGCCGTACTTCCACAACGGCAGCGCAGCGACGCTGCAGGCGGTGGTCGACACCTACAACGCGAGGAAATCGCTCGGCCTGAGCGCCGCCGAGGTCGCCGACCTGGTCGAGTACCTGAAGTCGCTCTAGGGCTGCGGGGGGCGCGCCCGGGTACACTGGCTCCCGGCATGGACAGGTCGGCGCAGCGCCACGACGAGCGCCGCGCCGCCGCGCCGCTTCCGGAGCCTCTCACATGATCGACCACATCGACCACATCGTCGTCACGACCGCCGACGAGGCCGCCTGCATCCGCTTCTACACCGAAGTGATGGGGATGAAGCTCGAGACTTTCGGCGCCGGGCGCAAGGCGTTCAGCTTCGGCAGCCAGAAGATCAACCTGCACGTGAAGGGCCGCGAATACGAGCCGAAAGCCCATCTCCCGGTCCCCGGCGCGCTGGACCTGTGCTTCATCGCCGGCGTACCGCTCGATCAGGTGATCGCGCGGCTGCAGGCGCTGGGCGTGTCGATCATCGAAGGCCCGGTGATGCGCACGGGCGCCACCTCGCAACTGCGCTCGATCTACCTGCGCGACCCCGACCTGAACCTGATCGAGATCTCGGAGCTCGTGGCCTAGCGGGTACACCCGCGAGGGGGTCGCCGCTGCGGCGCCCCTCGCGCGGCTCGCCGGCGCCCGCCCGCCGCTTATCCATGGCCCCGCGATTGCGGTAACTTCGGCGGATCGCAAGACCGCTTACGGAGCCGCCGATGGACACGCCCGCATCGTTTCGCCTGACCTACTCGACGATGTTCGACCCGCCGCCGGGGATGCACGAGCGCTTCGACGCGGCACTGGCGCGCGTGCGCCCCGCGCTCGGACAGGAGCATCCGATGTTCGTCGACGGCAAGCCGCGCCTGGCGGGGGCGAGCTTCGAGGTGCGCTCGCCGATCGACACCGACCTGCTGGTCGGACGATTCCAGTCGGGCAGCGCCGCCGACGTCGATGCCGCGGTCGCCGCCGCGCGCAGCGCGTTCCCGTCCTGGTCGCGGATGCCGTGGCCCGATCGCGTCGCGTTGCTGCGCCGTGCGGCGGCGCTGATCGAGGAGCGGGTGTACGAGATCTCGGCCGCGATGGCGATCGAAGTCGGCAAGAACCGGATGGAGTCGCTCGGCGAGGTCCAGGAAACCGCCGACCTCGTCGCCTGGTACTGCGACCAGATGCAGGCCAACGACGGCTTTCGGCGCGACCTGCCCAACGACCCGCTCGCCGGCTTCGTCAGCCGCAACCGCACGCGGCTCAGGCCCTACGGCGTCTGGGCGGTCATCGCCCCGTTCAACTTCCCGTTCGCGCTGGCCGGCGGCCCGATCGGCGCGGCGCTCGCGGCGGGGAACACGGTGGTGTTCAAGGTCGCCAGCGACACCTCGCTCACCGGCTGGCTGCTGCTCGAGGCGTTTCGCGACGCCGGACTGCCGGACGGCGTGCTGAATTTCGTCACCGGCGCCGGCGGCGCCGTGGGTGACGCACTGGTCGGGCATCCCGACGTCGCCGGGGCGACGTTCACCGGGTCGTACCCGGTCGGCATGGGCATCCTGCGCCGCTTCGCACAGGGCCGCTGGCCGCGCCCCTGCATCGCCGAGATGGGTGGCAAGAACGCAGCGATCGTGACCCGCCACGCCGACCTCGAGCGGGCAGTCACCGGCATCTGGCGCTCCGCCTTCGGCCTCCAGGGCCAGAAGTGCTCGGCCTGCTCGCGCGTGCTGGTCGAGCGCCCGGTCGCGCAGGCGCTGCGCGAGCGGCTCGTCGCCGCCACACAGGCGATCGCGATCGGCGATCCGACCGAGCGCAGCCACTGGATGGGGCCGGTGATCAACCGGAGCGCCCGCGACCGCTACCTGCGCTGCGTCGAGCGCCTGCGCGAGGTCGGCCGCATCGACGCAGGCGGCCGTGCCCTCGACGAGGGCGCTCTCGCGCAGGGCTGGTTCGTGGCGCCGACCGTGGCGAGCGCTCCGCGCGACGACGCGCTCTGGCGCGACGAGCACTTCGTGCCGCTGGTCCTGCTGAGCGAGGTCGACTCGCTCGACGAGGCGATCGACGAGGCGAACCAGTCGGACTACGGCCTGACCGCGGGCTTCTACGGTGCGCGCGACGAGATCGACCCATTCCTCGACCGCATCGAGGCCGGCGTCACCTACGTGAACCGGCCGCAGGGCGCGACCACCGGCGCCTGGCCGGGCTACCAGCCGTTCGGCGGCTGGAAGGCGAGCGGGACCACCGGCAAGGCGATCGGCTCGTTCTGGTACCTGCCGCTTTACCTGCGCGAGCAGTCGCAGACGATCGTCGACTGAAGTTTGAAGGGCTTCGCCCGCCTTCGACGGTCGCGCGTCTCAGACGGAGCCTTTACCCACGAACACCACAACGGTATCGGCAAAGGCGCGGGCCGTCGGCCGCGGGCGCGCCTTGTGCGCAGCCGAGAAGCGCAGGAGTGCCGGCCTGCGCGCGAAGCGCGCTTCGTCCATCATTCTCGCGGCGATTGTCTGAGCGCAGCGCGCGAAGCGCGCGGAGCGAGTTTCGCCGCGCAGGCCGGCGCTCCGAGCATCGCAGGGCACCCCCGCGAAGCGGGGGCAAGCACCAGGCGCGCCCGCGGCCGACGGCCCGCACCTTTGCCCGCGCAGCTACAGCGGTTTCTTCAGCCAGTTCGCGATCTCGCCGACGACGCCACGCCGGAACGCCATCACGCAGACCACGAAGATCGCGCCCTGGACGACGGTGACCCAGGCGCCGATCTGGGCCAGGTAGTTCTGCATCGTGATGATGATCGCCGCGCCGACGACCGGGCCGAACAGCGTGCCCAGGCCGCCGAGCAGCGTCATCAGGACCACCTCGCCCGACATCGTCCAGTAGACGTCGGTGAGCGAGGCGAGCTGGAACACGAGCGCCTTGGTCGCGCCGGCCAGGCCCGACAGCGTCGCCGACAGCACGAAGGCGAGCAGCTTGTAGCGATCGACGTCGTAGCCGAGCGAAGTGGCGCGCGCCTCGTTCTCGCGGATCGCCTTGAGGATCTGCCCGAACGGCGAGTTGACGGCGCGCCAGATGATCAGGAAGCCGCCGACGAAGATCGCCATCACCAGCGGGTACATGCCCGCCGCCGAGCCGAGGTCGAACAGGCCGAACAGCTTGCCGCGTGGCACCGCCTGGATGCCGTCCTCGCCGCCGGTGAACGGCGCCTGCAGATAGAAGAAGTACACCATCTGCGCGAGCGCCAGCGTGATCATCGCGAAGTAGATGCCCTGCCGCCGGATCGCCAGCAGACCGGTGACCAGCCCGAGCAGCGCTGCGCAGCCGGTGGCGAACAGGATCGCCAGCTCGGGGGAGAATCCCCAGACCTTCGCGGCATGCGCGGAGACGTAGCCGGCAGTGCCAAGGAACATCGCGTGCCCGAACGAAAGCAGCCCGCCGAATCCGATCAGCAGGTTGAAGGCGCACGCGAATAGCGCGAAGCACATCACCTTCATCAGGAAGACCGGGTACGCGACCAGCGGCAACAGCGCGAAGATCGCGACCATCAGCACGAACGCGATGCGCTGGTGGCGGGTGTCGCCCTTGGCGCCCGACACGTGGGAAGTTGCGTTGCCCGCCATCGCCGTCCTATTTCTGGGTGCCGAACAAGCCTGCCGGCTTGATCAGCAGAACGATCGCCATGATCACGAAGATCACCGTGTTCGACGCTTCCGGGTAGAACACCTTGGTGAGTCCCTCGATGAGGCCGAGCCCGAATCCGGTGAGCACCGAGCCGAGGATCGACCCCATTCCGCCGATCACGACGACGGCGAACACGACGATGATCAGGTTGGCCCCCATCTGCGGGCTGACCTGGTAGATGGGCGCCGCCATCACGCCGGCGAACGCCGCCAGCGCGACGCCGAAGCCGTAGGTGAGCGTGATCATCCGCGGCACGTTGATGCCGAAAGCCTGCACCAGTTGCGGGTTCTCGGTGGCGGCGCGCAGGTAGGCGCCCAGCCGGGTGCGCTCGATCGCGTACCAGGTGCCCAGGCAGACGATCAGCGAAGCGACGATGACCCACCCCCGGTAGTTGGGAAGGAACATGAAACCGAGGTTGTGGCCGCCAGTGAGCTGCGGCGGGCTCGGGTACGGCAGGCCCGACGAGCCGAACTCGTTTCGGAACAGACCTTCCATGATCAGCGCGACACCGAACGTGAGCAGCAGCCCGTAGAGGTGGTCGAGCTTGTAGAGCTTCGACAGCATCAGCCGCTCGATGACGATGCCGGTCGCGCCGACGACGATCGGCGCGATCAGCAGCGCCCACCAGTAGCCGATGCCGAACCGGTTGAGCAGCAGGTAGGCGACGAACGCGCCGAACATGTACTGCGCGCCGTGCGTGAAGTTGATGATGTTCAGCAGCCCGAAGATGACCGCCAGGCCGAGCGACAGCAGTGCGTAGAACGAGCCGTTGATCAGGCCGATCAGCAGCTGGCCGAACAGCGCCTGGGTCGGGATGCCGAAGATCTCCATCGAGGGTCGATCCGGTGGTTTGCGGGGAGGCGTGCCCTCGCGGCCACAGGGGCCGCGAGGGTCGCGCCGTTGGGCCTCAGCCTGCCGGCGTCACTTCACCAGCGGGCAGCCGCCCTCGGCCAGCGGCCGGAACGCCTGGTCGGCCGGGATCGTCGCGCGCAGCTTGTAGTAGTCGTAAGGGCCCTTCGACTCGCTCGGCTTCTTGACCTCGAACAGGTAGGCCGGGTGGATCTTGCGGCCGTCCTGCCGGATGGTGCCCTTGCCGAACAGGGGGTCGTCGGTGGGCAGTTCCTTCATCTTGGCGACGACCTTGGTGCCGTCGTCGGTCTTGGCCGCCTCGACCGCCTTCAGGTAGTGCAGGACGACCCCGTAGACACCGGCGTGGTCCATCGACGGGTACTTGCCGCCGTTGGCCGCCGCGAAGCGCTTGGACCACGCGCGCGTCTGGTCGTTCAGGTCCCAGTAGAAGGTCTCGGTCAGGATCAACCCCTGCGCGGTCTGCAGGCCCAGGCCATGGACGTCGGTGATGAACATCAGCAGGCCGGCCAGGCTCTGGCCACCCTTGACGATGCCGAACTCGGCCGCCTGCTTGATCGAGTTGATCGTGTCGCCGCCTGCGTTGGCCAGGCCGATCACCTTGGCCTTCGACGCCTGCGCCTGCAGCAGGAACGAGGAGAAGTCCTGCGTCGCGAGCGGGTGGCGCACCTTGCCCAGCACCTTGCCGCCGGCCTTGAGCACCACGGCCTCGGTGTCGCGCTCGAGCGCGTGGCCGAACGCGTAGTCGGCGGTCAGGAAGAACCAGGTGTCGCCGCCGGTCTTCACGATCGCGCTGCCGGTGCCGTTGGCCAGCATCCAGGTGTCGTAGAGCCAGTGCACCGTGTTCGGCGAGCAGGCCTTGCCGGTCAGGTCGGCGGTCGCCGGGCCGGTGGCGAGGAACGCCTTGCCCTTGTCGCGGGTGACCTGGCTGACGGCCAGCGCGACCGACGAGGTCGGCACGTCGGCGATGGCGTCGACGCCGTCGGTGTCGTACCACTGGCGCGCGATCGTCGAGCCGACGTCGGGCTTGTTCTGGTGGTCGGCCGAGACGATCTCGACCTTCAGGCCGGCCTTGGAGGTCTTCTGGAAGTCCTCGACCGCCATCTTGGCGGCGACCACCGAGCCCGGCCCCCCGATGTCGGCGTAGACGCCCGACATGTCGTTCATCACGCCGATCTTGACGACGTTGCCGGAAATCTGCGCCTGCGCGGCGCCACCGGCGAATGCCAGGGCCATTGCGGCCACCAGCGACGAGAGCTTCAGTTTCATGGTGCTTCCTCCTTGTGCGTTCGGGACTTCGACGATCGGGCCGCTGCGCTCACACCCCGAGGTATTCGTGCAGCATGCCCATCTTCTGCTCGAGTTGCGCCGCGTCGAACTGCTCGACGATGCGCCCGTGCTCCATCACGTAGAACCGGTCGGCCAGCGGCGCCGCGAAACGGAAGTTCTGCTCGACCATCACGATCGTGAAGCCCTTCTCGCGCAGCATCCGGATCATTCGCGCCAGCGTCTGCACGATCACCGGCGCCAGCCCTTCGGAGATCTCGTCGAGCAGCAGCATCTTCGCGCCGGTGCGCAGGATGCGCGCCACCGCCAGCATCTGCTGCTCGCCACCCGACAGGCGCGTGCCCTGGCTCGCGCGCCGCTCCTTCAGGTTCGGGAACATCGCGTAGATCTCGTCGAGCTCCATGCCGCCCGAGGCGACCGCCGGAGGCAGCAGCAGGTTCTCCTCGCACGACAGGCTCGCGAAGATGCCGCGCTCCTCGGGGCAGTAGCCGATTCCGCGGCGCGCGATCGCGTGCGGCGGCAGGTTGACCGCCTCGACGCCGTTGACCATGATCGAGCCGCTGCGGCGCCCGACCAGGCCCATGATCGACTTCAGCGTCGTCGTGCGCCCGGCGCCGTTGCGCCCCAGCAGCGTGACGACTTCTCCGCGGTTCACGGTGAGGTCGACGCCGTGCAGGATGTGCGATTCGCCGTAGAAGGCGTGCAGGTCGGTGATCCGCAGGAACTCGGTGTCGCTAGTGGCCATGCGCCCCCCTGAGTTCCTCGGTGGCGCTGCCCATGTAGGCCTCGAGCACCTGCGGGTTCTTCGAGACCACCTCGTACGAGCCCTCGGCGATGACCTGCCCGCGCTGCAGCACGCTGATCGTGTCGGCGATGTCCGCGACGACGTTCATGTTGTGCTCGACCATCAGCACCGTGCGATTCGCCGAGACTTTCTTGATGAGCTGCGTCACCCGCTCGACGTCCTCGTGGCCCATGCCCTGCGTCGGCTCGTCGAGCAGCATCAGCTCGGGATCGGTGGCCAGCGTCGTGGCGATCTCGAGCGCGCGCTTGCGGCCGTACGGCAACTCGACCGTGACGTACCCGGCGAACTCGCGCAGGCCCACCGTGTCGAGTAACTCGAGCGCGCGGGCGTCGAGCACCTCGAGCGAGGCCGCCGGCTTCCAGAAGTGGAACGACGTACCGAGCGCGCGCTGCAGGCCGATGCGTACGTTGTCGAGCACCGTCAGGTTGGGAAAAGTCGCCGAGATCTGGAACGAGCGGACGATCCCGCGGCGCGCGACCTGGGCGGGCTTCTCGGTGGTGATGTCGTGGCCGTTGAACAGGATCTGGCCCGAAGTCGGGATCAGGAACTTCGTGAGCAGGTTGAAGACGGTGGTCTTGCCCGCCCCGTTCGGACCGATCAGTGCATGGATGTGCCCGCGCCGGACGCGCAGGTTCACGTCGTCGACCGCGACGAAGCCCTTGAATTCCTTGACCAGGCGCCTGGTTTCGAGAATGTAGTCTTGTTCTGCCATCGATGCGCGGTCAATGGGCAGGCGCCATGCCGGCCTTCCGGCGCGGATTATGGCCAATGGCCGATGGCGCGGCAATCCGGGTAAGCGCGCATCGCCGGACGGCCGCGCCAGGCGGCCGCGCCATCGTCAGGAGGCCGCCGCGGCGAACGGGTCGTCGAGCAGCCACTGGTTGCCGCACTTCGGGCAGCAGGCGCGGATGCGCCGCCGCTCGAGCGACACGCATCGAAAACCGTAGTGCTGGCAGGCGCCGCACGACGCCTGGGCGCCGATCGCCTCGGCGACCACCATCAGCCGGACGTAGCGCCGCCACGAATGCCAGCCCAGCGCGCAGCCGCCGACGATCAGCGCGGCGTCGAAGGCAAAGTCGCGCACCCCGTTTTCGAGGGTGAGCAACTCCAGCCCCGCGGCGACCAGGATGATCGCCAGGAAGCACGTCGCGAACCAGAGGTGGCTCTCGATCAACTGCCGCTCGTACCAGCGCCTGAAGCCGAGCGCCCCGATCCGCTCGTAGAGGGCATCGGGATTCATCGGGCCATGATACGCCGGGCGCGGCGCTCCGGGGGGCGCCCCGGCGACCGGAATCCGGTAGGCTAGGCGTCCGGCCCGTTGCGACGATTCCCACGCTTGGAAACGATCCCGTTCTGGCTGCAGCTGCTGGCGTTGCTGCTGCTGATGCTGCTCTCGGCGTTCTTCTCGATCTCCGAGACGGCGATGATGGCGCTGAACCGCTTCCGGCTCGGCCACCTGGTCCGGGAGGGGCGCCGCGGCGCGCGGCGCGCCGCCGGCCTGCTCGGGCAAACCGAGCGACTGCTCGGCACGATCCTGCTCGGCAACAACATCGCCAACACGGCGCTCACCGCGATCGTGACCGCGCTGGCGATCCGCTACTTCGGCGACGACGATCGCGTGATCCTGGTGGCAACGACGCTGGTCGCCCTGTTGCTGATCGTGTTTTGCGAGATCACGCCGAAGGTCATCGGGGCAACCTTCCCGGAGCGCATCGCCCTGCCGGCCAGCTACCCGCTGAGCCTGCTGATGCGCGCGCTGGCGCCCGCGGTCTGGGCAGTGAACCTGCTCGTCGGGCGCCTGTTGCGGGCCGCCGGCGTGAGCGCCGAGGCGCAGCAGGCGCCCAACGTCTCGCTCGAGGAGCTGCGCACGATCGTGCTCGAGAGCGGCGGCTTCATGCCTGCCAAGCACCGCTCGATCCTGCTGAACCTCCTCGACCTCGAACAGATCGCCGTCGACGACGTGATGGTGCCGCGCCACCGGATCGAGGCGCTCGACCTCGCGACCGATCCGCGCAGCATCCGCGAGCAGCTGGCGACCTGCTTCCACAACAAGCTGCCGGTGTTCGAAGGCGAGATCAATCGCGTCGTCGGCATGCTGCACGTGCGCCGTGCGCTCGGCCTGCTGCAGCACGAGTCGTTCGACGCCGACGACCTGCGCGCCGTGCTCACCGAGCCCTACTTCGTTCCCAGCGGCACGCCGGTGTTCCGCCAGCTGCAGTTCTTCCAGGAGAACCGGCAGAGGATCGGCCTGGTGATCGACGAGTACGGCGAGGTGCTCGGGCTGGTGACCCTCGAGGACATCATCGAGGAGATCATCGGCGAGTTCACGACCACGGCGCCGGGCGGGGACGCCGCCCTGCAGTGGGTCGACGACGAGGTCACCGTCGACGGAGCCGCGCCGCTGCGCGAGCTCAACCGCCGTCTCGGCACCCACTTCCCGCTCGACGGCCCGCGCACCCTGAACGGCCTGCTGCTCGAGACCCTGCGCGAGCTTCCGGAAGCCGCCACCAGCGTCCGCTACGGCCCGCTGGTGGTCGAGATCCAGCAGATCGAAGACCGGCTGATCCGCAGCGTGCGACTGCGCCGGCGGCCGTCCGAGCTCTCGCCGCACGCCGCCGAAGACGACGAACGCGCCTTCTAGGGGCGAATCGTCTCATCGTCGCCCCATGGTCGCCGCCGTTCGTCGGCGGCAGTGCCGCCGCTCGTCCTGTGCCCCCGATCCGGCCGTCGCCCCCGCACGATCGAGGGGGGCATCATTGCGCGGAAGGCGTCCCGCAACCCCTCAAGACCCAGAAGAAACCAGGCACCAGGCAGGCTCGATGGCAGTCGCTACCGCAGCGCCCCGCACGGGCGAATCGACATCTTTGGCCGGGCTCGGCCGCGCGCTGGTCCAGCACCAGATGCTGCGTCTGGACCTGGCAACGACCATCCAGCGCAAGGCCGACGCCGGCGGGATCGCGTTCATCGACGAGCTCATCGGCGGCGGCCACATGCAGGCGCGCCAGCTCGCGAAGTTCGCCGCGGAGGTCTTCGGCCATCCGCTGCTGGACCTGTCGGCGATCGACGTCACGACCCTCCCGCTCGACGCGCTCGACCGCAAGCTCGCCACCGAGGTGCGCGTCGTGGCGCTGGGCAAGCGCGGCGGACGACTGTCGCTGGCGGTGTCGGACCCGACCGACCTGAAGCTGCTCGACCGGATCCGCTTCTCGGCGCAGGCGAACGTCGACGCGATCGTCGTCGAGCACGACAAGCTTACCCGCCTGGTCGAAAAGCTGGGGCAAACCGCGGCCGACAAGCTGAGCGACCTGGTCGAGGACTCGTTCGACCTCGACGTCACGACCGACGAGCCTTCCGCCCAGCCCGACACCAGCGAGGTCGACGACGCGCCGGTGGTCCGGTTCCTGCAGAAGATCCTGATCGACGCCATCCAGACCGGCGCTTCGGACGTGCACTTCGAGCCGTACGAGAAGTTCTACCGGATCCGCTTTCGCGTCGATGGCGAGCTGCGGGAGGTCGCACAGCCGCCCCTGGCGATCAAGGAGAAACTCGCCTCGCGGATCAAGGTCATCTCGCGGCTCGACATCTCCGAGAAGCGGGTGCCGCAGGACGGCCGGATGAAGATCGTGCTGTCGAGCCAGCGCGCCATCGACTTCCGCGTCTCGACGCTGCCGACGCTGTTCGGCGAGAAGATCGTGATGCGGATCCTCGATCCGTCGTCGGCGAGGCTCGGCATCGACGCGCTGGGTTACGAGCCCGACCAGAAGCAGTTGCTGCTCGACGCGATCCGCAGGCCCTACGGAATGATCCTGGTCACCGGCCCGACGGGGTCGGGCAAGACGGTGTCGCTGTACACCTGCCTGAACATCCTGAACGAGCCCGGCGTCAACATTTCGACCGCCGAGGACCCCGCCGAGATCAACCTGCCGGGCGTCAACCAGGTCAACGTCAACGACAAGGCCGGCCTGACCTTCTCGGCCGCGCTGAAGTCGTTCCTGCGGCAGGACCCGGACGTGATCATGGTCGGCGAGATCCGCGACCTGGAGACCGCCGACATCGCGATCAAGGCCGCGCAGACCGGCCACATGGTGCTGTCGACGCTTCACACGAACGACGCGCCGACGACGCTGACGAGGCTGGCGAACATGGGCGTGCCGGGGTTCAACATCGCCTCGTCGGTGATCCTGATCACCGCGCAGCGGCTCGCCCGGCGGCTGTGCAGCTGCAAGCAGCCGCACGAGATCGACGAGGCCGCGCTGCTGAAGATCGGATTCGTCGAGTCGGACCTGGACGGCTCCTGGGTGCCGTACCGCGCCGCCGGCTGCGAGCGTTGTGGCGGCTCGGGCTACAAGGGCCGGGTCGGCATCTACCAGGTCATGCCGATCTCCGAAGAAACGCAGAAGATCATCCTGGCCAACGGAAACGCGTTGCAGATCGCCAGGCAGGCTCAGATCGAGGGCGTGCGCGACCTGCGCCGCTCCGGCCTGATGAAGGTGATGCAGGGCTTGACCAGCATCGAAGAGGTGCTGGGCGTCACCAACGAATGACCGGCGCCGGGCCGGGACATCGAGCGACATCGAGAGGCAGACACTGATGGCTACGACCGCTACCACCCGGGCAATGGGTGCACCCCGCGCCGCGGCGCCCAAGGAACATACCTTCGTCTGGGAGGGGCGCGACCGCGCCGGCAAGGTGATTCGCGGCGAGATGCGGGCGAGCGGCCCGGCCATCGTCCAGACCACGCTGCGCCGCCAGGGCATCTCGGTCACCAAGACGACCAAGCGGCGCCCCAAGAAGGGCCGGCGGATCGGCGAAAAGGACATCACGCTGTTCACGCGCCAGCTCGCGACGATGATGAAGGCCGGCGTTCCGCTGCTGCAGTCGTTCGACATCGTCGCGCGCGGAACCAACAACGCGTCGGTGTCGAAGCTGTTCACCGACATCCGTGCCGACGTCGAGACCGGCACATCGTTGTCGCAGGCGTTCCGGAAGTATCCGCTGTACTTCGACTCGCTGTTCTGCAACCTGGTGGGCGCGGGAGAGCAGGCCGGCATCCTTGACGACCTGCTCGACCGGCTGGCGAGCTACAAGGAAAAGATGGTCGCCATCAAGGGCAAGATCAAGTCGGCGCTGTTCTACCCGGTCGCAGTGCTGATCGTCGCGTTCATCGTCGTCGCAGTGATCATGCTGTTCGTGGTGCCGGCGTTCAAGGAGGTGTTCTCGAACTTCGGCGCCGACCTGCCGGCGCCGACGCTGGTCGTGATCGCGATGTCGGACTTCTTCGTGAAGTACTGGTACCTGATCTTCGGCGCGATCGGGGGCGGCCTGTATTTCCTGCTCCAGGCCTGGCGGCGATCGCCGAAGGTCCAGATGGCGATGGACCGGCTGCTGCTCAAGCTGCCCGTTTTCGGCCCCGTCGTCGAGAAGGCGACCATCGCCCGGTGGCTGCGGACGCTGTCGACGATGTTCGCAGCCGGGGTGCCGCTGGTCGAGGCGCTCGACTCGGTCGGAGGCGCCTCGGGCAACCACGTCTACCTGATGGCGACGAAGCGCATCCAGCAGGAGGTGTCGACCGGCACGAGCCTGACCGTGTCGATGCAGAACGCGCAGGTGTTCCCGAACATGGTGCTGCAGATGTCGGCGATCGGCGAGGAGTCGGGCTCGCTCGACTCGATGCTGTCCAAGGCGGCCGACATCTTCGAGCGCGAAGTCGACGAGGCCGTCGAAGGCCTGTCCAGCCTGCTCGAGCCGATGATCATGGTCGTGCTCGGCACGCTGATCGGCGGCCTGGTGGTCGCGATGTACCTGCCGATCTTCAAGCTGGGGCAGGTGGTGTAGGCGACGCGGGAGCCTCGGGGCGACCGGCCGCGGGGCCCGCCCGCCTCAGGTTCCGAGAAGGCTCTCGCGCGCCCTGATCAGCTGCACGACCACGTCGTTCACCGGCGTGGGCACGCCCAGTTCGGCGCCGAGCCGCGAGATCGCCCCGTTGATGGCGTCGACCTCGCCGCGTCGACCCGCCATGGCGTCGAGCAGCATCGACGGTCGGGCACGCGGGATCCTGGAGCCGAGGTTCCGGACGTGCGCGATCGGGTCGGCGAGACCCAGCTCCACCCGCAGGGCGCCGGCAACCTGCACGGCCTCCAGCGAACAGGCGGAGGCGACCGCCCAGGCATCGCCGTTCTCGAGGATCTGTCCGATCGTCAGGCCCGTGAGGCACGCGGTTCCGGAATAGGCGACGTTCATGATCACCTTCTTCCACACCATGCTCTTCACGTCGTCGTGAAGGGCGACGTCGAAGCCGGACGAGCGCCAGATCCGGGCGGCCGCCTCGAGCCGCTCCTTCGGCAGCCCGGCATACCGCCCGAACCAGGTGACCTCGAGCCCGTTGTGATGCGCGTGGCCCCACTCGGGGATCGAAGCACCGTAGCCGCCGACCACACCGACCGCGAGCCGATCCGGATCGACGTGCATGGCGACGCGTTCGGGCGAGCCCAGGCCGTTCTGGATCGTCTGGACGACCGTGGCGGGGCCGATCAGCCCCCTGCACGACTGCGCCGCCGCTTCGACGTCGAACGCCTTGGTCGCGATCACGACCAGGTCGCAAGGGCCGATGCCGTCGGTCGTCACCGAGGCGCTCGCCAGCCTCACGGTCCGGTCGCCGCTGAAGCCGCTCACGCGCAGGCCGCGGGCGCGGATCGCTTCGACGTGCGGTTGCCAGAGCGTCACGGCGTGCACTTCGTGACCGGCCGAAGCCATCAGGCCGGCATAGACCGAGCCCATGGCACCGCATCCGACGATCGCCACTTTCGCCATCCGTTCACCCCGTCCGGTGGACGCCTTGCGCGGAGGACCGCCAAGGCGCGCCGATCGTACCAAAGGGCCTGCGCGCCGGCGAACCGGCGGCCCGCCGCGAGACGATGCGCAGGCGAGACACCGCGCGGCCGCCGGTGCCGCCGAAGCTTCCGGTCGGGGACGCGGCCGTGGACTTTCCCGTGCCGGGAGCGCACCGTCGGACAACGAGCCCCCGGGGCTCGGCACCTCACCATGGCCTACGCTAAGCTCGCGCGATGATCGAGACCCTGCAACATTCCGCACCGCTCGCCGTCACCGCGGCTGCCGTCTTCGGGCTGCTGCTCGGCAGCTTCCTGAACGTGGTGATTCACCGCGTGCCGAAGATGCTCGAGCGGGCCTGGGCCGCGGAGGCCGCCGAGTTGCGCGGCGAGGAGGCCCCGCCCTCCGAGCGATACAACCTGGTCGTTCCGCACTCGCACTGCCCTGCCTGCGGGCACCGGATCGGCGCGCTGGAGAACATTCCGCTGGTCAGCTGGCTGCTGCAGCGGGGCAAGTGCACCGCGTGCGGTGCGGCGATTCCGGCGCGCTACCCGATCGTCGAGCTCGCCACGGCAGTGCTCAGCGCGGTGGCCATCTGGCGCTTCGGCGCGACCGCCGCCGGCCTGGGTGCCGTCGTGCTCACCGCGTTCCTGATCGCGCTGACGTTCATCGACTTCGACACGCACCTGCTGCCCGACAACATGACGCTGCCGCTGCTCTGGCTGGGCCTGCTGCTCAACCTGTGGGGCGTGTTCGCGCCGCTGCCCGCCGCCGTGATCGGCGCGATGGCCGGCTACCTGAGCCTGTGGACGATCTACTGGCTGTTCAAGCTGGCGACCGGCAAGGAAGGCATGGGCTACGGCGACTTCAAGCTGCTCGCGGCGCTGGGCGCCTGGTTCGGCTGGACCGCGCTGCCGGCCGTGATCCTGCTGGCTTCCGTGGTCGGCGCCGTGGTCGGCGTCGCGCTGATCGTCGTGGCCCGCCACGGACGCGAGGTGCCGATCCCGTTCGGCCCCTACCTCGCCGGCGCGGGACTGCTGGCACTGTACTTCCGCGAGCCGCTGGGCAGGCTGTTCGGCATCGGCTGACTCGCGAGCGGGGCCTGCGCGGGCGCGCTGTTAGACTCGCCCGATGAGTCCAGGGCCCGCCTCCGCCACCGAGTCGTCGTCGCGCGATGGCGCCGCGGCGCCGCGCACACGGCGCCTCCTGGTCGGGCTGACCGGCGGCATCGGAAGCGGCAAGAGCACCGTCGCCGACCTGTTCGCCGCGCGCGGCGCAGCGATCGTCGACACCGATGCGATCGCGCACGAGCTCACCGGTCCGGGCGGCGCAGCGATCGCGGCGATCCGCGCCGAGTTCGGCGAGCGCGTGATCCGGGCCGACGGCGCACTCGATCGCGACGCGATGCGCGAGCGCGCCTTCGAGAACCCGGCGGCGCGACGCAAGCTCGAAGCGATCCTGCACCCGATGATCCGCGCCGAGTCGCGGCGTCGTCTCGAGGCGGCCGAAGGTCCCTACGCGATGCTGGTCGTACCCCTGCTGGTCGAGTCGGGAGACCGCGTCGGCGGTGTCGACCGGGTCCTCGTCGTCGACTGCCCGGTCGAGGTGCAGGTCGAGCGGGTCATGCGTCGCAGCGGCCTGAGCCGCGAACGGGTGCAGACGATCCTCGCTGCACAGGCGAGCCGCGAGCAGCGACTCGCCGCTGCCGACGACGTGATCGACAACGGCGGCGCGCCCGCTGCGCTGGACGCGCAGGTCGAGACGCTGCATCGTCGCTATCTGCGAGGCGCCTGATGCGGTGCGCATTGCGAGCGGCGCCGGGTTTGTCAAGCGAATGTCTTTGCGCCAGAATTCGTGCGTCTTCGCGCACGAAGCGCGACACGCGCGCGGTCTCGCGGTCGCGGCGAGTTCGCGGCGAATCCCGACTGTGGCCCAGGACGGTACCTTGATCCTGTACGAGTACCCGCTGAACGAACGCATCCGGACCCTGTTGCGGCTCGAAGACCTGTTCGAACGCCTCGAGTTCTTCGCGGCGCAGGAGCATGCCCTCGATCACCACGTCGCCCTGGTGACGCTGTTCGAGATCCTCGACGTCGCGGCCCGCGCCGACCTGAAGTCCGACCTGCTGCAGGAGCTCGAGCGGCAACGGCAGGCCCTGATGGCGTTCCGGAACAACCCGGAAGTCTCCGTCGAAGCGCTCGAGCGGATCCTCGAGGAAATCGACGACGCCGCACGCGAGCTCGGCTCCATCACGGGAAAGAGCGGGCAGCACCTGCGCGACAACGAGTGGCTGATGAGCATTCGCAGCCGCACGATCATCGCCGGCGGCGCCTGCGAGTTCGACCTGCCGTCGTACTACGCGTGGCAGCACCGCCACCACGAAGCGCGACAGCGCGACATCGCCGCCTGGGCCGCGCCGTTCAGGCCGCTGTACGACAGCCTCGCGATCGTGCTCAAGCTGCTGCGCGAGAGCGCGCAGCGCTCGGCGCTCACGGCGCAGCAGGGCAGCTACCAGCAGCCGCTCGGCGGCAAGAGTTACCAGATGGTGCAGGTCCGGCTCGATCCCGCCACGGGCGCGATCCCCGAGATCAGTGCCAACAAGTACCTGCTGTGGATCCGCTTCACCAGCCAGGACGGCGACCTGCGTCCGCGGCCGTTCGAGGGCAGCGTCGACTTCGAGCTCGCCCTCTGCAACCTCTGAGCATGTCGCAGCGCCGATGACGCCACGGATCGTCTCGGTCGATTGCCCTACCTGCGGGCGCAAGGCGCCGTTCGACGCGTCGAACCGCTGGCGACCGTTCTGTTCCGAGCGCTGCAAGACGGTCGACCTCGGGGCCTGGGCCGCCGAGCGCTACCGCATCGCC
This sequence comes from Burkholderiaceae bacterium, assembly GCA_019635275.1. Lineage (GTDB taxonomy): Bacteria > Pseudomonadota > Gammaproteobacteria > Burkholderiales > Burkholderiaceae_E > Zeimonas. The sequence continues at coordinate 20,831 of JAHBZV010000021.1, read as the reverse complement.
GGCGACTCGCGCAGCGATCGCGCGGACGACTGGGGTGAAGAGGGCGACGCACCGACCGACGATTCGCCTCCCCGAGGCTGACCGGCCGGGCGAATCATCGCCCGATATCATCGCCAGATCGAGCGCATCATCGCCAACCCGTGGGCGCCGGCACGCGACGCGATTGTCGCATCGCGCTCGTCCAACCCGCCGAGCGCGAAGACCGGCACGCGCGACATTCGCGCGAGGCGCTCGAAGCCGGCCCATCCGAGCACCGCGGCACCCGGATGCGAGCGCGTCTCCTTGACCGGCCCGAGCAGGGCGAAATCGACGCCAAGGTCGCCGGCCCGCTGGAGCTCCGCTGCATCGTGACACGAGGCGCCGACGATCCGCAGTCTCGGTCGTGAGACGATAGAACGCAAGTCAACGCTTCTGAGATGCACTCCGTCGCAGGCGGCCCAGTACGACGCCGGATGTCCGCTGTTGACGACGAGCCGTGCCCCGAAACGCGCGCTCAGTTCGCGCACGCGCCGGAACAGTGCGTCGAAGCGCACCGCTTCCATCGACGGCTCGCGCAGCTGTACCAGCCTCAGCCCCGCCGCGAGCGCCTTCCCGAGTCGTGCGACGAATCGATCGTCGCCCAGTTCGAGCGCGCAAGTGATGCCGATCCGGTCGGGCAGGCGAAGCCAGCCGATCACCGGGATCGCTGCCGGCAGCAGCGGCGCGACGTCGATCGCCGAGGGCCGTCGCCACGCGAGTGACTGTCCCTCGCGGCCGTGCGGCTCGCCGGTCCATGAGACGATCCGCTGGAAATGGAGGCGGACGTGCGCGTGCGGGTACCGATACTCGCGAACGACCCAGGGCCGCGACTCGTGCACGTCGATGCCCAGCTCCTCGTGGAGCTCGCGCGCAAGCGCCTGCTCGACACTCTCCCCGGCCTCGAGCTTGCCGCCCGGGAACTCCCACCATCCGGCGTAGGGCTTGCCGGCCGGGCGCTGGCCGAACAGGACTGCGCCGTCGGGACGTAGCAGGACGCCGACGGCGACATCGACGAGATCCGCGGGATCGGCGCGCATCGCGCCGGCGTCGGGGGCGCTCGCGACGCTCACGGCCGCCGGCGGGTTCAGCCGCGCCTGCGGCCGCGCGGCGACTTCGGTGCCGCGGTCGCGGCAGCCCGGGTGACCGTCCCGGCCCTGCGCGCCCGGCGACCCGCCCAGTCCTTCGCGAACTGCCACGCGACCCGCCCCGAGCGCGAGCCACGCTCGAGCGCGAAACGAAGCGCGTCGGCGCGCGCCGCGTCGATCTCGCGCTCGCCGCAGCCGAAGCTGGACAGCCAGTGCGAGACGATGGCCAGGTAGTCGTCCTGCCGGAACGGATAGAACGACACCCATAGCCCGAAGCGCTCGGACAACGAGATCTTCTCCTCGACGGTCTCGCCCGGATGGATCTCGCCGTCTTCCTGGTGCTTCGCGTCGAGGTTCTCGCGCATGTACTCGGGCATCAGGTGCCGACGGTTCGACGTGGCGTAGATCAGCAGGTTGTCCGACTGTGCAGCCACCGAGCCGTCGAGCGCGACCTTCAACGCCTTGTACCCCGGCTCGCCCTCCTCGAACGACAGGTCGTCGCAAAAGACGATGAAGCGCTCGGGACGCCCCGCCACCAGCTCGACGATGTCGGGGAGGTCGACCAGATCGTCCTTGTCGACTTCGATCAGCCGCAGGCCGCGGGCGGCATAGGCGTTCAGGCAGGCCTTGATCAGCGAGGACTTGCCCGTTCCGCGCGACCCGGTGAGCAGCACGTTGTTGGCGGGCAGGCCGGCGACGAACTGCCGCGTGTTCTGCTCGATCGCCTGCTTCTGCTCGTCGATGTGCTTGAGGTCCGACAGCCGGATGGGCGAAACGTGCCGCACCGGTTGCAGCACGGCCTGCACGCCGAGCGCCGTCGTGCGACGCCGCCAGCGAAAGGCATGCGCGGCGCTCCAGTCGGGCGCGGGCGGCGCCGGCAGCAGCGATTCGAGGCGCCTGATCAGCGCTTCGGCGCGATCGGCGAGGTGTTCGAGCTTCGTCGGGTCGGGCATGGGCACGCGCAGAGCGCTCTGGCGTTCGGCTCAGGAACGGTAGTCGGCGTTGATCGACACGTAGTCGTGCGACAGGTCACAGGTCCAGACAGTCGTGCTCGCGTCGCCGCGGCCGAGCACCACGCGGATGCGGATCTCGGCCTGCTTCATCACGCGCTGGCCGTCTTCCTCGCGATAGGCCGGGTGCCGGCCGCCGCGCGTGGCCACGTGCACGTCGTCGAGGTAGAGGTCGACGCGATCGACGTCCAGGTCTGCGATCCCGGCGTAGCCCACCGCAGCGAGGATCCGCCCGAGGTTGGGATCGGAGGCGAAGAACGCGGTCTTCACGAGCGGCGAGTGCGCAATCGCGTAGGCCACCGCCGCGGCTTCGACGCCGGAGGCGGCGCGCTCGACCTCGATGGTGATGAACTTGGTGGCGCCCTCACCGTCTCGCGCCAGCGCCTGCGCCAGCTGCTGCGCGACTTCCGTGATCGCCGCCTTGAGCGCCGCCGCGCCAGGCGCCGCGTCGTCGTCGATCGCGACCCCGCTCGCGCCGCTGGCCAGCAGCACCAGCGAGTCGTTGGTCGACGTGTCGCCGTCGACGGTGACCCGGTTGAAGCTGACGTCGGCCGCGTCGCGCACCCAGCGCTCGAGCAGCGGCTGCGGCAATGCCGCATCGGTGGCGATGTAACCAAGCATCGTGGCCATGTTCGGCCGGATCATCCCGGAACCCTTGGCGATGCCGGTGACGACCACGCGCCGTCCGCCGACCTCGACCTCGCGCGAAGCGCCCTTGGGCAGCGTGTCGGTGGTCATGATCGCCTCGGCCGCGTCGAGCCAGTCGCTGGCGCCGAGGCCCGAGACGGCTGCGCCGATGCCCGGCAGCAACCGATCCATCGGCAGGTGTTCGAGGATCACGCCGGTGGAGAAAGGCAGCACCTGCTCGGGCGCGCAGCCGACGAGCCGCGCGACTTCGTCGCAACTGCGGCGCGCGTTCTCGAGGCCGGCGGCACCCGTGCCGGCGTTGGCGCAGCCCGTGTTCACGACCAGCGCACGGATCGCGCCGGCGCTGCGGGCCAGGTGCTCGCGACAGACCCGCACCGGCGCCGCGCAGAAGCGGTTGGTGGTGAACACGCCGGCGGCGGTGGCGCCGGCCGGCAGCCGCAGGACCAGCACGTCGCGGCGGTTCGCCTTGCGAATGCCGGCCATCGTCGTGCCGATGGCGACGCCGGGCACCGGACGCAGCGAATCGCGCGCCGGAACGTGGAGATTCACGGGCATCGGGGCCTCCGTGACGCCCGGCTCAGGCGAGCCGGCCGTGGCATTGCTTGTATTTCTTGCCCGAGCCGCAGGGACAGGGATCGTTGCGGCCGATCTTCTGGCCGAACCGGCGGATCGGCTGCTGGCCGCCCTCGTCGGCCTGCGGGCTGTGCTGGACGGCGAGCGCGATCGCCTCCGGGTCGGCGGTCTCGGCAGCGGCCGCGGCCTGGTCGAAGTCGGCGTGCGTGTAGTTGACGTTCGAGTAGTGCGGCTGCACCGCCTCCTCGGCCTGCTCGACCTCGTCGGCCGACTGGATGCGCACCGTCATCAGGATGCGGGTGACGTCGTTGCGAACGCGCTCCTGCATCAGGCTGAACAGCTCGAAGGCCTCGCGCTTGTATTCCTGCTTCGGGTTCTTCTGCGCGTAGCCGCGCAGGTGGATGCCCTGGCGCAGGTAGTCCAGCGAGGACAGGTGCTCGCGCCAGTGCTGGTCGATCGTCTGCAGCATGATCGAGCGCTCGAAACCGGCGAACACCTCGGCGCCGACCTGGTCGACCTTCGACTGGTACATCGCGTCGGCCGCCTTCAGGACCGCCTCGAGCAGGTCGTCGTCGGCGACCTCGGCCTCGCCCTTCATCATCGAGGCGAGAGGCACCTCGAGCTGCCAGTCGGTCTCGAGCACCTTCTGCAAACCGGCGACGTCCCACTGCTCCTCGACCGACTCGGCCGGTACGAACTGCCGGAACAGGTCGGTAAAGACCCGGTGGCGCAGGTCGCGCACCCTTTCGGTGAACTCGGAGGACTCGAGCAGCGCATTGCGGTCGGAGTAGACGATCTTGCGCTGGTCGTTGGCGACGTCGTCGTATTCGAGCAGCTGCTTGCGGATGTCGAAGTTGCGCGCCTCGACCTTGCGCTGCGCGGATTCGATCGAGCGCGTCACCATGCCCGCCTCGATCGCCTCGCCGTCGGGCAGCTTCAGGCGATCCATGATCGCCTTGAGCCGGTCGCCGGCGAAGATCTTCAGCAGCGGGTCTTCCATCGACAGGTAGAAGCGCGACGACCCGGGGTCGCCCTGGCGACCGGAGCGTCCGCGCAACTGGTTGTCGATGCGGCGCGACTCGTGTCGCTCGGTGCCGACGATGTGCAGGCCGCCCGCGGCGATGACCTGGTCGTGCAGCGACTGCCACTCGTCGCGCAACTTCGCGATGCGCGCGTCGCGCTCGGCGTCGGGAAGCGAATCGTCGGCGTGCAGGAATTCGACCTGCTTCTCGACGTTGCCGCCCAGCACGATGTCGGTGCCGCGGCCCGCCATGTTGGTCGCGATCGTGATCATCTTCGGGCGCCCGGCCTGCGCGACGATCTCGGCCTCTCGCGCGTGCTGCTTCGCGTTGAGCACCTGGTGCGGCAGCTTGTCCTTCGTGAGTTGCGTCGACAGCAACTCGGAGTTCTCGATCGAGGTGGTGCCGACCAGCACCGGCTGGCCGCGCTGGTAGCAGTCGCGGATGTCGGCGAGGATCGCGTCGTACTTCTCGCGCGCCGTGCGGAAGACCTGATCCTGGCGATCCTCGCGGATCATCGGCCGGTGCGTCGGGATCACCACCGTCTCGAGCCCGTAGATCTCCTGGAACTCGTAGGCCTCCGTGTCGGCGGTGCCGGTCATGCCGGCGAGCTTGCCGTACATCCGGAAGTAGTTCTGGAAGGTGATCGACGCGAGGGTCTGGTTCTCGGCCTGGATGGCCACCCCTTCCTTGGCCTCGACGGCCTGGTGCAACCCGTCGGACCAGCGTCGGCCGGGCATCAGGCGCCCGGTGAACTCGTCGACGATGACGACTTCGCCGTTCTGCACCACGTAGTGCTGGTCGCGATGGAACAGCGTGTGCGCGCGCAGCGCCGCCATCAGGTGGTGCATCAGCCCGATGTTGCCCGCGTCGTACAGGCTCGCGCCGTCGGGGAGCAGGCCCATCTGCCCGAGCACCTTCTCGGCCTTCTCGTGGCCGGCCTCCGACAGGTAGACCTGGTGCGCCTTGCGGTCGACCCAATAGTCGCCGGGCGGCTCTTCCTCGCCGGACTTCGGCTCGGAGGCCATCTCCTCGAGCAGCCGCGGCACCGCGTTGAGCCGCTGGTAGGTCTCGGTGTGGTCTTCGGCCTGGCCCGAGATGATGAGCGGCGTGCGCGCCTCGTCGATCAGGATCGAGTCGACCTCGTCGACGATCGCGTAGTGCAGCCCGCGCTGGCGCCGGTCGCCGACCGCGTACTCCATGTTGTCGCGCAGGTAGTCGAAGCCGAACTCGTTGTTGGTGCCGTAGGTGATGTCGGCCGCGTACGCCACCTTCTTGTCGGCGGTCGCCTGCTGCGAGAGGATCGTGCCGACCGACATCCCGAGGAAGCGGTAGAGCTTGCCCATCCACTCGGCGTCGCGACTGGCCAGGTAGTCGTTGACGGTGACGACGTGCACGCCCTTGCCGGCGAGCGCGTTCAGGTACACCGCCAGCGTCGCGGTCAGCGTCTTGCCCTCGCCGGTGCGCATCTCGGCGATCTTGCCGGCGTGCAGCACCATGCCGCCGATCAGCTGCACGTCGAAGTGGCGCATGCCGAGCACGCGGCGGGCCGCCTCGCGGCACACGGCGAAGGCCTCGGGCAACAGCGCGTCGATCGCCTCGCCGCCGGCCACGCGCTGGCGGAACTCGGCCGTCTTGCCGGCCAGTTGCTCGTCGGTGAGCTGCATGATCCGCGGCTCGAGCGCGTTGATCTGCTCGACCGACTTGCGGTAGCCCTTCAGCAGCCGCTCGTTGCGGCTGCCGAAGATCCGGGTGAGGAAGTTCTGGATCATTCGGTGGCGGGCCGGCCGCGCCACGGCGGGGTCGGCCTGGAGGGAAACCGTGCGAGTCTAGCACGCGGCCCCCGGCTGGCCGGGGCTGCGGCGCCGAGCGCCGCGCGCCCGCGATCAGCGCGCCCGGGCCAGCGGCGGGGTACCGGAATCGCGCGGCCCGGCGCGCATGCCGGCGCGCAGGTACGGCAGCGGGTCGCGCGGGACGCCGTCCACGCGAACCTCGAAGTGCAGGTGCGGACCGGTGGAGCGACCGGTCGAGCCGACCTCGGCGATCTTCTGCCCCTGCTTGACGATCTCGCCTTCGACGACGTCGAGCTTCGACGCGTGCCCGTAGCGGGTCACCAGGCCGTTGCCGTGGTCGATGTCGATCTGGTTGCCGTAGCCGGGATGCCTGCCGGCCACCACGACCACGCCCGCTGCAGCGGCCAGGATCGGCGCGCCGACCGGCGCGGCGAAGTCCAGTCCCTCGTGCGCGACGCGACGGCCGGTGAACGGATCGATGCGCGCGCCGAACCGCGAGCCCACCAGCGCGTCGGCCAGCGGCGTCGCGCTCGGCACCAGCCGGGCCGATACCTCCCGGTAGAGCAACTCGGATTCGAGGAGGCTCAACTCGCCGTTCTGCTGCGCGAACTCGTCGGCCGTGCGATCCACCGCCCGGCTGAGCTCATCCAGGGTCAGCGGACGCCCCCCGTCGGCGGGAGCCGGGCCGCCCCGCCCGCCGGGGGCGGGGAGCACGCCGAGATCGACCAGCCTGAGGCCCGCCATCGTCGCGACCCGCTCGCCCAGCGCGTCCAGGCGAGCCAGCCGCGCCTGCATCTCGCCGAGCCGGACGGCCAGCGCGTCGATGTTCTGGCGCAGGAATTCGTCGCGCGTGGCCAGCGGGCGCGCGGTCTCGAGTCGCGGCAACCACGGTTCGAGGAACGGAAACTGGCCACCCAGCGCGTGACGCAGCGTCACGTACGACAGCAGGCCCGAGGCCGATGCGAGCAGCAGCAGCAGCGCCAGCGCGGCGCCGACCAGCGTGCGCCGGCCGATGTGGATGGTGCGGGCCTGCCTGAGTCCCGGATGCACCAGAATGATCTGCATTCGATGTCTCCGCCGTGCTACCGTTGCCGCGAGTCGGGGCCCCACCGGCCCGGCATCGAACCGATGAAATCCGCCGCCCCCGCACGTTCCGTCACCAGCTGGCTCGACACCGAGTCCGGTTTCCGCGCCCTGGCCGCCCGCGTCGATCGCCTCGTGGCGCTGCAGGCCCGGCTCGCCGCGGCATGTCCGCGTGTCCCGATGACGGTCGTCTCGCTCGACGAGCAGACGTTGACCGTCATGACTCCGAGTGCCGCCTGGGCCGGCCGCCTGCGCCAGATGGCGCCTACCTTGCTGACGGTCGTACGCCAGGATTGCGGGCAGGTTAGTCGAATCAGGATCGTGCCGCAACGACGCTCGGGCGGGCCGGCGCGCACGGCTGCGCAACCGCGCGCGGCGGTGCCGACCCGCGCGCTCGGCGACCTCGCGAAGCTGATGACCGAAGTCGAAGGCCCGGCGCTCAAGCAAGCGCTCGCAAACCTGGTAAGGCGTCACCGCGAATCGCGCTGAGCGGCGTCGCCGCCGGGCGCGACGGATGGCACCGTCCGACCGACGCACGGCACTGTGCCCCGGCGCGCGGGGCGCCGGCCGGCCGGTTCAGAGACGCTGCACGAACATCACGGCGAAGAACACCAGCGCGCCGCCGATGCCGATCGCGAGCACGCGGACCGCCAGGCGCAGGTACTTGCGGTCACGCGTGAAGAGGAAACCGAAGGCGCACCAGACGACGGCGGCAAGGACGACGAAGACGAAGACACGCACCAGGATCATCTTCGTCGCCGGGCGTCGCGGTCAGGCATGGCTCCAGTCGAGCGCGAACAGCTTCGGCGCCTCGCGGCGCTCGGTGAAGCTGACCAGTTCCCAGGCCTGCTGGTCGGCCAGCAACTCGCGCAGCAACCGGTTGTTCAGCGCGTGCCCGGACTTGTGGGCGCTGTAGGCGGCAAGCAGCGGGTGGCCGACGAGGTACAGGTCGCCGATGGCGTCGAGGATCTTGTGCTTGACGAACTCGTCGTCGAAACGCAGGCCTTCGGCGTTGAGCACGCGGTACTCGTCCATCACGATCGCGTTGCCGAAGCTTCCGCCCTTCGCGAGCCCGTGCGCGCGCAACGCCTCGACGTCCTGCATGAACCCGAAGGTGCGGGCGCGCGCCACTTCCTTGACGTACGACATCGTCGCGAAATCGACCTCGACCGCCTGCCCGGTGGCGTCGATCGCCGGATGCGAGAACTCGATCGAGAATCGAAGCTTGAAGCCGAAGTGCGGATCGAGCCGTGCCCACTTGTCGCCGTCGCGGACCTCGACCGCCCGCTTCACCCGGATGAAGCGCTTGGCCGCCCGCTGCTCGACGATGCCGGCCGACTGCACCAGGAACACGAACGAGCCCGCCGAGCCGTCGAGGATCGGGATCTCGGGCGCGGTGACGTCGACGAAGAGGTTGTCGATGCCGAGCCCGGCGAGGGCCGACATCAGGTGCTCGACCGTGGCCACGCGCACCTGGCTGCCGGGGCCTTCGTCCGCGGCCGTCAGCGTCGACGCCATGCGGGTGTCGGTGACCCGCGCCGCGCCGCAGCGGATCTCGACGGGCGGATCGAGGTCGACGCGACGGAACACGATGCCGGTGTCGGAATCGGCCGGCCGCAGCGTGAGCTCGACCCGTTCGCCGGAGTGCAGGCCGACCCCGGCGGTGCTGACCGGCTTGCCGATCGTGCGCTGGCGCATCATGGTTCGGCGCTTGGCCCCGTCGTCGGCGTCGGTCGTGCGGCGGTCAGCCGGCCACCTGGCGCAGCATCGTCGCGGCGTCGGACACCTCGAACTTGCCGGGCGCCTCGAGGTTCAGCGACTTCACGACACCGTTGTCGACGAGCATCGAGTAGCGGCGCGACCGCAGGCCCATGCCGCCCGCGCTCAGGTCGACGTCGAGGCCGAGCTTCTTCGTGAACTCGCCCGCACCATCGGCGATCATGCGTACCTTGCCGCCGGTCTTCTGGTCGCGGCCCCAGGCGCCCATCACGAACGCATCGTTGACCGACACGCACCAGATCTCGTCGACACCCGCGGCCTTCAGCGCGTCGTAATGCTCGAGGTAGCCGGGCACGTGCTTGGCCGAGCAGGTCGGCGTGAAGGCGCCGGGCAGCCCGAAGACCACGATGCGCTTGCCCCTGGCGAGGTCGGCCACCTGGAATGTATTGGGGCCGACCGAGCAGCCGTTGCCTTCGACTTCGATGAATTCGCGGACCGTCGCGTCGGGAAGCGTGTCGCCAACCTTGATCGTCATGCGTGGGTACTCCGTGGGTGATCGCCGCGGGCCTCGGCGGAAAGGGGGCGCCGCGGGCAATCGGACATTGTAGTGCCCGCGCGCAATCCGTGCCCGGGCCGCGCCGCACGACCCTGCCCGCGCAGGGTCCGCCGCCACGGCCGCCCCGGTTCGTCCCGGGGCCGGTCCACGCCTTTCAGTCCGCCTGCTTGCGCAGGAACGCCGGGATGTCGAAGCGCTCGACGCCGCTCTCCTCGAGCGCCTGCACCTGCGCGGCCGCCGACGCACGCGGGCTGCGCCAGACGGTCGGCTGCTCGAACTGCTCGTAGTTGACCGGGGCGGCGGCGTTGTCCGTGCCGGTGCGCAGCTGCGTCTGCGGCACCAGCACCGGCTTGGCCGCGCGGCGGCCGATGCCGGTGGCCACCACGGTCACGCGCAGCCGGTCGGCCATGTTCTCGTCGAACACGGTGCCGTGGATGATCGTCGCGTCGTCGGCGCAGAAGGCCTTGATCGTGTTGATCACGTCGTTGGTCTCCTTCAGCTTCAGGCTGCGGCCTGCGGTGATGTTGACGATCACGCCGCGCGCCCCCTGCAGGTCGACGCCGTCGAGCAGCGGCGACGACACCGCCTGCTCGGCCGCGATCCGGGCGCGATCGAGGCCGGCCGCCTCGCCGATGCCCATCATCGCCTTGCCCTGCTCGCCCATCACGGTCTTGACGTCGGCGAAGTCGACGTTGACCAGGCCCGGCACGTTGATGATCTCCGCGATGCCGGCGACGGCGTTGTGCAGCACGTCGTCGGCGCGCTTGAACGCGTCCTCGAGGCTGGCGTCGTCGTCCATCACTTCGAACAGCTTCTGGTTGAGCACGACGATCAGCGAATCGACGTGCTCGACCAGCTGGTCGATCCCCTGCTCGGCGATCTGCAGCTTCTTCGCGCCCTCGAAGTCGAACGGCTTGGTCACGACACCGACGGTCAGGATGCCCATCTCCTTGGCGATCTCGGCGACCACCGGCGAGGCGCCGGTGCCGGTGCCCTTGCCCATGCCGGCGGTCAGGAACACCATGTTCGCGCCCTCGAGCGCCTCGCGGATGTGCTCGCGCATCGCGTCGGCGGCGGCACGGCCGGCCTCGGGCCGGGCACCCGCGCCGAGGCCGATCTCGCCGAGCTGGATCGTGCGCTCGGCCAGCGAGCGCCGCAGCGCCTGCTTGTCGGTGTTCAGCGCGATGAACTCCACGCCCTGCACGCTGCGGTTGATCATGTGGTTGACCGCGTTGCCGCCGGCGCCCCCGACTCCGATCACCTTGATGACGGCGCCGTCGACTTCGGTTTCGATCATTTCAAAGCTCATGGTGCTGACCTCCTGGATGGTGGGAAGACAGACGGGAGAAGCTGAGCCGCAAGACGGCACACGCCCCCGCTGGCGCGGCCGCCCGGCCTCGCCTCTCCAGTCGCCCTTCCCGAAAGAAAACGGGGTGTTCAGAAATTCCCAAGGAACCACTCCTTCATGCGTCGCAGCGTCTCCTTGAACGATCCGGACTGCTCGGCCACCTTGCGGCCGCGCAGCCTCTGCAATCTCGCCTCCTCGAGCAACCCGACCGCAGTCGAGTAGCGCGGCGAGCGCACCACGTCGGCGAGCCCGCCCGTGTAGGCGGGCATCCCGATGCGCACCGGCTTCAGAAAGATGTCCTCGGCCAGCTCGACCATCCCGGGCAGCAGGCTGGTGCCGCCGGTGAGCACGACGCCCGAGGAGAGCAGTTCCTCGTAGCCGGACTCGCGCACCACCTGGTGCACCAGAGAGAACAACTCCTCGATGCGCGGCTCGATCACCGCGGCCAGCGCCTGGCGCGACAGCGTGCGCGGCGCCCGATCGCCCAGGCCCGGCACCTCGATCTTCTCGTTCGGGTCGGCGAGCACCTGTTTGGCGATGCCGAAGCGCAGCTTGATCTCGTCGGCCTCGGGCGTGGGCGTGCGCAGCGCCATCGCGATGTCGTTGGTGATCTGGTCGCCGGCGATCGGGATCACCGCCGTGTGCCGGATCGCGCCGCCGGTGAAGATCGCGATGTCGGTGGTGCCCCCGCCGATGTCGACCAGCGCGACGCCGAGTTCCTTCTCGTCCTGGGTCAGGATCGACATGCTCGAAGCGAGCGGCTGGAGAATCAGGTCGTTGACCTCCAGGCCGCAGCGGCGCACGCACTTGACGATGTTCTGCGCCGCCGACACCGCACCGGTCACGATGTGGACCTTGACCTCGAGGCGCACGCCGCTCATGCCGATCGGCTCGCGGATGTCCTCCTGGCCGTCGATGATGAATTCCTGCGGCAGTACGTGGACGATCTGCTGGTCGGTCGGGATGTTCACCGCCTTGGCGGTCTCGATCACGCGCGCCATGTCGGCTTCGGTAACCTCCTTGTCCTTGATCGCCACCATGCCGCTGGAGTTGAAGCTGCGGATGTGGCTGCCGGCGATGCCGGTGTAGACCGTGCGGATCTTGCAGTCGGCCATCAGCTCGGCTTCCTCGAGCGCGCGCTGGATCGACGCGACCGTCGACTCGATGTTGACCACCACGCCCTTCTTGAGCCCCCGCGAGTCGTGCTGGCCGAGGCCCACGATCTCGTAGTGGCCGTCGGCGCGCATCTCGGCGACGATCGCGACGATCTTCGAAGTGCCGATGTCGAGTCCGACGATCAGGTCCTTGGCGTCTCTGGTCATGTGGTCCTGCGCTTCAATGCGTTCGTTGCGCCGTCGCGGACTCGTGCCCGTCCGCTTCGGCAAGCTGCGCGAGCGAGCGGATCGCGAATCCGTTCGGGTAGCGCAGATCGATCACTTCGGCGCGCCGCTTCAGGCTCGCCATCACCTCCGGATACGCACCGACCCAGCGCGCGACACGGCGCTCGATCGGCATGCCCTGGTCGCGCCCGAGCAGCAGCGTCGTGCCGTCGTCGAGCCGCATCGTCCAGGCATAGCGCGGCGACAGCGCGACCACGTCGGGATGCACGCCCAGCGGCGCCACCGCCTCGCGCAGCTCGGCGTAGCGGCGCGCGACCTGCAGCGCGCTGCCTTCGGGCCCCGAGAACTGCGGCAGGTCGCCGTCCTCCTCGGCCTCGGCCAGGTTCGCGGCGAACAGTTCGCCGAAGGTATTGACGAGGCGGCCGTCGCCCCAGAACGCCAGCGGGCGGTGCTCCTCGATCGCCACCACCAGACCGTCGGGCCAGACTCGGCGCACGCTCGCGCGACGCACCCACGGAACGGTCTCGAAGGTGGCGCGGACCGCGTCGAGGTCGACGGCGAAGAAGTTGCCGCGCACGTGGCGGGTGACCGCGGCGCGCAGCAGCGGCGCCGACGCGTGACGCAGCGGGTGCCCTTCGGCGGCCTCGATCGCCACGCCGCGCAGCGTGAAGTACGGCCGCTGCGACAGCCACCAGGCTGCGCTGGCAAGCGCGGCCAGCAGCGTCGCCCCGAGCAGCGCGTTGGCCAGCGCGTTCATCAGGCGCGAGTCGTGCCAGACGTTCAACGCCGTCCCCCGATCTTCAGGCTCGCCGAGGCGAGGATCCGCAGGCACAGCTCTTCGTAGGACATGCCGACCGCGCGCGCCGCCATCGGCACCAGCGAGTGGCCGGTCATCCCGGGCGACGTGTTCACCTCGAGCAGGAAGGGCCGCTCGTCGGAGCGACGCAAAATCACGTCGACCCGGCCCCATCCTTCGCAGCCGATCGCGAGGTAGGCGCGCAGCGACAGTTCGGCGATCTCGCCGGCGAGCGCCTCGGGCAGCTCGGCCGGACAGACGTAGCGCGTGTCGTCGCGGAAGTACTTGTTCTGGTAGTCGTAGTTGCCCGCCGGCGCGACGATCTCGATGACCGGCAGCGCGTGCGCGGTGCTGCCCGTGCCGATCACCGCGATCGTGAGCTCGCGCCCGTCGACGAACTCCTCGCACAGCACGTCGTCGTCGTGGCGTCGTGCGATCTCGAACGCCGCCTGGGCCTGGTCGGCCGACACCATCTTCGTGAAGCCGATCGTCGAGCCTTCGCGCGAGGGCTTCACCGCCATCGGCAGGCCGAAGCGCGCCGCGGCGTCGGCGACCTCGGCCACGCCGTGGGCGAGCGCGAACGCCGGCGTCGGCAGGCCGTGCGTCATCCAGATGCGCTTCGTGTAGACCTTGTCCATCCCGATCGCCGAGGCCATCACGCCGCTGCCGGTGTACGGGATGCCGAGCAGCTCGAGCGCGCCCTGCACCGTGCCGTCTTCGCCGTAGCGGCCGTGCAGCGCGATGAACGCGCGCGAGAAGCCCTCGCGGCGCAGGTCGTCGAGCGCGCGCTCGGCCGGGTCGAACGCGTGCGCGTCGACGCCGCGGCTGCGCAGCGCCGCCAGCACGCCGGTACCCGACATGATCGACACTTCGCGCTCGGCAGACCGGCCGCCGAACAGCACCGCCACCTTGCCGAGGGCCGCGGGATCGCGCAGGAAGTCCGCTTCGACGGTCGACATCTCAGTTGCTCCCGCGGGTGTCACCGGCTGCCTCCTTCACCTGCTGCGGCACCGAGCCGATCGACCCTGCGCCCATCGTGATCACGACGTCGCCGTCGCGCGCCGCATCGAGGATCGCGGCCGGCATCGCCGCGATCTCCTCGACGAACACCGGCTCGACCTTGCCGGCCACGCGTACCGCGCGCGCCAGCGAGCGGCCGTCTGCGGCGACGATCGGCGACTCTCCTGCCGGATAGACCTCGGCGAGCAGCAGCACGTCGGGCGTGGACAGCACCCGCACGAAGTCCTCGAACAGATCGCGCGTGCGCGTGTAGCGGTGCGGCTGAAAGGCCAGCACGATCCGCCGGCCCGGGAACGCGCCGCGCGCCGCCGCCAGCGTCGCCTCCATCTCGGCGGGGTGGTGTCCGTAGTCGTCGATCAGCGTGAAGCGGCCGCCGCCATCGTCGGCGCGAACCGCGATCTCGCCGTAGCGCTGGAATCGCCGGCCGACGCCGTGGAATTCGGCCAGCGCCGAAGCGATCGCCTCGTCGCCGACGCCGAGCTCGTCGGCGACCGCGATGGCGGCCAGGGCGTTGCGCACGTTGTGCAGCCCCGGCGCGTTCAGTACCAGCGGCAGGGGCGGCGCGTCCTCGCGCAGAAGCGTGAAGCGCATCTGCCCGCCATCGGCGGCGACGTCGACCGCGCGGAACTGCGCACCCTCGTCGAGCCCGTAGGTCAGCACCGGCTTGGACACGAAGGGCAGGATCTCGCGAACGTGCGCGTCGTCGATGCACAGCACCGCGGCTCCGTAGAACGGCAGCCGCTGCGTGAACTCGACGAATGCCTGGCGCAGGCGTGCGAAGTCGTGCCCGTAGGTCTCCATGTGGTCGGCGTCGATGTTGGTGATCACTGCGATCATCGGCGCGAGGTTGAGGAACGAGCCGTCCGATTCGTCGGCCTCGACGACGATGTAGTCGCCGGTGCCGAGACGCGCGTTCGCGCCGGCACTGATCAGCCGGCCGCCGATCACGAAGGTCGGGTCGAGTCCGCCGGCGGCGAGCACCGACGCGACCAGGCTCGTCGTCGTCGTCTTTCCGTGCGTGCCGGCGATCGCGACGCCGTGCTTGAGCTTCATCAGCTCGGCCAGCATCATCGCGCGCGGCACGACCGGCACTCGGCGGTTGCGCGCCGCGATCACTTCGGGGTTGTCGCTGCGCACGGCGGTGGACGTGACGACGCAGTCGGCACCGTCGATGTTGGCCGCGTCGTGCCCGAGCGTGACCGTCGCGCCCAGCGCGTCGAGCCGTCGCGTGGCCGGACCCGCGGAGACGTCGGACCCGCTGATGCGGTAGCCCAGGTTCAGCAGCACCTCGGCGATGCCGCTCATCCCGGCGCCCCCGATTCCGACGAAGTGGATGTGCTTGACCTTGTGCTTCATGACGATCGCGCCGCCTCTTCGCAGACGTCGGCCACCCGTCGCGCGGCGTCGGGCCGGGCCAGTGCGCGTGCGCGCGCGGCCATCGCCGCCAGCGCCGGCCGGTCGAAGCCTCCCAGTGCGGCGGCCAGCCGATCGGGAGCGAGCTCGGGCTGGGGCATCAGCACGGCGGCGCCTTGCGCCGACAGGAAGCGCGCGTTGCCGGTCTGGTGATCGTCGACCGCGTGCGGGTACGGAACCAGCACGCTGGCGACGCCGATCGCCGCGATCTCGGCGATCGTCATCGCGCCGGAGCGGCACACCAGCAGGTCGGCCTGCCGATAGGCGCCGGCCATGTCGTCGATGAACTCGACCACCGTCGCAGCGACGCCGAGCTCGCGATAGCGCGCCTCGAGCGCCTCGCGCCGGCCCCGCCCGCTCTGGTGCAGGACCTGAGGGCGCGCCTGCGCGGGCATCAGCGCGAGCGCGGCGGGCACGGCGTCGTTGAGTGCCTGCGCGCCGAGGCTGCCGCCGACGACCAGCAGGCGCAGCGGGCCCGAACGCCGTGCGTAGCGCGCCTCGGGGGCATCGTCGCGAAGCATCTCGGCGCGCAGGGGGTTGCCGGTGCACTGCGCGCCAGGCAACGTGCCCGGGAACGCCTCGAGCACCCGGTCGGCGACGCGCGCGAGCAGCCGGTTGGTCAGGCCGGCCACCGAGTTCTGCTCGTGGACCACCAGCGGCCGGCGCAGCAGGCGAGCCATCACGCCGCCGGGAAACGCGACGTAGCCGCCCATGCCCAGCACGACCGCCGGCCGGGTCGAGCGCAGCGCGCGAAGGCTGTCACGGAACGCGGTGAGCAGCCGCAGCGGCAGCAGGAGCCTGGTCGCGAACCCCTTGCCGCGCACCCCGCCCATGCGCACCCATTGCATCGCGATGCCGTGCTTCGGCACCAGCGTGGCCTCCATGCCCGTCGGGTTGCCGAGCCAGACGACGCTCCAGTCGCGGGCGCGCATCTCGGCAGCGACCGCGAGCCCCGGCATCACGTGGCCGCCGGTGCCCCCGGCCATGATCATGATCGTGCGCCCGCTCATGCGGCACCCCGCAGGAAGAGACCGTTTTGGCTCCGGCCGCTCGCTGTCGCTCGCTTGACTTCGCCGTGCGAAGTCAGCCTGCGCCGAAACAGGCAACTCATGCGGCACCCCGCATGAGTTGCCTGTTTTCGTAATCCACGCGCAGCAGGACGGCGATCGCGACGCAGTTCACGAGCACGCCGCTGCCGCCGTAGCTCATCAGCGGCAGCGTGAGGCCCTTGGTCGGCAGCAGGCCGGTGTTCACGCCCATGTTGATGAACGCCTGCAGGCCGATCCACAGGCCGATCCCCTTGGCGACGAGCCCCGCGAACGTGCGCTCGAGCTTGATCGACTGGCGGCCGATCTCGAACGCGCGCCGGGTGAGCCAGAAGAACAGCGCGATGACGACCATCACGCCGACCAGCCCCAGCTCCTCGCCGAGCACCGCCAGCAGGAAGTCGGTGTGTGCCTCGGGCAGGTAGTGCAGCTTCTCGACCGATCCGCCCAGGCCGACACCGAACAGCTCGCCGCGGCCGAACGCGATCAGCGAGTGCGACAGCTGGTAGCCCTTGCCCAGCGTGTTGGCCTCGTCGAACGGGTCGAGGTAGGCGAAGATCCGCTCGCGCCGCCACGGCGACAGCCAGATCAGCAGCGAGAAGGTCGTGCCGGCGATCACCACCAGCGCGGCGAACAGCCTGCCGTTGACGCCGCCGAGGTAAAGCAGGCCCATCGCGATCGCGGCGATGACCACGAACGCCCCCATGTCGGGCTCGAGCAGCAGCAGCATCCCGACCAGCGCGACCGCGGCGCCCATCGGCAGGAAGCCCTTGCGGACGCTCTGCATCGAATCCTGCTTGCGCACCGTGTAGTCGGCCGCGTAGAGCACGACGAACAGCTTCATCAGCTCCGACGGCTGCAGGTTGAACACGTAAAGGGACAGCCAGCGGCGCGCGCCGTAGACCGACTTGCCCACTCCGGGGATCAGCACGATCACCAGCAGGACCAGGCCGATCAGGAACAGCCACTTGGACCAGGCCTGCCATTCGCGCACCGGCACCGCGAACGCGACGAGCCCGGCGGCGACGCCGATCAGCATCGCCATCAGGTGGCGCACCAGGAAGTGCGTGGGCGCGTAGTTGGCGAAGCGCGACGAGTCGGGCAGTGCGATCGAAGCCGAATAGACCATCACCAGGCCAATCAGCAGCAGCGCGGCGACGACCCACAGCATCGCGAAATCGGCGCTCTGGGCGCTCGCCGGCGAAGCGGCGCGAAGCGCCGCGCGGCGCAGCAGCGGCTGCGAATCGCCACGGCCGCGGCCTGGAAGGCGCAGACTCAGCATGCGCCCTCCATCGCGACCCCGCGCGCCTCGGCCCGCTGCCGCACCGCGGCCGCGAACACCTGCGCGCGGTGCACGTAGTTGCGGAACATGTCGAGGCTGGCGCACGCGGGCGACAGGAGCACCGCCTCGCCGGGCCGCGCGTCGTCGCCGGCACGCCCGACCGCCTCCTCGAGGCTCGCGCAATCGACCAGCGGCACGCCGGTGTCCGAGAGCGCGGCGCGCAGCAGCGGCGCGTCGCGCCCGATCAGGTAGACGCCCGCCGCGTGCTCGCGCACCGCGCCGGCCAGCGAAGCGAAGTCCTGCCCCTTGCCGTCGCCACCGGCGATCAGACGGCAACGCCGGCCGAGGCCGCGCAGCGCCGCGATCGTCGCGCCGACATTCGTGCCCTTGCTGTCGTCGTAGTACTCGACGCCGTCGATCGAAGCCAGCAGCTGGCAGCGGTGCGGCTCGCCCGCGTAGTCGCGCAGCGCGTGGAGCATCTTCGCCATCGGCACGCCGACCGCACTGCACAGCGCGAGCGCCGCGAGCGCGTTGAGCTGGTTGTGCACGCCGTGGATCCTCAGTGCGTCGGCAGGCATCAGTCGCCTCACGGTGAACGCGACCGGCTCGCGGCGCCGCCGGCCGATCCCGGCATCGTCGTCGGCCACTGCCTGCGCGAGCCAGGTGAGCGAGCCCTCGCGAACGAGGCCGAACTCGCCGGCTGCCTGCGGGGCATCGGCGCCGAACGCAATCCGCTGCGGCGCCGCCACGACCGCCACGCGGGCGTCGCCGGATGCGCGCGCGTCGCTCGCCGTGGCGCCGCGTGACGCCGGCGCCGGGCCGGTGCGCAGCGGCGCGGTGGCCGGGTCCCCCCGGTCGAACACCGCGACCGTGCCCGGCGCGTAGATGCGCCGCTTCGCGGCGACGTAGCTGTCCATCGTCGCGTGCCAGTCGAGGTGGTCCTCGCTGACGTTCAGGATCGCCGCTGCGTCGGGGGCGAAGCTCTGCGCCAGCGCCAGCTGGAAGCTGGACAACTCGATCACCCACGCCTGCGGCAGCGCGCCCGCGTCGATCGCCGCGCCCAGTGCGTCGAGCATCGCGGGACCGATGTTGCCGGCGGCGACCGCCTGCAGGCCCGCGCCGCGGCACAGGTGCACGGCCAGTGCGGTGGTCGTCGTCTTTCCGTTGGTGCCCGTCACCGCGATCACCTTCGGCCGGTACCCGGACTCGCGCAGGTCGGCGAGCGCCTGCGCGAACAGTTCGAGCTCGCCCGCGACCGGAACGCCGCGCTCGCGCGCGAGCGCGTGAAAGCGTGCCGACTCCCCGAGTTCGATCGACAGTCCCGGACTCCAGGCGACCAGGTCGACGTCGTCGAGCCAGCACTCGCTCCACGCCGGCCCCGCCGCATAGTCGATGGCGCCCGCCTGCGCGCGCAGCGCCTGCAGCTGCGGGAGGTCGGCGCCGTCGGCGCTGCGCGTGTCGGCCACGCGCACGATCGCGCCCTGGCTCGCCGCCCACCGCGCCATCGCGACGCCCGAGTCGCCCAGGCCGAGCACGAGGACGCGCCGGCCCTTCAGGTCGAACAGGTGCAGCTGCGCGGATCCGGAAGCGTCGCTCATCGCACTTCCTAGCGCAGCTTCAGCGTCGACAGGCCGAACAGCACCAGCATCATCGTCACGATCCAGAAACGCACGACGACCTGGCTCTCCTTGACGCCCCCGACCTCGAAGTGGTGGTGAAGCGGCGCCATCCTGAAGATGCGCCGGCCTTCGCCGTAGCGCCGCTTCGTGTACTTGTAGTAGCCGACCTGGATCATCACCGACAGGGTCTCGACGACGAACACGCCGCCCATGATGAACAGCACGATCTCCTGCCGGACGATCACCGAGATCGTTCCCAGCGCGGCGCCGAGCGCCAGCGCGCCGACGTCGCCCATGAACACCTGCGCGGGGTACGCGTTGTACCAGAGGAACGCGAGGCCGGCGCCGGCGATCGCCGCGCAGAAGACGGTGAGCTCGCCCGCACCCGGGATGTGCGGGATCAGCAGGTACCGGGCGAATACCGCGTTGCCGGCCGCGTACGCGAAGATGCCCAGCGCCGAGCCGACCAGCACCGACGGCATGATCGCCAGGCCGTCGGCGCCGTCGGTCAGGTTCACTGCGTTGCTGGTGCCGACGATGACGAGGTAGGTCAGCACGATGAACCCGAACACGCCGAGCGGGTAGGCGATGTGCTTGAAGAACGGCACGATCAGGTCGGCCTGCGCAGGCAGGCCGGTGGCGAAGCCGCTGAAGACCCAGTCGGTGAACAGCGCCCAGGCCTGCTCGTTCGTCTGCGCCGGCACCGCGAAGGCCAGCGCGATCGCCGCCAGCAGCCCGATCGCCGACTGCCAGAAGTACTTCTCCTTCGCCGACATCCCCTTCGGGTTGCGGTGCACGACCTTGCGGTAGTCGTCGATCCAGCCGATCCAGCCGAAGCCGAGCGTGACGACGAGTACGATCCAGACGAAGCGGTTCGAGAGGTCGGCCCACAGCAGCGTGGCCGTGCCGATCGAGATCAGGATCAGCGCGCCACCCATCGTCGGCGTGCCCGACTTCGCGAGATGCGTCTGCGGGCCGTCGCTGCGCACCGCCTGGCCGATCTTCATCGCGGTCAGCTTGCGGATCAGCGAGGGACCGAAGATCAGCCCGATCGCCAGCGCCGTCAGCGTCGCCAGCACCGCGCGCAGCGTGATGTAGCCGAACACCGAGAAAGCCCGGATGTCCTTGGCCAGCCACTGCGTGAGCTCGAGCAGCATCAGTGATGCTCCCTCGCCGGCGTGCCCGCGAGCGCAGCGACCGCGCGCTCCATCCTCATGAAGCGAGAACCCTTGACCAGCACCGTGACACCGGGTTCGCACAGGACGCGGGCACGCTCGATCAGGGGCTCGATCGCGTCGAAGTGCTCGCCGCCAGGCCCGAAGGCGGCCACGCTGTCGCGCGTGGCCTCGCCGAGCGCGAGCAGGTGCGCGACGCCTCGCTCGCTCGCGTACGCGCCGACCTCGCGGTGATACTGCGGCCCCTGCTCGCCGACCTCGCCCATGTCGCCGAGCACGAGCACGCCG
>JAHBZV010000020.1 GCA_019635275.1 Burkholderiaceae bacterium | reverse complement strand
CAGGCCATGCCGCTGCAGAACTTCCGATCGGTGCTGGTCAACCGGCTGCGGGTCGAGGGTTTCATCGTCTCCGAGCACATGGAGCTCTGGCCCGAGGCGCTGCGCGAGCTCGCCGCGCTGGTGGCGTCGGGCGAGCTGAAGTACCGCGAAACGATCGCGCAGGGGCTGGAGAGCGCACCCGAGGCCTTCATCGGGCTGCTCAAGGGCCGCAACGTCGGCAAGCAACTGGTGAGGCTCGTCTGACCATGAAGGATTTCGCGAGCAAGGTCGCCGTCGTCACCGGAGCCGGCAGCGGCTTCGGGCGCGAGTTCGCGCGCATCGGCGCGAGCCTCGGCATGAAGCTCTCGCTGGCCGACATCCAGCCCGAGGCGCTCGCCGCGACCGTGGACGAGCTGCGCGGGCAGGGCGCGCAGGTGATCGGCGAAACCGTCGACGTGAGCCGCGGCGCGGACGTCGAGCGGCTCGCGCAGCGCACGCTCGACACCTACGGCGCGGTTCACCTGCTGTTCAACAACGCCGGGGTCGCATCCGGAGGGCTCGTCTGGGAGAACAGCGTCAAGGACTGGGAGTGGGTGCTGGGCGTCAACCTCTGGGGCGTGATCCACGGCGTGCGCACGTTCGTGCCGGCCATGCTGGCGCAGGGCGACGAGTGCCACGTGGTCAACACCGCGTCGGTGGCCGGCCTGCTGTCTCCGCAACTGATGGGGGTCTACAACGTCAGCAAGCACGGCGTCGTGACGCTGACCGAGACGCTGTACCAGGACCTGCGCGTGACCGGCGCACGCATCGGCGTGAGCCTGCTGTGCCCGGCGTTCGTGCCGACCGGCATCGCCCAGTCGCACCGCAACCGGCCGGCGGGGCTGCAGGACGGCGCCGCGCCCACCGCTTCGATGATCGCCTCGCAGAAGGCGTCGGAGAAGGCCGTGTCCTCGGGGCGGATCAGCGCGGCCGAGGTAGCCCGGATGACCTTCGACGCGATCCGCGAGAACCGCTTCTACGTGATCACGCACCCGAAGATCCTCGCATCGGTCGAGCTGCGCCTGCAGGACGTGATCGCGCAGCGCAACCCGAGCGACCCGTTCAGCTTCAAGCCCGACGTGGCGCACCGTCCCGATTGAAGCGAGGCCGCGCCGCATGAGTCCCTACGCGCCCCCTGCCGTCACGTCGGGCCACTTCGTCCAGGTCGCGCCCGACGTCCGGCTGCACTACGCGTCGTGCGGCGCGCCCGGGGCGCCGCTGATGGTCTTCCTGCACGGCTTTCCCGAGTTCTGGTACGCGTGGCGCGCGCTGCTGCCCGCGTTCGGCGACCGATTCCACGCGGTGGCGCCGGACCTGCGCGGCTACAACCTGTCGGACAAGCCCGCGGACGTGCGGGCGTACCGGGCCTCGGCGCTGGTGGGCGACATCGACGCGCTGGTGCGCGGCCTCGGGCACGAGCGCTGCGTACTGGTCGCGCACGACTGGGGCGGCGCGGCAGCCTGGTCGTATGCGATCGCGCACCCGCAGCGGGTGGCGAAGCTGGTGATCCTCAACTCGCCGCACCCGGTGCCGTTCGCGCGCGCGCTGGCGCACGACGCCGCCCAGCAGGCGGCGAGCCAGTACATGAACTGGCTGCGCCGGCCCGGCTCCGAAGCGGTGCTCGCGCGCGACGGTTTCGCGCGGCTCGACGAATTCTTCCTCCGGCTGGGCGGCGCGGCCTGGTTCCACGGCGAAGTGCGCGACGCCTATCACGCCGCGTGGGCGCAGCCGGGCGCGATCGCCGGCGGCGTGAACTACTATCGCGCCTCGCCGCTGTATCCGCCGGTCGGCGACGACCCCGGCGCCGCGCGATTGACGCTCGCCGAAGACGACTTCGTCGTGCGCGCGAAGACGCTGGTGATCTGGGGCGACGGCGATACCGCGCTGCTGCCGGTACTGCTCGACGGCCTGGACCGGCTGGTGCCCGACCTGCGCATCGTGCGGCTGGCCGACGCGACGCACTGGCTCGTGCACGAGCAGCCGCAACGGATCATCCGGGAGATCTCCGGGTTCGTCGACGATGCCGCTTGACCCGCAGGTCGAGAAGATCCTCTACTGGGCGCAGCGCTCGTCGGTGCCGCCCTATCCGGAGCTCGGCGCGGTGCAGGCGCGCGAACACTACGCGAAGGCGTCGGCGACGCTGGACATCGTGCCCCCGCCGCTGCACGCGGTGGAAGACATCGACGTCGCGCTGCCCGGGCGCGTGCTGCGGGTGCGCCAGTACGCGCCGTGGCCGCACAGCTGGGCCGAGCCGCGGCCGGCCTTGCTGTATTTCCACGGCGGCGGGTTCACGATCGGCTCGGTCGACACGCACGATCGCGTCTGCCGGGTGCTCGCGATCGGCGGCGACTGCCTGGTCTACTCGGTCGACTACCGGCTCGCACCCGAGCACCGCTTTCCGAGCGCGCAGGACGACGCATTCGAGAGCCTGGCGTGGTTGCGCAACGAGGCGACCGCGCTGGGCGTCGATCCTGCGCGGATCGCGGTCGGCGGCGACAGTGCCGGGGGGACCCTCGCGGCAGCCAGCGCGATCCACGCGCGCGACCGCGGCTGGTCGCTGGCGCTGCAGCTGCTCATCTACCCCGGCGTGTCGAGCCACCAGGACACCGATTCGTACCGGCGCTTCGCCAGCGGCTACCTGCTCGACGCGCAGACGGTTCAGTGGTTCTTCGCGCAGACGCTACGCGACGTCGAAGATCGGCTCGACTGGCGCTTCGCGCCGCTTCGCGCGCCGGATCTGCGCGGCGTCGCGCCGGCCTGGATCGCCGGGGCCGAATACGACCCGCTGATCGACGAGGACCGCGCGTATGCCCAGCGGCTTCGCGAGGCGCATGTCGCGGTGCGGTTCGTCCAGTACGATGGCATGATCCACTCGTTCTTCCAGCACGCCGGCTTCGTCCAGGCGGCGCGGCGCGCGCACGACGATGCCTGCGCGGCCTTGCGAGAGGCCTTCGGGCAACCGGAACAGGGGCGATGACATGAACGGACACGACACGGCCGACGCGCAGGCGATCGAGCTGCGCACCGGCGATTGGGCGACGCTGGGCGCGGCCGCGGGCGCGCTGCGCACGGCGGTGTTCGTCCGCGAGCAGGGCATTCCTGCCGAATTCGAATGGGACGAATGGGACGCGCGCTCCGTGCATTGCGTCGCGTATCGCGGCGACGAGCCCGTGGGCACCGGCCGCTTGCTGCCCGACGGGCGCATCGGGAGGATGGCGGTGCGCGCCGACCTCCGCGGCCAGGGCATCGGCCGGCGCGTGCTCGAGGCGCTGGTGGCCGTCGCCAGCGCGCGAGGCGACACGCGAATCGAACTCAGCGCGCAGCGGCAGGTCGAGCCGTTCTATCGCGCCCAGGGCTTCGTGCCGGTGGGCGAACCCTACGACGAGGTCGGCATCGTGCACGTGAAGATGCGGCGAAGCCTGATCGCGCTCGGCGCATCGGCGTGCGTCGGGTTGCTCGCGGGCCTGTGCGCTCGGCCGGCCCGGGCAGGCGCGCTCGACGCCGTGTCCAACGCCGACGCGACCAGCGCGCTGCGCGTGGCGCTCGAGCGCGGCGCGGGGCAGGCGGTCGCGCGCCTGGGCAAGCCCGGTGGCTTCCTCGACGACCCCAAGGTGCGCATTCCGCTGCCCGACGGGCTGCGTCAGGCCGAGGGACTGTTGCGGACGATGGGCCGTGGGCGCGAACTCGACGAACTGGTCACGGCGATGAACCGCGCCGCCGAGCAGGCGGTGCCGCAGGCCAAACAGCTGCTCGTCGCGGCCGTGAAGTCGATGACGGTGGCCGACGCCAAAGGGATCCTCACCGGCGGCGACGACTCGGTCACGCGCTTCTTCAAGTCGCGCACGCAGGCACCGCTGACCGAGCGCTTCCTGCCGGTCGTGACACAGCAGGTTTCGCGGCTCGGCCTGGCCAAGCGCTACAACTCGCTGGCCGGACAGGCCTCGAAGCTCGGGCTGCTGAAGGAGCGCGACGCGTCGGTCGAGCGCTACGTCACGACGCGCGCGCTCGACGGCCTGTACCTGATGATCGCCGAGGAAGAGAAGGCGATCCGGCGCGATCCGTTGAAGGCCGGCTCCAAAGTCATCGAACGGGTATTCGGCGCGCTGCGCTGAACCGCGCCCGCCTGTCGCCGGCCACGCGCAGCGAGGCCCCGTCGGGCGCCCAGCTGCGCTCGAACGTCTCGATGCGTCCGTCGCGCCGGACCGCGACCAGCGTCGAGGCCCGCGTGCCGTAGCCCAGCTCGGGCGCGACGATCATCGCCGGCGCGAGCACGCGCTCGCGCGCCAGACCGATGCCGGTGTCGGGCAACGCATCGTCGGACGGCTGCGAGCGATCGGCCAGCGCGTCGAGCAGCACGGTGTCGATCGGCGCGTGCGGATCGGCGAGTGCGCCCGCCAGGCGATGCGACAGGTGGCGCACCTTCGGCCAGTCGCTGTCGAGCAGGTCATTGGACAGGCCGTGCACGCCGGCCGGGACCTCGACCACGCGCCGCGGATGCCGGTTCGACACGTACAGCGCCGGGTGCAGCGCCGCCGGGTCGAATAGCAGCAGGTTGAAGCCCGCGTAGTCGTCGCCGCGGTCCGCGACGCGCGCCGCGTACAGGTCGAGCGGCGTGTCGTTGCCGACGAAATCGGCGACCAGCTCGCCGCGCGATCGGCGCCCGGGCGGCGCCGACGGATCGCGCACGTTGGTCACCGCCGCGAGGCGTCCGTGGCGGTCGATCGCCAGCCAGCTGCCTCCCGCTTCGAGGTCGCGCCCACCCCAGGCCGGCGCACGGTCGGTCCACCACGATGCCGGCGCTGCCGCGCGCGAATAGTATTCGTCGCGATTGGCTGCGAGCAGCAGCACGAAGTCGTCGTGCGCATCGAGCGCGAAGCCGATCAGGCACATCGGCGGATGCCGGGCAGCGGGTTCAGGCGCTCCACTCGAACACCTCGACGTGCCGCCCGCCCATGGCCAGCGCGTCGAGACCCAGCTCCTTCGCCGCCGCCTGCAGCGCGCCGATGAATGCATCGCAGCCCCCGGCGCCGAGCGGCTCGTAGGTCTCGAGCCAGGTTCGATAGCCCGGCTCGTCGCGCCAGCCCGAGCGGGCCTCGACGCCTTGGGCCCCGGCCATGCGCCGACCGAGCAAGGACAGGCGCTCGGCGCACGCGCGGTCTTGCGCGCGATCGGCGCGAAACCAGACCATGACGACGTGGCTCATCGGCGATGCCCCCGGTCAGGCTTCGGACGGATGTTCATAGGGCAGGGGCTCGATGCGAAGCCGGTGGCCATCGACTTGCAGTGCGCCCGCCTGCGCAACGACGGCGGCCTGCGCCTCGACGAGCAGGTCGGTGCCGCCCCCGGGGGCGGAGGCCGCGAGCACGACCTGGCCGACCGGCTCGCCGGCCTCGGCGAAGGCTTCGGTGCCGGGCGCCGGCTCGGGGCCGTCGACGTGCGCGAGGAACACCCGTCGCTTCACCTTGCCCAAGTAGTGGCTGCGCGCGACGATCTCCTGGCCCGGATAGCAGCCCTTGTCGAAGCTGACCCCGCCGACGGTATCGAAGTTGACCATCTGGGGGACGAACTGCTCGACCGTCGCCGGCACGATCCGCGCCACGCCGCTGCGCACGTCGGTCCAGCGCCAGGCCGCGCTGCCCACCGGGTTCAGGCGCTCCGCGAGGGCGGACCACCTCTCGGCCAGCAAGCCGGCCGGCATCACGACGAGCCATCGCCCGAGCGCGGCCGAGTCGCCCGCGGCGCCGCCGCCGATCGCGGGGAGCCCGACGACCGTCGTGGGGATCGGCGCGTCGCCGCCTGGCGCGGCCTGCGCCACCTCGAACGCGGCGGGCACGGGCAGGCCCAGCGACTCCAGGGCGCCGACGGCGCGCTCGCCGCAGACGCCGAGCACCGCGCATGCGTCGGAGCGGTCTTCGACACGCACCTTCGCGCGCAGCACGTACATCGAAAGGCGCTTGCGGATCGGATCGGCTTGCGGCCGCGGCAGCAGCAGCCAGATCGCCGACGGATCGCGCCAGGCCAGCATCGTCGCGAGCAGTCGGCCCTTCGGGGTGCACAGGCCGTGCCAGCGCGCCTTCGAGGCGGGCTGGCGCTCGACGTCGTTGGTGGTCATCGAGTGCAGGAAGCGCACCCGGTCGTCTCCGGTCAGCGCGAGCAGGCCGTGATCGGGCAGCAGCGCCACTGCACCACGAGCCAGCGTCTCGAAGGGCGGGGCGGTCTCGTCGCGGACCGCCTGCGGGCCGTAGGCGTCGGTTGCGAAGCGGGCGCCGGTGGACTCGACGGCGGCGCGCGCAGCGCTGTCGTCGGCAAGAGGGGGGGAGGCGGCGAGCATGGCTGATCCGGAGGGGGTCGGGATTATTATAGGCACCCCTTCCGCCTGCCGAGGCCATGACCGCTGTGCCGAAAGGCCGAATCGCGACCCTGCTGATCGCATTGCTGCTGGCGGCCGCGGGCGCGCTCGCCTGGGCCTGGCACAGCTTCACCGCCGAGCCGCTCGCGTTCGCTGCTGCACCGGTGCGCTACACGGTGCCCAAGGGCGCCAGCGTGCGCACGGTCGCGGCGGGGCTGCGCGCGCAGGGCATCGACATCTCGCCGACGCGCCTGTGGATCTGGTACAAGCTGCGCCGCTACGACGGGCGCCTGAAGGCCGGCACCTACGGCTTTTCCCCGCCGCTGACCGTCGACGCGCTGCTCGACAAACTGGTGCGCGGCGACGTGCTGGTCACCGACATCCGCTTCATCGAAGGCTGGACGTTCCGGCAGATGCGCGACGCGATCGACGCGCATCCCGACCTCGCGCACGACACGAAGGGCGTCGACGAAGTGGCCTTGCTCGGGATGATCGGCGCCCCGGAACGGCGCGCCGAGGGCCTGTTCTTCCCGGACACCTACACGTTCTCGCCGGGCGCGAGCGACGTGGACATCTACCGGCAGGCCTACCGCAAGCAGCAGCAGGCGCTGCGCGCCGCCTGGGACGCGCGCGACCCGTCGTTGCCGTACCGCAGCCCGTACGAGGCGCTGGTCATGGCGTCGATCGTCGAGAAGGAAACCGGCCACCCGATGGATCGCGACAAGGTGGCGGCGGTGTTCGTCAACCGGCTCAAGCGCGGCATGATGCTGCAGAGCGACCCGACCACGATCTACGGAATGGGCGAGCGCTTCGACGGCAACCTGCGCAAGCGCGATCTGCAGGCCGACACCGCCTACAACACCTACACCCGCGCGGGCCTGCCGCCGACGCCGATCGCGCTGCCCGGCAAGGCCTCGATCGAAGCGGCGCTGAAGCCGGCCGACGTGCCGTCGCTGTACTTCGTCGCGCGCGGCGACGGCACGAGCGAGTTCTCCGACGACCTGGCGAGCCACAATCGCGCGGTGTCGCGTTACCAGCGCAATGGCCGATGAACGGGCGCTTCATCACCTTCGAGGGCATCGACGGCGCGGGCAAGAGCACCCACGTCGAGTGGTATGTCGAGCGCCTTCGAAGCCGCGGGGTCGACGTGGTGCAGACGCGCGAGCCGGGCGGCTCGGCGCTCGCCGAGTCGCTTCGCGAGCTGCTGCTGCACCGGACGATGGCGATGCAGACCGAGCTGCTGCTGATGTTCGCCGCGCGCGCCGATCACCTCGAGCGGCTGATCCGCCCGGCGCTGTCCGCCGGCCAGTGGGTCGTCTGCGACCGCTTCACCGATTCGACCTACGCCTACCAGGGGGGCGGGCGCGGCGCGTCGCTCGAGCGAATCGCCTGGCTCGAGGCCTGGGTGCACGGCGGGTTCCAGCCCGATCGCAGCTACCTGTTCGACCTCGCCCCGCCCTTGGCGGCGCAGCGCCGCACGTCCGCGCGCGCGCCGGATCGCTTCGAATCCGAAGACATCGCCTTCTTCGAGCGGGTGCGGCAGGGCTACCTCGCGCGGGTGCGCGCCGACCCCGAGCGGTTCGTGACGCTGGAAGGCGAACGGGCTATCCCAGAAATTCGTGTGATACTCGAAGAAGATATCGCAGAGCTTTGTAATTCATGATTTATCCATGGCTCGAACCGGCTTGGGCGAAGCTGCTCGCCCAGCGCACGCAACTACATCACGCGCTGCTGATCCACGGTCCGGCCGGCATCGGCAAGTCCGCGTTCGCGACCGAGTTGGCGCGCGCGCTGCTGTGCGAATCGCCGCTGCGCGACGGCGGCGCCTGCGGCCGCTGCAGCGCCTGCGGCTGGTTCGAGCAGGGCAACCATCCGGACTTCCGGCTGCTCGCGCCAGCCGCCGCCGACGAGGCGCGCGAGGGCGAGGGAGGTTCTGGCGACGAGCCAACGCGAAAGCCGGTGGGCAAGGGCGCGGCCAAGCCGTCGCGCGACATCCGGATCGACCAGGTGCGCGCCCTCGAGCGCTTCACCGAGGTCGGTGGCCATCGCGGCGGGACCAAGGTCGTGCTGATCGACCCGGCCGATGCGCTCAATGCCGCGGCCGCCAACGCGCTGCTGAAAACGCTCGAGGAGCCCAGCGGCGCCACGCGCTTCGTGCTGGTCAGCGGCCGACCCGACGTGCTGCCGGCCACCGTGCGCTCGCGGTGCCGCTCGCTGGGGCTGCCGATGCCGGCCGCCGAGGCCGCCGTCGCGTGGTTGGCCGCCGACGCCGGCGTGGACCCTGCGCAGGCGCGAGCGTGGCTGGCCGCGGCTGGCGGTGCGCCGCTGCGCGCACGCCGATTCGCCGATCCTGCTCAGGCCGCCATCCATCGGCTGATCGTGGAGACGCTGGCCGGCATTCCCGAGACTGGCATCGTGCAGGCAGCCGATGCGCTGGCCGACGTAGAACCGGGGATGTGGACCGCGACGCTGCAGACCTGGGTGATCGACCTGCAGAGGGTGTGCGCCGGCGCGGAGCCGCGCTACTTCCCCGAACGGGCCGATCGGCTGCGGGTGCTGGCGCGGCGCACCGGCCCGGTTGCACTGGATCGCCTCGCCGCCCGCCTCGATCGGGCAGCCCGGGCGGTCGGTCATCCGCTGAATCCGCGGCTGATGATCGAGGATGCGTTGCTGGACGTTCGTGCCGCGCTGGCGGGCTGAGCGCCGAGGGAGCCCGGAACGGCCGGGCACGAGCAGGAGGGGGTGAGCGATGGATGACGAATCGAACGCGACGCTGTTGGGTCCGACCACGGGGGCGGCGCTCACGGCCACGCTCGAGCCGTCCACGATGCCCGGGTCGGGCGCCCTGGAGGCCACGAGCGGAGCCGCCGCGGCAGGGTCTGCCGGCCAAGCGGCCCGCGCCGGCGCGCGTCCCGGCGTCGTGCAGCTGGCGATCCGCGAGAAGGCGGCGCTCTATGCGGCCTACATGCCGTTCGTCGAGGGCGGCGGCCTGTTCGTGCCGACGACGCGCACCGTCAATCTCGGCGACGAGCTGTACCTGATCCTGTCGCTGATGGACGACCCGAACAAGCTGTCGGTCACCGGCAACGTCGTCTGGATCACTCCCGCGGGCACGCCGGGCAGGCAACAGGGGCTGGGCGTCCAGTTCTCGCGGGACGACGCAGGCACCCAGGCACGCAACCGGATCGAGACCCTGCTGGGCGGCGCGCTGAAGGCGAACCGGCCGACACACACGATCTGACGCGCCGCGCGCGGCGCGCTCCGGCGTTGCTGGCCGCGCAGCCTCGGGCCGCGGGGAGCCGCGACACCTGTCGATACAATGGCGGGTGAGCTCCAGCAACGCGGCCATGCTCGTCGATTCCCACTGTCACCTCGATTTTCCCGAACTCGCGGGCCGCCTCGACCAGGTCCTGGCCGACATGTCGGCGCACGACGTCGGACACGCGCTGTGCGTCTGCGTCACGCTGACCGAGTTCGAGCGCGTGCTGGAGGTCGCGGCGCGCGACGCGCGCCTGAGCGCGTCGGTCGGCGTCCACCCCGACTACCCGGACACGGTCGAGCCCGACGTCGCGACGTTGGTGCGCCTGGCCGCCCACCCGAAAGTCGTCGCGATCGGCGAAACCGGGCTCGACTACTACCGCGCGCAGGGCGACACCGAATGGCAGCGCGAGCGATTTCGCGTGCACATCCGTGCGGCAAGGCAGGCGCGCAAGCCGCTGATCGTGCACACCCGCGCGGCATCGGCCGACACGCTGCGCCTGATGCGCGAGGAAGGTGCGGACCGCGCCGGCGGCGTCATGCACTGCTTCACGGAAGACTGGGAGACCGCCCGCGCGGCGCTCGACCTGGGTTTCCACATTTCTTTCTCCGGCATCGTCACGTTCAAGAACGCGGCGTCGCTGCGCGAGGTCGCGGCGCGCGTGCCCGAGGATCGGTTGCTGGTCGAGACCGACGCGCCGTACCTGGCGCCGGTGCCGTTTCGCGGCAAGACCAACGAGCCGGCCTTCGTGCGCTTCGTCGCGGGCTGCCTGGCCGAGATCCGGCAGCAGCCCCCGGAGCGAATCGCCGAGGTCACGACCGATAATTTCTTCAAGCTTTTCCAGAAGTTCGGGAATTCTTTCAATGCATGACTTGAAGTTGCGGCGGAGGTTTGCGCGCCGGGCTGCTGCCTGGTTCGCGGCCGTGCTGGCGCTCGGCATGCTCGGATCGCTGGCCAGCGCCGCGGGCGCGCGCAGCGCGGGAGCGCCGCCTGAGTTCTGGGAAGCGATGCGCCGCGACGACGTCGACCGCGTGCAGACCCTGCTGCTGCGCGGCACCGACACGAACGTGGTGCACCCGGACTATGGCCCGGCGATCGTCGCGGCCGCGCGCGAGAAGGCATGGAAGACCGTCAGGCTGCTGGCTGGTCTCGCAGGCACGAAGGTCGACGCCCCCAACAAGCGCGGCGAGACTGCGCTGATGATCGCGGCGCTGCACGGGCAGCTCGACGTCGTCCAGCTGCTGGTCAAGCGCGGCGCCGAGGTCAACCGCCCGGGCTGGGGGCCGCTTCACTACGCGGCGACGAACGGCCACGCGGCGGTCGTGCGCTACCTGCTCGACGAGAACGCCTACATCGACGCGCAGTCGCCCAACCGGACCACGCCACTGATGATGGCCGCGCGCCACAAGCATCCCGACGTGGTCAGGCTGCTGATCGAAGCCGGCGCCGACCCGACGGCGCGCAACGAGGCGGGTCTCGACGCGGCCGGATACCTTCAGCGCCAGGGCGAGGCCGAGCTGGCCGCCTGGGTGCGCGAACGCGCCGCCGACTATGCACGGCGCTACGGCACGCTCGAGCGGCCGCGCACCGCCGAGATGATCGAGCAGGAGAAGCGCCGCTCCGAGCGCCAGGACGCGCCCCGGCTGCCCGGCGCGCGCGACTGAGCCATGAGCGCGCGATCGGGCGCGCGCGATCGGAGGCGACGGACCCGCGCGCTCAGCCGAGTGCCACGTCCAGGAAGAACATCAGCCCGAAGCCCGTGAACAGCGCCGCCGTCGCGCTGTCGCCGAAGCCCGCGCGGTGGGTCTCCGGAATCACTTCGTCGCTGATCACGAACAGCATCGTGCCGGCTGCGAACCCGAGTGCGAGCGGCAACAACGCCTGCGAGATCGCCAGCAGGCCGGCCCCGGCCAGCCCGCCGATCAACTCGACCGCGCCCGTCAGTGCCGCCACGCCGAGTGCCTGCCCCCGGCCGTAGCCGAGGCCCGCCAGCGACATCGCGACCGCGAGGCCCTCGGGCAGGTTCTGCAGCCCGATTCCGAGGGTGACGCCGATGCCGATCGCCGCGTCACCGCTGGCCGCGCCGACGCCCATCGACAGCCCTTCGGGGAAGTTGTGAACGGCAATCGCCAGGACGAACAGCCAGACGCGGGCGAGGCGTCGCGCGCCGGGTCCTTCGGGGCCCTTTTCGAAGTGCTCGTGCGGCAGCAGGCGGTGGATGGCGGCCATCGCCAGCCCGCCCGCGGCCATCGCGGCGACCATGGCCGCCGCCGCGGTCCTGCGATCGCCGAACCGCGGCTCGGCCAGGGCGAATCCGGGCAGCAGCAGCGAGAAGACGGTCGCCGCCAGCATGACGCCAGCGGCGAAAGCGAGCATCGCGTTGCTGGTGCGCGGCGACAGCCGGCCGACGACGAGCACCGGCAGGGCCCCGATCGTGGTGGCAATCGTTCCACCGACCAGGCTGGCCAGCAGGGCGAGCGTCAGCGGCGAGGCACCGTGGAGGAAGGCGAACGGATCCACCGCGCGATTCTAGTGCGCGGCCGCAGCGTCGCGGCGGCCGTCCGTTCGCCGACCTCCTGGATGTCGCGATACTCATCGGCCGAATGCGCGGCGCGCCCGACCCGACGACGTCGCGTGCGAGCCGCCTGCGGCATCTGCCGGCGCAGCGCTGGCGGACGACGCCTCGATCTGCAGCGAGGCGCGGCGAATCGCGCCGTCGTCGGCCGCGCTTCCCGAGGTCGGCATCAGCGCCGCGCCGGGCACGTCCTCGGTGCTCGTCGGCAAGCTGACGGCCACCCAGGCGTTGCACTGGTTGCCGGTGGCGTCCATGCCGCCGTCGGGGCCGCCCGAGCAGGTCTGTGCGAAAGCCGGGCCAGCGATGGCGAATGCGGCCACGATGCAGCCGGCCGATCGGACAAGTCGATGATCGAAACGCATGGCGGTTCTCTCCTGCGTTGAGCGCATCCCGGTTGTCCCGCGATCCCGGGTGGGTCGATGAAGGCCCCTGCGAAGCGCAGCGGGGCAGGGCCAATGCTCCGGAATCGATCCTCGACACGACGCATCAGTCGGATCCGGATCTGGCCGTCGCGGCGGGCGCGAGGGGGAGCCCATCACGTCCGCCGTTGGTTCCGGCCCGGCTCAGGCACCGTGCCGCCGGTGGGACGTTGCTCACGGACTGCCGGCGCAGCGCGCAGTACATGCGCAGCGATACCGGTTCGCCATGGCGCGCCGGCGCGCGCAGCAGGCGCAGCGCCTTCGGATAGTCGCCGTTCTCGTAGGCCTCGATCGCGAGCTCCATGCCGTCGTCGGCCTTCGCGACCGGATGCGGCCCGAACGCGACGAACGTTGCCGCGATCGAAGCAATCAGCAGAGCGGAGCGGACTGAGGTGTTCATAGCCTGTTCTCCTCGAGGGGCAGGGACGATGGTAGGAACGCGTGGAGGCGGAAGAAATCCCGCCGATGCGGCCCAAGGGGCCTGCGGCCTACCGCATTCGCGGCATGCCATCGCCCGCGTCACGCCGGCGGCGCCGGTTCACGCGGGAGGTGCCATACTCGACGCCGAACAGCCGCGACGCTTCAGCGGCCGCCATGGGGAGGGCGCATGAACCGATCGATCCTCGGCTTCGCCAACCTGCTGCTCGCGGCGTTGGTCATCGGCACCGTGTTCGGCATCTGGCTCGGATACGACCCGAGCGGCCTCTCGGCCGCGGCGTGGGTCGAGCAGCAGCAGCACGCGGTCTCGGCGCTCAACACGATCCTGCCCGCGCTGGGCGCCGTCACGATCGCGCTCACGCTTGCATCGGCCGTGCTCGCCCGCGGGGATCGCCGCGCGTTCGCGTCGCTGCTGTGCGCCTGCGCCTGCTTCGTCGCGGTCGGGCTGGTGACGAGGTTCGAGAACCAGCCGATCAACGCGATCGTCCTGGGCTGGTCGCCGTCGGCGCCGCCGCTCGACTGGACTGCATGGCGCGACCGCTGGTGGCACTGGCACGAGCTGCGCGCCGGCCTCGGCGTCGCGGGGTTGTCGCTGCTGATCGCCGGCCAACTCGCGCTGGCCAGGCGCGGTTGAGCGCTCAGGAATTCGCCGCGAGCAGGTCGACCAGCGACGGGACCGCCGATTGCCCGTGGCCGTCCGCCGCGCGCGCGTAGGTCTGACGCACGGCCTCGGCCGTCGCCCGCGCAGCGCCGAGTTCGCCTGCCATCGCGGTGTAGTAGCCCATGTCCTTCGAGGCGTTGGCGATCGTGAACCGGAAGCCCGAGGCGTCGCGCGCTTCGAGATAAGGGCGCATCCGCTCGAGCACCACGCCACCGCCGCCGCCCTTGGCGAGCACCTGCACGAAGACCCCGGTGTCGACACCAGCGCGTTGCGCGCACGCCGCCGCCTCGGCGAGCACGGTCGCGAAGCCGAGCGACACGTAGTTGTGCAGCAGCTTGAGCTGGTGCCCCGCGCCGACCGGGCCGGCGTGCACGACGTGCTCGGCGAAGCTTGCGAGCAACGCGCGGCACTGCGCGAAGAGCGCCGGCTCGGCACCCACGATCAGGTTCAATCGCCCCTCGGCGGCTTCCTTCGGCGTGCGCGTCATCGGCGCGTCCATGAATCGGCCGCCAGCCGCCGCAACCGCCTCGGCGATGCGTAGCGTCGAGGAGGGCATTGCGGTCGAGCAGTCGATGACGATGCCGCCAGGCCGCAGGCCGGCGAGTACGCCATCCTCGCGCAGCAGCACGTTCTCGACCTCCGGCGAGCCGGTGACGCAGAGGATCACCACGTCGGAGCCGGCAGCGAGTTCGGCGCACGCCGACACCGGACGTGCGCCGGCGGCCACGAGGTCCTGCGTCGGCTG
The DNA here is from genome assembly GCA_019635275.1 of Burkholderiaceae bacterium. Classification (GTDB taxonomy): domain Bacteria; phylum Pseudomonadota; class Gammaproteobacteria; order Burkholderiales; family Burkholderiaceae_E; genus Zeimonas. The sequence continues at coordinate 33,921 of JAHBZV010000020.1, read as the reverse complement.
GTTGCCAAGGTGCTCGAGGAACGCCAGCGGATAGCCATTCCGCAAGACGCTCGTGGCAATGCCATGGCCCATCAGGCCCACGCCGATCATGCCGATCCGCTGCTTGTCCGCCATGTCCCGATTCCTTGCCTGCGATGCGCGCCACTTTAAACCCCGGTGCGCCACGATCGCTTCGCGCGAAGGGGGCGACTGGTTAGGCGTCCTGATCGGCGGTGTGGTGGGTTCGGGGTCGCGAGTCCGGCCTGGCCTGGTCTCGCGCCAAATGCGCATAATGTATATTATGTCTAATTCAAGCTGTTCCTCCGGTGTGGCCCACCCAGCAGCTGTCGACGAAGCCCGCGGGCCGGGCCCTCGCACGCAGCCGGGCGCAGTCCTCCCACACATCCGTCCGGACGCTCGATCCGGCGTGACTTCCGTAGCCGGACCCGACCACGATCTCGTCCCCGGCCGCCAGACTGCTGCCGCCCACGCGCAGGCGCATGCCGCAGTCGACGAACTCCTCGACGCGAAAATCCTGCCCGACCGGCGCGCTGCCGGCGGCGGCAAGCGCGCCGTCACCAAGCAGGTCCCAGGCCGCGCGCAGTTCGCCGCCACCGCGGATCCGGCCTCCGACGTCGATTGCCCGCCCGGCGCGGACGTGGCCGGGGCCTTGCTTGCCCCACCCACACGAATCGCCGACAATCGGCCCATGATCCTCGCTCCCAACCAGCCGCTCGACGCACTGCTTCGCTCCCTCGGGATCGAAGCCGTCTGCCCATGGCTGCCCGAAACGCGTGCACTGATGCCACGCGAGCCGGCCGCACTTTCCTGAGCCCGGCGGGACTTCACCGAGACTATCCAGCGCATTCGTCCATCGCCGGGCCACGAGCCTCGCGCGACTCGCCTGCTCGCCGCAATGGCGACAGGCATTCGGAGGAATGCCATGAAGATCCGATCGATCCTTGCCCTGACCGACCTCTCGGTCGATGCGGACCGTGCCGTGCGCCGCGCCGCCCGACTGGCTGCGGACCACGGCGCCGAGCTCCGGCTGCTGCACCTGTCGACCGGCACCCTTGCGCCCAACGCCAATCCGCTGCCGCGCCTGCAGCGGCGCGCGCGGCGGCTGGCCAGGCAGCACGGATTCGCGGTCGACGTCGTGGCCGGCGCGGCGGCGTCGGTCGACGACGTGGCCCGGCATCGCGAGCGCGCCGACCTGATCGTCCTGCACGATCCACGGCGCTCGTTGCCGTGGCCGTTTCGCGGGCGCAGGCTCACCGAACGGCTCGCGGACCGCACCGGGCTGCCGGTGCTCGCGGTTGGGCCGTCGTCTGCGTTGCCGTACGCGAGGGTCACCGTTGGGGTCGACTTGCGCTCAGGGTCGGCGGCCCTGCTCGAGCAAGCGTGCCGGTTCAAGGCCGGTGCACGGATCGAGGCGCTGCACGTGCTCGGGACGCTGCGCGCGCTGGGCCTGCGCTACCTGATGTCGGCGCCGCACGTTCGCCACGCGCGCCTGCGCGAGGCGCGCCGGCACGCGCTGCGCGCGCTGCAGCGGCTCGCGGCGCAGGCGAACGCACGCGACGGCCGCGTGGTGCCGGCGATCGGATTTGGCGCGGTGGCGAGCGGGATCCTGGCGCGGCAATCCGAAGTGCAAGCGAGCCTGACCGTGGTCGGTGCCGGCCGGCGTGCGCGGGGCGCGAGCCTGCCGTTCAGCAGCGTCGCGCGCAACCTGCTCGATGCGTCGACCGGCGACGTCCTGCTGGTGCCCGAACCGGCCGTGCGCGGGCGCCGTCCCGCGCCCGCGCACGCCGGCCGGTCGGCGCGCGTTGCCGGCGCCGCCGCGCACACGGGTTAGGCGCCGCACGCTCCGCGGCGCAGGTTCTGCGGCAAATCGAGGGGGACGCCATCACCGCGACCCACTTCGCGGAACGGATGCAGCGGGCGTTCGACGGGCAGTTCGACCGCCTGATCGCGTGGTGGCGCGCGCAGAACGCACGCCCGCCCGGGTGCGCGCCAGCAACGGCAGCAGGTCGCGCAGCGACCGGGCGTTGAGCACGTCGCCGCGCTCGATCCAGCCGCGGCGAGCCTGCCCGACGCCGAACCGCAGGTTGGCCAGCTGCGCCGTATCGTGCGCGTCCGACGCGATCGCGATCAGGACACCCTCGTCCTTCGCCATCCGGCAGTGCGTGTCGATCAGGTCGAGCCGCTCGGGGTGCGCGTTCAGCTCGAGGTGCACGCCCTGCTCCCTGGCCTTGCGCATCACCTGCAGCATGTCCACGTCATAGGGCTCGCGCTGCCCGATCAGCCGCCCGGTCGGATGGGCGAGCAGGTTCACCTTCGGATGCTCGAGCGCGCGCAGGATCCGCGCGGTCTGCTGCGCGCGGCTCAGGTCGAACCGGCTGTGCACGGCCGCGACCACGATGTCGAGCCCGGCCAGCGCGCTGTCGGGCAGGTCCAGCGACCCGTCGTCCAGGATGTCGACCTCGATGCCCTTGAGCACACGGATGCCCTTCGTGCGCGCATTGAACCGGTCGATCGCCGCGCCCTGCTCGCGCAATCGCCTCGCGTCCAGCCCGTGCGCCATGCCCTGGCGGCGCGAATGCTCGGTGATGGCCAGGTACTCGAACCCCATCGCCTGCGCAGCCGCCGCCATCTCCTCGATCGTGTTGCGCCCGTCGGTGGCGGTCGTGTGCGCGTGCAGGTCGCCGCGCAGGTCGCCCGGCTCGACGAGCTTCGGCAGCCGGCCCGCCTGCGCCGCGTCGATCTCGCCACGGTCCTCGCGCAGCTCCGGCGGGATCCACGGCAGCTCGAGCGCCGCGTAGACCGACTCCTCGGTGTCGCCGGCGATGCGCGTGTCGCCGCGAAAGACGCCGTACTCGTTGACCTTCAGGCCACGCTCCTGGGCCAGGCGCCGTAACGCGACGTTGTGCGCCTTCGACCCGGTGAAGTACTGCAACGCCGAACCGAAGCTCTCCGGAGCGAGCAGGCGCAGGTCGACCTGCAGGCCGCCGCGCAGCCGCACGCTGGCGCGCGTGCCGCCGCTGGACAGCACTTCCTCGACTTCGGCGAAGCCGGTGAACTGCTCGATGGCCTGGTTCGCCTTGCGCGCCGTGACCAGCACGTCGAGGTCGCCGACGGTCTCGCGCATCCGGCGATAACTGCCGGCGACCACCACGCGTTCGACGCCCTTTGCGCGCTGCAGGTGCGCCACCAGCGCATCGGCGTACTGACCGGCCACCGCGAGCTTGAAGCGGCGCTCCTTCGACAGGTGCGCCGCCACGGCCGACTCGATCCTGCGCTCGGTCTTCTCGCCGAATCCCGGCAGCGCGCGGATCCGCCCGTCGCGCGCGGCGCGCAGCACCTGCTCGGGCGTCTGCACGTGAAGGTCATGCCACAGGCTCGCGACACGCTTCGGGCCCAGCCCCGGCACCTGCAGCAGTTCGGTGACCGCCGGCGGCATCTCGCGGCGCAGGCGCTCGAGCAGCTCGCAGGTGCCCGTGGCGACGATCTCCTGGATCTTGCCGGCCAGGTCGGCCCCGATGCCGCGCAGCTCCGTGAGGTCGCGGCCCTGCTCGATCATCTGCCCCACGTCCCCGCTGAGTTCCTGCAGCGTGCGGGCGGCATTGCGGTAGGCATTGATGCGAAAGACGTTGGCCCCCTGGATGGCGAGCCTGTCCGCCAGTTCTTCGAAAACCGCCCCCACCGCCAGATTCCGGACCGGCATCTCTTCCCTCCCGTCTGGCGCCATTCGACCACGGTCGAGGAGTCATCGGGAAGCTAGGGTCGTGGTGCCAGGGCGACGACCGGGGTCGAGGCCCGGTCAGTGTCCGGTCACGCGACCAGCATGCGGTCGCTGACGTACCCGAGGTGGTGGTCGGCGTCGCCGAACGTGGCGTTGATCATCGTGAGGCGCTTGAAATAGTGGCTGACGCCGAGCGCGTCGACCACGCCCATGCCGCCATGCAGCTGCACCGCCTCCTGGCCCACGCGACGCGACGCCTGGCCGACATGGGCCTTGGCCGCCGAGATCGCCAATCGCCGCTCGGCCGCATCGTCCGAATCGGCGCGAACCGCCGCCAGTGTCGCCATCGAACGAGCCTGCTCCGTCGCGACCACCATGTCGACCATCCGGTGTTGCAGCGCCTGGAAACTGCCGATCGGCTGGCCGAACTGCTTGCGCACCTTCAGGTATTCGAGCGTCGCCTCGTTGAGGGCGGACATGATGCCCACGGCCTCGGCGCACAGTGCCGCGATCGATCGATCGATGGCGCGCTCGACGATCGGCAGCGCGCGATCCCCCTCCCCGACCCGGGCATCGGCCTCTACCTGCACCTCGGCGATTTCGACTTCGGCGGCGCGCCTGTCATCCTGCGTCGGGTAACCGATGACGCGCACTCCAGGCGCCTTCGCATCGACGATGAACAGCGAGATGCCGGCATCGTCGCGCACGTCGCCGCTCGTGCGTGCGGAGACGATCAGCTTGTCTGCCGTATCTCCGCCGAGCACGACGGTCTTGGCACCGTCGATCACGTAGCCGCTGCCCGCACGCCTTGCCGTCGTCGCGACATGGTTCGACTCGTAGCGCGTGCCGGGCTCGTGGTGAGCGAGGGCCATCAACAGGGCCCCTGCGGCGATGGACGGCAACAGGGCCCTTTGCTGCAAGTCGCTGCCGGCGTCGCGGATCAGGCCGCCGCACAGGACGATCGTCGTCAGATACGGCTCGACGACCAGGCCGCGCCCCAGAATCTCCATGACGATCATGGTGTCGATCGCAGTGCCGCAGGCGCTGTCGAGGTGGCCTGGAAAGGGCATGGCGAGAATGCCCAGGTCGGCGAACTTCGACCACACGCTGCGACTGAATCCGTCGGCGGACGCGATGAATGTCCGGCGCTTCTCCAGGCCGTATTCCCTGTTGATGAAGCGGCGCAGGGTTTCCTGCAACGCCAGCTGTTCTTCGTCGTAGTCGAAATTCACCGTCGTCTCGCCTCGTCGGGATGCTCAGAGCCCGAGGATCATCCTGGAGATGATGTTCTTCTGGATCTCGTTGGAACCGCCGTAGATCGACGTCTTGCGGCCATTGAAATAGTTGCCGGAGAGCGGCGCGGCAAGATCGGGGTCGATCGGCTCGCCACGCCGGTTCGCATCCATCGATCCCTCGACCCTGGGTATCGAGCGATGGCCCAGGGCCTGCATCATCAGCTCGCTCAGCATCTGCTCGATTTCCGAGCCTTTGAGCTTCAGCAGCGATGGCTCGGGACCCGGTACGCGCTTCTTCGCCATGGTGCACAGCGCGCGCAGGTTCGTGATCTCGAGGGCCATCAACTCGATTTCCACCTGCACGATCCTGTCGCGAAAGCGCTGGTTCTCGATCAGTGGTCGCCCGCCGTCGAGTTCACGGCGGGCGATCGTCTTCAGGTACTTGAGTGCGGCCTTGGATCGGCCCACGCGAGCGATGTCGGTGCGTTCCTGGTCGAGCAGGAACTTGGCGTACGTCCAGCCCCTGTTTTCGTCGCCCACCAGGTTGCGCGCCGGAACTTCGACGTTCTCGAACCACACCTCGTTGATCTCGTGCCCGCCGTCGAGCATGACGATGGGTCGCACGCTGATGCCGGGCGTCTTCATGTCGACCAGGAGGAACGAAATCCCCTCTTGCGGGCGACCGTCGCTGCGGGTGCGCACCAGGCAGAAGATCCAGTCGGCGTAGTGCGCATAAGTGGTCCAGGTCTTCTGCCCGTTGACCAGGTAGTGCCCGCCGTCCGGGCCCGAGACACGTTCGGCACGCATCTTCAGGGAGGCCAGGTCGGAACCCGCGCCGGGCTCGGAGAAGCCCTGGCACCACCAGTCTTCGCCCGAAGCGATGCCGGGCAGGAACCGCTCCAGCTGGAAATCGCTCCCGAAGGTCATGATGACCGGGCCGACCATCTTCGGGCCGAACGGAAGCTGCATCGGCGCGCCGGCGTCGGCGCATTCTTCCTCGAAGATGTACTGCTGGATCGGGGTCCATCCCGCGCCGCCGAATTCCCGCGGCCATGCCGGGACGCCCCAACCCCTGTCGTGCAGGATCTTCTGCCAGCGCGTGAAGTCGTCCTTGCCGAGCGGCCTGCGCGCGTGGACCCTGGCCGCGATGTCGGCCGGCAGGTTGCCGTCGATGAACTCGCGCACGATGGCGCGGAAGTCCCGATCTTCCGGCGTGAATTCCAGATCCATGGTTCGTCCTGGCGTGCCCCGGCCATCCCCAGATGCCGGGCTCGTTGAAGAGCCGCGGCGCGCCGGCGCCGCGGCAGGCGGCTCAGCGCTCGCCGAAGTAGTCGGACGTCGTCACCCAGCGGCCGTCGCGAATCTCGGCGAACCGATAGAGGCTCGATCCGAGGCGCTTGGTGGGGCTGAAGGTCATCTGCGCGCTGCCGAAGATGTCCGTGGGGAACCTGGTCGCCTCGATCGCCCTGATGAGCGAGTCGGTGCTCAGGTCGGGCCCGGCCTTCTCCAGCGCGATGATCATGGCCTCGGCGTTTGCGTAGCCGTAGACCGAGTGCATCCACGGGTCTTCGCCGAACTTGCTCTTGTAGCGCTGGATCCAGGCGCGCACCTGTTCCGACCCGCTATCCGGGTAGGGAACCGCGGCCGTGTGGGTGGCGACGATTCCATCCATCGCGGCGCCGCCGAGCTTGTGGATCTGGTCGTAGTAGATCCCGGTCGTTCCCAGGAAGACCGGATTGAAGCCCGTCTTTCGCGCCTCGGCGACGGTTCCGATCGTCTCGCGGATGAGCGTGCCGAGAACGACCAGGTCGCACCCCGCGCTTCTCATGCGCGCCACCTGCGACGAGAAATCGGTGGCGCCGCGCTTGTACGAAGTCTTCTCGACCCACTGCAGGTCGATCGTCCTCAGGCCCTCCTCGGCACCCTTGAGGTGCTCGATGCCGTAGTCGTCGTCCTGGTAGATGATGCAGGGCTTCTTCAGCGCCCTCTGCTTGACGAGCACCGGGACGGACTGGCGCGCCTGGTCGTAATAGGGAGTGAAGGACGCGAACTTCAGGCGATGCACCGGATCGAACATCTGCCTGCCCGGGCTGAAGGGGAACAGGTTGATCACGTTGCGCTCGAACAGCAGCGGCATCACCGCCACGTTCGTCGGCGTGCCGATGTGTCCCAGCATTAGGAAGATCCTGTCCTGCTCGAGCAGCTTGTGCGTCGCAAGGACTGCGCGCTTGGGGTCGTAGGCGTGATCTTCGACGACGAAGCGGATCTTGCGGCCGTGAATGCCACCCTTCTCGTTCTGCTCGTCGATCCTCATCTGCATGCCGTTGCGGCTCGCCTTGCCGAGGCTGGCGATCGGACCGGACAGGTCCTGCAGCGAACCGACCACGATCTCGGTCCTGCTCACGCCCTGGGTCTGGCCCGACGCCGCCCCCGCCACGAGCGCCAGCGCAGCCCCCAGCGTCACCAGTCTCCAGCGCATACCCCTCTCCCTCTCGTGAGTGAACGATCGTCTCGCGAGCGGCGATCGGTCGTGGCAAGGTTAACCGTCCGATCAGTCTAGTTACCGATCGGTTACCTGTCAACGAGCCGGGAACGGGCCGACCGACCCGATCGGGAGTTGCCGCCGACCGGCCGCGCGGGCGGCGGCATCCAGAGCCCGCCCTCCGGGACGATCTTGCCGACGCTGTCCGGCAACGGACCGATCGGCGCGCTGCCCAGCATTCGCGCGTACAGCACGCTCGTCGCTTCAGCCACCTGTTCGCCGGTCCAGGGGCCTTTCGGGTCGTACCACTTCGTCACCCACGCCATGCTCCCGGTCACCAGCAACGACACCAGCTGGGGATCGCACGGCAGGATCGACCCGTCGCGTATTCCCGCTGCGACCCAGCTCCGGAACTCATGATCGAGCGCGCGCCGGGCGGCGAGTATTTCTTCGGCCTGCTCGGGAGCCAGAGCACCGTCTTCCAGCAGGATGAACGTCACCGTCGGCGACTCGGTGATCGCGGCGACATAGTTGAAGATCATTTTCCGGACTCTGCCGAGGCCGGTGCTCTCGGTGGACGCACTGTCCTGGGCGGCCCGCGCCGCCTGGAGCGAGCGCACGTGAATGTTGTAGAGCAACTCCCTCTTGTTCGCGACGTAGTTGTACAGCGCGGCCTTGGTGATCCCCAGTTCCTTCGCCAGGTCGCTCAGCGAAGTGCCGTGATAGCCGTGGTTGTTGAACCACCGGGCGGCGGTCTCATAGAGCACCTCTTCCCTCAGTTCCCGTTGCGCCCTGCGCCCCGGAAGGCGACTGGCCCACGCCGTCTCGTCGGGCAGACTGCCGGCAGTCGCTTGCGACGCATGCGCGCGGCTTTGCACTTTCTGCGCCTTGCGGCTTTCGGCGGGGTCGACCCCGCTGGCCAGCAGTCGCCGGGCTTCGTCGCGTTTCTCCCTGGCGCCTGGAATCCATTCCCCGGTGACCGCGTCCCTGCAGCCCTCGAGCGGAACGGCAGGATAGGCCCCCAGCGCCAGCCTCTTTTCCTTGCCGCCGAATCGATACTTGAAACGCCAGAGCTTTCCGCCGGCAGGCGAGATTTCGATGTAGAGCCCGCCGCCGTCGAACATGCGCACGGGTTTGGCGGCAGGCATGGCGCGGCGAATGGCGACGTCGGTCAGGGGCATTTGTCCAATCCACGGATGCAATGCCCCCGATTATGCCCCCACGCGCCTGGCATCGCAATCGAAGCGGTGCGAGGTCTTCCCATCGCAGCGGGGACCCCGTCGGCTGCCGGGTCGGTCGCTACCGGATCGGGCTCGTTCCGCGCAGCAGGCGCTCGGCCAGATCGGCCAGCGCGATCTCGTCCTCGCCTTCGCCGCGGCGAGCGCGCCTGAGCGCCAGCCGCTCGCGCTCGAGTGTCGCCACCAGGCAGCGCTGGTAGAAAGCCGGCAGATCGACCGCGTCGCGCTTTGCTTCGAGCAGGCCGTACTCCGCCTCGGCGGCGACCAGCGCCGGGTCCAGCTTCGGAATCCGCAGCGTGCGCGTGCAATCGGGAAGATGCGCCTCCAGTTCGCGAAGCCGGCTTCCCTTCGGCGCGGCCGCGACCAGCTTCGCGGCCAGCGCGCGATGAATCCGGTGGTGCGTCACGGCGGCCAGCGACGCGTCGCGCTCGACCTGCCGCAGGCTCGCGACGGCTTCGGCCAGCGCCGCGGCGCGTTGCGTGGCCCGTTCGAGCGCCGCGGCGTCGGGCCGGCGTGCGCCCCCCGGCTGCAGCGTCGCAAGCTGTCCGAATTCCTCGACGACGACCGGGCCGGTGTTCGTCGACACGACCCAGGACACGACGCTCGCGCGCGTCCCGGGCACGTCGGCGCAGGCGCGTGCGAAGCCGGCCGGCGCGTGGCCGCGCGCGAGCACGTGCGCCACCAGCGGGTCGAATGCCGGCTCGCCCCACGTCGCGAGACGCAGCGGCTCGTCGCGCCCCGGCAGACCGCGCTCGTATAGCGCGCGCGATACGGTGAGCAGGCACGGCTCGCAGCCGGGAATCCCGCGCACCAGCAGCGCCGCCCCGTGCGGCGTCTCGATCCGTTCGCTGCCCAGCGCCTTCAGCGTTGCCGAGCCGGCCAGCGTCGCGAAGACCTCCCCGAGCGTGATCGGCAGCTTCGTCGCCGCCAGCTCGTCGCCGAGCTCGCGGTACAGCGCGTGCAGTTCGGCCGCGGTCGGCGACATCGACTCGGCGCGCTCGCGTGCCAGCCGCAGCCGCTCGCGCACGATCGCCTCGAGACGCTCCGGCTCGAGCTCGCCGGTCGACAGGCGCCGCAGGTCGGCCGGACCGACCGGCAGCACGACCAGCGGCTGCGCCCCCACGGTACCTGCCGCGCCCTGGATTCGCCGCAGCAGCCGCACGTAAACCTCCTCTTCCACCGTGCCCGGGTAGGCGAGGTTGATCACGTGGATCGTGCGATGGCGCTGGCCGATGCGATCGATCCGGCCGATCCGCTGCTCGAGCTTCATCGGATTCCACGGCAGGTCGAAGTTGACCAGCAGGTCGGCCGACTGCAGATTCAGCCCCTCGGCGGCCGCGTCGGTGCACAACAGCAGGTCGATGTCGCCACGGACGAAGCGCCGCTTCACTTCCTCGCGGCTGGCCCCGTGCCAGCCGCGCGCATCGTCCCTCCACGCACAGCGCGGCCCCGAGAAGACCCCCAGGCGCACCGACGGCTCGTCGCGCTCGATCCAGCCCTGCAGGTCGAGCAGCGTGTCGTAGAATCGCGTGAAGACGACGGCCTGCCGCAGGCGCCCGTCCGTGCCGCGGCGCCCGCGCAGCGCCTTCAGCAGTGCGCGCACCTTCGGCGAGCGTAGCTGTGCAAGCGGCGCGAGCCGCTCGAGCAGCGCCGTCAACTGCTCGACCTCCCAGCCGAGGTCGACCCGGCTGCGCCAGTGCAGGCCGGCCGTCAGCAATCCGTCGTCCGGCGTATCGGCTTCGTCGAGGGCGCGCCCCTCCAGGTCACGCCGTTCCCACTCGTGATCCTCCCAGTCGCGCTCGTCCCAATCGCGTTCGCTCCAGCCGACCGTCTCGCCCGGCGACGGAAGAAGCCGGCCCTCCAGCGCGGCGGCGACCTTGTCGCGCCGCCGCGCCAGCGTGTCGTGGATCGCCTTGTAGCTCGACGCGAAGCGCAGGCCGAAGAAACTCAGCATGAAGCCGACGGCGATGCGCTGCTGGCTGTGCGCCCTGACCTGCTCGGCGAGGGTGCGGCAATACGGCGCGAACAGGTCGTAGACCCCCCGCTCCGCGCCGGTGAGCCGGATCGCGGGCAAGTGGACCTTGCGGGTGGGCAGCGGCGCAGCAGGCCGCGGTCGTGCCGCATCATCGCCCGCGACAGCGGCGCCACCGCGAACAGCAGCCGCAGCACCGCCTTGCGCAGCGACGGCGCCGGCGCGGCACTCGCCGTGGCGGGGGCGTCGAGCCAGCGCCGCAGGGCTGTGCCCGCGCGTCCGCGCATCACCGACCGCTCGACGAAGCGGGCAGCCGCGGGGTCGAAGCGCAATACGTGCCTCGCCGCGCGCGCGACGAAGCGCCATTCCAGTGGCTCGAGCCCGGCACCCGCGCGCAGCCTTGCGAGCAGACCGTAGTAGGCGAGCGCGACCCGGGGTTCGAGCGCGAAGGGACCGAGCCGTCGCGTGAGCGTCGCGAGATCGATCGCCTCGATCGGCTCGAGCTGCATCGGCGTCGCCGTGGCGAGCCACAGCGCGGCAGCTTTCGGGCGCAGCACGTCGCGCGCGATCCGGTAGAGCCGGGTCCAGCGCGGCGGGCTCTCGGGCGCGGCGGTCGGATTCGATCGGCGCGCGCAGTGTGCCTCGTCGAGCAGTACCAGGTCCCAGCCGTCGGCACCCTTCAGCTCGGGCTGTCGCTCGCGCCGCGTCAGCAGACCGGTCGAGGCGACGAGCAGCTCGGGCTCGAACAGCGAGGACGCGGCACGCTCGTGCTCGCGCGGCAGCAGCAGCCGGTGACGCGGATGCGCCCCACCGAGCGCGCGGGCGAACGGCAGCAGGCACTTGTCGGCCATCTCGCGCTGCCACTGCGCGGCAATGCTCGCGGGAACCGCAAGCAACGCGCGCCCGACGTAGCCGGACATCCGCAACGCGCGCAGCGCCAGCCCGGCTTCGATCGTCTTGCCCAGCCCCACTTCGTCGCAGAGCATCCACGACAGCGGCCAACCGTCGACCAGCCGCCGCGCGACGACGCGCTGGTGCGGCCAGGGCTCGACCGGCGCGGTCTCGATGCCCAGGTACTGGCCGTTGGGCATGCGCGGCGCGTCGCGGATGAACGCGAACGCGAGCCACTCCGACGGGCTCGGCGCCGGAGTCGCGGCCGCGTTATCGTCCATGCTGGCGCATTTTCCTTTCGAACAGCTTGCCACAGCCCCGGCCGATGCCGCACTTCCGCTTCCACGACGAGCTCAACGACCTCCTCCGACCGGACTTTCGCGATCGCGGCTTCGAATGGCCCTGCGCCGAGCGCGCCACCGCCAAGCATGCGATCGAGGCGCTCGGGGTGCCTCACACGGAGGTCGGCCGCGTCCTGGTCGATGGCCAGCCCGCCGGGCTCGGGCACTTGCTGCGCGAGACCGACTCGCTCGACGTGTTCCCGGCCGCAGCGACGCACCCCGCCGCCGGCGATCCGGCGCCGCGATTCCTCGCCGACGCGCACCTGGGCGGCCTGGCGCGACGATTGCGGCTGCTCGGCTTCGACACCGAGCTGGCGCGCGACGCGCCGGATCGCTCGCTGGCAGACCTCGCCGACGGCGACGGGCGCATCGTGCTGAGCCGCGATCGCGAGCTGCTCAAGCACCGGCGGGTGACGCGCGGGCGCTATGTGCGCGCACGCACGACCGACGGGCAGTTGCGCGAGGTCGTCGCGCACTTCGGGCTGCGCGAGAACGTGCGACCGTTCAGCCGATGCCTGGAGTGCAACGCCCCGCTGCGCCCTGCCAGCCTGGCCGAAGTCGCCGATCGCCTGCCCCCGCGCGTGGCCGCTGACCAGACGGAATTCACGCTGTGCACCGGCTGCGGTCGGGTCTACTGGCCGGGCTCGCACTGGCAGCGGCTGAGGGCGGTGGTGTCGGAGTATTCGACGGTCCCAACCGATCGAAGCGCAAGCGCCGAGCCAGGTTCCTGAATCTGCGGGGCCCGCCACCGGCCAGCGCGCCCGCCGCGCGGCACTCCCGATCAGGCTGAACCGACCTCGTCGGGTGTCAAGGCAGGTTCACCCGTCCCCGGGATCGCCTCGTCCGGGCTCGCGACCCGGAGTTCGCGCGCCCGCGCAACGAAGCGCCGTGCCAACGGGCTGCGGGGGCGCAGCGCCACGCGCTCGGCCGCCAGGGCGGCCGCCAGCGGCACGTCGTGCGCGCGCAGGGCCGCCTCGACCAGCGTCAGGTCGATGACGTCGCGCTGGGCGTGGCTGCCGCCGAAGCGATTCGCCGTGCTGCGGATGGGGCGCAGCAGGCGCGCGGCCTGCGCGGGGTCGCCGCGGCCAAAGGCCTGCATCGCCTGCGTCGCCGCCGCCCCGACCTCGCGCGTGAAGTCCGCGTTGTCGTCGTCGCCGCCCAGTGCCCGGCGCTGCGCATCGAGCACCGCGCCCTGCGCACCGGGCAGGCCCGCACCGACGAACGCCATCATCGCGTGCATGTCGTTGAACGCGTAGGTGCCCGCCCCGGCGAGCGGCGCCCAGTTCGCCGCCACGGCCTGCCAGCGATCGCCGACATCGACGCCGCGCAGCTGCAGCCGCCACAGCATCGCGGTCGCGTCGACCAGGTCGAGGACGACCGCGGATCGCGCGCCGAAGATCGGGCCGTCGAACAGGCGCAGTACCTCGTCGATTTCGTCGCGCTCCAGATGAAACAGCGCCAGGTGCCACCAGTTGTGGACCGCGAAGAAGCTGTCCGTCGACCAGTGCTGCGCGCCCGGCGCCAGCCACGCGATGCCGTCGTCGGGACGATTGCGCATCTCCATCACGTGCGCGACCGCGTGCCATCCCCAGCCGTCGCGCGGCTCGAGCTCGACGCAGCGACGGCCCTGTCGCTCGGCCTGCTCGAAGTCGCCGGTCTCCTCGAGGCCGAATGCGTGCATGCCGAGCAGTGCGTGGTAGCCGGGCATCGCCGGACTCCAGGCCGGCAACGCGCGGGCGATGCGGTCACGCAGCATGCGAGCGTCTCCGGTGAAGAAGTCGACCTGGTGGCCGACGCCGAGCGCCAGCGCGTCGCGCGGATAGCGCGCGCTCAGGTCCTCCAGGATCCGACCGGCTTCGCGCCAGCGGCCGTGGGTCACGCACCGCACGGCTTCGACGTGGCGGCGCTCGCGGTCCGTGGCGGGCAGCGCGCCTGCTGCCGCTACGCAGTCGCGGGCGACCGGAAGGCCCGTCGGCTCGGTGCCGAGCAGGTGCAGCCACGCGCGCAGCACGTGCGCCATCGTCATCCGCGGGGCCGCAGCCAGCGCGCGGTCGACGGCTGCGAGCGGGTCGCCGATGAAGCAGCGCAACTGGTGCGCCGCCTGCTCGAAGTGGGCGAGGCTGTCCCCGGTTGCGCCGGAGACCGCTTGGCCGGCGTGATCGATCATCTGCATTTCAGTGTGGCTCCGGTGAGTGGCGAATGCCGCGAGGCGGCCCCTGGAGCGCAAAGTGTGTCGCCGGGGCGCCGGATCGACTAAAGTGATTCGTGCAACGAAGCGGACATTCGTGCCATGGGCAATGCGACGCGAGCCCCCTCCCGACCCGTGGTCGTGGCGCTGCTCGGCGTCGCCGACACGTCGGCGGCGACGCTGTACGGCTACTACGATGCGCTGGCCAGCACCTGTCGCGACTGGCAGATGGTCCACGGCGGCAGCGCGGAGTCGCCGTTCCGCCCGCTCGTGGTGTCGCGCGACGGCACGCGTTCACGGCCGCCAACGGCATCCGCGTCACGCCCGATGCCAGTCTGGTCGAGGCGCGCGCCGCCGACATCGTCTGCGTCACCGACCTGGCGATTCCGCCGGACGAGCCGCTCGGCGATCGCTACGACGTGGAGGCCAGGTGGCTGCGCGAACGCTACGCCGCCGGCGCGACCGTGACCTCGTCCTGCTCGGGCGCCGTGCTGTTGGCGCGCACGGGGCTTCTCGACGGCCTCGACGCGACGACCCACTGGGCCTACTGCGACGCGCTGCGCCGACAGTATCCGCGCACCCGCTGGCATCCCGAGCGCGGGCTCGTCTTCGCTGGCGCCGGGCAGCGCATCATGATGGCGGGCAGCGGCATCGCGTGGCACCAGCTCGTGCTTTCGCTGATCGCCCGCCATGCCGGTCCCGAGGCGGCGATGCAGGTCGCGCGCATCAACCTGATGGACTGGAACACGACGAGTCCGATCGCCTACGCATCGTTGCGCCACGGGGCGCAATCGTCGGACCCGGTGGTGATGCGCTGCCAGGAATGGGCGGCACGCCACTACCAGGCCGAGGCGCCGGTCGCGCAGATGGTCGCGCTGTCGGGCCTCCCCGAGCGCACCTTCAAGCGGCGGTTCGCCCAGGCCACCGGCATGAGCCCGATCGAATACGTCCACACGCTGCGCCTCGAGGAGGCCAAGCAGATGCTGGAAGCAGGCGACGACCCGGTGGAAGCCATCGCGCTCGAAGTCGGTTACCAGGACGCGAGTTTCTTCTCGCGCCTGTTCCGTCGCCGCGTCGCGCTGACGCCGGCGCAGTACCGTCGCCGCTTTGGCGGCCTCAAGCGTCGCCTGGTGGCCGCCCAGCCTGGTCCGGACGTGCCGCCAGATGCGCGCGCGCGGCCGACGAAGCCGTGAACTCCCGCGTGTAGCGACCCAGCAGCTTGCCGATGCGCGGCAGCTCGTAGCCCAGCTGGGTGAAGGCGATCCCGCGGTCGAACGCCTCGCCGCCGACGTAGAAGCGCTCGAGCATCGCGGCGATCGCTTCGCGTCCCTCGTGCACGCCGAAGAAGCCGTCGTGATATCGCCCGTCCGGCGTGTACGGCGACGCGAACCCGTCCGCGTCGTGCGCGGCGACCGCGCGGGCGAAACGCCCGAGCAGCGCGGACAGGTGCGCAGCCGCCGCGGCGTCAGCGGTCATCGCCCAGCGGCAGTTCGCCGGCCAGGTAGCGTTGCCGGTAGGTCTCGAAGGGCATTTCGTCGGCCGCCTCGATGCGCCGCTGCTCGGCGAGCGACTCCTCGGCCATCCGGCGGAATCGCTTCTCGGAGTCCTCGTCGAACGGCCGAGCGAGCAGCGCTTCGCGGTGCCGCACGGATCGAGCCAGCGCGAAACGCGAGAACGAATTGTCGAACCCCTGTGCCATCTCGCGCAGGCTGCGCGCCGAGGGCGTGAGCGACGGATCAGCCAGCAGCGCCGCGGCCGCGGCGAGCGCGTCGCGATGAGGGGTGGCGCCTTCGGCGCGCCGGCTCGTCGCCGCGTCGAGCGCCGCCGCGATCGGCGCGCACTCGTCCAGCAATTCGCGACCCCACTCGACGAGGCTCACCTCGCGGCCGCCGTGCTCGAGGCGCAGCCCCGGCTCGCGGCCGTTCTGCGCCACCTTGTGCTGGTTGCGTGACATCGCCGCGATCTCCTCGGGCGTGTCGCGAGGGCTTTCGTCGAGCAGGCAATGCAGCAGGAACACGTCGAGGAAGTGCAGCGTGCCCGCCTCGATCCCGATCGGCGAGAACGGATCGAGGTCGAGGCAGCGCACCTCGACGTACTCCACGCCGCGTTCGGCGAGCGCTCGCAGCGGCCGTTCGCCGGAACGGATGCTGCGCTTGGGGCGAATCGTTCCGTAGAACTCGTTCTCGATCTGCAGCAAGGTCGCGGCCAATTGGCGGTACAGCCCGTTGCCGTCGTGGATGCCGATCCGCTCGTAGGCAGGATACGGCTCGCTCAACGCGCGCGACAGCGACTTCGAGTAGCTGTCCAGGCAATTGAAGCTCACCGCCAGCGCGGCCTGCGCGTCGCTCTGGTAGCCCAGCGGCCCCATTCGCAGCGATGTCGCGTGCGGCAGGTGCAGCGTGCCTCCGTCGAGCTTCTGCAGGTTGTGCGGGTGCCCGGCCAGGAACGTGCTGCACGCCGCGGGAGAGGCGCCGAACAGGTACAGCAGCAGCCACGAGCGACGCCGGAAGTTGCGGATCAGCGAGAAGTAGGATGCCGTGCGGTAGTCCTGCTCCGAACCAGCGTGGCCGTCGGCCCGCCGCAGGATCGGCCAGGCCGCCTCGGGCATCGAGAAGTTGTAATGGATGCCCGAGATCGTCTGCATCCGCCGCCCGTAGCGGTGCGACAGGCCCTGCCGGTAGACGGTCTTCGCGCGGCCGACGTTCGACGTGCCGTAGCGCGCAAGCGGAATGGCGTCGTCGGCTGGCAGGCCACAGGGCATGCTCGCCGCCCACAGGATCTCGTCGCCGATCCCGCGGTACACCGCCTGGTGGATCGCGGTCAGCTCGGCGAGACACGACTGCGCGTCCCGGTGCACGCCGGTGATCAACTCGAGTTGCGACTCGCTGAAGTCGGTGGTGATATGGGGGTGCGTCAGCGCCGACCCGAGCGCACGGGGATGCGGAGTGTCGGCCAGCATGCCGTCGGCACGGGCGCGCAGGCTCTCCTTCTCGATGCCACGCGCGAGCGCCCCCAGAAACTCGGGCGGCAGCAGGCGAAGGCGGTCGTTCAGGCGGCTCAAGATCGGGGACTCCACCGGTTTCGATGCCCGTCGCGGTCCGGCGGGCGTCCGGCAGCGATCTTACCTGCTTGCCGCAGGCGTGCCGCGGCTCAGGGCATCCGTGACGGCAGGCGGACCGTCTCGCCGGCCACCATGAACGTGCCGTAGCCGCGATGGTGAAGCGTGCGCGGCGCCCCGCGCGACCGGTCCGCCCAGGCCGCGACGACCTCGAGGACGAAGAATCCGTACTTCGCGACCATCCGCGTGTCGACGACCCGACACTCGAGGCTGGCGAAGCACTCGCGGATCAGCGGCGCCGAGACGCGGCTCGCGGGCGCGGCCGTCAGGCCGAACGCGGCGAACTTGTCGACGTCGCGTCCCGACGTGTTCCCGCATCCGACCACCTTCTCGGCAAGGTCGCGCTCCGGAACGCTGATCGCGCACTCGCGCGTGGCCTTCAGTGCCGCGAAGCTGTAGTTGCGGTCGCTGACGACGCAGCCCACCAGCGGCGGCTCGAACTCCATCATCGTGTGCCACGACAGGGTCATGACGTTCGGGCGCCCCTTGCACGCCGTCGTCAGCAGCACCACGGGGCCGGGCTCGAGCAACTGGTAGACCTTCGACAGGGCGAGAGCGCGCCAGGCCACTTCGAGCTCCTTGTTCGAACGCCCGACGTCGACCCGCGCCTTGACGCGGATCGAAGCACGGCCGATTCCGCGACATTACACTCGATGGCCTCGAATCAGGGAGGGCAGCACATGTCGAAGGAACTCGAGCAGCGGGTCGCCATCGTCACCGGCGCAGGGTCGGGCATCGGGCGCGCGGTCGCCCTCGCCTATGCCGGGGCAGGCGCCCGCGTCGTCGTCTCGGACATCGGCGAGGCCGGCGGCCTGGAGACCGTCGCTCAGATCGCGGCAGCCGGAGGCGAAGCCTGCTTCGTGCGCGCCGACACCTCGAGCGCGGCCGACAACGAGCGGCTGGTAGCCGAGGCGGTGAAACGCTACGGCGCGCTCCACGTCGCCTGCAACAACGCCGGCGTGGGCGGAACGGGCGCCGACGTCGGCGACTACGCGCTGGACGAGTGGCAGCGCATCATCGGCATCAACCTGTCCGGGGTGTTCTACGGAATGCGCTACCAGATCCCCGCGATGCTGGCGGCCGGAGGCGGCGCGATCGTGAACATGGCCTCGATCCTCGGCCAGGTCGGGTTTCGCGGACATTCGGCCTACGTGGCGTCCAAGCACGGCGTGATCGGACTCACCCGCACTGCCGCACTCGAGTACGCCGCGCGCGGGATCCGCATCAACGCAGTCGGCCCGGCATTCATCGACACGCCGCTGCTGGCCAACCTGCCCGCCGAGGCACGGGCGGCGCTCGGCGGCCTGCATCCGATTGCCCGCCTCGGCAAGGCGTCCGAGGTGGCCGAACTGGTGCTGTGGCTGAGTTCCGACAAGGCGTCGTTCGTCACCAGCAGCTACTACCCGATCGACGGGGGCTACCTGGCGCAGTGACCGGCACCGGGCGGCGCCGCCCCGCTCGGCTACCGCGGGCGCCGTCGCTCGGCCGTCTGGGGCACGCTCGCTCGATCGCCGCCGGCCAACGAATCGCGGGGAAAGTCGCGCTCGAGGTCGAAGGTCGCGCGCCGGCCGAGGTGCATGAAGTTGCGCGCCAGCCAGTCGTCGGCCGCGTCGTAACCGAGACGGTGCAACTGCGACAGCGTCGCCGGGTCGGCGGCGAGCCGGCTCGAATTGCCGAGCCGGGCCAGGTCGACGCCCCCGTCGAGCCGGTGCAGGCGAAGATCGTGCAGCCGCCGGAACAGGGGCGCCCGGTAACGCTCGATCGACCTGCCCTCCTCGCGCAGCATCCACCTCACCAGCGCGATCGAGCGCAACTCCTTGAGCAGGCTGCCGTTGAACGTGATCTCGTCGATCCGCGCGAGGATGTCCTGGGCGCGGGTCGGCACCTCGTCGCGCTCGGACGGGTTGATCTGCACCAGCAGCACGTCGTCGGCGCTCGCCTCGGCGATCAGCGGCAGCAGCGTCGGGTTGCCGCTGTAGCCGCCGTCCCAGTAGGCCTCGCCGTCGATCTCGACCGCCTGGAACAGCATCGGCAGGCACGCCGACGCCAGGATCGCGTCGACGCTCAGTTCGGCGTTGCGAAAGACCCGCAGGCGCCCGGTGCGCACGTTCGTCGCGCCGATGAACAGGTCGACCTTGTCGCAGCGGCGCACCGCGTCGAAATCGACCGCGTCGGCGATCACCCGGCGCAGCGGGTTGACGTTCAGCGGATTGAACTGGTATGGCGAGATGACGTGGCTCGCCATGTCGAGATAGAGCCCCAGCGGCGTCCAGGCCGCGGCCGCGCTGCCGAACATGGCGCCGAACATGCCGCCATTCAGCGGGTTCAACCGCGCCGACGCCCCGACGCTCGCCCAGAATTCGCGCAGCGCCTCGCGTGCGGCGGTGCGCCCGCCCGCCATCAGGCCCGCGGCCATGACCACCGCGTTGATCGCGCCGCCACTGGAACCGCTGATGGCACTGATCTCGATGCGATCGTCTTCGAGCAAGCGATGAAGCACGCCCCAGGTGAAAGCGCCATGCGCGCCGCCTCCCTGCAGCGCGAGGTCGATCTTCCTGCGGATGCGCGACGATCTTCGTACGGTGCTCATGGATAATGGCCGATGCGGCCCGCTCGCGGCGATACGATCCGGTGACCGCGCGGGGCGCGGCTCGGCTCGGCACGATGATAATGGACTGCTCGCGGAGGCAATGCGGATGGGCAAGGAGCTCGAGCTCTACATCGGCAACCGGAATTACTCGTCGTGGTCGATGCGGCCCTGGGTGCTGATGCGCCAGGCGGGCATCGACTTCGACGAGGTGCAGGTCCGTTTCGACTCGTTTGCGCCCGACTCCGAGTTCAAGCGGCGCCTGGCGGCAGTCAGCCCCACCGGCATGGTACCGGTGCTCAAGACCGTCATCGACGGCACGCCGATGGCGATCTGGGACACGCTCGCGATCGCCGAATACCTCGCCGAGCGTTTTCCGTCGATGCACCTGTGGCCCGCGCAGCCGGCCTCGCGTGCGCGCGCCCGCTCGATCACCGCCGAGATGCACGCGGGTTTCGCCGCGTTGCGCAGCCACTTCGCGTTCAACGTCGAGGCCAACCTGCCGCAAGTCGGACAACGGACGCTGGCCGGGCAGCCGGCGCTGCGCGCCGACGTCGCGCGGATCACGCAGATGTGGAACGAGTGCCTCGCTGCGTCGGGCGGCCCGTTCCTGTTCGGGGGCTTCGGCATCGCCGACGCGTTCTATGCGCCGGTCGTGCTGCGATTCCGCACCTACGGCGTGCCGCTCGACGCGACCTGCGTCGGCTATGCTCGCCGCATCATGGAATGCGCGGCGGTCCGGGAATGGATCGACGCGGCTTTGGCCGAGAAGGACTTCGTGCCCTCCGAAGAACCCTACCGCAGCCCGCCGAAGGACGCCGGGGGCTGAATCGCCGGCGTCAGCGCCGACCCAGCAGCCAGGCCACCGGGGCCAGCACGATCCACGAGTACATGGCCCACCTCGGCTCGTGCCACGCCAGCGGCATCGACAGCAGGAACACCGCCGGCACGACCATCGTGCGCAAGCCCTCGCGGCGAACATCCTCGGCCAGCGTGTCCCGCTGCACCAGCCATGCGCGATGGCGGCCCAGGTGCGCCCAGAGCAGGATCAGCATCGACGACGCCGCAACGATCGTCAGCGCGTAGAGCACCACCGCATCGCGGTTGCCGTGTTCGCTCAACACCGCGGTCGGAAACGGGATGAAGGCCACGAACATCAGGAACAGCAGGTTCAGCCACAGGCCTCGGGCGTCGATGCGCTCGACGAGCCGGAGCTTGCGATGGTGCGCGACCCAGAGCTGCCCGATGACCAGGAAGCTGATCAGGTAGCCGAGGATGCGTGGTGCGATTTCGGCCAGCATCGCCCACCGGAACTCGCCGGCGCCGGCCGGCAGCCTGACGTCGATGACCAGCAGCGTCGCCGCGATCGAGAAGAGACCGTCGCTGAGCGCCGCGGCACGCTCGGTCGGATAGGTCTGCACGCTCGCTTCGCGCGGAAGGCTCATGGCGCGCGAGCATAGCGCGGCCGGCTCCGCGTGGCGACCCCTCCGGCATACCCGCTGCCGGCGTGAGGGCGGGCGCTCTCGCGTACCATCTGGCCGACAACTTCGATTCGGCGGGAGATCCTGGCAATGAGTTCCGAACACGTGACAGTGCGGCTGGCGCAGCGGCACGACTACCAGTTCGAGGTGGCGTTCGGCGCCGACGTTCCGGTCCTGGTCGGCGACGAGCCGCCGCCGCTCGGCCAGGGCGCGGGCCCGTCGCCGATCCAGCTGCTCGCCTCCGCGGTCGGCAACTGCCTGTCGAGCTCGCTGCTGTTCGCGCTGCGCAAATTCAAGCAGAAGCCCGAACCGCTCGCCGCCGAGGTCACCGCCGAGGTCGGTCGCAACGCCGAGAACCGGCTTCGCGTGCTGGCGATCCGGGCGCGCCTCACGCTCGGTGTACCCGGCAGCACGCTCGAGCATCTCGATCGCGTGCTCGGGCAATTCGAGCAGTTCTGCACGGTGACGCAGAGCGTGGCCGCCGGCATCCCGGTGACGGTGCAGGTGTTCGATTCGCAGGGCCTGCAGCTCAAGTAGGGCCGCGGACTCGCCCGCCGGAAATCAGGACGGCAGCCCAATGGGGCTGCCGTCGTGCCGGCTGGCCGCTGGGGCTGCGCGCGCTAGCGGGGCTGCCGACGGACCCGGCGGCGCATCGCGGGGACCAGCGCGAGAAGCCCGACGCCGAGCAGGGCGATCATCTGCGGCTCCGGAACCTGCCCGGTGACGATCCGGATCTTGTTGCCGATCGCCGCAGCGTAGCCCGCCGCGTCGGCAACGCCGATGTAGAAGCCCTGGGTGGGGAAGTTGTACGGCGCGCTGTCGTCGCAGGGCCCGGGAAAGCAGATCGAGTTCTTCAGGAAGTTCTGGTCAATTCCGCTGCCGATGCCCTCGACGCTGATGTTGTCCGCGCCCGCGGCTATCAGGGCATTTCGGGCTGCGATCACCGTCGCGTCGGCATCGGAATTGACGCCGTCGGTCGCGAAGTTCACGTAACTCGCGCTGATCGCCCGAGTGGAACCCGAAAGCGCGGTCGTCATCGCGTTGAATGCCGCGCCCATGTAGGTGCTACCGCCGCTGTATCCGTCGCCGGTGATTGCATTCACTACGCTGGTGAGCGCGGCTGCGCTGTCGATCAGGACGTGATTGACCAGCGTCTGGGCCGAGCTCGCGAAGCTGACCACCGAGATTTCGTAGGTGCCGTCGACCGGGATCAACGTGTTGATCGCGCTAGCCAGGCCGTTCTTGATGATCGTGTAGTTTCCCGAGCCGATGCTTCCGGATTCGTCGATGATGAACCCGAGCTGGATGACGCTGGCCTTGACCGGCGCAGCGACGCCCAGCGACGCGACGATGGCCAGTCCGGCGCAGAGCCGCGCGACTGTTCTGCTGAAGTGACTCATTGGATACTCCTTGGTGGCGTTACGACCCTGAGGCATCGCCTCAGCCGCCTGGCCAGCAAAAATCGGGCCAGGCTGCAAGTGCCTGTTTTCAATGGGTGTGACGAACATCACACGCGCCGGTTGTAAAGCCGACCGGCAGCCGGGTCGGCGACGCCCCGCGGCACCCGGCGGGTCTCAGCGCGGCGTTCGAATGCGCGCGACCCGCGGCTCGGGGGAGCCCGACCACGTCAGCCGCCAGCCCTCGCCTCGCCGCACGTTGCCGACCACGGCCGGCCGGAAGCAGGCCAGGTTGACGCCCGCGGCGCGCCGCACGCTGGGGTAGACGACGCCGACCGCACCTGCGCGCATCAGCCGTTCGGCGAGCCGCTGGGACGCCCGGTAGCTGCGCGGATCCAGGCACGCGGCGAAGCGCCGGTCGCCGCGAAGATCGTGGAACGCGTGCGTGAAGTCGGCCAGGAACGCCTCGTAGGCGACGCTGTCCTCGAAGCGCCCGATCTCGGCATACTCGACGCTCTTGTGGAAGGCGACCTCGGCCAGCGCGGTCTCGATCTCGAAGCTGCAGTACCACGCCCCCCGGTCGGGACCGTTGAACCGGCTGCCTTCGGGGCGTGCGTGCGTGAACGCCGCGTTGACGATCCGGAAGTTCGGCACGCCGAACACGAGTTCGTCGATCCCGATTCCCGGCAGCAGTCCGCGCTCGGCGCGCAGCCGCTCGTTGGTCGCGCCGTCCAACTCGAACAGATCGGCGAGGTGCGCGTCGTCGGTCGCGATCGCCGCCAGCACCGAGTCTTCGGCCGCCGCGAAGCGCGACGGAACGAGCCTGACCGTGTCGAACTGTCGCAGCAGCGTCGTGCGCGGAAGGGCCGCGCTCACACGCCGCCCCGGCGCGCGTCGAGCAGCTTGCGCACCGTCTGCATCGCCAGCAGCCCGCCGGAGATCATGTAGGCAAGCGGCGTGGCGCCGCCGAAAATCGCGTTGCGGTTCGGCAGGCCGATCCACTGGTCTGCCAGTTCGTCGCCGTACAGGATGTGCAGCGCCTTGTAGATGCCGACGAGATACGAGATCCGCGTGATGCGATCGACGTCGAGCAGCCGGTCGGGCTTCTTCTTCCACTCGTACCACGCGCTGCTCGACAGGCCGCCGAGCAGCTCGCGGGCATCCTCGTCGCGCAGCTTCCACCGATCGGCCAGCGCGAAGAAGCCGAGCAGCGCCGAACGCGACAGGCGCGCACGCTGCTCCTTCGACGCAAGGTCGACGATCGGGTCGGGCGCAAAGCGGCTCGACGGATAGGCAGGCCGGGCAAGGCTCAAGTTTCTCTCCGGATCAGGAGATTCTACTCTCCATATCCGGAGCCTACAACCCGGCATCCCGACGACGGGGACGGCTCCCGCCGGGCACGCCGCGCTCACTTCGGACGGTCGCGGATCGGCTGCGGCCGCGTCAGCTCCTCGGGGCGCATCACCCGGTCGAGTTCCTCGCGCGACATCAGCCCGCGCTCGAGCACGATCCGGTAGACCGAACCGCCGGTCGCGTGCGCTTCGGCGGCCACCGCGGTCGCGTTGGCGTAGCCGATGTACGGATTGAGCGCAGTGACGATGCCGATCGAGTTCTCGACCATTGCGCGCAACCGCTCGCGGTTCGCGGTGATGCCGCGCACGCAGCGCTCGGCCAGCGTCAGGCAGCCGTTGCGCAGGTGCGTGATGCTCTTGAACAGGCTGTGCGCGATGATCGGCTCGAAGGCGTTCAGCTGCAGCTGGCCCGCTTCCGCGGCGTAGGTGACGGTGACGTCGTTGCCGATCACCTCGTAGGCGATCTGGTTCACCACCTCGGGAATGACGGGGTTCACCTTGCCCGGCATGATGGACGAGCCGGCCTGCATCGCCGGCAGGTCGATCTCGTTGAGCCCGGCGCGCGGACCCGACGACAGCAGCCGCAGGTCGCTGCAGGTCTTCGACAGCTTGACGGCGACGCGCTTGAGCACGCCGGAGAGTTGCACGAAGGCCCCGCAGTCCTGCGTCGCCTCGATCAGGTCGGGCGCGGTCATCAGCTGCACGCCGGTGATCTCCGAGAGCCGCCGGCAGACGAGCGGCGCATAATCGGGGTGCGCGGTGATGCCGGTGCCGATCGCGGTGGCGCCGAGGTTGATCTCGCGGATCAGGTCGCCGGCCTCGCGCAGCCGCTGCTGGTCCTCGCCCAGCATCGTCGCGTAGGTGGAAAACTCCTGGCCGAGCGTCATCGGTACGGCGTCCTGCAGCTGGGTGCGGCCCATCTTCAGCACGTCGGCGAATTCGAGCGCCTTGTCGGCGAACGCGCGCCGCAGGGTCTCCATCGCGTCGATCAGCCCCGCGATGCCGAACCAGGCGGCGAGCTTGAGCGCCGTCGGGTAGACGTCGTTGGTGCTCTGGCTCATGTTGACGTGCTCGATCGGGTGCAGCGCCGCGTAGTCGCCGCGGGCGCGACCCATCAGCTCGAGCGCGCGGTTGCAGATCACCTCGTTGGCGTTCATGTTCGTCGAGGTGCCCGCGCCGCCCTGGATCACGTCGACGACGAACTGGTCGTGCAGCCTGCCGTCCCTCACCTCCTCGCAGGCGCGCACGATGCTGCGGGTGCGTTCGTCGTCGAGCAGTCCCAGTTCGTTGTTGGCCATCGCCGCAGCCTGCTTGATGCAGGCCAGCGCGCGAACCAGCGCCGGATAGATCGAGATCGGCGTGCCCGTGATGGGGAAGTTCTCGAGCGCACGCAGCGTGTGCACGCCATAGTAGGCGTCGTCGGGCACCGCGCGATCGCCGAGCAGGTCGTGTTCGAGACGGGTGCGGTGCGCATCCATGGCGCCTAGCCCGGCTTGCCATCCAGGCGCGGGCCGGTCAGCACCGGCCAGTAGCGCACTGCGTAGAGCCCGAACGCGGCCACCCACAGCAGGCCCGAGGCCTGCACGCAGGCCAGGTAGTGCGCGGGCAGCAGCATCGGCCCGAATACCCGCGCGAGGGCTGCGGCAAACACCAGCAGGTAGGCCGTGGTTTCGTAGCCGTCGGCCTTCAGCGGGCGGGCGGTGTGCCCGCGCGCGGTGCGGGTGATCATGCCGATCGTGAGCCCGCCGATCGCGCCCAGCGTGAGCGCGTGCAGCGCCAGCGGCTCGGCGACCCATCCGGCGGCGGCCAGCGCACGCAGCAGCAGGTGGATCACGATCCAGGCATAGGCGCCGTGCAGCACCCAGACCAACGGCGTTCGCAGGGTGCGCCAGCCCTGCCAGAGCGCCAGCCGCGCCGCGTGCACGATCGCCGCGAACAGCGCCACCGCCCCGGCGAGCGCCGGCATCGACTGCACGTGATCGGCCAGGAACAGCGCGATGATGGAACCCAGCGCCAGTCGTTCGAGCCAGGGGCGGCGGGTGGCGTTGGTGCCCGGCACCCCGTTGTTGGTGAACATCGGGACGACACGCCCGGCCATCACGGCCATGATGAACAGCACCACGTCGATCGCCAGCTGCAGCGCAAAGCGCGGCGACACGTCGATCGCCCCGTTCAGCGCCGCGTGCGTGGCCAGCGTGATCACCCCGAGCAGCCCGAGCAGCGCGATGAAGAAGTAGTTGCGCCAGTTGCGCGAGCGCACGATCGGCATGGCGATCGCGACGGCCACCGCGACCGGAAAGGCGGCGCTCACCACGGCGGCAGCCAGGTTCCAGGGCGTGAGCACCAGGACGCGCCCGGCGACCCACAGCACGGCCAGCGCGGCCAGCGGCGCCCCCGATGGCGTGGGCAGGCCGGTCCAGTTGCGCACCGCCGTGAGCAGGAAGCCGGCGATCACCGCCACCGTGTAGCCGAACAGCATCTCGTGACCGTGCCACAGCGGGCCCTTCAGGTACGCCCCGCCGAGCCATCCCGAGTATTGAAGCGTCCACAGGCCGACGCTGACGGCGCTGAAGACGCTGGCCAGCAGGTAGAACGGACGAAACCCCAGTTGCCACAGCGCGAACGCGGGGACCGCGGCGGGCGCGGCCGCCCTGCCCGGTCGCTTCAACTGCAGTTCGTCCATCTTGCCCGCCGTTGGGGAGTTCAGTACAGGATGCGGCAGCGGATCGTCCCGTCGATCGCGCTGATCTCGTCCAGCGCGACCTGGCTGGCCGACGCGTCGACGTCGATCACCACGTAGCCCAGCCGCGCGTCGGTCTGCAGGTACTGCGCCGCGACGTTGATGCCCGCGCGCGAGAAGCGCTCGTTGATGCTGGCGATGATACCCGGGACGTTGCGATGGACGTGCAGCAGCCGGCACTTTCCGGTGTGCTCGGGAAGCGACACCTCCGGGAAGTTCACCGCCGAGACGGTCGAGCCGTTGTCGCTGTAGCGCAGCAGCTTGGCGGCCACTTCGCCGCCGATGTTCGCCTGCGCCTCGGAGGTCGACCCTCCGATGTGCGGCGTGAGGATCACGTTGTCGAAGCGGACCAGCGGCGACTCGAACACGCCGTCGTTGCCCTTGGGCTCGACGGGGAACACGTCGATCGCGGCGCCGGCCAGGTGCCCGGCCTCGAGTGCGCCGGCCAGCGCGTCGATGTCGACGACGTTGCCGCGCGAGGCGTTGATCAGGTGGCTGCCGCGCTTCATCTTCGCGAGCTGCGGCGCGGCGATCATGTTCTTCGTGGCCGCCGTCGCCGGCACGTGCAGCGTCACCACGTCGGACTCGGCCAGCAGCGCGTCGAGCGACGCGGCCTGCCGCGCGTTGCCCAGCGGCAGCTTCTTCTCGATGTCGTGGAACAGCACCGACATGCCGAGCTGCTCGGCGAGGATGCCGGTCTGCGTGCCGATGTGACCGTAGCCGACGATGCCCAGCGTCTTGCCGCGCACCTCGAACGAGCCGGCCGCGCTCTTCTCCCAGCCGCCACGGTGCAGCTTCGCGTTCTTCGCCGGGATGCCGCGCATCAGC
This sequence comes from Burkholderiaceae bacterium, assembly GCA_019635275.1. Lineage (GTDB taxonomy): Bacteria > Pseudomonadota > Gammaproteobacteria > Burkholderiales > Burkholderiaceae_E > Zeimonas. Next base: position 6,353 of record JAHBZV010000020.1, on the reverse strand, counting down.
ATGATGACCTCGCCCAGCACCAGCTCGGCGACGCTGCGCGTGTTGGAGAACGGGGCGTTGAACACCGGGATGCCGCGGCGCGCCGCCGCGTCGAGGTCGACCTGGTTGGTGCCGATGCAGAAGCAGCCGATCGCGATGAGCTTCGGGGCGCGGGCGAGCACGGCCTCGGTGAGCTGCGTGCGCGAGCGGATCCCGACGAAGTGCGCGCCTTCGATCGCGCGCACGAGCTCGTCGCCCGACAACGACTGGCGATGGCTCTCGACGTTGGTATAGCCGTCGGCGCGCAGCGTCTCGATCGCCGAGGCGTGGATGCCCTCGAGCAGGACGAACCGGAGCTTTTCCTTGGGAACGGAGAGGCGGGGAGCAGGAGGAGTCATCCGCGAATTGTAGAGTTCCCCGCTCAGGTATTCTTCCAGTGCGGGTATTGGCCCACGCCAGTGCCCCGCTCCGGAGAACCGACGATGCCCACGATTTTCGAAAGACTGCATGGCGGCGAGCTGCCGTGCGCGCGCGTGTACGTCGACGACCACGTCTTCGCGTTCATGGACGCCGGCCAGGTCAACGACGGCCACGTGATCGTCGCGTCGATCCGCCCGTACGAGACGCTGATGGACGCCGACGAGGACACCGCCGCGGCGATGATGCGCGCGGCGCGCCGCATCGCGATCGCGGTCGAGCGCGAGTTCGCCGCCGACGGCGTGACGATCCTGCAGGCCAACCGCGTGGCGGGCTGGCAGACGGTGCCGCACCTGCACCTGCACGTGCTGCCGCGGCGCCAGGGCGACGCGGTGACGCTCGGATGGCCGCGCCGCGATCCCCCGTTCGAGCAGTTGCAGGCGATGGCGGCGCGCATCCGGCTCTGAAGCCGGTCTGCGGCGCGGGCCGCTCAGGCGGCGACGAGCGCGCGCACCGCCCCGACCGCGACGGCAGTGGCCACCACGGCCAACGGCGTCCAGCGCAGGCGCATCAGCAGCACGACGAGAACGACCGCCACGGCGACGTCGGGTGCCGACCGCAGCGCACTGGTCGATACCGGGTCGAGCCACGCTGCGAACAGCACGCCGACCACGCCGGCGTTGACGCCTGCCACCGCCGAACGCAGCGCGGCGCGTTCGCGCAGGCTCTGCCAGAACGGCAACGCGGCGACGAGAACCAGCATTCCCGGCAGGAACACCGCGACCAGGCAGGCGCCCGCTCCGAGCCAGGCGGCCGACACCGATCCCGCTGAAGCCACCGACGTCGCGACCGACGCTGCGCCGACCTGTGTCGCGCCGGCGCCGGCGCCGCCGATCGCCGCGCCGAGGTACGCCGCGAACGTGAACAGCGGCCCGGGCACCGCCTGCGCGGCCCCGTACCCGGCCAGGAACGAGGCCTCGGGTACCCACCCGGGCTCGACGACGCCTGCCTGCAGGAGCGGAAGCACCACGTGGCCGCCGCCGAACACCAGCGCCCCCGCGCGATAGAACGCGTCGACGATCCGCAGCCACGGCTGGTCGATCAGGCTCGCGGCGATCGGCAGACCGAGCAGCAGCGCGATGAAGGTTGCCATCCCGACCCAGCCGATCCGATGGCCGAGCCGATCCTCGCCGACGCCGCGCGCGGCGGCGGGCGCGGCATCGAGCGCGCGCCAGCCGACCAGCGCACAGGCGGCAAGCGCGAGCAACTGGGCCGGCGCGCCCGGCCACGCGAGCGCGACCGCGGCGGCCAGCAACGCGAGCCACCGTCGCGGCCAGTCGCCGAGCAACGAGCGCGCCATCGACCACACCGCCTGCGCGACGACCGCCACCGCGACGATCTTCAGCGAGTGCACGACGGCGTCGAACAGCGCGTGGCCTGCCCCCACGCGGACGTACCCGAAGGCGAACAGCGCCAGCAGCAGCGCCGACGGCAGCGTGAAGCCCAGCCACGCGGCCAGCGCGCCCGCCCAGCCGGCCCGACGCAAGCCCAGCGCGAAGCCGACCTGGCTGCTGGCAGGTCCCGGGAGGAACTGGCACAGCGCAACGAGGTCGGCGTAGTCGCGATCGTCGATCCAGCGGCGCCGCTCGACGAATTCGCGCCGGAAGTAACCGAGATGGGCGACCGGGCCGCCGAACGACGTGAGTCCGAGGCGCAGGAACGCGCCGAAGACCTCGCGCGCGGCGCCTGCTCTCGAGCCCTCTTGCATGGGCGCGACGATACCGTATCGGAGACCCTCCCGCGCACACGCCTGCAGCGTGCGCCGCCGCGGCCCCTTCGGTCCCGGACGGTATCCTGTCGGCTTCGTTCCCCCCGCCACCGAATCGCCCGATGAGCCTGATACGCCTGATGCGCGCCCCCGTGTTCGCCGATGTCCAGGCCGCCGCCGAACGGCTGCGCGGCCGCGCCCATCGCACGCCGGTGCTGCGCTCGGCGACCGCCGACTCGCGCGCCGGCGCATCGCTGTTCTTCAAGTGCGAGAACTTCCAGCGGATGGGCGCGTTCAAGTTCCGCGGCGCCTTCAACGCGATCGCGAAGCTGTCGCCCGCGCAGCAGCGCGCCGGAGTGATCGCGTTCTCGTCGGGCAACCACGCGCAGGCGATCGCGCTCGCGGCGCGCGAGCTCGGCGTCGCCGCGACGATCGTGATGCCTTCCGACGCCCCGGCGGCCAAGCTGGCCGCGACCCGCGACTACGGAGGCGAGATCGTCGCCTACGACCGCTTCGCCGAGGATCGCGAGGCGCTGACGCGGCGCATCGCCGAGGAGCGCGGCCTGACGATCATCCCGCCTTACGATCACGCCGACGTCATCGCCGGCCAGGGCACCGCGGCGCTCGAGTTGTTCGAGGAGGTCGGCCCGCTCGACGCTCTGTTCGTCTGCCTCGGCGGTGGAGGCTTGCTGTCGGGCTGCGCGCTCGCGGCCGGTGCGCTCGCCCCCGACTGCGCAGTCTTCGGCGTCGAGCCCGAGGCCGGCGACGACGGCCGCCAGTCGCTGCGCGCCGGGCGCATCGTGACGATCGCGGTGCCGAAGACGATCGCCGACGGGGCGATGACGACCCACCTGGGCGAGCTGACCTTTCCGATCATCCGCGAGCGCGTGCGCGACATCCTGACCGTGTCCGACGAGCAGCTGGTCGCCGTCATGCGCTTCTTCGCCGAGCGGATGAAGATGGTGGTCGAGCCCACCGGCTGCCTCGCCGCCGCGGGCGCGTTCGCGTCGGCACCGAACTGGCGCGGCCGGCGCGTGGGCGTGATCGTCAGCGGCGGCAACGTCGACCTGGCCGCCTACGCAGAATGGATCGGCGCGCGTTGAGGCGCGCCGCTCAGGCGGCGTCCTCGCGCGTGCGCGCGGCCCTGCGCCCCTGCCCCCACCAGAGCAGCGCCACCAGCAGCAGCGCCGGCGCGTAGACCCAGTGCGCCGACGGCCGGTCGGTCGGCACCAGCACGCCGCCGATCGTCCAGCCCGGCTCGAAGCCCGATTTCTTCGCGCGACTGCCGAAGCGCACGTTGGCGACCTGCACCTGGTCGCCCAGCGCGACCACCGTGATGCCGGCGTCCTGCAATCGCTTGCGCCCGTCGCCGGGAGCGCCGAGCTGCACGCCGACGGTCTTGCGCACCTGCTCGCCCTCGATGTTGGTGCCTTCGATGATCATCGCGAGCCGCTCGTCCTCGCCGAGCTGCCGCGCCACTTCGAAGATCTTCGACGCCGGCGCCTCGGCGTACGGCGCCGCGATCCGGTCCATGAAGAAGTCGGGCCGGAAGAGCGCGAACGAGGCCAGCAGCAGCAGCGCCACCTCCCACCATCGACAGCGCTCGCGAAACCACGCCATCGTCGCGGCCGCGAACGCCAGCGACGCGACCGTCGACGCGACTGCGACGCTCGCGAGGTCGAACCAGCCGCTGACGTCGATCAGCAGCAACGCCGGGTTGAAGATGAAGACGAACGGCAGTACCACGGTTCGCAGTGCGTAGACCGAGCCCTGCAGCCCGGTGCGGATCGGGTCCTCGCCCGAGATCGCCGCCGCGGCGAACGACGCGAGGCCGACCGGCGGCGTGATGTCGCCCATGATGCCGAAGTAGAAGACGAAGAGGTGCACCGCGACCAGCGGAATGATCAGCCCGCTCTGCGCCCCCAGTTCGACGACCACCGGCGCCATCAGCGACGCGACCAGGATGTAGTTGGCCGTGGTCGGCACGCCGAGGCCCAGCACCAGGCAGACGAACGCGGTGAACAGCAGCATCGCGATCACGTTGCCCTGCGAGACGACCTCGACGAAGTCGGTCATCCGGAAGCCCAGGCCGGTCAGCGTGATGCCGCCGACGATGATGCCCGCCGTCGCCGTCGCGATGCCGATGCCGATCATGTTGCGCGCGCCGTCGTTCAGACCCTGCACGACCTCGTCGAAGCCCTTGCGCCACGAGCCGTCCATCCCGGTGCCGCGGAACAGCGCGATCAGCGGGCGCTGTGTCAGCATCAGCGCCACCAGCGTGACGGTCGCCCAGAACGCGCTCAGCGCCGGGCTCATCTCTTCGACCATCAGGCACCAGATCAGGACGCCGATGGGGATGAGGAAGTGCAGCCCCGCCCTGACCGTCGGCCAGGTGTCGGGCAGCACCGGGTTGTCGATGTCGATTTCCTGCGGCAGGTCCGGGTAGCGGCTTGCCACGCGCAACAGCGCGACGTGCAGCGCGAGCAGCAGCGCGGCGAGCACCCACGGCGCGGCTGCCCCGAGCAGCGCCTGCGCGCCGATCGCGATCCAGTAGACGAGTCCGCAGACGGCGATGGTGCCCGAAACGCCCAGCGCCCAGCCGATCGCCCTCTCGCGCAGGCTGCGCGGGCGCTGCGACGCGCTCGCGCGCAGCCCCATCTTCAGCGCCTCGAGGTGCACGATGTAGAAGAGCGAAATGTACGAGATCGCCGCCGGCAGGAACGCGTGCCGGACGATGTCGCTGTAGGGAATGCCGACGTACTCGACCATCAGGAACGCGGCCGCGCCCATCACCGGCGGCATGATCTGCCCGTTGACCGACGATGCGGTCTCGATCGCGCCGGCCTTGATCCCGCCGTAGCCGGCCTTCTTCATCAGCGGGATCGTGAAGATGCCGCCCGACACCACGTTGGACACCGAGGAGCCGGAGATCAGGCCGTTGAGCGCCGACGAGACCACCGCCACCTTGGCCGGGCCGCCGCGCAGGTGGCCGAGCATCGCGAACGACACCTGCATCATGTAGTTGCCGGCGCCGGCGCGATCGAGCAGCGAGCCGAACAGCACGTAGATGAAGATGAACGTCACCGACACGCCGAGCGCCACGCCGTAGACGCCCTCGGTGGTGAGCCACATGTGCGAGAGCATCCGCTCGAGCGAGGCGCCCTTGTGCGAGACGACATCGGGCAGGTGCGGGCCGAGGAAGATGTAGCCGATGAACGCCAGCGCCAGCAGCGTCATCGGCGCGCCGACTGCGCGGCGCGTCGCCTCGAGCAGCAGCAGCATGCCGATCGTGGCGACGACGATGTCCATCGCGATCGGCACGCCGGGCCGCGTCGCGAGCTGGTTGTAGAACAGCAGCAGGTACGCGCCGGCGAAGGCGCCGACCAGCGCGAACGCCCAGTCCAGCAGCGGCACCCGGTTGCGCACGCCGGGCCGTCGCGAGCCCGGGTACGCGAGAAACGCGAGGAACAGCGCGAGACCCAGGTGCAGCGCGCGCGCCTCGGTGTCGTTGAGCAGCCCGAAGCCGAGCGAGAACGGCAGCGGCGACGCGTACCAGAGCTGGAAGGCCGACCAGGCGAGCGCGACCGCGGTGATGATCGCCCCGGAGACGCCCGACGCGGCGCGCCCGCCGGTATCGGCGTCGGCAACGAGTTGCTGAAGTTCGACCGAGGGCTTGCCGGTCTCGCTCATGCGGTTCTCCGGTTCGGTGGCGCGCACGAAAAAGCGGGCACAGGGCCCGCTTCTTCGCTCGCTCGGAGACGGGTGCCTACTTCACCCAACCCTTTTCGCGGTAGTAGCGCAGCGCCCCCTCGTGCAGCGGCGCCGACAGGCCGTCCTTGACCATGTTCTGCGGCGTGAGGCTGGCGAGCGCCGGGTGCAGCTTCTTGAACTCGTCGAAGTTGTCGAACACCGCCTTGACGACCTGGTAGACGGTGTCGGCCGGCACCTTCGCCGACGTGACCACCGTCGCGAGCACGCCGTAGGTCTGCGTGGGCTGCGGGTTGCCGGGGTACAGGCCGCCCGGGATCGTCGCCTTCGCGTAGTACGGCTTGTCGGCCAGCAACTTGTCGACCGCCGGGCCGGTCAGCGACACCAGCTTCGCGCCGCAGGTCGTCGTCGGGTCCTGGATGTTCGCCGACGGATGGCCGACCGCGTAGAAGAAGCCGTCGATCTTGCCGTCGCACAGCGC